>NZ_JBDGLE010000002.1:0-474181 GCF_057655995.1 Brevundimonas sp. Soil_N_31
TTACGTCACTGCGACGAGACCCAATCCCTCCATTATCCGCAACCCCAGATCTGTGCCAAAGGCGCTGACGCCGAACAGGTGACAGTGGTTCTGAAGATCAATGCCTTCGGATGCCGCATCGGTCGCCAACAGGATTCTGACCGGCGATACTGAAGGGTTGGCCTGGAACGCGGCTTTCACGGCCTCGCGTTCGTCGTGATCCATGCCGCCATAGATCAGCGCCAGCCGGTCGCCGCCGAAGCCGTGCGATACGAGCGTCTCCTGCATCCACTGCTGCGTCGTCCGGTATTCGGTGAAGAGAATGACCCGCTCATTCGTCCATTCGCCGCCCTCCTGGAGGTTCTCGGCCAGCCACTCCAATATCGCGCGCGCCTTGGAGTCTGCCCTGCGTGATGCTTGCTGCGCCCAGGAGCGCAGGCGTTCCAGCATCCGCCGCTCTTGCTCACTGGGCGGCCGGATGTGTTTGGCGGCTTCGCCTAGCGCATCGTCTTCCGCCGCCTCGCGCAATGCGTCGTCGGCATAGTCTTCTTCGGCCTTCGATATGGCACGGCGAAGGATGCGATCATCCAGCTTACGCCGGGTCTGGTCGGCCGACGAACGGCCTTCGATCGTCGCTATGTGCTTTTCCAGCGTCGCCGCGAACGCGGCGGGTGACGACGCAAGACGCTTGCGCAGTAATTGGTGGACGAAGCGATCGACCGCTCGTGCGCCACCCTCGCCATTCTCGCGTGACGATATGTAATCGCCGAGAAGGCGCCGGATCTGCCTCTCGTCATCGTCATACTTGATGGGGAGAGCTTCGAGACGCCGCACCGGGTAAAGCAGTTTGCCGTTCGCATCCACCAAGTCGCTCTTCAGCCGCCGCACCATGACGCGAGCGCGCTGGGGCTCACTCGGCAGGACGTTTCGCGCGAAGCGCTGGTCATCGAGCAGTTCGAGCAGAGCGGTGAACGACTCGGTGTAGCCGTCATGGGGTGTGGCGGTGAGAAACAGCTTGTGCTGGAAATGCGGCGCGAGCAGTCGCACCAGCCGGGTTCGGAGGCTCTCGACTGCGTAGTGTCCGACCGTGGGCGCGATGTTGTGCGCTTCGTCGATGACCAAGAGATCGAATTTTCGAGGATGGGTAACGGTAGGCGGCAGCGCATCTCGGAACAGGCGCAGTCCTTCGCCTTGCTTGACCCAATCCATCGACGTGATGAGCAGAGGAAACGAAGTCCAGGGATTGGCGTGCAGGCCACGTTCACGACGCAGGCGCTTGACGAACTCTGTATCGACGATGCGGAAGTCGAGACCGAATTTCTCCTGCATCTCCGTGCGCCACTTCTCCTGAAGGGACGCTGGGCACAGCACCAACACGGTGCGCGCGCGATGGCGCAGGAGCATTTCCTGGACCACGAGACCGGCTTCGATCGTCTTGCCGAGGCCAACATCATCCGCGATGAGCAGGCTGGTGCGGGCCATGTCGATGGCTCGCACCAATGGATCGAGCTGAAAATCCTCGATGCTGACACCGCTGCGGAAAGGAGCCTGGAGATAGGCCCTGTCGGCGTTGGTGGCGGCACCCCATCGGACGGCATCAAGAAAAGCTTCTAGGGATGCCGGATCATCCAAGCCCGTTATGCGCGGCAGGCCAGCTCGCTCAATGACGTGAGCGCCGGGCTCCAACTCCCATAGGACTTCGATTTCCTCGCCCAGGGCATCTTCGTCGATCGACGTCAATCGGATGAGATGGCGTTTGGGAAGGCTCGGCGCCGTCGATCCACTATCGACATCCGACACGATCCATTGCCGCCGACGTGCTTCGACCAACTGGCCGGGTTCCGGGATCGTGTGGTGCGCGATCTGTGCCGCCGCGCTACTCGCATCTCCGACGATCATTGCAACCCACTCCCGCCTCGAACGACGTTTTCGATGCGTTCGGCCGCTTCGCCGGCGCGCTCATGCGCCCATACGCGGATGACACGCCAACCCGAAGCGTTGAGGCGTTGATCGGTATCCGTGTCTCGGGCGCGATTGGTTTCGATTTTGTCACGCCAAAATTGCGCGTTGCTCTTCGGCCAGGAGGCATGCGCCGGGCAACCATGCCAAAAACACCCATCGACGAAGACGGCGACTTTGGCGCGGGGAAACACGATGTCGGCGACGCGCCTCGGCTTGGTCAGAAGCGGGACTTGCAAACGGTAGCGCAACCCTCTCGCGTGCAACTCCTTGCGCAACGAGAGTTCGGCGTCGGTGCCCTTCTGCCGCACCCGAGCCATGCGGAGGCTCGCCTCATGCGACGAGGGGCTTACGCGCGACATCCGCGGTGCCTCCCTTCTTCGCCTGATCCGTCCGCGCATCAACACCGAGATGGGTCACGATGCTTTGCCCGATCGCTTTGCCGAGGGCCACTGGGACGGCATTGCCGATCATTCGACCCAATGCCTTGAAATGTGCTGGGCTACCCTTTTCGACGAAGGCGTATTTTTTGGGGAACCCTTGCAGGATGGCGCCTTCCCGCAGGGAGATGGCTCGATCCTGCTCCGGATGACCGAAGCGACCGTTGCCGAAGCCGTAGAATTGCGTGGTGATCGTCGGAGACGGATCGTCCCATGCCATGCGTCCATAAACGCCAGGGTAGGTGCGGCCAGTTTCTCGCCGGTGGCAATCAGCTACGAGCCGCTCGGGCCAATCACGCCAGGTTCCGCCCGGATGGGACGCGCGAATGCGCTCAAGGTTCAAATCGGAAAGCCTGGACGAGACGTGGAAAGCATCATTCTCATGAACACTCCCGGCCGCAATGGCAGGTAATTTCCCGATGGCGTCCTTGACCGACTTCGCCTTTTTATGGGTTGGCGAGATCAGCTCAATGGGACCGATCAAACTCGCCAGAATGACCATGCGGCGTCGCGTCTGAGGCAGGCCATATTGCGTGCAGTCCACGACATTTTGCCAAACCTTGTAGCCAAGCCGCTGAAGAGTGGTGACGAAGTCGTCGAAGACAGCATGCTTTTGGACCAGGGGTACGTTTTCCATGGTCACGATGTCGGGACGGACAGATTTCACGAGACGGGCGAACTGATACAGCAGCGGCCAACGAGGGCTGGTGAGGGTGTCGTAGCGCTGGGAGTAGGTCGAGAACGGTTGGCAGGGCGCGCAGCCGGCGAGGACCCGGATTTTGGCGTTGCCGTATAGCTTGTTCAGCTCCGCCGGGCTTACGTTCTGGATGTCCTTGACGAGGAATTGCGCGCCGTTGTTGACTTCGTAGGGGAGACGACAGGCTGTATCGACGTCAATGCCGGCGACGACTGGAACACCGGCTTGAATCAAGCCGTGCGTCAAACCTCCCGCACCGCAGAACAGGTCGATACACGCCACCTCGCTCATTTCTTCTCCCCCGAAGCGCGGCGTTCCGGTTCTCGCGCATCCCTTACTGACGGTTCATTGCTCTCGTCGGAGGCCTTTCCCGCTCGCACCCATGAATCGACTTCTTCTGACTTAAACTTCCAGAGTCTTCCGACTTTGTGAGCAGGCATTTCTCTTTTTGCTATCCAACCATAGACGGTATCTTTGCTTACCCCCAGGTAAGCAGCGATTTCTTCGACAGACATCCAGCGATCAGACACAAGCCGCCCTTTCTCCGGTCGAAGCGGATGTGGAACTATTCCACCGATATAGAGGCGAGTAAAGCAGATTTAAGCCGATTTGGCATGATCTTGTCCGATTTGGGTCGGTTATTGCGAGAAGCAAGGTGTTCCATCGATTCCCGGTCCCTGGAGGATGGTGTGGAGAAGCGTACCTGCCGATGACTGACCGACTGCACGGGGCGTGTTTTTCGAAGCTGGACGACGGATATGGGCACGCGCCGGACGATCTTGGCTCGCGAGGTTTGGAGGCAAACATCAAGCATGCCTCGACCTCGGTGAGTTCCCACACGACGCAGCGGGCCGACAGGTAAAAGCGCTGAGGAAACTCGCCTCACTGTTCCATGTCGTAGATGGTCGTATCGGCCAGAGGCGCTATTTCCCGGAGCTGACGACGCCTGATGGTGCGCCTCACGAGGGTTTCAACTCGGTAATTAATTGGAAAATATCCTTCATTCGTCCGTGAAGGCGGATAGAAGGCGATAGATCATGCGGAACGAAAGCCCGATTTGATGGGTGTAGAGCTACGCCGTGTCCTGGCGTGCAAATCAGATACGACACAGAACATGTGGCGCGAGCGCAGCCCCCAGTCGCCGGCAGCCTCCAGCACCTTCTCAAGCAATCAGCAAAGGACCCAAAACAATCGTTAGGTAACAACATGAATTTTCGACATCTGCGGTATTTCGTGGCGGCTTCCGAGCATGGGAGTTTCCGCAAGGCGGGCGTAGCGTTGGGCGTACAGGAGTCCACGATCAGCCGCCGGATTCGCGACCTGGAAGACGGGCTCGGCTCTGCGCTGTTTCACCGTCACAGCGGCGGTGTATGTCTGACCGTTGCCGGACAGCGGCTTTTGTCGAAAGCCCGAAAGGTTCTTCGATACATCAATGAAGGCGCGGAGATCGTGGACGCGGTGGGGCGCGGCACAGAAGGTCAATTGCGCGTGGGCATCTTCTCGTCCCTGGCCTCGGGGTTCCTGCAAGATCTTCTCCGGACCTTCGCCGCAGAGCACCCTGGCGTGTATGTCGAGGTTGTCGACGGCAATCCCGCGGAGCATGTCGCCGCGATCCGGCAGTTCCGGCTGGACATCGCCTTTCTGACAGGGACGTTGGAGTGGCCCCGATGCGAGACCACCTATCTCTGGTCTGAACGTGTTTTCGTGGTGCTGCCGGAAGCACATGCCCTTGCCCGGAAAGAGGAGGTGAAGTGGCATGATCTGGCGCACGAGACCTTCATCGTCAGCGATGTACCGCCGGGCCAGGAGGTCCATGACTATCTGGTCCAGCGGGTCGCCGATCTCGGCCATCACCCGAAGATTCAGGCGCAGTTTGTCGGGCGCGACAATCTGCTGACGCTCGTCGCGATCGGCAGCGGACTGACGGTCACGAGCGAAGCGACGACAGCCGCCCATGTGCCGGGCATCTGCTATCGGCCGATCATTGGTGAGGTCCTTCCCTTCAACGGCGTGTGGTCGCCAAAGAACGACAATCCGGCGCTCAGGCGCTTTGTCAGCATGGCGAAGATGATGGCGCGTCGTCAGGGCGTGGATTTATGAACTGGCATCGCCCGCGGGCTTCGCGCGCCGGGCCTTGGCGAACCCGCGATCGGTGGCGATGAAGCGCTCCAGCATCGGTACAATCAGCTGGATGGGATCGCGCACAGGCTGGCCGGTCTGCCTTCCCAGCAGCTCGGCATATGCCGCGAGATCCCGGTGAAGCGATGCGGGCAGTTCCAGCGTCGCCTTCACCGGCCTTTCCTCGGTGATCGGGCCGAGCTTCAATTTCGTCATGTCAGCCTCCGTAAGGTTCGAGGACGAGATCGCGGGTGACGATCACGCGGACAGGGAAGCCGGGCCGGATCGTCAGTGTCGGGGCGACGTTGAGCTGGCGCCGAACGATCTGCTGACCGGCATCATTGATCGTGTCCTGGCCCCCATTGCGGATGGCGCGCAGGAGCCGGTCCTGGTCATCGATGGCAAGCTCGGACCCGACTGACAGAAGCGTCGAGAGCCCCGCCGCTTTGGCGAGATCCCACCAATGGTAATCGACGCCGTCTTCCAGACCGGCATAGCCCTGGGTATCGGCTCCGGGCTGGCGTTCTAGCACAATGGACCGGCCGTTCGGGAGGATGAGCCTGTTCCAGACGAGAAGCACGCGGCTCTGCCCGTATTGGACGCTATTGTCGTACTGGCCGATGATCCGGGTGCCCTGTGGGATGACGAGGATGCGGCCGGTCGGGCTATCGTAGATGTTCTCCGTCACCTGCGCGGTGATTTGTCCAGGCAGATCGGAGCGGATGCCGGTGATGAGGGCGGCCGAGATGACCGCGCCCGCCTGGAGAACATAGGGCGATGCTGGCGCCATGATGCGGTCGGCTGCAATGGTGCGGCGGTCGACGGGAGCATTGAGGAACGCGAGTTGTCGATCTTGAGGCGTCTCGGCACCTGGTTGTGTGCCAGCTCCCACGCCGGCAAATCCCGGGACATTCGGGCCAGCGGTCGCCGACGTTGCGGCCGGACCGGCCTGGAAAAACACGCGGCTGGTGCGGGCGGCCTCCAATTCGGCGAGGCGACGTTGTTCCTCGGGATCAGGCCCCGGCGCCGCCATGGCGGGCGGCACGACAGGATGCCCCTGATTTTGCGCGCTGACGATCGGGCGACCGAGGTCTCCAGGCAGCGCCGGGCCGAGGACCGGGCCGGTGTAATCGCGTGGCAGGCCGGCCAGGCCGTCGGCCGTGGTGCGGTTGTCGGTCGAATAGAGTTCGTCGGCGCTCTTGCCGGGATCGCGGGTCTGGAGCGCGTAGATGAGAGAGCCGCCGATACCGACGAGGGCAACCGCGGCGACGCCGGCGAGCACTTTGCGCGACAACCGGGTGACACGCGGAGGTTCCGCCCGCAGACGCATGGATGATGACGTATCGACGACGGGAGTCGATTGGTCCAGCGGTTCGGCATTGTCGTGGTCGGTGTCGCTCATGATGCAGGTTTCCCATCGGTTCGCACGATCCTGACGGTCTGCTGCTGCTTGCTGCTGCCGAGGCGCAGTTCGGCGGCTCCGAAGATGCGGTCAACGATCAGGATGTTTTGGTAGATGCGGCTGTTGACGAGCTGCGGCTCGCCGTCGGTGCCGAGGACGAAGATCGGCGGCATCTCGCCTTGAGCGATGCCGCGTGGAAATTCGACATACACCCGCCTGCCGTCGTCATAGACGGCGACCGGCCGCCAAGGCGGCGTGTCGCCGGTGAGGCCGTAGCGGTAGTGACGCGCGGCGGCAGCGGGAATGATAGGCGTCGCAGGGACCGTTCCGCGCTGCGATGCCGGTAGCGCGGGATAAGCCCATGCAACGGCCGGCATATAGGGTTTCGCCTCCGCCCTCAGCTCAAGCATGTAGATGCGGCGGTCGGTCGTGATGACCAGGTTCGTGGTGATGTCGGGGCGCGTCGGTTTGACGAGGATGTGGACGCGGCGCGAGAGGCCGGAACCACTTTCGGTATCACCGATGATCCAGCGGGCGGTGTCACCGGCGGCGATTGGACCTGCGCCGGTCAGGCTTTCGCCCGGTTCGAGCGCGATGTTGGTGATCTGGCCGGGCGCGGCATAGACTTGGTAAAGCGCGCCTTCGCTCCAGGGATAGATCTGGATGGCGTTATAATAGCCCTCGCGTCGCGGTTCGACACGCGACGCAGCATTGGCGTTTTCCACGCGGCCGCTCGGCGTATTCGCGGCGGTTCCACCATGCGCGACCGTCCAGGCAGGAGGCGTGTGCAGCTGACGTGGCGGCTGTTCCGTGACCGGCGTCGGCACGGCTGGGAGCGGCGGCACGTCACTGTCATAGCTGATGGTGGGTGGTTTGAAGGTCGCGCAGCCCGCCAGCATCGTTGCCGAGAGCAGCATCATCGCCAAAGCGGATTGACGGAAAGCCGGAGAGCCGGACATGCGCAGAGACGTGCTCATTGGGACATCTCCCGCGACCAGTTGATGGCGTTGATGTAGATGCCGAGCGGATTGGCGCGCAGCCGGTCTGCGTCGCGCGGCGTCTGAATGACGATGGTGAGGATGGCGGTCCATCGCTCCGTGCCCGCGAGCTGGCCATTCTCGTAACGCTTCTCGGTCCAGGCCACGCGGAAGGAATCCGCCGATGCGCGGATCACACTCGAAACCTCGACGGCGATCTGCTGTTTGCCGACCTTGGTGAAGGGATCGTTGGTGCGGGCATAGTCGTTGAGCGCGCCGGCGCCGCGATCCGTGGTCCAGTCGTAGGCGCGCAGCCAGTTCTGGCGCACGATGATCGGATCGGCCGGGATGCTTCTGACCTGCTCGATGAAGCGGGCAAGATGCCAGGCCACCTGCGGATCGGTCGGCCGGTAGTCGGCCGACGCCGGTGCAACGGACTGCGCCTGACCGAGCCGATCGACCTGCACCACCCAGGGAACGACGGTGCCGCGCGCCGACTGCCAGACCAGCGCGGCGGCGAAGCCGGCCGACAGGAACAGCGAGCCGAATGCCATGATGCGCCAGTTCCTGGCCTGGACGCGGGCCGAACCGATGCGATCGTCCCAGACCTGCGCGGCGCGCTGATAGGGTGTTTCGGGTTCGGGCGATTTCCCATAGTGGGCGGCGGGTCGTTTGAAGAGGCTCATGAGCGGTTACTTTCGGAGAGATTGACGGAAGAGCCGCCGCCATGGCTGTCGCCGGATTTGACGGCGTGCGCTGCGAGGGTGGCTCCGTGGCTGAGGGACTGATGGCGCTTCATGCGCTTGGCCCAGTCGGGCGGACCGTCGCGGGGCGCTGCGGCGGCGGCTTCGCCTGCGGAGCCTGAGCCGGGTATCGTGCTCATGGTCGAGGATCCGCCCGTCGCCCCGAAGCCTGCCTTCGCACCTTCGGAGAAGCTGGACTTGGCGCCTTCGGCGGCGCGCGCCGTCGCGCGTTTCAGGGGTGATACGGCGGCTGCGCCGGCCGCGCGGGCGACACCGCCGAGACCAGAGGCGACACCGGCTGCGCCGGACTGGCCGAGCGAGCCGACGCTGTAGGCCGCAGCGGCTCCGCCTGCCGCTGCCGCTCCGCCCCGCACGGCGGCAGCACCGCCGGAGATCGCAGCCGCTCCTCCCTTCAGGGCAAGGCCTGCCGCGCCACCAGCTGCGAGCGCCGCGCCACCGACGGCAAGCCCGGTGCCAACCGCCGCACCGGCGCCGAGTTGTGGTCCGCCGCTGACAAGACCGGCAGCAATGCCGGGGCCGAAGATGCCGAGCCCGAGCAGCGATAGCGCGGCAAGGACAATCGCCATGGCGTCGTCGATGGTGGGCGTTGCGCCGCCGAAGCCGGCCGTAAACTGGCTGAACAGCGTTGAGCCGATGCCGATGATGACGGCGAGCACCAGCACCTTGATGCCGGAAGAGACGACATTGCCCAGCACGCGCTCGGCCATGAAGGCGGTTTTGCCGAACAGGCCGAACGGGATGAGGACGAAGCCGGCCAGCGTCGTCAGCTTGAATTCGATCAGGGTCACGAAGAGCTGGATCGCGAGGATGAAGAAGGCGAGCAGCACCAGCGCCCAGGCGAACAGCAGGCAGGCGATCTGGATGAAGTTCTCGAAGAACGCGATCCAGCCCATCAGGTCGGAGATGGATTCGAGCAAGGGGCGCGCGGCGTCGAGCCCTGTCTGCGCGACCTTGCCGGGTCGCATCAGATCCTGTGCGGTGAAGCTGGTGCCGGAAGCCTTGAGGCCGAGGCCCGCGAACGAGTCGAAGACGATCTTGGCGAGGTTGTTCCAGTTGCCGATGAGATAGGCGAAGACGCCGACGAAGAGCGTCTTTTTCACCAGCCGGGCGATGATGTCGTCTTCCGCGCCCCAGCTCCAGAACAGGGCGGCAAGCGTCACATCGATGACGATCAGCGTTGTGGCGATGAACGCGACCTCGCCGCCGAGCAGTCCGAACCCGCTGTTGATGTAGGAGGTGAAGACCCCGAGGAAATTGTCGATGACACCTGCGCCGCCCATGGTTCACCGTCCATCTGTTGTCGGGACGGCAGGCGCCGGGGCGCGGCCGAGGAAGCGATCGCGGCTCTCGGCCCAGATGCGCATGCAGTCGGTATCGCTCGCCGCCGCCTGGCCAAGCTGCTGGCACCGGCGCTGCCCTTCGCGGAGCGCATCGCGCTTGGGTTCGACAGCGTGGACGCGCCCCATTTCAGGGGTCGCGTCCTTCCGGGTCATCTCGATCGCCGTCGCCGTGATGGCGAGCGATACGAAAACGATGGCGCCCAACCGGGCCAGCATCTTGCCGTCCATGACCGCGATCTCAGTTGCCGTTACCGAACATCTGCGCGTTGCCGGGCTGATAGCCCGCCCCCGGCGTGAGGAAGCGGCGGCGTTGCTCCCGGCCCTGATCGGCCGCCGCCGCACGTTCCGCGTCAGTCAGCGCCGTGGCGCGACCGTTGGCGGAGATCAGCGCGATCAGGTCGGAGAGCTGCTGCGATTGCAGGGCGAGAAGCTGATTGCCGGCCTGTGTCGCCTGCAACGCACCCTGAGCGCCTTGGCTCTGGCTGACGAGGTTCGACATCTGCGTGCGATTGCTGTCGATATTGCCGACGACGCCGGCCTGAATGCGCATGGCATCCTGCAAACCGCCGACGGTGTTCTGCCAGCGCGAGCGAGCGTCGGTGATGAGCGTGGCATCCGACGACGACAGTGAGACGCTGCCATATTGCTGCTGGAACATCCGATCGACGTTCTGGACGTCGAAGGCGATGTTCTGCGCCTGGCCGAGGAGCTGCTGGGTGCGCTGGACGTTCTGCTGAATCTGCTGGAGCGCCGAGTACGGCAGGTTCGCCAGATTCTTGGCCTGGTTGATGAGGCTCTGCGCCTCGTTCTGAAGCGAGCGGATCTGGTTGTTGATCTGCTCGAGGGAACGCGCCGCCGTCAGGACGTTCTGGGCGTAGTTGGTAGGGTCATAGACGATGCCGCCGAAGCCGAATTGCGCGTGCGCTGGCGCGGTCAGCACCGGTGATGCGGCGAGCGGTATCGCCAGGATGAAGGCCGCGAGCGACATCGCGCGCGGGCGTGAACGAAGCGTATCCATGGTCTTACTCCTTCTTGGACTCCTGGGGGGTGAGGTTCGTGAGATCAGGGATGAGGTCTGCGGCCCACTCGGCGCCGCGCAGGCGCAGCCAGGCGGCGAGAAAGCCCTCGCGGCCATGCTCGGCGACGGTGCGCGCGATCTCGGACTGGTCGGTCTTGGAGGAGGTGGCGGCGAGCGCGAGACCGACTTCGGAAAGGCCCAGCTCGAACAGGCGATTGCCGCGCCGCGACTGGCAGTAATAGTCGCGCTTGGGCGTGGCCCGCGCGAGGATTTCGATCTGGCGGTCGTTGAGACCGAAGCGCCGATAGATCTCCGTGATCTGCGGCTCGATCGCGCGTTCGTTCGGCAGGAGGAGCCTTGTCGGGCAGCTCTCGATGATGGCCGGGGCGATGTTACTGTTGTCGATGTCGGACAGCGACTGCGTGGCGAAGATGACGCTGGCGTTTTTCTTGCGCAGCGTCTTCAGCCACTCGCGCAATTGCCCGGAGAAGGCATCGTCGTCGAGTGCGAGCCAGCCCTCGTCGATGATGAGCAGCGTCGGCGAGCCGTCGAGACGGTCGCCGATGCGATGGAAGAGATAGGCGAGGACGGCGGGTGCTGCGCCAGTCCCGACCAGTCCCTCGATCTCGAACGCCTGCACCGATGCCGAGCCGAGATGTTCGGCCTCGGCGTCGAGTAGCCGCCCATAGGGACCGCCCACGCAATACGGTCGCAGCGCCTGCTTCAGGTCGTTCGATTGGAGCAACACCGTGAGGCCGGTGATCGTGCGTTCCTCGACCGGCGCCGATGCCAGCGAGGTCAGCGCCGACCAAAGGTGCTCCTTCACCTCGGGAGTGATCGCGATGCCCTCGCGGATCAGGATGGCGACGATCCAGTCGGCCGCCCAGGCGCGTTCGGGTGTGTCGTGAATGCGCGCGAGCGGTTGCAGCGCGACCGAGGAGTCCACGCCCTCGGTGAGATCGCCGCCGAGATCGTGCCAATCACCGCCCATGGCGAGCGCGGCGGCGCGGATCGAACCGCCGAAGTCGAAGGCGAAGACCTGGGCACCGGCGTAGCGCCGGAACTGCAAGGCCATGACGGCTAGGAGCACCGATTTGCCGGCGCCGGTCGGACCGACGACGAGCGTGTGACCGACATCGCCGACATGGAGAGAAAACCGGAACGGGGTCGAGCCCTCGGTCTTGCCGAACAGCAAGGGGGGCGCTCCGAAATGCTCGTCCCGTTCCGGCCCCGCCCACACCGCCGAGAGCGGGATCATGTGGGCGAGATTCAGCGTCGAGATCGGGGGCTGGCGCACGTTGGCGTAAACATGTCCCGGCAATGAGCCCAGCCAGGCGTCGACGGCATTGATCGTTTCAGTCATGGCCGTGAAGTCGCGGCCCTGGATGACTTTCTCGGCGAGGCGAAGCTTCTCGTCGGCAATTCGGGGATCGTTGTCCCATACCGCGATCGTCGCGGTGACATAGGATTGGCCGGCGTAGTCAGCGCCGAGTTCCTGGAGGGCGAGATCGGCGTCCGCCGCCTTGTTCGAGGCGTCGGTATCGACCAGCGCGGACGCCTCGTTGGTCAGCACCTCTTTCAGGATCGCGGCGATGCTTTTGCGCTTGGCGAACCATTGGCGGCGGATTTTGGTCAGCAGCTTGGTCGCGTCGGTCTTGTCGAGCAGGATGGCGCGCGTCGACCAGCGATAGGGGAAGGCGAGCCGATTGAGATCGTCGAGGATGCCGGGTGTGGTCGCGGTTGGGAAACCGACAATGGTGAGAACGCGCAGATGCGCCGTTCCGAGACGCGGCTCCAGGCCGCCGGTGAGCGGTTGGTCGGCGAGCAGCGCGTCGAGATAGACCGGCGTTTCGGGCACGCGGACGCGGTGCCGTTTGGTCGAGACGGTCGAATGGAGATAGGTCAGCGTCTCGCTGCTATCGAGCCACAGGCATTCCGGCATAAAGCCGTCGAGCAGCGCCAGCACGCGATCGGTGCGGTCGACAAAGGTGTTCAGGATTTCCTTCGGATCGATGCCAGCGCGTTCGCGTCCCTCATAGAGCCAGGCTTCGGTGCGCGCGGCGTCCTCGGCCGGCGGCAGATAGGTGATGGTGAGATAGTAGCCGGAGACGTAATGCGCGCCGGCCTCCTCGAAATCGGCCTTGCGCTCGGCATCGAGGAGCGCCGCGGCTGCGTCGGGAAACAGGTCTGCCGGATAGATCGACGCCTCGTGCCGCTGCGCCTCGACGAAGATGGCCCAACCCGATCCGAGACGGCGGAAAGCGTTGTTGAGCCGCCCGGCGACGGCGACCAGTTCGGCAGCGACCGCGGAGTCCAGATCAGGGCCGCGGAAACGGGCCGTGCGCTGAAAGCTGCCATCCTTGTTGAGCACGACGCCCTCGGCGACGAGCGCGACCCAGGGCAGATAGTCAGCGAGGCGGGTTGCGGTGCGGCGATATTCGGCAAGATTCATCATGGCGATGCGCCTCCTCAGACGGACAGATGAGCGGGGATGCGCAGGTGGCGGCGGCCGACCTCGACGAAGAGCGGATCGCGCTTTGCAGCCCACACGGCTGCGATATGGCCGACGGCCCAGATCAGCAGACCGACGAGCCAGAGGCGCAGGCCGAGGCCCACGGCTCCGGCCAGCGTGCCGTTCAGGATGGCGAGCGCGCGCGGTGCGCCGCCCAGCAGAATGTGCTCGGTCAGCGCCCGGTGAACCGGGACCGTGAAACCCGGCACCGCGTCGAGTTGTTCGAGCGCCGCGGCCATCAGACGAGCGCCCCGCCGCCGAACGAGAAGAACGACAGGAAGAAGCTCGACGCCGCAAACGCGATGCTGAGACCGAAGACGATCTGGATCAGCTTCCGGAAGCCGCCGGACGTGTCACCGAACGCCAGCGCCAGGCCAGTGGCGATGATGATGATGACGGCGACGATCTTGGCGACCGGCCCTTCGATGGATTCGAGGATCTTTTGGAGCGGCGCTTCCCACGGCATGGACGAGCCGGAAGCATGGGCGGCGGGGGCAAGGACGAGGTTGATGTAGGTGAAGGCGGCGGCCGTCGCGGCATAGCGGCGAACGCGCATCGTGGTGCGGATCATGTTGGGGCTCCTGTGCGGTCAAGGGTTGCGGGGGTGATGGCGTAGTCGCCGTCCGGGCTGAGCCCTTCGACACGGGCGAGTTCGGCGAGCCGGCGCGCGGAGCCGCGGCCGGAGAGGACGGCAACAAGATCGATGGTCTCGGCGATCAGGGCGCGCGGGACCGTGACGACGGCCTCCTGGATGAGTTGTTCAAGGCGGCGCAGCGCGCCGATGCCGCTCCCGGCGTGGATCGTGCCGATGCCGCCGGGGTGGCCGGTTCCCCATGCTTTCAGGAGATCGAGAGCTTCAGAGCCGCGCACCTCGCCGATGGGAATGCGATCGGGGCGCAGGCGTAGCGAAGAGCGAACCAGCTCCGAGAGCGTGGCCACTCCATCCTTGGTCCGCAGGGCGACAAGATTGGGCGCGGCGCACTGAAGCTCGCGGGTATCCTCGATGATGACGACGCGATCCGCCGTCTTGGCGACCTCGGCCAGAAGCGCATTGGTCAGCGTGGTTTTGCCGGTGGAAGTGCCGCCTGCGACAAGGATATTGGCGCGCGCCATCACGGCTGCGCGTAGCGTCGCCGCCTGGTCGGCGAACATGATTCCGGCGGCCACATAATCATCGAGCGTGAAGATCGCGACGGCGGGCTTGCGGATGGCGAAGGCCGGTGCGGCGACAACGGGCGGCAGCAAGCCCTCGAACCGCTCTCCCGTCTCAGGAAGCTCGGCGGAGACTCGCGGGCTGCGCGGATGCACCTCGACGCCGACATGGTGCGCGACCAGCCGCACGATGCGCTCGCCATCGGCAGGCGACAGCGTCTCACCCGTATCGGCCAGCCCTTCGGAGAGGCGATCTACCCAGAGACGGCCGTCCGGGTTCAGCATGATTTCGACCACGGCCGGGTCTTCGAGAAAATGGGTGATGGTCGAGCCGAGCGCGGTGCGAAGCATGCGCGCACCGCGCGCGAACGCCTCCGGCTTCTGGCTGGCTGTGGTCATTTCGGCCCCGCTTTCTGACGGGGCTGAAAACGACGGTCCCCGGATCGGGGTGATTAAAAGAGCCGTGAATCAGGCTGATTCAACAAGTATCGGTCGTCGTAGTAGTGTGGCGTGCAAATACAGGAGAACGGCGGTTGGGCGATGCTATTGATCCACGCGCGCTGAAGCCTATGGATCGCTCTCTGTCGGGCTGGACGGCGACTCGCCGACATCTTCAACGATCTCCTGCCGAAGTTTCGGTCCCTGGGCCAAGCGCCGTCCAAGGGCCGCGATGAACGCCTCGTAGCGCTTCCCGACCATGGCGCGCGCTGCCTGGGCTGCGGGCTCGGGCAGCGCCGGTGTCGTGTTGAGCCAGAACCGGATGAATACGGCCATGGTCTCGACGGAGATCCCGATGTCGCGCTCCATGCGGTTGAGACGGCGATCGATCTGGTCGAGGCGTTTGGCGACCACGGCTTCACGCCGCTCCGCGTCGTCCGGCGACAGGAAGGACGCGATGGCGGCCTCTGCGATCAGGGAGAGCGGTTGTTCGCGTCGGCCTGCATAGTCCGATAGTGTCGCCATGATGTCGGGGTCGAGATATACGGAAATCGGCACCTTCTTCTTGCGTCCGGGCATGGTGCTACAGCTCCATGCCGTCATTTGGATCGAGCGAGACCTGGCGGGCAACGCCGCGCATGACGCGGGTCAGCCGCTGGTTGCGCGCGGCGGCGTCCTCTGTGTCGTCAGGCAAATCGATCTCAAACTCATTGTCGATCGGCGCCTTCTTTTCGATGGGGTTCACCCGGTTGAGTTCGGGCTGATGCCGACGTTCGGAGTCGGTGGAATCCTCTTCGTTGTCACCGCTCGTCGTTGGCGCAGCGTTTTCGGTCATGTCCGGGCGCGCGGGGATCGGCAGCTTGCTCCAATCGTCGGGCCGACCTTCAGCAGGCCGTGCCAGCCCCGGCGGTGACATGATGCGTTCCTTGAAGCGGGCATCTTCATAGTAGCGCGCCTTCTTCGCCCGGATCGGCGGCGTCCCGGCGACCATGACGATCTCGTCGGTCGGCGGGAGCTGCATGATCTCGCCTGGTGTCAGGAGCTGTCGCGCGGTCTCCGAACGCGACACCATCAAATGGCCGAGCCAGGGCGAGAGCCGATGCCCGGCGTAGTTCTTCATCGCCTTCATCTCGGTCGCGGTTCCGAGAGCGTCGCTGACCCGCTTCGCGGTCCTTTCGTCGTTCGTCGCAAAGGAAACGCGCACATGGCAGTTGTCGAGGATCGAGTTGTTCGGGCCGTAAGCCTTCTCGATCTGATTCAGCGATTGAGCGATCAGAAAGCTCTTGAGACCGTAGCCCGCCATGAAGGCCAGCGCGGACTCGAAGAAATCGAGGCGGCCGAGGGCGGGAAACTCGTCGAGCATGAGCAGCAGGCGATGCCGCCCGACCTTTGCTTGCAGATCCTCGGTGAGACGGCGACCGACCTGATTGAGGATTAGGCGTATCAGCGGCTTGGTGCGGTTGATGTCCGACGGCGGCACGACAAGGTAGAGCGTGGTCGGGAGCTTGCCGCCCACCATGTCGCTGATCCGCCAGTCGCAGCGCCGCGTCACCTCGGCAACGACAGGATCGCGGTAGAGACCGAGAAACGACATGGCGGTGGAGAGCACACCCGAGCGTTCGTTGTCCGACTTGTTGAGCAGCTCGCGCGCGGCGCTGGCGATGACGGGGTGCGGCCCTGCCTCGCCGAGGTGGCTGGTCTTCATCATCGCGGCAAGCGTCGACTCGATCGGGCGCTTCGGATCGGACAGGAAAGCGGCGACGCCGGCCAATGTCTTGTCGTCTTCGGCGTAGAGGACATGCAGGATGGCGCCGACCAGCAGGGCATGACTGGTCTTCTCCCAATGGTTCCGCTTTTCGAGCGAGCCTTCGGGATCGACCAGGATGTCGGCGATGTTCTGAACGTCGCGGACTTCCCATTCGCCGCGGCGCACCTCGAGCAGCGGATTGTAGGCCGACGATTTGGGGTTGGTCGGGTCGAACAGCAGAACGCGGCCATGCCGGGCGCGATAACCGGCGGTGAGCTGCCAGTTTTCCCCTTTGATGTCGTGGACGATGGCCGAGCCCGGCCAGGTCAACAGGGACGGCACGACCAGGCCGACGCCCTTGCCCGACCGGGTCGGGGCGAAGCAAAGCACATGCTCGGGGCCGTCATGACGGAGATAGTCGCGATCATAGCGGCCGAGCACGACACCGTCGGGACTGAGCAGGCCCGCGGCTTTCACCTCGTCCTTTCCGGCCCAGCGGGCGGAGCCGTAGGTCGCTGCGCTTTTTGCTTCGCGGGCGCGCCAGACCGACATGCCGATGGCGACGGCTATGGCGATGAAGCCGCCCGACGCCGAGATCATCCCGCCCTTGGCGAAGACCTCCGGCGCGTAGGCGTCGTAGAAATACCACCACCAGAAGAATGCCGGCGGATAGTAGATAGGTAGGCCGAACAGGGAAAACCAGGGCGCGCCGAGCTGAGCCTGAAAGCCGAGGCTCCATGCGACATATTGCGTCGCCGCCCAGGTGGTGAGCAGCACGATGAGGAAGACGACGGCGATCTGGCCCCACAGGATTTTGGTCGCGGACATTGCTGCGGTCCTTTCTTCTTAGGTGATTAGAGGCCGAGCCCCCGCTTGCGGCCGAAGCTCCAGTCGACACCGCCGTCGCCGCGGGCGACCCCGGAGACGTGTTTGCCGAGCTGGCTTTCGAGGGACGGCGACCAAGGCACGAGCTGGAAGCCGAGGCCGTCATCGATCATCGCGAAGCGGCCGGATGCGAGCGCCATGCGCTGGCGATAGGTGCCGGCGACATATTCGCCATTGCCGGCCGCTTTGAACGGGTGGCCTGTCTCCTTCGCGAGCCGGTCGGCAACGGCGTCGACCTCACGGCGCCGAAGCGTCTCGATCAGGTTGCGGCTGAAGATGACGCGGCGACCTTGCTGCTCGGCGAGACCTTCGTGGACCAGATGTTCCGCCCGTTGTCGCATCGCGTGCCGCACCTCGGCGCCAAAGCCGCCCTCCGACATGGCGACGGGTTCGCGGGCGATGGATTGCCGGTCGAGCCAGGTCGCGCCCGAGGCGTTCACCTGATGCTGGAGATCGAGATCGGAGCGGACGGCGAGCGCGACGCGGCGTTCGCCGCGAGCATCTTCGAAGCTGCGCAGCTCGACGATCGAGCCCGGCGCGCTGTCGCCTGCCGCATCGAGATGCGGCAAGCGGATGTGGTGGGTCCGGCCATCGACGCCGTCGACCACGGCGTAGGCCGTTCCCTTCAGCTCATCATCAAGGCCGCGCTCGACCAGACGGCCGATGACCGGCACATCGAGGCTTTCCCCTGCCAGGACGTAGTTGCCCGAGCCGCGGTCGATACCGCGTTCGGTGAGTGCGCGGTGCATGCGCTTGATGATGTCGCCGCGTTCGCCGAGCTGGCGCAGCGTCACCTCAGCCTGATCGTCGATCATCCACTGGCCAGGTCCGACTTCACTGGCGAGGCCGAGGGCTGCGAGTTTGCGCAGGCGGCCGACCTTCTCGACGGCGTAAGCGTCGGGCTGGCGGCCGACCTCCGGGGCGACATCGACGACGCCGGTCTTTCCTGCGTCGCGGACAAGCTGCCGATCAAGTTGCGTCCAGCGCTCCGCCTCGATCTGGCGTTCGAGCGTGCGGCGAATATCGAGATCCGTGCGCGGGCCAAGCTCCTGTGTGATGAGGTCACGCGCGCGATCACGCATGCCCTCCTTGATGTAGTCGCGCGAGATCACGAGGTCCTGGCCGTCGTCGCGGACGCCGCGCACGATCAGATGGACGTGAGGATGCTCGGTGTTCCAGTGATCGACCGCGACCCAATCGAGCCGCGTGTCCAGGTCCCTTTCCATCTGGCCGACAAGATCGCGGGTGAAGGACTTGAGGTCCGACATCTCCACGGCGTCGTCCGGTGAGACGATAAAGCGGAAATGATGGCGATCATCCTCGCATCGCCCGGCGAAGGCGCGGCCATCAGCTTCCTCCGTTCCCGGCCCGAACAGCCGGGCCTTTTCTCCATCACGGGTCACGCCATCGCGGCGGAGATAATCGAGATGCGTGCCGAGCGGCGCGGTGCGGCCGGAGTGCCGCACGACGCGGGCCTTGATGACTGCGCCGCGCGTGCGCGCAGTGATGAGGCGGTTCGCCTGGATGCTGGCGCGCTGGCCGCGGCCGAAGCGCGAGCGATTGGCGGGAGCGACGCGCCCGGAGCGCGAGACGCCGCCGCCCGCCTTCTTCGCGGCGGCCAGCGCCTGCGCGATGAAGGGCCGAGCCGACTGCGCACGGTTTGACCGGATGCGCCCAGGCCGAACACGAAACTCGTGGTCATCGGCCATGACGCAAGGCCGCAATGTGCGAAAAATCGCGCTGATACAGGCAATTGGGCGTCAGGCGCACATTGCCGATGAGCACGGCAATGTGCGGAGCGCGCCAAAACCTCTTGCAAAAACAACCGCCCGACCGCCGCGCAATGTGCGGCCTTTTATCCTGCCATCGTGCGGTTGTTGTGCCTGCCTCTCCCCCTTGAGCCCTCCATGTCACGCAGGAATGCGACAGAGTGCGAAGGATCCTTCCGCAGCTCATCGGGGCGTCCCCCCGTCAGAGCGAGCGACCACGATCGGGGCGTTCAAGTCTTCGGCGGTATCGGGAGTGCGCGCCGCGACGGGGGAGCGGCTGTCGTTCGACCGCGCGTTTTCCGATGGCGATGTTGCCGAACGATCGTCGGCGGAACGCACGACGAAGAGCGGCGCTTCCCGCCAATCCGGCAGCGGTGGCGGCGCAACCGATGGCGCGCTCGCCGGCGATGTCGCGGCTAGCTGCGGAGCCAGCAGCGCGATGTAGGCGCGCGTTTCGGCGGGCAGGGCGCGGCCGGTCTGGACGTATTCGTCGTAGCGGCCAGGCCCCGCATTGTAGGCGCCGAGCATTGCGGGGATCGTGCGATAGCGGTCGAACATTTCACGCAGGTAGGCAGCGCCTGCGAGGATGTTGTCGCGCGGGTCGTAGGGATCACGCCCGAGCCCATAGCGAACGCGAAGCGCGGCCCAGGTATCGGGCATGACCTGCATCAGCCCCAGCGCGCCGGCCGACGATACCGCGCGCACATCGCCGGCGCTTTCGGCGCGTTTGACGGCGCGGATCCAGTGTTCGGGAATGGCGAACCGCTGCGAGGCTTCGGTGACGAAGGGAGCGTGTGGATCGCCCGCGACCGTGCGCGCAGCCGACACGGACTGGGCAAGAGCGGCATCCGTTGCGCCCGCAGCGAGGGCCAGGCCGGAAAGGAGAAGGAAGGCCATGCGCCGGACGGCGTGATGCCGCCCGTGCGCATCCCGATGGCTCATCGCTGGACGGGGACCGGACATCGGTCAGTCCTTCCCGGCGCGGTCGCGCGGGCGCGACCAGTGCAGCGACCAGGCGTTTCCGGCGTCATCGTCGCGGAACAGATTAGCGCGGATCGGCTGCGGCAGCGCAGGGTCGTCGATCAGTAGGGCAACGTATTCGCCCGCGCGCTCGCCGGTGCGTTTCCAGCCCGCGCCGATTTCCGGACCGGCTTCGGCTTTGCCATCTTCGCTGGCGTGAACGCGGTAATCCGGCGCGTTCTCGGCATCGGAGGGCTCTGCCGGCACGATGACGACATCGCGGAAGAGCGTGAACGTCTCCAGCTTGCCGGCGAAGCCCGTGTCCTGGCGCGTGAATAGACCAATCTGAGGCATGATGACTTCCTTTGCGGCGGCGTTGGGAAAGCCATCGGTGGGCGCCGCCCCCGCCGATGGCGAGGTGTTCATCGCGTCGGTGCGCGCCATTCGAAGCGGCCCGTTCCGTCCTCGTCGGTCCACAGGGGGACGGCGCGGCCGATGATCTGGTCGGTGGAGGTCAGGCCGAAATAGCGACCGTCCAGGCTGTCGCGGACCTGCCAGTTCATGAGGAAGACTTCGCCGGTCGGGATACGGCGGCAGCCCTGCCAGACCGGGAGGTCACGCCCGGCGCGATCACGCGGCAGCGCATCGCCCATCTCGACGCCGTCGATCGTAACGGAGAGGTTCGAGCGGCAAACGGTCTGCCCGGAAACGCCGAGAATGCGCTTCAGCAGCGGGACGCCTTTGGGAAGATAGCCGCGTTCGGCCATGAAGGTCGCGAGCGGCTCGGGCGCATCGACGGCAACGAGATCGGTGACGTCGAACGGGCCATCGACGTCGATCGTGTAGAAGCCGATGGGGGCGCTCGCCGATGCATTCCACAGGAGCTTGATCGGCATCGGGGTCAGCGCCGGATAGCTGATGCCCGTGGTCGCGAGAGCCATGACGAGGAAGAGACCGGCGCGCGTCACGACCACGTCCTCCGGCGCAGGAGGAAGGCGCGATGCTGGTCGAGCGTATAGGTGCGCGGCTGATGTCCAGCCGCCATCCGGTTGTGGACGTGACGCCAGTGTTCCGGCGAAACGGCGTCCGCCTCGATGCCGATCGCTTCAATGGCATCGACGTGGCGCAGCACGTCTTCGACCTTTGGCCATCCGTCGATCCTGAGCAGGATTTCACCGCCCGGCCGGACGAAAGGCAGCGTCTGGTAGGGCTCTCCGGGCTCGACTGCGCGCACGATGTCGATGCGCGAGATGATCGTGCCGAAGTCGTTGGCCGCCCATCGCACGAACGCGAATACGGTGTTTGGACGGAAGGAGACGACACGCCGGCGGCGGTCGAGGATCTGTTCATGCGCCTCACGGCCGAACCTGATCCAGTATTCGATCTTCTTCTCGATCCACGTCAGTTCGACGTGGGTCATGCTGTCATGGGGGAGCGCTGACGGCAGCGGGCCGCCGCGCATGCGGGGAGCCGCAGTGCCGGTCATGTGGGGTCTCCTGGTGTCGAGGGGAATTCACGCGCGAGCAGCTCGCGCAGCATGTCGGCGACGGTGACGCCGCGCCCGAACGCGGCGATCTTGATCCGTCCGCGCAGTTCGGGCGTCACATCGATGGTGAGCCTGGCGGTGAACGCAGCGACGTCAGCGGCGCGTGGTGCGTTGTCCGCAGCCTTGATCCATTGGTCGGGATCGGCGGGGCGCGAGGCGAAGCCACGACGAGGGGATCGTTCGTTCATTGTGCGCCCCCGTCGATCCGCAGACGCAAGAGTTCGTCGGCGAACGCCGCGATCTCGCGTGTGGCCGATGTCGCATCGGCGAGTTCGGCGACCAGGCGGCCGGTCTGCGCGGCGGCGGCGAAGGCGATACGTTGGCCGATGGTGGTGGCGAGCAACGGTGGATCGTGATCGGCCAGGGTCTCGGCGGTCTCGCGGGCCAGAACGGTGCGCGCACCGCAGCGATTGAGCACGAAGCGGGCGACCAGTTCCGGGCGATAGACGCGGGCTTCGCCGAGCAGCGCCAGCATCTCGGCCGATGCCCAGCCGTCGAGCGGCGACGGCTGCGCCGGCATCAGCACGAGGTCGGCGGCGAGCAGCGCCGAGCGCATGAGGGCTGCGACACGCGGCGGGCCGTCGATGACGACATGGTCGACATCGCGGGCCAGTTCCGGCGCTTCGCGGTGGAGCGTGTCGCGCGCCAGGCCGACGACGCCGAACCGGCGCGGCAGGCCCTCATGGCTGCGCTGCTCAGACCAGTCGAGGGCCGAGCCCTGTGGGTCCGCGTCGATAAGGGTGACGCGCTGACCGCGCCCGGCGAGTTCGCCGGCGAGGTTGAGCGCCAGCGTCGTCTTGCCGACACCGCCTTTCTGGTTGAGGAACGCGACGATCATCGCGCACCTCCAGGCGGATCGAGGAGCGGAAGCTGATCGGGGGAAGCCGGTTCGCTCTCTTTCCGGCCCGTCTGAGCTGCTGGAGCACCCTTGCGCGGTGATTTGCCGGCGGCGCGGAGGCTTGCTGCGGCGGTGCGGATGAGGTTTTCCACATCGCGCGCGCGCTCTTCAAAGTTAGATTCTTGGTTAGACTCTAAGTTAAGGGCGCGAATCCGCCCGCGATTTCCAGAAGTTAAGGCCGGACTGGGTTCCTGATGGCACGAGCCTCGGGTTCCCGATGGCACGATAGGTCGGGTTCCCGATAGCACGAGGCCGCCCACAGGTTTTCCACAGGCGGCCAGCGGCTCGAAAGCCAGCAGCGTGCGCCCGCCGATTTCCACTTCGAGCGACAGGAGGTAGCCGGGCAGTGGTTGGCGCCGCACGATGTCTCGCAGTTCGAAGGCGAAGCGCTTGAACGGCGACAGGCTGCCGGATTTGAGGTGGAGGTGGCGTAGGTCGAAACGCCAGCCGCCGCGCTGACGGCCGCCGTGTTTGCGCACGATGCGGTAGAGCCAGCGATCGAGGCCGCCGGTGAGATCGAAATAGGCCGGGTCGATAGTGAGGATGAGCGCGTCATCGAGGACGGCCTTGTAGAACCAGTCGGGGACGATCAGCTCGATGCCATCCGGTCGTCCTTGGCGATCCGTGCGCTCCTGCCACTCGTTTATCCACGAGAAGCGGTGACGGCGGCCTTCGGCGGGCTGGCGGATCGACGTCGAGATGGTGGTCGATTGCAGCCGGTCGAGCGCGGCCTTGAGGCGCTGATAGTCGCGCATGGATGTGCCGCGCCCGACATAGGTGAGGATCTCATAGGGGGTCGCCGCCATCAGACGCGACGTGCGCAGGCCGGTGTCGCGGGCCTCGACGATCTGGCTGGCGGCCCAGATCAGGATGTCGGCGTCCCAGATCGTGGCCATGCCATGATCGGGAACGGCCTCTACCCGGATGGAGACGCCGCCCGCCGAAAAGTCGATCGGCGCTATGCGGTGCGATTTCGAGAGGGAGAAGAAGGGATAGGCCATGAGATCTTGCGCGTCTCGTGGCGCGAAGTCGCCGGGAAGCGCGCGAAACAGGTCGAGCTGCCCACGCTCCGAAGGGTCACGACGACGCACCACCATGAAAGGGACCAGCCACGATCAGCGTGCGTATCGGCCGGCGATCTGGCCGGTCGGTAGCGTCTGGCGCTTTGCGGGAAGCACGGAGCCGCGCGGATCGGACGTCGAGGTCACGGCGCCGCGCTCGGCCCAGGTCTCCAGATCGTCGACCGAATAGACGACGCGCCCGCCGAGTTTGTGATAGGCCGGACCAGTGCCGTAGGTGCGGTGTTTTTCGAGGGTGCGCGCGGACAGGCTGAGAAATTCAGCGGCTTCCTTGGTCCGCAGGTAGCGTGGCGGGAGCGCGGCGGTATCGGGTCGCATGGGGCGGGCCTCCGTGGGGTTGCTGGGGGCCGCTGGCGATCAGCGGCTGACAGCGACAACGGTGGCGGAGAACCTCCGGCGGGATGGATGGGGGACTTGGGTTGGCTAAATTCCCCACCCCTGTCGGTGGCGCAGGCTAGGTGCGCCGACGATGCCGAAGCAGGTGCAGATAGCCGCCATCGATGAGGGCCAATCCGGCTTCGGCGAAGGCGATCACGGCATCCCGCAGCGGCGAGGTCTTCCAAGGGTCAGTATCGATGCGCGCCGCGCCATAGATTGCGATGGCGATGTCGCGATAGGTCGCGCCGTTCATGCGGCCGTCAGCAGCACGAAGTTTGAGGCGAAAGCGGCGGCGCTGCTCGGCGGTCATGCGCGTGTCGCGCAATGGCGGACGCTGGAGCCAGGCGCGCGCGAGGCGTGTCAGCGCATCGATGCGATCGAGGATGTCGTCATCGATGGGGACGACCGCCGCAAGCTGGTCGTGTGCGGATATGCCGGGTAGGAAGAGTAGCTGGAGGTCGTGCTCGGGAAGACCGGCATAGGCTCCTTCCGGGCCATCACGTCCCGCAGCGAACCTGTCGGCGAGGCTGTTTGAGCTGGACGGCAGAAAGTTCGGCCGTGCTGTCAGAAAGAGGACGGCGGGATCGCTCTGCGGCGACCACACCACCTGTTGCTGTAGGGCAGAACGACCTGGTCTTGCGGGGAAATCGCAACCCCCAGCGCTGCTGCCTGTCGTCAGGCAGCGGCTGAGTCTCGGCGCCAGCATCGACCAGACTGGCGTAATCGTCCTGATAAGGGCGGTATCTGCGAAGGCACTCCCAGGCGAGACCTTCGATCGGCAGTGTATCGAAGAAATCGTAGCTGCGGTCGTCTCGCCAGTTCGATGTATCGGGCCTCATCGCATCAACTCTCCCGCGTGGTGCGCGTAAGTCGAGCGTGTGATTTTTCGGGGCGCGACGAGGGTGTTGGAAGCCCGGCGGAGGGCATTGCATGATGTCAGAACGGCATCACGGTGGGCAAACCTCTCAGCGGTGAGCCGATCGCAAGAGGTGTCGATAGCCGGTGTGGGTCATCCAGCGGGCGCGTTCGAGGTGGCTGTCGTGGATGCGTCGGCAGCGTTCGGGTTCACGGGCGGGATCGAGGTCGAACAGCACCCGCACGGCTTCCTCCCAATGCGCGCCGTCAGCGGCCGCATCCAGCAAGCGCATGTATAGTTTGGCGTGCGACTTGTCGTAGTCGGTGAGATCTTGCCCCGATGGCGCGAGGTCCTGGAATGGTGCGGTCATGGTGCAGACTCGGCGAATATGCGTTGCCCGTCTATTATCCATGTTTGATCCGAAATGGAGGCAGCGCGAATGATGAGGAGCCTGGCTGCCCACAGGTCAGCGTAAGCCTGTAGATCGGTTCGGCTTGTTTCCGCGATCATCAACCAGCAGCACTCCTTGCCCTCGGTCGGTCGACAGGAAGACGATTCCGGCAGCTTCCAAGGCCCTGCGTGCCTGATCGCGCGTCGTCTCGTACACATCGAGCCCGCTTTCGGATTCGAGGCGCTTGAGCGCGGTCAGCGATAGGCGGGCCTTGTCAGCGAGCGTCTCCTGTGTCCAACCCAGCAACGCGCGTGCGGCCCGTGATTGTCGGGCGGTGATCATGCATGATCACCTCCCATCGCAACCGGCGCGCGCTCCAGAACTACGGCTATTTTAGTCGTATTGGCCCGTTTCTGCCAGCTCAAAGAGGTTGCCGAAGGGCCGTGTCGTGCTGGCGCCGATTTGCTGATTCGGGCAATCGAGGCGTTGTCGTCAGTGAAGCGAAGGGTCTGCGGGCTGGCTTTTGCAGTAAAGCTGGAGAGCGCGCCTTCGGTTTGACCCGACTATTTGGGGCACGCATCTGCGATTGGGTGCGATTTGAGCAGGTAGGCGGCCCCGACCTTTCGGCCGGGGCCTCGTGACGCCGCCTCAGTCTGCGCGGCGGCCGTTGGGGCGGGACCAGATCAGCGAGTAACCTTCGCCGTCCTCGTCATCGAAGAGGTTGGCGTAGATCGGAGCGTTGAAGCTCGGATCGTCGAGCTTGAGGCCCAGATAGTCGCGGCCCTCGTTGGAGCGCTTGG
Organism: Brevundimonas sp. Soil_N_31; assembly: GCF_057655995.1. Taxonomy (NCBI): domain Bacteria; kingdom Pseudomonadati; phylum Pseudomonadota; class Alphaproteobacteria; order Caulobacterales; family Caulobacteraceae; genus Brevundimonas; species Brevundimonas sp. Soil_N_31. Next base: position 26,106 of record NZ_JBDGLE010000002.1, read on the forward strand.
ACCAGGCGGCGCCGATCTCGGCGCGGCCGACCAGGACCCGGTGGCTGGGGGCGTTCTCGCCGCTGGCGCGCAGGTCGGGGACGATGCGCACGCCCTTGGCCTGGACGCTGAGGGTGACGATTTCGCCGCTGAATTCGTTCGAGCCGGTCTTCTTGAAGGTGCCGATGGTCGCCATTGTAAGTCTCCGTTTTCCGTTTCGAGCCCGCACCATTGCGGCCTCGATGGCGATCGACCGGACGGAAGCGAGCGACGACACATCGCTTGCGACCGCAGCAAAGCGGAGGATGGCGCAGGCGCGACTTTGTTGTTTCGCGAGGAATGACGGCGCAGCCGGCAGGGGAAGAAAGTCGGGGCCAGCCGTTGTGGCTTAGGCGCTCGAGGCAAAGCCGTCCTTCGGCCAGATCAGGCCATTGAAGAGGCCGTTTTGGCGCGGGTGCTGGACGGATCGACGGCGGAGACGGCGGCGACCTTCGCATTGGCCCGGGAAGTCCGATCGGCGATCACAGGCGTAGACCTCCCTCGAACAGGCCTGCGCTGCGTATTTCGCCATTCCGCCAGCTCTGACGAAACGCCTCGACGCTGAGGGTCTGCCGGCCACGATGTCGTTGCCGCCCCGACGCGCTCCATCGTTCCGTGACAGGTGGGCGCAGCCGATGCTTCGCGATGCCGCTTCCCCATCGGGCGACCAGATGGCGTGGAGGCAAGGTATGTGCCGCTGGATCCCGCCGCGATGGGCGCTGCGGGTTTAGGCGTGGGACACATGCCCGGCAGATGGGTCGGAGGCCGCCATTCCAGTGATGCGCACGAAGGCGACGATGCCGACCGCGATCGCTCCGATGACCGAGTACACGGTCTGCCATGTCTCCGACGGCATGGTGTGTTTCACAATGCCATGGGTGGCATGGAATCCGGCGACGACGGCCGGGGCGACGAAGGCTGCGGCGATGAGCAGGCGTGCCCAGGTCGGACGGACGGTGGCGAGCAGGAATTGGCCGATGCCGAAGGTCAGGCCAGCGGCGACAAAGCCGACGACAATCGCGCCGAGCCAGCCCGCGCCGGTGCCATAGGCCCATGTGCCGGCAGACACGCCCGCGAAGAACGGAAGAGCGAACACCGCAAGCGTGAAGAGGAGCCAACAGAGGAAACCGATGGCGGCGATGCTGAGGAGAATGCCGATGAAGATCATGGTGGTGTCTTTCGTCAAATGTCAGACGGATGCGCCTCCACCACCACCACGGCGCACACGCGAGATTAGCAGAATTCGAGCTGCGGGGGGAGCAGAAGCGTGAAGCGTCCGCCGACTGCGCGACCCGGTTCGCCTCATGAGGCGAAGGGGTCGATTTCGCCGACGATGGCGTTTTCATCGCCATCATATTCCGACGCCGGGGTGACGGAGAGCGTGCCGTCTCCGGCGCGATAGATGACGATGGCCGCCATCAGGGTGGTAGCGAGGCTGAAGGCGAACGCGTGAGCGGTTTGGAAGGACATCGACCTGGCTCCTGTTTGAGCGGAGGTCCATCCCCCGCTGACAGGCGCTCGAAGAGTTCGGCCGGTGGCCGCAATCACCGTGCAGGCGAAGCCGGAGCGGCGGCACGCTATGCGTAGTCCGACCCTTTACGGGTTGATGGCGTCAGGCCATCGGCTGAACCCAAGGATCAGCGTCTTGAAGCGGGGGTGGTCGTCCGATCAGGAGACCGGGTTGTCTGCTTGCCGCGAGGGCTGTTGCCGCCGGCTCGGCTGGCCTCACCTGCGCTGTCGGGGGCCGGATGTCAGCGCCCGGCCTTCCAGGGATCGATGACCGTGACATTCGCGGCCTCGAATGCGCTGTTGTCGCGCGTGGCGACGGCAAAGCCCTTGGCGGCTGCGATCGCCGCGATATAGCCGTCGGGAGTAGGGAAGCCTTTCCCGACCGTTCGGGCTTTGACGGCGAGATCCGCATAGCGGCGCGCAGCATCGACATCGAACGGGAGGACGCGGTCTGCGAACAGTTCCATCACCCCATCCAGGGCTTCGGTGAGACGCTCCTTGCGCTTGCCCTCGGGGAGCGCGCCGATGCCGAACATCAGCTCGGCGATGTTGACGCTGGAGAGGAAGAGCGTTTCCGCTGCCTGCTCGTCGAGCCATGCGCGCACGGCCTCGTCGGGAGCGGGCTTCATCGCCTCCGATATGACATTGGTGTCGAGGAGGATCATTCGAAGCTCATCGGCTTGGCGGGCGCCTTGTCACGAGCCTGGTCGAGGGCCTCGACATCCTCATTGGTCAAGCCGAGGCGGCGGCTGCGTTCCGCGAGCGCCGTGCCGAGCCGGAGGCGCGTATCGGGGCGGACAGCCATTTCGAGGATGTCGCGCATTTCCGCTTCGGCGCTGCGGCCGTGCTGCGCCGCCCGCACCTTGAGGGCGCGGTGCGTCGCGTCGGACAGATTCCTGATCGTAACTGCGGGCATGATAGCCCTCCTGCAAGTTTGATAGCGGTGATAGCATAATATACAAATTGCTATCATTTTTCAAGGCGGCCGGTCCCGGCGGCGCTTACGCGCCGCCCGAGCCGAACCGATAGACCGGAATGCCCATCTTGCGGGCCTTGTCGGCCAGGTTGTCCTGAATGCCCGTGCCGGGGAAGATCACGACCCCGATCGGCACGATGCTGAGCATCTGGTCATTGCGTTTGAACGGTGCGGCCTTGGCGTGCTTCGTCCAGTCCGGCTTGAAGGCGACCTGCGGCACCTTGCGGCTGTCGGCCCAGCGGGAAGCGATCTTTTCGGCGCCTTTCGGCGAGCCGCCATGCAGCAGCACCATGTCGGGGTGCTTGGTATGGATCTGATCGAGCTTGGCCCAGATCTGCTTGTGATCGGCGGTGTCGCCGCCCGAGAAGGCGATCTTCGGGCCGGCGGGTACGAGTACCTCGGTATCTGCGCGCCTCCTGGCGGCGAGGAAATCCCGGCTGTCGATCAGCGACGCGGTGAGGTTGCGATGGTTGACCCGTGATCCGGTGCGTTGCGACCAGGGTGAGCCGGTGGCGACGAGGTAGCGTCCAGCGGCGGCTTCGCGGAAGGTTTCCATGCCGTCGCGGCGGTCGATCAGGTTCATGCCGATGTCGATGAGGCGCTCGAGCTGGAGGGACTTCACCTCGGAGCCATCCTGTTCGCGCTGAAGCTGCCTTTGCGCCTGCTCGTTGTCGTCGAGCTTCTGTTCGATGCGGTCCACGGCGCGGTGGAACATATTGACGGTCGACCAGAGGAGATCGGGGAGATCGAAGTCGAGGCTGGTGTCGGTTATCGTGGCGACCAGGGCGTCGAAGATGTCGGCGACGGCGCCTTCGATGACGCGGTCTTCCGGTGGCGGGCGCTGGTCCAACTCGTCTTCGGAGGGGCGATAGCCGTGGAGCTGCAAGTCCTGGATAAGATGGTCGGTCGGGGATGACTCGTGGTGTGGTTCGTAGTCGTCGTGCTCGCTCATGGGATGCTCCGTCGGCAAGGACCGCGACCGTCGCGGCCTTCATGGCGACGAAGCCGTCGGGCGGGACGGACCTGCACCCGGAGCGAAGCGTAGGGCCGAAGCGCCAGCGGAGGATGGCGAAGGCCGGCGATTTTGTTTCGCGATGGAAAGGCGCGGGTTCGGGGTCCCCGCGCGGCCTGCCGCGTGGGGTGGACATGCGCCGCCGGAAAATCGTCGGCCGCAGCCATTGCTGATCCGGCCCGGCTGATGGCCGATCGCCCTCTCGAAGGCCGAGGCGCGGTCCTTTTGCCGTCACTGGCGCATCGTTGCGGGAATGGGGGCTGCGCGCCACCTGTCAGCCCCTTCCGGCTAAGCGGCCAGATCCATGAAGCGCGCGACGTCCTCTGGAGCGAGCTGCACTCGAACGCCTGCCCGAAGCGCATCGATACCGAGCCGCCGGAGATCCTCGTTGAAGTCCCCGAATGCCGGCGACAATGGGATGGCCTCGATTCCCTCGGCGTTCGCCCGTTCGATCAGCATGTCCCGCGCGCCGTCACCGGCCGGATCGTCGTCTCGGACGATATAGAGCCGCCGCAATGTCGTCGGGAACAGGATGGCGGCCAGATGTGCTGCCGAGAGCGCCGGCGCCATCGCCATGTCGGGCAGGACCTGCCGGAGCGACAGCATGGTCTCGATACCTTCGCCTGCCGCCATCACGCTGCCGGGCGCACCGATGCGGACGGCATTGCCGAGGAGATCGCCCATCGCCTTGCGCGGTGTGTTGATGGGGGCTTTGTCGGAGCCGTCAGGCGCAAGCCAGGTGCGGTGCGCGCCGGTGATCTTGCCAGCGAGGTCGGTGACGGCGGCGATCATGGCGGGCCAGGTCTCGGTCGGGCCATCGTCGGGCTTGTAGTAGCAGCGGGGGTGGAAGCGCAGGTTTCCGGTTCCGTGCAAAAGCGTAATGCCGCGTCCGCGCAGATAGGTCTGCACAATGGTCCCGGTGATCGGTTGCGTCATGGCGATGAGACGGCGTGCCGCCTCGGGCGACCCCGATGGCGCTGGCGCCAGTCCGCGGCGTGATGCCGGCTCGGGTTCGGGATGCGGCAGGCTGAGGAAGGTACGCGCCTCTTGAGCAACGTCTGCGAAGTCGATGAGGCCGAGCGATTCCCGGATGATGTCGAGAAGGTCGCCATGTTCGCCGGTGGCGGCGTCGGTCCATTTGCCCGCTGGTCCCTTCGGTGTGTCACGCAGGCGCACGAACATGGAGCGGCCTGCGGCATTACGAGCATCGCCAACCTGCCAGTAGTTGCCCTGCCGGTGGCCGTTGGAGAGATAGTGGCGGCAGACCGCCTCGGCCTGGCGGCCGAGACTGTGTGCCAGTTCAGAAGCGTCCTGCCGAGCCATCACGCTGCCTCACGCTCGCTGATCCGCTCGACCGGATAGGTGGCGAGCAGCTTGCCGATGATGGCGGGACCAGAGGCATCGACCGGAACGAAGAAGCGCAGCTTCCACGAGATGATCTCGCTGAAGAGGCCATAGGCGCGCAGGCGATCCCGCATGATGTCGGTGAAGCCGGACAGTTCGATCCGGTTCGCGCCCATGACGCGCGCGCGGCGAAGCTGGAGCCCGCTGGCCAGGTCGAGGATGGTGCGACCATCCACCAGAGCGGCGTAGGCATCATCGCTGCTGAGGTTGGCCGTTCCCGTCGAGGCGGCATTCATGGCCCAGGCGGGCGAAACCCGCCGCCCGATGATGCGTTCGCCATCATCGGTCTGGAGCCGATAGACGCGCGTCGACTCGTTCGGCAGGCGCTTCCACACCGGCAGGAGCAAACCGCTGACCATGTGGATGGCGCCATCGGTATAGGCCGGCACTTCGGCGACTTCACGTTGCCAGACCGCTGCAAAGCTGTCGCGAGCGGCTTCCTGCCAATGGCTGTCTTCCATCATGGCAAGGGTTGCGTGGTGCTGTTCCATCGGCCGGATCAGGCGGACGCGACGTTCGATCTCGCCGTCGTCGAGCATGATGGACGGCGCCGGCACCTGGACAGCAGCGCGTCCCGACCGCGCGTTGATGAGCAGCCGGGCATGCGGATCGTCGAGCCAGTCGAGCGCCGTATCGAGCGTGGTTGGCTGGTTTCGGCGGCGCTCGGTGATGGTGAGCAGCCGCGTCTGCGCGCCCGTTGCCGGATGGGTGTAGATGGTCGTGCGCTCAGCGACGACGAAACTCTCCGCCGTCAGCGTTTCCAGCCCGACATCATAAACGCCGCTGGCGATGGCTCCGGCCACCTTGGCGTCGAGCAATTGCTCGAAGGCGGTAAAGAGGATGCCCTGAAGCTCGATGGTCAGCGCCAGCAGGCGGTTGAGGAACGTGGTGATCGGCGGCAGCTCGTCCTTGATGCCGTTGTCATCGGTCAATTTCAGGCCGGTCGCAGACTCGAAGCGACCCAGCGAGCAACCCTCGACCTTGCCGCGAACGATCAGGAGATAGAGCTGCCGCAGCGCATCGCGGGCGTAGCTCGATTCCAGATTGTCCTCGGGCCGGAACAGACCCTGGCCGCCGGTCTGGCGCTGACCGCGCGTGATCGCGCCCAGCGTATCGAGCCGGCGTGCGATCGTGGACAGGAAGCGCTTCTCGGCTTTGACGTTCGTGGCGATCGGACGGAACAGCGGCGGTTGCGCCTGGTTGGTGCGGTTGGTGCGGCCCAGACCCTGGATGGCGGCGTCGGCCTTCCATCCGGGTTCGAGCAGATAATGCACGCGCAGACGCTGGTTCTTCGCTGACAGTTCGGCGTGATAGCTGCGGCCGGTGCCGCCGGCCTCGCTGAACACGAGAATGCGCTTCAGGTCGTCCATGAACGCAGCCGTCTCGGCAAGGTTGGCGGATGGCGCGCGGTTTTCGACGGCGAAGCGTTCGCCTTTGCGGACGATGCGCCGGGAGCGGCCCGTCACCTCGGAGACCATATCTGTGCCGAAGCGCTGCACGATCTGGTCGAGCGCCCCCGGAACGGGAGGCAAAGACGCAAGACGTTCGATCAACTCGTCACGGCGCGCGACAGCTTCGCGGCTCTCGACGGGGTGGCCGTCGCGATAGACCGGGCGCGAGGACAGATTGCCCTCGCCATCCGTGAACGGCTCGTAGAGCTGGACCGGAAAGGAATGGGCCAGATAGTCCAGAACATATTCGCGCGGCGTGATGTCGACGCGAATATCGTTCCATTCCTCGGTTGGAACTTCCGCCAGCCGGCGCTCCATCAGCGCTTCGCCGGTCGAGACGATCTGGACAACAGCGGCGTGGCCGTCATTCAGGTCACGTTCGATGGACCGGATCAGCGTGGGCGTTTTCATCGACGTGAGCAGATGGCCGAAGAAACGCTGCTTGGCGGACTCGAAGGCCGAGCGGGCGGCGGACTTGGCCTGGCGGTTCAGTGTGGCTCCCCCGCTGTCTGGGCTGCCGGTGATGTTGGCCGCCTGCATCGCGGCGTCGAGATGATTGTGGATGACGGCGAAGGCGCTGGCGTAGGCATCGTAGATAAGCCGCTGCTCGTCGGTCAGGGCGTGCTCGATCAGCTCATATTCGACGCCATCGTAGGAGAGCGAGCGGGCGGTATAGAGGCCCAGCGCACGCAGATCGCGGGCGAGCACTTCCATGGCCGCGACACCGCCGTCCTCGATCGCCTCGACAAATTCGGCGCGGGTGGCGAAGGGGAAATCCTCACCGCCCCACAAGCCGAGCCGCTGGGCATAGGCGAGATTGTGGACGGTGGTCGCGCCGGTAGCCGACACATAGACGACGCGCGCGTTGGCCAGCGCATGCTGGAGCCGAAGGCCCGCGCGTCCCTGCTGCGAGGCGGCAACGTCGCCGCGTTCTCCCTTGCCGCCTGCGGCATTGGCCATGGCGTGGCTCTCGTCGAAAATGATCACTCCATCGAAATCGGAGCCCAACCATTCGACGATCTGCCGGACGCGGGAAACCTTCTCACCACGGTCGTCGGAGCGCAGCGTGGCATAGGTTGCAAACAGGACGCCTTCCGACAGCGCGATCGGCCGCCCTTGCGGGAAGCGCGACAGCGGCGTGACCAGCAGGCGCTCCATGCCGAGCGCGGCCCAATCGCGCTGCGCGTCCTCGATCAGCTTGTCGGATTTGGAGATCCAGACTGCCTTGCGGCGACCGCGCAGCCAGTTGTCGAGGATGATGCCGGCAGATTGACGTCCTTTGCCGGCCCCGGTGCCGTCGCCGAGCATGAAGCCGCGCCGGAAGCGCACGGCGTTTTCGGCATCGGGCTTGGCCGCCTGCACGAGATCGCAGGTCGCATCGACGGTCCAGGAGCCGGTGAGGAAGTCCGAATGGGCTTCGCCGGCATAGATGACGGTTTCGAGCTGGGCGTCCGACAGGAGATCGGTGATGTTCGCGGGCAGCATCGGCCGATAGGCGGGCTTGGGCGGTGCAACGCTCGCCATGGCCGCCGACTGCACGAGCTTGGTGGGGTGCGCCTGAGAACTGGCAATGCGGATCGACTGCAATCCGTATTCTTCATAGATCGCATCCGTGAGGTGGGCGCCTTCCGGCGGCGTCCAGTCCATCGTGTCGTAGGCGAGTTCAACGCCCTGCGGATCCATGGTGGAGCGTGCGGCCGGACGCTCCGTGGCGGTGCGCGCGAGATAACCCCGCACGGTGCGGGGCGCCGAACCCGACACGGGCGGCGCGATGTCAGGCAGTGCGACCAGCAGGCGCGGTGGAATCTGCGCTTCGATCCATGCGAGCAGTGTGGCGACGTCGGGCGCGAGGCCAGCGGACAGGGGAAACGCGGCCGGGTCTTCGGCCGGCAGCTTGTCGATGACGGTGAGCCGCGTTTCGATGCTCGTGCCATGCTTTGCATAGACCGAGCCGTGGATCGCCGCGGTGAAGACGACGCGGCCACGCTCCTGAAGCCGAACGAAGGTGTCGCGCCAGGCCGGTTGCTCGGGGCCGAAGTTGGCGCCGGTGATCGTCACCAGACGCCCGCCATCGGCAAGCCGCGCCAGGGCCGAAGCAACATGACGCGCAGCGGCGTCGGCGACCCGACCGGAGACGTTCGCCATCACTGAGAAGGGCGGGTTCATCACGATGACGGAAGGGACGGCGCACGCCGGAAGGTGGTCGTCGATCTGGGCGGCGTCACACCGCGTGACGGCAAGGGCTGGAAAGAGCTGGCCAAGTAGATCGGCGCGGGTTTCCGCCAGTTCGTTGAGAAGCAGCGAGCCGCCGCTGATCTCGGCGAGGATGGCGAGAAGACCCGTGCCTGCCGACGGCTCCAGCACAATGTCGTGCGGTGTGATCGCGGCGGCCGCGATAGCGGCGAGGCCGAGCGGGACCGGCGTCGAGAATTGCTGAAGCGCCTGGGCTTCCTCGGAGCGACGGGTGTGCGTCGGCAGAAGGCCGGTGATTTTCGACAGGGCGGAAAGCCGTGCAGCCGGAGTGCCGGCTTTACGGAAAAGCGCCCGTCCGTATTTGCGCAGGAACAGGACGGTCGCGCCTTCACAGGCTTCGTAGGCCGTCTTCCAGCCCCAGGCGCCGCTCGTGTCGGAAGCCTCGAAGGCCGTTTCCATGGCGATACGGAGATTGGCGTTGTCGATCCGCTGGCCGCGTTCGAGCAGGGTGAGGAGTTGATGGGCGGCGGCGATGATGGCGGACGCGCGGGCAACGGGCGCAGCCGGACCGGCTACGGGCGACATGATGTTCATGGATCGGAACCTCGGGAGAGCGGGAACGGGAAGCCCGGACGGCGCTCTCTCTCGACCGCACGGACTCAACCCGTCCCGGCGGCCCTCTCACTCTCGAACACGTCGCTGCCGACATGAAAAAAGCGCCTCGGCCGAGCGGCAGAGGCGCTTTGAGGGGTCAGGCCCAGTGTCCGTCGGTGATCTCGCGGGCGACGAGCCTGCGCGCCTTGCGGATTAGGTCATCGCCGCTGGTGTCGATGTGTCCGAAGAACCGGGCGCGCGCGCCGTTCGCGGTCCAATCGGCATAGGCGCAATATTCGCGAGCCTCGGCCCGGAAGGCCCGCATGTCGCTGGCCCAATGGGGCTTGGGTTCCACGACGACGGTGATGCCGTCTCTGGTTTCCAGCCAGGGGAGAGACCGCTCGGCGGGCGGACGCTCGGAATCGGCGGCGAAGATGGCGTCGATGTCCATCATGACGCTTCTCCCGGTGTGCCCCGATGAATGAAGCCGCCAGGATCGCCGGGGGCGGGCGGCAGGTAGGCGTCATAGGGATTGCCGTCGGCGAGGTGGCCGAAGGGCGTGAAGACGAAATCACCATGATCTCGCCCCACCGCGCAGATGACGTAACGCGGAGCGCCGGTCACGGCATCGAGGCATTCCATGAGCGCAAGGTTGCCGTCACCGGCAGCGCGCAGCAGCGTCTGAAAATTGCTCTGGGCATGGGACGGAATGCTCATAGCGGGCCTCCCTCGTCGGAGAGTGTCTGGCCGAGCCAGCCATCGGTGTAGATCCAGTCCACGGTCTCCCCGGTGGCGAGATCGAGGACATGCGCGCCGCCGCCGAAGCCGTCGAGCCGGGGCTTCGAGCAGGTGTTGGCATATTGAAACCCCCAGCGGCCGGTCAGACAGAACTCTGCGGCGCAGCGCTTCACGAACTGGATCAGGCGCTCGGGATCGCCAGTGTCGTCGTCGTGCATCCAGAGCTGCGTGCCGCCATGCTCGGGCTGGATCGAGAGGAGGAAGCCCTCGGAAGGCGGTTCTTCCGTTGCGCCGGCCTCGGACAGGCGGTTGTAGAGGTCGAGCGCGCGTGCGGCGTTCTCGGGCGTGCCGACATCGAGCAGGCACGAGAAATGGGTGAAATAGTCGGCCATGACAGGCTCCTGAGACGAGAATGCCCGGCCCGCACGGCACAGCCGCGCAGGCTGTCGAGCGTGGGACCGGGCGGTGTGGAAGATCGGGGTGAGATGCGCGGGACGAACGGCGCCGCCCCGCGCGATCCGCGCTATTCGGCGGCGACGGCGTGCTGGACTTCATCCTCGTCGGTGTCTTCGTCCTCGCCGTCCTCGGTGAGGAAGTCCGGCAAGGCGGTGTCTTCGCCGGCATCGGCCTGATCGTCGGGACCAGACTGATCGCCATCGATGGACGCCAGGCGCAGCGGTTCGGGCAGCCAGCCGCTGTCGGACAGAAGGCGTTCGGCTTCCTTGGCCATGTCGCCCTTCTTCATGTGGTCGATGAGCTGCGCGGCCCGCTCGCCGGCGCCTTCGCGGACGGCCTCGAGAATGCGGGGCTTGGTCACGCGGCCGAGATAGTTGCCGACCGTGGGCTTCCAGCCTGCGGCCACCATGTCCATGCCCGTAGCCCGTGCGAGCCGGTCGGCCTGCGCCTGACGCACATCGAGGCCATGCTGGCTGACGCCCGAGCCGGAATAGGGGTTCGGACGCTCGAACAGCGCATTGACGCCGTAGCTGACGCAAAGCGCCAGAAGCTCCAGGCGCGTGCCGTCATCGAGATCGGTCAGCCATGCCCAGAGCGCCTGATCGTCAGCGGGGATGTGATCCCCCCAGCGTTCGTGGCGATCGTTGACCGCCTGCGCCGATGGGCTGTCCTTCAATTCCTCGGACTGGGCCGAGAAGAAGATGTGGCGGACATTGGCCTCGAGGCAACCGGACGGGTTGGTGTGGATGAAGGTGTCGCTCAGAAGCTTGTGCAGCAACATGGTCATGGCGACGTGCGGATGTTCCGCCAGCGCGTTGCGCAGCGCCAGGGTGCGATGGGCGGTCAACTCGATCACGAGACGCTCGGGCAACGGCTTGATGCCGTCTTCCTCATCGTCCTCGGGCTCGGCGGGCTTGCCACCGATGGTGATGACCGCGCGTTGGACGGCCGGCGTATCGGGCTGGTCGCCCTCGGACGCCTCGCCATCGGGCTCGGCCTGGGGCTCATCCTCGGCGCGGACATAACCGCGGTCGATCGACAGCGAGCCGTCAGCGTCGAGGCTGACGAAGGCGCCGGCGATTGCGATGTCGGCCTGATCGTAGCTGACGGGGCGGTTCTCGAAGGCCTCCAGAGCCTGCTCGATCTCGCCGAGACGTTGATCGATCACGTCTGGCAACTCGTCGGCCTCGGAATATTCCGCTTCGATCCGGTCATATTCCTCGCGCAGCGCTTCGCGGGTCGCACGCTCCTCGTCGGTCAGATCGACCGCAACGCCGGCGAGTTCACGCAGGCCGTGGTCGTGGCCATAGGGGAAACTGACCGCGACCTCGATCCACTTCCAGCCTTCCTCGGCGATCTGATCGGCGGTGGCTTTCAGCTTCTCCGCCACCATACGGTCGAGCAGGACGGGGTCTTGCAGCCAACCGCCGTCGTCGGACTGGAAGAGATCGCGCAACACGACGCCGCCCGCGGCCTCATAAGCCTCGATGCCGATGAAGACGGCCCGCTTGTCTGAGGCGCGAACCGCGGTCTCGGTCAGCATCCGCCGGATCTGATAGGGCTCCTTCTGCCAGCTATCCTTGATCGCGTCCCAGACCTGCTCCTGACGGGCATGGTCGGGGCTGACGGTGAAGGCCATGAGCTGTTCGAGTGTCATGCCGTCATCGGCATAGATTTCGAGCAGGGTCGGCGAGACGGAGGCGAGGCGCAGGCGCTGCTTTACCACGGTGACGTTGACGAAAAAGGCAGCGGCGATGGCCTCCTCGGTCATGCCCTTGTCGCGCATGGCCTGAAAGGCGCGGAACTGGTCGAGCGGATGGAGCGGTGCGCGTTCCATGTTCTCGACCAGCGATACTTCGTCGACGAGGATGTCGCTGTTGGCGTCGCCGATGACGCAGGGCACCGTCGCCGTCTTGGCCAAACGCTTCTGCTTCACGAGCAGTTCGAGTGCGCGATAGCGGCGACCGCCGGCCGGCACCTCGAACATTCCGGTCTCCGCGCCATCGGCGTCGAGGACAGGACGGACATGGAGGCTCTGGATGAGGCCGCGCCGTGCGATGGACTCGGCCATTTCCTCGATCGAGACGCCGGCCTTGACGCGGCGGACATTGGACTGGCTCAGCACCAGCTTGTTGAAGGGGATGTCGCGCGCTGACGACAGGGTGATCTTCTGGATGGCACTCGCCATGTTCGTTACTCCGCGACGGGCGGCCGGGAGACTCTCTCTCGACCTCCAACCCGTCACGAAGCGAAGCGCCGCCCTCTCACTCTAAGAAGGGCAGCGCCGCAGAAGCGGAAAAGCGTGAAGCCGGAGACCCGCTTTCCCGCCTTTCCGGTTTTCAGGATCGTTACGCTGCGCGAGGCCTCCCATTAATTGGGTCACACACAATCCATTCATGTCGGAGTACGGCTTGCTATCGCCGGCTACGCTTCCACAAGCGACCAGTCGATGCGTAGCCGGTGCCCCCTTACCTTGCCTTTGGGGAGGGCTTTGCGGTCGATCAACTTGCCTCGCACCTCAAAATCCGCGTTGATCTTCACGATCAGGATCTTGCTGAAATTGCGCTCAAGATTGATCTCGACAACATCACAATTCTTGAATGGCGTGATGGTTTTCACCTCAACGAAGTCATTGCCAAGACGGCCATCGGACCCCTTGGCGTAATTGCGGTGCAGCTTGATTCCATGGGTGATTGCGCCATACAGCTCGCCAATGTCACCATATACTTGCAGGTGTCTGCCGGTGAGATGGTAGTATTCCTCGGCGGTGCCGATCAGCGACTCAAAGACAGATACAAGCGACAGGTCGGCATTGGGATAGCGCGCGCGCCACTCTTTATATTGAATTTGCTGATTGATTTCGTCCCAGCTCACCCATTCACCATCATCCCATATGGCGTTATCTGGCCCCAAGGTGTTTTCCATCACGAGTTTCGAATCCCACTGCGTCCTGTTGCCTGCAAAGGCTGGGGGAAGTCTACAGCAAGGTCAGTAATGGACTGTTAAGCCTTGCGTGGGCCGATTTCACCATGTGTGTCCATCACGCTACTTCCTGTTCGTGGCCGGCCATGCCGACATCCGCATCGGGCAAGAAGCCGAGCAGCCAATCGGCCGCCTTGCTGGCCTGGGAGGCGGCGCGGACGATGGCGCGATTGTCCTCGCGCAGGACCTCCAGCCAGGCGCCGATATAATCAGCGTGGCGGACGGTCGGCTCGATGCCGAGGGACGCGCAGCAGAAAGCGGCGTTGATTTCGGCCACCAACTCCTCGAAGGCGTATTTCTTCGTGCCGAAGCCGCCGGTCAGGTCGCGACCAAGTCGGGAGGCATGACCGCTGGCGTGCCCGAGTTCGTGTAGGGCCGTGCGGTGCCAGTTGATCGGCTCGAAATAGGCCTGCGGCGGCGGCACCTGCACATAGTCGTGCGCCGGCACATAGAAGGCGCGATCGCCGCCGATGCGGAAATCGATGCCCGTCGCTTCGATCAGAGCCTCGACGCGCGGCTCGATGAGGCCGGGTGGCGGCGGTGGAGCGATGGCGGCGATGTTGTCCGGCAGGCCGTCGCATTGCGCGGCGTTGAAGACGGTGAAGCGCTTGAGGAACGGAATCGCGGCGGCGTCCTCGCCGGTCTCGCGGGCTCGGCGCTTCTCGTCCTCCGGCGTGAAGCGGTCGGCATAGACGACGGTCGTGCCATGCTCACCCTTGCGGACATTGCCGCCCAGCGACAGTGCCTGGCGGAAGGTGAGCCAACTCTGGCCGGGGAAGCCGTGCTGGATCACCGCCCCCCAGAGGATGAGCACGTTGATGCCGGAATAGTGCCGTCCGGTCGCAGCGTTGCGGGGCATGGCGAGCGGCGCCTTGACCGCGGCCGATCCCCATGGATGGACCCAGGGCGCACGGCCCGCCTCAAGCTCGGCGATGATCTTGTCGGTGATGTCGTCATAGAGGCTCGCCCGGCCTGAACTGGCGCGGGCACTGTGGTTTTTGCTGAACATCGCGGTTCTCCGCGACGGGCGCCGGAAACCTCTTCTCCAGCCCTCAACCCGTCACGGGAAACCCGTCCGCACTCTCACTCTATGGGGGCGTTGCGGGGATCTCCCCGCAGAAGGGGTCGGGCGAGACCCTTTGGCTCGACCGCAGGGGAAGGCTTTCCCCCTTGTCCGTGCTTTTCCGCACCGAAGGCGCTTTCCCTGAAAACTGTCAGAAAACTGCGTATGTTCCTGACAGGAGAAAGACAATGACACGGCTGACCGAACAGATTCTGTCGCATATGGCGGGTCTGCCCGAGGGCGCTTCTGTGTCCGCTAAGGGGCTGCTCCATCTCGGTAATCGCGCCGCGGTGGACCAGGCCTTGTCGCGTCTGACCGAGCGCGGACAACTCATCCGGGCTGGGCGCGGTGTCTATCTCCGCCCGGTCGCCAGTCGGTTCGGGACGCGCGCGCCGTCGGTCGAACAGGCTGTGGAGGCCCTTGCCAGCCAGCGTGGCGAGACCATTGTCTCGAACGGTGCCGCGGCCGCAAACGCCCTTGGCCTAACGACACAGGTGCCGGTTCGCTCGGTCTATCTGACTTCTGGGCGCAGCCGGAAGATGAATCTCGGCAAGCAGGTCGTGGAATTGCGCCATGCCCCGCGCTGGCAATTGGCTCTGGCCAACCGGCCGGCGGGAGAGGCTGTCCGGGCCTTGGCCTGGCTCGGCCCGGAGAAAGCCGAAACTGCGCTCAGGACATTGAAGCGAAAGCTGCCGCCCAGTGCATTTGGCGAATTGGTGGCGGCCGCGCCGCAGCTTCCGACATGGTTGGCGCAGAGTGTCGGGAAGGCGGCCTATGGCTAAAACCTTCCTGCTCCTCTCGGCTCAGGATCGCCGCGACGCCCTTGGCGTCGCGGCTGATCGTTCGGGGCGGCCCGCGCATCTGCTCGAAAAGGACGTCTGGGTGGTGTGGCGTTGAGCACGCTCTACGCGGCGCCGCTTGGTGAGCATCTGGTGTTCAAGGGCGGCACATCGCTGTCGAAAGCCTATCAGGTCATCCATCGGTTTTCCGAAGATGTGGATCTGACCTACGACATCCGGGCCATCGCGCCTGACCTGGTCGGGGACAATGGCGAGGGCCTGCCGAAAACACGAAGCGAGGAAAAGCGCTGGTCCAGCGAGGTTCGTCGCCGGCTACCAGAATGGGTTGGCGCTGTCGGGCAGCCAGTGATCGCCGACGCCCTGGCAACGGAAGGTCTGGCGGCGACGATCCGCGTCGAAGGTGATCGGCTGTTTATCGACTACGAACCGACCTCAACCGGATCGGGCTATGTCGCCCCCAGTGTGATGCTGGAGTTCGGCGCGCGGTCGACGGGCGAGCCGGCCAATCTGCG
This sequence comes from Brevundimonas sp. Soil_N_31, assembly GCF_057655995.1. Taxonomy (NCBI): domain Bacteria; kingdom Pseudomonadati; phylum Pseudomonadota; class Alphaproteobacteria; order Caulobacterales; family Caulobacteraceae; genus Brevundimonas; species Brevundimonas sp. Soil_N_31. The sequence continues at coordinate 41,814 of NZ_JBDGLE010000002.1, forward strand.
CGACGTTGTCTGCGATGCCTCAGGCCTTCATCGATGGCCTGTTAATCCCGACAGCGCCAGTCCATTCTAACGTGGGTAAGCGGAAAATCTGCGCAGCATCGCCGATGCGGTGGCTGTGCCGCTGCGGATCGAGATAATGAGACGCAGCAGTTCGTCCCAATGGGCGTCAACATGCCCGATTGCGACCGGATCGCCGCTCATGCGGCCAGCAGCAGCCGCGCTTCCTGGCCCGGCAGCAGATGCAGACGCCGGTCCCTCGGGCCGCGCAGGCGCGTCGCGAAGCGGTAGCCGATGAATGGCATGAGGCCGAACACATGATCGGATGCGCCGACGGTATCTCTTCGCCCGCGGTGAGCCGATGCCGCTTCGTGAGATGGCGTCGGTGGAAATGCGCAAGAGGAACCTCAGCCTTCAGGGGCGCTTACGGAAGTCAACCGGCGTCGCGCGGCCGACAGACGTCCATCACGCTGGCGACGGCATGGCTGTCGCTGCCGTCTTGCCCTTGAAGTCGGTGATGACCTCGCCGATCAGCGCCCGTAGCCAGCGGTGTGCGGGATCGTGCCGGTAGCGGACGTGCCAGGCCATTTCCACGGGAAAGCTGCCGAGGTCGACCGGGGCGGGCAGGATCTTCAGCCGGGGGTCGTGCATCAGCCGCCTGCAGATGAGCGAGGGCAGGGTGGCGCAGTAGTCGGTCACCGCCACCATCTCGGCTACCGCGAAGAAATTGGTCACGGAAATCGCGACGTCGCGCTTAAGCTGCTGCTGCGCCAGCGCCTGGAACAGCCCGGCGCGCATCCGGCCAGGCGGCACGATGTTGACGTGCTTCATCGTCTCAAACTGCTCGCGCGTCATGGCATCGCCGATGGCCGGATGGTCGGCGCGGACGGCGCAGGCGAGCCCTTCGTCCATCAGGTGCTGGACGACGAGGTTGTCGGGCGGATCGACGATGCGGCCCAGCACGAGCGCCGTCGTGCCCGACACGACGCCTGTTTCCACAAGATCGTTGCCGTAAGGCGTCAGGCGGAGCTTTACGCCGGGCGCGACCTTCTCCAGGCGCGCCAGGACAGCGGGGACGATGACGAACTCGACATAGCCGTTCGGCGCGATCGTGAAGAGCCGTTCGGCCTGTGCGGGGTCGAAGGCCTGCTGACCGAGGACCGCGTCGTCGAGCTGGGCGAGTGCCTCGGCGATTAGCGGTGAGAGTTCGAGCGCGATCGGGGTCGGCTGGATGCCGTAGCGCTCACGAACGAACAGTTGGTCCTGCAGCATCAGTCGTAGGCGCGACAGGGCGTTAGACAGGGCGGGCTGTGTCATGCCCATGCGCTCGGCGGCCCGCGTGACGCTGCGCTCCTCCATCAACGCGACGAAGATCGGCAGCAGGTTCAGATCGTAGCGCATACAGTCATCCTGTTAGCGTTATATCTGAAATCAAAAAGATAAACTTCTAGAATATGTCAACGAGGCCCATTTAGCGTCCATCGGTGATCGACGCCGCGAACATGGAGGTTCAGATGAGCAAGGGTCAGGTTCTCGTTCTTGGATCGAACGCGACGCAGATCGGTCTGCGTGGCGGCGGTACCGCGACGGTCGGTCAGTATCTCAACGAGACGGCGGTCCCCGCGCTGGCTCTGCTCGACGCCGGCTATGATATTGTTCTCGCCACGCCCAATGGGGCCAAGCCGCACATCGACGCCGTCTCCGTTTCGGTTGATCATTTTGGCGGCGATGAGACGGCATTCCAGCGCGCCAAGGACTTTTTTGCCAGCCACCCGGCGATGAACGACGTGCGTACGCTGAAATCGGTCGTCGACGAGGGTCTGGACGGCTTTGCTGGCGTGTTCGTGCCGGGAGGTCACGCGCCCATCGTCGACCTCATGGTGGACCGCGATGCGGGCACGATCCTCCGTCACTTCCACGCAGCGGCCAAGCCGACCGCGCTCCTCTGCCACGGACCGGTGGTCGTTGTCGCCGCGCTCGAGGATGCTCCGGCCTTCCGCAAGGCGCTGGAGGAAGGCGATGACGCCGGGGCGGCCGACCTGGCGCGAGACTGGATCTACGCGGGCTACCGCATGACAGTCTTTTCGGCGAGCGAGGAGAAGATCGCTGAGGAGCAAGTGCTGGAGGGCGAGCTCTACTTCGACATGGAAAAGGCGCTGCGGTCGGCCGGTGGCGACGTCTCTGTCACCGACAGGAACTTCGCTTCGAATGTCGTCGTGGACCGGGAGCTGATCACGGGTCAGAATCCGGCATCGGACCGGGCCATGGCCGACGCGTTGATCGAAGCCCTCGATCGCGCCGCTGCGTGAGTACGAGGATGACCGGCGGGGCGCTCAGGGTGCGCCCTCCCTCGGATATAGCCAAGACAAGGAACGGTGCCATGACCGCCAACGTGAAGATCGTCGCCGTCCTTACCGCCCGTGCGGATACCGTCGACCGCCTGCGCGCTCTGCTCGACGCCATGCTAAAGCCGAGCCGTGCCGAACCGGGCAATTTGCGCTACGATCTCTGGCAGGACCAGAGCGATCCGAACCGTTTCGTGCTCGACGAGCTGTACGCGGACGCGGATGCGGTCGCCGCCCACCGCGAGACGCCCCACTTCCAGAACTATCTCTCTCAGATCGGCGATCTGGCCGAGCGCGCCGCGTTCGTCCTCAACCCCGTCTCGGCGACCTGAGGGTGGTGCCATGGGCAAGCCTGAAGAATGGGTGGGTACGGCGCTGCTGGCACAACCGTTCTACAGAGAGGAGTTGCGGATGATCGGCCTGTTGGCACCTGCACTCCGCGTGGGACTCTTGGGCCTCATTCATCCACGCGGTTACCGCTGAGGCGGAGCCGCGATCCGGCGAAAAATCAACAACTGACTTGAAGGAATACAGTCATGACCCAGGGTATCGAAGGCAAGGTCATTCTCATTACCGGCGGCAGCACCGGCATCGGCGCAGAAACCGCGCGGCTTCTCGCGGAACGCGGCGCAAAGGTGGCCATCGCCGCGCGGCGCAAGGACAAGCTCGACGAGGTCGTCGCGGACATCGCCGCAAACGGCGGCACGGCACGTAGCTACGCGCTCGACGTCACCGACAAGGCGGCGGTCCAGTCCGTCGTCGCCGCAATCATTGCCGACTTCGGCCGCCTCGACGTGCTGATCAACAACGCAGGGCTGATGCCGATCCGTCCGATGGCCGAGGTCAACACCGACGAGTGGGACCAGATGATCGACGTCAATCTGAAGGGTACGCTCTACGGCATCGCGGCGGCCCTTCCCGGCTTTCTCGAGCAGGGCAGCGGCCACATCATCAACCTGAGCTCGGTCGCCGGCATCAAGGTCTTCGCACCAGGCGGCACGGTCTACTCCGGTACCAAGTTCGCGGTCAGCGCGATCAGCGAGGGCTTGCGCCACGAGGTGGGTGAAAAGGTCCGTGTCACGTCGATCGAGCCCGGAGCCGTCGAAAGCGATTTGAAGTTCACGACGTCTGGCACGGCAGCCGAGACGGTGCTCGACTTCTACAAGCAGGCCATCCCAGCGGCATCGGTGGCGCGTGCTATCGCGTTCGCTGTCGAACAACCTGATGACGTTGACGTCAACGCGATCGTCATCCGGCCGACCGCACAGCAGTTCTGATTTCGACGAGGAGGCGGGGCCGCGTGTGCTCCGCCTCATGGGGAACGTACCGGCCCGCTCGTCCGTTACTCTGCCGAATGATATCTGTCCGTTTAACTTGAAGAGTCGATAATGCCCAAACTCGCGCTGTACGTGCCACTGAAGGCCAAACCCGGTAAAGAGAGCGATGTCGCCAATTTCCTGACCTCGGCATTGCCGCTCGTTCAAGCCGAGCCGGGCACTCTGACCTGGTATGCGATCGAGGAAGGTCCCGGTGCGTACGCGATCTTCGATACGTTCGACACAGAGGAGGATCGGCAGGCCCATCTTGACGGCAAGGTTGCCGCCGCGCTGATGGAGAAGGCGGAAGAACTGTTCTCGGAACCGCCGCAGATTCACAAGTTCACCCTGCTGGCCGCGAAATAGCGGAGCGGTCGGCACACCAAGCTGCCGTACGACTGCACGGTTAGGGTCGCCTGCCGTCGGGAATGGACGGCCCGGCCGGCTCTGGAACTAAATAGAAGAATACGACAGGCCATCCGCGATAGTGGATGGCCTTGTCTTTTGCGCTTATCCTGCCTTTTGATGCTGCTGCTGATAAGTCGGCGTTGATGTGTTGCGTTATCATGGCGCCGTTGGTTTCGCAGGAACTTCTTGAGGTCATCAATCTGCCGCTTTTTTAGATCGTCCTGGCCCAGGCAATCGAAAAGCCGCCGTAAATCGATCCGAGAACTGCCGAACGGGAAGGAACCGCTCAGGCATCAGGCGGTTTAGGAGACAGACATCGGTTGGAAAGATGCGATGCTATGCGCCTTTGCGCTGGTCCGGATCATCAGCAAGCTCTCGATTTGATGACGCCCAGAGCAGAGCTACAAAAGGAGAAGATCCGTGAAAGCTGTCGTGTACAACGGGCCCAAAGACGTTTCCGTCAATACCATCGATGATCCCAAGATCGAAAAGCCGACCGATGTTATCATCCGGCTGACCACGACCAACATTTGCGGGTCCGACCTTCACATGTACGAGGGCCGTACCAGCTTTGAGAAGGGCAGGGTCTTCGGTCACGAAAACCTTGGCGAGGTCATCGAAGTCGGCGCTGCCGTAGATCGTATCAAGAGGGGCGATCGCGTCTGCATGCCGTTCAACGTCGGTTGCGGGTTCTGCGAAAATTGCGAACGCGGTCTGACGGGTTTTTGCCTCACGACCAATCCTGGAACCGCCGGCGCAGCGTATGGCTTTGCCGAGATGGGGCCGTGGCAAGGCGGTCAGGCCGAGATGATGCGCGTACCTTATGCCGACTTCAATTGCCTGAAGCTGCCCGAGGACGCTGAGGAGAAGGAGGATGACTATGTCATGCTCTCCGACATCTTTCCGACGGGTTGGCATGGCGTCGAGTTGTCGGGTTTCTTGCCCGGCGAAAGCATCGCGATCTACGGAGCTGGTCCGGTCGGTTTGATGGCCGCGCACTCAGCCGAAATCCGCGGTGCCGCTCAGATCTTCGTGGTCGATTCCCACGATGATCGCCTGAAGCTGGCCGAGGCGATCGGCGCCATCCCGATCGACATGCGCAAGGGCGATCCTGCCCAGCAAATCCTAGATGCAACCGGCGGCCTCGGGACCGACCGCGGGGTCGAGGCGGTCGGATACCAGTGCTGCGATCGCCACGGCAAGGAGCGCAGCAATTACACGATGAACTGCCTCGTCAAAAGCACGAAGGCCACCGGCGGCATCGGCGTCGTCGGCGTGTTCATTCCGGAAGACCCGAATGCGCCAGACGATCTCCAGAAGGAAGGCAAGATTGCGTTCGACTTCGGCAACTTTTGGTTCAAGGGGCAGAAGATCGGCACCGGGCAATGTAATGTAAAGCATTATAACCGGCGGCTGATGAACCTCATTAAGCATGGCCGGGCCAATCCTGCTCAAATCATCTCGCACCGACTGCCGCTCGATCAGGCGCCAGACGCCTACAAGCATTTCGATGCGCGCGATGATGGATGGACAAAGGTCGTGCTTAAGCCGACCACCTGACCGTAGTCTTCAACGGAATAGGGAATAGATTATGACGTTAGAAGGCAAATCAGTTGCCGTTCTGATCGCGCCCCGCGGGACGGAAGAGCCAGAATTCTCGAAGCCCAAGCAAGCTATCGAGGAGGCTGGCGGCAAAGTGACCGTGGTCAGTTTTGAAGCGGGCGTGGCTCGCACAGTCAATAGCGACCTTGACGAGGGCGGCAGCTATACTATCGACAAGACGTTTTCCGATGTCAAAGCCGACGATTTCGACGGACTAGTTGTGCCCGGAGGGACGGTCGGTGCCGACAAGCTGCGCGGCAGCGCCGAGGCAGTTGATTTCATCCGGGCTTTTTTCGATCAGAAAAAACCGGTTGCCGCGATATGCCATGCACCCTGGACATTGATCGAGGCGGGCGTGCTTAAGGGTCGCACCTTGACGTCCTACCCGACGCTGAAGGTCGATATCGAGAACGCCGGCGCTACATGGACCGATGAGGAAGTCATGGTCGACAACGGCCTTGTTACCAGCCGCGACCCCGACGATTTACCCGCCTTCTGTGCCAAACTCGTTGAGCAAATCGCGGAAGGTGTGGGCGCTGGGCTCGCAGCCAGGAATTAAGACGGGGCGGTTTCGACGAACCATGTGAGGGCCCGCTCCCTGGAGAAGTTCCGCACAAAACAGGCGTAGCGGATGGCCGGCGATTGGCCGTCCGCTACGCCGCATATCAGACGAACACGGCGCACCTGACGGGCACTCGAACCCTAAACCGCGTCAACCGCGTTGACACATCGTCGGCTCCCGCTTCCAGATTCGACCCATTCCAGCGGCCGGTTGACATACACCTGATCGAACGCCCGTTCGGTCAGGTTTACGACCTACAGCGCCGCTTTGAGATAGGGGGCAGTGAGACTGCCTTCCGCTTCCGCAACGACGCCAGGGACTCCGCTGGCAACGATACGGCCACCATCTTCCCCGGCCCCCGGTCCCAGATCGATGATCCAATCCACCTGCGTGATGGCGCGCATGTCATGTTCGACGACTACGACCGTATTGCCGGCGTCGACGAGGCCCTGCAGGTGTTGCATCAGCCGGTCGGCATCTGAGGGGTGAAGCCCCGAAGTTGGCTCGTCGAGGATGTAGATCGTGTTGCCGCGCTGGGCGCGTTGCAGTTCAGTCGCCAGCTTGATGCGCTGCGCCTCCCCGCCAGACAGCTCGGTCGCCGGCTGTCCGAGCCTCAGATAGCCAAGACCGATCTCCCGCAACACGTCGAGGGAGCGCATCACAGATGCCTCGCCAGCGAAGAAATCGCACGCATCGTCGACCGTCAGTTCGAGCACTTGGGCGATATTGCGCCCGTTCCATTCGACTTCGAGTGTTTGCGGGTTGTAGCGAGAGCCGTGACAGGTCGAGCAGGGCGCAAAAACGCTCGGCAGGAACAGCAGCTCCACCATGACGTATCCCTCGCCCTCGCAAACAGGGCAGCGGCCTTGCGCGACGTTGAACGAGAACCTGCCCGGGCTGTAGTGCCGCCGGCGGGCGAGCGGCGTATCAGCGAAGATCCGTCGCACATGGTCGAACATGCCGCTGTAGGTGGATAGGTTCGAGCGCGGCGTGCGGCCGATCGGTTTCTGATCGACCCGCACCAGCCTGCGAACATGCTCCATGCCCGCGATAATGCGTCCTTCAGTATCGTTCTGAACAACATCGAGCAGCGGATCGATATCCTCCTCCGCGGCCACGGGGGAGCCGCCGAGGTGTTCCGTGACAAGCTCGGGCAGAGCCTGACTGACAAGACTGGATTTGCCCGATCCCGAAACGCCGGTGACAGCGGTGAAGCAGCCGATGGGAAACTCGACGTCGAGACCATGGAGATTGTTCCGCCTGATCCCTTCCAGGCGTAGCCATGCCTTGGGATCGCGCGGTGTGCGCTCACTCCGAAGCGGCTCTGCGAACAGGTAGCGGCGGGTGATCGAAGTTTCGACGTCGGCAAGCCCCTCTATCGGCCCGCTGTAGAGGACTTCACCGCCCTTCTCCCCGGCTCCTGGCCCGACATCGACGAGCCATTCCGCGCGGCGGATCACGTCGAGATCATGTTCGACGACGAACAGGGAGTTGCCCGCCGCCTTGAGACGCTCGAGGATAGTGAGCAAGGCTTCGCCATCTGCCGGGTGCAACCCCGCCGAAGGCTCGTCAAGCACATAGACCACGCCGAAAAGCTGTGACGACAATTGGGTGGCAAGCCGCAAGCGCTGCAGCTCTCCGGAGGAGAGCGTCGGCGTGCTGCGGTCGAGCGAAATGTAGCCAAGGCCAAGATCGATCAGAGGCTCGAGCCGCTCGATCAATTCGCAGGCGAGGCGTTGGGCGGCGATCCGCTTCTCGTCGGAGAGATTGGGCGTACGGCGCACGTCGGGCGCGCTCTTGTGCGCAGAGCCGCCCGCCGCAATCCGTTGTTCGACCGCTGCATCGCGGACCGCTTTTTCCAGAACATGGCCCTTTGAGGTGTCGGAGACTGCCCCATATTCGCCATGCGCGACGGGCATCAGCAAGTCCTTCAGCTTGAGCACCGTCAGGTCGCCGAACTCGGCAATGTCGAGGCCGGCGAATTTGACCGACAGGGCTTCGCGCTTCAGGCGCTTGCCGTTGCAGGTCGGGCAATCGCGGCCGATGATATATTGCGAGACGCGCTTCTTCATCAGCGCGCTTTTAGTGTTGGCGAAGGTTTCCAGCACATAGCGGCGCGCGCCGGTGAAGGTGCCCTGGTAGCTCGGCTCCATGCGGCGCTTGAGCGCCGTCCGGGTCTGTTCGGGCGTCAGGCCCGCATAGACCGGCACCGTCGGCGCCTCGTCAGTGAAGAGGATCCAGTCGCGATCCTTTTTCGGCAAGTCGCGCCACGGCGTATCGACGTCATAGCCGAGCGAAACGAGAATATCGCGAAGGTTCTGGCCATGCCAGGCGGTCGGCCAGGCGGCGATCGCCCGATCGCGAATGGTGAGGCTGTCGTCAGGAACCATCGTCTCTTCGGTCGCGTCATACACGCGGCCGATGCCGTGGCAGGTCGCGCAGGCCCCCGCGACCGTGTTGGGGGAGAAATCCTCCGCATAGAGCATGGGCTGATGGCGCGGATATTCGCCGACGCGGGAATAGAGCATCCGCACCAGGCTGGAGAGCGTCGTCACGCTGCCGACCGAGGATCGCGCGTTGGCCGAGCCGCGCTGCTGCTGCAACGCGACCGCAGGCGGCAATCCGTCGATCGTGTCGACCTCCGGCACGCCGGCCTGGTCGATAAGGCGACGGGCATAGGGCGCAACCGATTCCAGATAACGCCGCTGGGCTTCGGCATAAAGGGTGCCGAACGCGAGCGATGACTTGCCCGAGCCCGATATGCCGGTGAACACCACGAAGGCGTCACGCGGTACATCGACGTCCACATTTTTTAGGTTATTCTGGCGCGCGCCGCGAACCTGCACGCAAGCGGGCGGTCCCGCATGCCCATGATCGGTGGCGGGCGTCGTCGCGTGTATATCCTTGTCCTTCAATTCGGTCTTCCTGCCATATCCGCCCGTGCGGCCCGTGGTTCATTATGGTCGGGGTAACAGATGAATGCATTTCCGACTCAATACATCCAACGGCCAGGCTGGCTCGATGTTCGGAACCTTTGAAATATTTTTCCAGCATGAGACAAAGGTTACGACAAAACCATTTTTCCCGTTGGGTCGCGCGACCAGGCCACACACACTCCGCTGGTAAGCGCCTGGGCCAGGCGGCCCTGGTCCGTGCCGCTATCGGCATGTAACGATTGCACTTCGGCGGTTGTTACCGCATCGCGACACGTTGCCAGTTGCCAGAGCGCGCTTCATCATGGCCGGGGTCGGGCCATGATGACGGCTGGCCTGTCAATCCGAGCGCCTAGCGCCGCGTCTTAGAACGCGACTGAACGGTCGATGTTGGCGGCGTCGAGGAAGAGGGGGAAGAAAATGCCGTCACCCCAGATAACCGGACTGGTCATCCGGAACTTCCTCGATGACTGGTGTTGCCAGAGGCGCCTGGGATCGGCGGGTCAGTAGTGAATGACCGTGCGGATCGACTTGCCTTCGTGCATCAGTTCGAACGCCTCGTTGATCTCCTCCAAACCCATGGTGTGGGTAACGAACGGGGCCAGATCGATATCGCCTCTCATGGCGTCCTCGACCATGCCGGGGAGCTGTGTACGTCCCTTGACGCCGCCGAAAGCGGACCCCTTCCAGACGCGGCCCGTAACGAGCTGGAATGGACGGGTGGAGATTTCTTCGCCCGCGCCGGCAACGCCAATCACGATCGACTGACCCCAGCCACGGTGCGCTGATTCAAGAGCGGCGCGCATGACATTGACGTTGCCGATGCACTCGAAGGTATGATCGATGCCCCATCCCGTCATCTCGATCAGCACTTGCTGGATGGGCTTGTCATGGTCCTTGGGGTTGATGCACTCGGTCGCACCGAACTGGCGTGCCAGCTCGAACTTGGACGGATTGGTGTCGATGGCGATGATGCGACCCGCCTTCGCCTGGCGGGCGCCCTGAATCGCCGCGAGGCCGATCCCGCCAAGGCCGAACACGGCGACCGAGTCTCCGGGCTGGACCTTGGCGGTATTGTGGACTGCGCCGATGCCGGTCGTGACGCCGCAGCCCAGCAGACAGACATGTTCGGGGTTAGCCTCGGGATTGATCTTGGCGAGCGAGACTTCGGCGACGACAGTATATTCACTGAAGGTTGAACAGCCCATGTAATGATAAAGGGGCTGGCCATTGTACGAGAAGCGGGTGGTGCCATCGGGCATCAAACCCTTGCCCTGCGTTTCGCGGACAGCGACGCACAGGTTGGTCTTGCCCGACACGCAGAAATCGCACTTGCCGCACTCGGCTGTGTAGAGCGGAATCACGTGATCGCCCGGCCTGACGCTGGTGACGCCCTCACCGACCTCGACAACGATTCCCGCGCCCTCGTGGCCTAGAACCACCGGGAAAACGCCCTCCGGATCACTGCCCGCCAGCGTGTACGCATCGGTGTGGCACACACCGGTGTGCGTCACCCGGATGAGCACTTCACCCTTCCGGGGTGGGGCGACATCGATTTCGACGATTTCGAGTGGCTTGCCCGGCTCGAAGGCTACAGCGGCGCGAGATTTCATGTTGGGATACCCTCGTTGATGGAAACTGATTGCCGGTGCGAGGCCGTTGCACCATCGCAAATTCGTCGACGTTCTCATACTGTCAGGGAGTATCTTTGTCATACCCCCTGCCAGTATACAAGAGGTGTTCTACCGAGGGTCTCAAACCAGAGAAGGCAGCAGGGGCTGGCTTCTAAGTGCGAGAGAACACGGGCAAGAAAATGAGCCTGAAATCGTCATTTAAGATAAGTACGCAGAATCTTCATTACGCCCTCCACGCCGTCATCGTGATCGCCACCCTCGCTTTTGAGGGCCGGATCTGCGCCGGAACCGAATGTTTCCCTGAGGTGACTCTCCATCACTTCCGCCATCAGCCCGTTTGTCGCGCCACGCATGGCGACAATTTGCTGCAGCAGGGGAGCGCAATCGGCCCCGGCTTCGATCGCGCGTTCCAGAGCGTCCGCCTGGCCCTTGATACGCCGCAAGCGTGTGATGGCTCGCTTTTTGTCCTCTGATGAATGTGGCATCGCGTTTTCCCGAGAAATCGCTTCACCATACTATACAGGGGGGGAGTTTCAATCCTGCACTGAGACGGGCGTTTCTCTCATCGGGCGAGGTTCCGGTCATGCTCTCAAGCCTGCGCCGCAAGCAACCACGGCATGGGCTGAGGGTCCGATCATGTGTCTGGGAGGGGGGAGCCATCGCTTGCTCCCCCAGGTTTGCCGGTCAGACCGTAACGACGACCTTGCCGATCTGGTCGTTCGATTCGAGGAAGCGGTGCGCGTCCTGGATGGCGTCGAGCGGGAAAGTGCGCGCGATCTGCGGCTTGAGCGCGCCCGATTCCAGCCCCGCCACGATAAACGCCTTGGCGCGATCAAGGGCGGCGTCGTCCGAGACGATCTCACTGTAGAGATAACCCTTGAGCGTGAGGCTCTTGCCCAGCACGGAGAACAACGGGAACGGCGTCGGCTCGCCGCTGAGCGCGCCATATTCGAGCAGGATGCCGCCGCGCGCCATGCTCGCGGTCAGCGGCTCGAACGACGGGCCTCCGACCGGGTCGAGCACCACGCGCGCACCTGCACCATCGGTTATCTCCATCACCCTCGCCACCAGATCCTCTTCCTCGGTCGCGACGACATGATGTGCACCGGCATCAAGCAGGGCCTGGCGCTTGGCGCCGGTACGCGTCGTCGCGATTACCGTCGCGCCGACCATCCGCGCAATCTGGAAGGCAGCAAGGCCGACGCTGCTGGAAGCAGCGGTGACGATGACGAAATCGCCCTGGCCGAGCTTCGCCTGCTCCACCAGCGCGCCCCAAGCGGTGACATACTGCATCCACACGGCCGCCGCTTCCTCGAACGACAGCGCCACCGGATGCTTGACGACGAGGCGGGCGGGCACGTTGGCGACCTCGCCATAGGTGCCCCAGCGCGCGATATCGAGCGGGGGGATGACGCTGACGGCTTCGCCTTCCGCAAACCCGGTCAAGTCCGCGCCGACCTTAACGACGGTGCCGGCAGCCTCATAGCCAAGGCGGCTCGGGAACTCGGCTTCCTGAAGGTAGGCATGGTTGCGGAACATCACCTCGGCGCGGTTTATGCCTATCGCCTTGACCGCGATCTGCACCTCGTCGGCCGCGGGCGCGGGCACTGCCAAATCTTCAATCTTGAGGACACTGGCGTCGCCATATTCGTGGATTCGAACGATGCGGCTCATGGGACATTCCTTGATTATTGAACGATCGTTCTGTATCGATGTCAGCGACGAGGTTCAAGCTATTATTTATCGATCATTCCATATCAGGCGCCAGAAATGACAGAGACGAAAGCACGTCGCGGCGCAGGTCGCCCTCGCGTGTTCGACACTAACGCAGCGCTCGACAAGGCGGTACGGCTGTTCTGGCAGCGCGGCTACGAGGCGACTTCGATGGCCGATCTGGTGGCAGAGACTGGCGTCGCCGCCGCCAGTTTCTATGCGGCGTTTGGCAACAAGGCGGGGCTGTTCGCGGCGGTGATCGAGCGCTATGCCGCGACGTTCAGCGTCCACCTCTATGCCCCCATCAACGACCCGGCGTTGTCCACCTTCGAGGCCGTCAAAGGCCTGCTGGAGCGAGCGGCGTCATCGTTCTCGGAGCCTGGAACGCCGGCCGGCTGCTTCATGTATTCGGCAGCGGCAGCCGTGTCGCCGGCGTCCGCCGCCATCGAATGCCTGCTGCGCGACAAGCGTATCGCGGCGGAGGCCCTCCTGATCGAGCGTCTGCATCGCGGCGCCGCGCAGGGCGAGCTTGCGGCCGATGCCGATCCGGCCGTCCTAGGCAAATTCATCAATACGGTCATGGAAGGCATGTCCGTTCAAGCGCGCGACGGCGCTACGATTAACGAACTGCTCTCCATCGCCAAAATGGCACTCGATCGATGGCCGGCTGCGGTGTGATGGTCGAAGCGAGCTCGTCCTCGGTGTTCTTGCAACAAGCCTCTGTCGATCTGCAGCAAAGCCCACTCCGACCGAAGTCCGCATGCCCAAATCATCATCCCATTCCGGGAGACCGCAGCGCTCGACAGGATTTTTGAACAGCCGCGGAAAGTTGTGACACCAAGTATCGATATTTATTTGTGCGTGGCGGGGATCTACCTATCCGCCTCCCTCGAACGAATAGCCGAACACATCTGATAGGACGAAAGCACATGAAAGGCGTGACGCTGCCAGGCGGGGAAGTCGTTCCTTCAATGGGTCAAGGCACCTGGAAGATGGGCGAACGTGCCGAGCGGCGATCCGATGAGATCGCCGCGCTACGCGCCGGTGTCGAGTTGGGCCTGACGCTCATCGACACCGCCGAAATGTACGGCGACGGTGCGGCGGAAACACTGATATGCGAGGCGCTGGGCAGCTTTCGCGACCAGTTGTTCCTCGTCAGCAAGGCATATCCGCAGAATGCATCGCGCTCCCGCCTTGCCGGTGCGTGCGAGGCGAGCCTGAAGCGGCTCGGCACCGATCGGCTCGACCTCTACCTTCTCCACTGGCGGGGATCGGTGCCGCTCACTGAAACAGTGGAGGCATTGGAGACGCTGAAATCGGCGGGAAAAATTCGGCACTGGGGTGTCAGCAACCTCGATACCGATGATATGGACGAGCTTGTCGCTGCCGGCGGGGGGGGCTGCGTGACCGATCAGATCCTTTACAATCTGGTCCGTCGGGGCCCCGAATTGGACCTTTTGCCTTGGCTCGCCGAGCACAAAGTGCCTGTCATGGCGTATAGTCCGGTCGAGCAGGGACGACTTTCTACGCACCCCGCTCTCGACAAAATTGCAGCCGAGGTTGGTGCAACCCCTGTGCAGGTCGCACTTTCCTGGACGTTGCGGCACGATGGCCTCATCGCCATCCCGAAAGCGAGTTCAGTCGCACATGTGCGGGAGAACCGCGCGGCCGCCGATATCGTTCTTTCCGACCCCCAGCTTGCGACGCTCGACGCGGCATTTCCTAGGCCAGGCAACCGTCGTCCACTTGAAATGCTGTAGCGTCAGATGGCGATATTCTCTCTCGAAGGCACTGACGTGACCCGCCTGACAATTGGCCGCATTGATAATAGAGCTACGTCGTGCAATCGGCGGAATGCATGGATCGGATCGGATTGTTTCCTGTGTTTCTCGCTTGACGATAGATCCCGAAAGTAGGGTTTTTCGGGGCATCTCGGAAAAATCTAATAAATTCAAAAGCCGGCCAATTTTCCAGGATGTATGACGGTATATCGCCGCAAGAAATATTTTTAATTGCCATATTTCAAGGCTTTATGCTTTCGATCAATAATCGAGTGGGAGTGACGGAGTAGTAGAAACGGCGGCAATCGGCGGCTCTAGCGGGGAATAGCGTAAACGACGTACGCGAAAGCTGGCGATAGCTCTTGAATGACATTTTGAGGTTCGTTCGAGCGTGGCGACGGTACTTTGCGGTGAGAAGCGGACTAACTGCTTTCGGAGATCAGGTCGCGGTAAGCGGCCCTTCCTTAGTACGTCGGCTGCCGGCAGCTTCGCGCCCTAATATCGGTCATTCCGAACCCTTCGGATTTAAACCGAAAGCCGCCATTCGTTCGCGCATCAAAACGAGGCGGCGCGGTTCATAGCTTGCTTGCCGACTGTCTGCGCGTTCCATCGATTAGCTCAATCAGCCACACTTTCTGGCGGGCCAACATGGCATCGTTGCGCGCCGCAATCAGCCGTTCGTGTTTCTGGCCCACAGACGGCCTTATTCACGCGAAAAAACCTGTAGGAATGCCGCACTATAATAAGCATAGGGCAGTATGCGCACACCTCTCACGAATTTTCGTGCAATTAAATGGCCCTTATCCTTTTCAGGCCTAAGCTCTTACTGCAAGATTTATTGAATTTTTCGTTGACAGGTAAGCCGGCTAGTTTTTCAATCGATGGAGCCAGCTTTCTACATAGCACACCAAGGCAACTAACTGCGCGGCGCTTCGAGGACAGCTTGGCCTTGGCTTGCGAACAGGTAAACCACATGCCCGCCAAGCGATGCCAGGGCCCCTTCGATATCAATCGGCAGGCCCCGCTCGCTGTTCGCGGCGAGCGCGCTCAGGATGGCATGCGCAGCCGCGGTTCCCAGCTCCTCTGCAGCGGTCAGCCCCTGTACGAAGGGGTTGCGCCCCAGCAGAAATGGCAACGACAGGCAATGCACGCGTTCCAGCGGGTTGCCGGGTTGCCCGAGCTTGAAGCCCTTCCCGGTGACGATTTCATCGAGGCTTGCCGACCGCGCGATGGCCAGGGCGCGGATCTGCATGCGCAGCGTTGGAAAGGGAAATTCCTCCTGCCCCAGAACGGCCTGCCCGCGTGCGTCGACGATGGAATCGAAGTGGTGCGTCACTCCGCGCGCAGCGATGTGCCAGCCGGCGCCTTTGTCGTCCCGCTCCATCGTATAGTCGGAACCGAGCGCATGGATTGCAAGGATACCGGCATCGTGCAACGCGATCAGCCGTTCGATCGAGAGCGGCGGAACAGCCGCATAATTGTCCACGAACACGCGCTTCAGCGAGCGGTTGAAGCGGGCGCGGTCGCCGTCCGACAAGTCCTTCACAATGGCGCCGAACGGCTCGTGCATGCGCAGCAGCGCATAACGCCAAGGCACGGTGCGGTGATGCCGCGCGTTGTAGTGCACTTCCAGCAGATTGCCGCGCGCCCATTCCAACGGATCGAAGTCGCTGCGGCGCTGCGCATAGCACTTGGAAAAGCCCTCCGGCGTCGTGCATCCCGGCCCGAGCGATCGTAGGAACGCCGGGTCGAGCCGCTCGAGCTGGTCGAGGAAGAGGCCGAATGCCCGGTCCAGATCGCCATCCTTGCCCATGACGATTGCAGCCAGCCGGTCGTCGGTAAACAGATCCAGCGGCTGATAGGGGATCGGGCAGAAGAAATCGGCTTCGGGCAGCAGCCCGCCGCGCGACATCATGGTGATGAGCGGACCCTGCGCCCGGTCGCATTGGTCGGTCGGCGCAAAGGTCAGGCGCCCGTCCACGGACTTGAAACGGCCGATCCGCATTGCATGATCGATCGCCACGTCGATTCCGCTCAGAGAGGTGCCAAGGATACCGAGCCGAATCGCGTCCGCCGAAAGATTTGGCTCGACGCTGCGCCCCAGGGCCGCCGGGTCGGCCCCGTGTGTTTTGGGCACCGAGTGCCCGGTGGCCAGAATCGCATGATCGAACGCGAGCGCGGCCTGCTGAGTGACAGCATCGCTCGTCACCCAGACCCCGCCCTCATGCGCGACAATATCGCTGACGCGGGTGCGCGTGTGCAGCGTGATGCGGTGGCCGCGCGCCGCGCCTTCATTCACCAGCGCGCCAAACTGGTCGGCGTAATAATCGCCCAGAACCACGCGCGGAAAAAAGTGTCGTTCGTGCAGGTCGGCATCCCCGATGCCCCAGCCATGGCGGGTTTCGGGCGGGATCCGCTGCAACCAGTCGAGCAGGGTCTCGCACACCGGCGGCAGTTCGATGCTGGCGATGTTGGACAGCATGGCCGGTGAGTTCTGCTGGCGATCGTAGGGCGTACCCACACCGGGCCGCGCCCCGGATTCAAAGATCAATATCGCCAGCGGTGCCTCTGACGTGATCAACCGCTTCAGGGCATAGACCGCGCTCGGCCCGGCCCCGATGATCGCCACGCGCGGCCGCGTTGGCTTGTTCGTATTCCTCAATCGAACACGCTGAAGGCGAGCAGCTTTTCGCGCACATCGCGATCCGCCCCGGCCGGGATCAGCGCCTCGATCGCGGCGCGGCGGTCCAGCGGGCTGGCGTCGAGATCGAGCCCGAGCATGGCGGTGTCGGGGAATGTCCGCTCCGTCGCAGGTTGATCAAGCACGACATCGAGCGCGCGGTGACGCGGATCGCGGTTGACCGTGGCAAACATCTGGCCAACCGCCTCCGGGCTGCCTTCGAGCACCTGCATGTAGCTATTGCCGTTGCCCAGCAGCAGGCCGGTGAGGCCCTTGCGCCGATTGCCCGCCTGCACTTCGTGAGCGAGCGCAAGCGCGGTGTCGGCCTGCGCGTTTTCCTGCGCGCCGGCGGTGCTGAGATAGATCAGCACGCGCAGCGGTGCCTCGGACAGCGTGCAGACATCGGCGGTGCCGGCCATGACGGGATCGTTGTCCTCCATGATCCGGCACCGCGCGTGGGTCAGGCCAGGTCGCGGACTTTGGGTTCGCGATCCCAGTGGCGCTTGGTGCCGACCTTGAGGAAGTCCTCCGGCTTGGGCACGCCCGCGTCAGGCTCGATATTCGCCTTGGGCAGGATATGCTCGCGCGTGCCGCCACAGGCGCCGATGGTCTTGCAGTGATACCAGGCGTCGGCAAACCAGGCGACCGCGCCCACATCCTTGGCCAGTTCCTGCGCCTGGTCGGGCATCAGGATGGCGACCACCGCATCGAACACCACCGAAGGCGTGCCCGCGAGCTGGCCATCGGCCTTGAGTGTGCCGCCCTTGACCTTGATCTCGCCCACCTTGGGCGCGACCAGCTTAACCGTACCGCCGTCCTTTTCGACGCCCGCCTTGATCTCGTCGATCATCGCCTTGTCCGAACCCTCGGCGTAGAGAATGCCCACGCAGCGGCCCTCGAACACGGGCTTTTCCTGCTTCTGGATCGACAGTGCATCGGACAGCGCCATATCGATCGGTTCCTTCGCGGCCTTGGCCTTTTCCGGGAGGTCCATCGCCAGACCGGCGGCCACGCGCTTGGCCAGATCCTCGTCGATATTGCGAAGACGGCTCATCACCCGGTTGCGGACATGCTCCAGCGTCACCTTCGACAGCTCGAACACGATAGCCGAGCAGATGTGCGCCTGTTCGTTATCGGTCTGCGAACGATAGAACAGCCGTGCCTGGCTGTAGTGGTCGGCGAAGGTTTCCGCACGGATGCGCAGCTTCTCGCCGCCATCGTTGCGTTCGTCATTGGCGGCAAAGCTGGTGAAGCCGGTTTCCGGGCATTCGCGCGGGCCGCCGTCCTCGCCCGCTTCGGCAAGGCTGTTGGGCTCGTAATTGGCGCGGCCCGTGGGCACCAGCGTCTGCATCATCCCGTCGCGCTGGAAATTGTGGAACGGGCACTTGGGCGCGTTGATCGGGATCTGGTGGAAATTGGTCGTGCCCAGCCGCGATTTCTGCGTGTCGAGATAGCTGAACAGCCGCCCTTGCAGCAGCGGATCGTTCGAGAAATCGATCCCCGGCACCACATTGGTGGGCAGGAAGGCGACCTGCTCGGTCTCGGCAAAGAAATTGTCGACATTACGGTTCAGCGTCATGCGCCCGATGATGTCGACCGGGATTTCCTCTTCGGGAATCAGCTTGGTCGCATCGAGCACGTCATAGGGCTGCTTGGCGGCCCACGCCTCGTCGAACACCTGGATGCCCAGGTCCCATGCCGGATAGTGCCCGCCATCGATCGCTTCGTGGAGATCGCGGCGGTGGAAATCGGGGTCGGCCCCGGCCAGCTTCACTGCCTCATCCCAAGTGGTGGAGGCAAGGCCCAGCACCGGCTTCCAGTGGAACTTGACGAAGCTGCCCTTGCCCTCGGCATTGACGAGCCGGAAGGTGTGGACGCCGAACCCTTCCATGTTGCGCAGCGTGCGCGGGATCGCGCGGTCGGACATCGCCCACATGATCATGTGCATGGACTCGGGCATCAGGCTGATGAAATCCCAGAACGTGTCATGCGCGCTGGCCGCTTGCGGATAGCCGCGATCGGCCTCCATCTTCACCGAATGGACGAGGTCGGGGAACTTGATCGCGTCCTGGATGAAGAACACCGGGATGTTGTTGCCGACCAGGTCCCAGTTGCCGTCTTCGGTGTAGAGCTTGACCGCAAAGCCGCGCACGTCGCGCGGGGTGTCGACCGATCCAGCGCCGCCCGCGACGGTGGAGAAACGGGTGAACACGGGGCAGCTGTTGCCGGCCTTGGAGAATAGCTTGGCCTTGGTCAGTTCGGGGATCGCCTTGGTGACTTCGAACACGCCGTGCGCGCCGGAACCGCGGGCGTGGACGATACGCTCGGGGATACGTTCGTGATCGAAGTGAAAGATCTTCTCGCGCAGAACGAAGTCTTCCAGCAGTGTCGGCCCGCGCGCGCCGGCTTTGAGGCTGTTCTGGTTGTCCGCAATGCGATGGCCGTGGTTGTCGGTGAGATGCGCCACCGTATCGCTATGATCGCCGCTATCGGGCACCTGCTGATGCACTTCGCCAGCATTGCCCAGCTCGGTGTCGAAATCGGTCTCGCCCAGACCCGGGTTGTGGTGGTGCAGCGAATTGTCGCCCGCCGGGCCGCGTGGCCGCTCCCCCTTGTCGATCGCGCGGCCACCGAAAGGACCGGTTTTGTCCACGTTGGGAACTGGCTTCACGATGATCGGGTCGGGGTTGATGTCATGGGCGGTCGTCTGAACTTTTTTAGCCATCGTTCATCCTCTAATTTTTGCCCCGGGTCGGGGCAACATCGATAAAGTGCCCGCAGGGGTCCCGATATCCAGCGATCGTCGATCAAGATACGCTAGCTGCAAAGATCTTAGCGGCCTTCGCACATGGAGCGACTCATCTTTTCGGCCATAACGGAAAAAAGGAGTGCGATGCCATACCGCCCGCCGATCAGAACGCTCCCGCTCCATGCGGTGACGCCAAACTTGCCATCGCGAGGGAATTGGAATGTCGCATTGTAGAAGGCCTTCCCGGCTCCTTGCTATTCGGTTTCCTAGCGACCGATCTCGAGCCTTTGCTTTCGGCGGATAGGAAAAGGTGCCGCAGTCGGAATTATCTGTTAGTTAGCGCTGTCAATTGTCTGGCAGTTCGTGACGTGACCCCCGGCTTTCCCCCAACTGGGATTAGAGCCGCGCGGTTGTTTTGCGCTTGAGCGCGGTTGAAGCAATGGGCTGCGTAGCGGAGCCCGGAGGGCGTAGCGAATCAGTCCATTGCTTATCCAGTTCGGCGGCGAACGCCGCCGGTGTTGCGTATCCAAGGGATGAGTGTGGTCTCTCCCGATTGTAGTCCTCGACCCAGGCGGCGATCTCGACCCGGGCGTGGGCAAGGCTGAGGAACAGCGTCTCGTTGAGCAGTTCGTCGCGCATGCGGCCGTTGAAGCTCTCGACGTAGCCGTTCTGCATCGGCTTGCCCGGCGCGATGTAGTGCCGCTCAACGCCGATCTCCCCGCACCATGCCAGCACCGCATTGCTCGTGAGTTCGGTCCCGTTGTCGCTGACGATCATCCCCGGTTTGCCGCGCTGTGCGATCAGCTCCGTCAACTCGCGCACGACACGGCCGCCTGAGATCGATGTGTCGGGCACCGCCGCAAGGCACTCCCGGGTCACGTCATCGACCACGTTCAGCACGCGGAACCGTCGTCCTGACGCCATTTGGTCGTGCACGAAGTCGAGGCTCCAGCGCTGGTTCGGTAGGGCCAGCACCGGAGCAGGCGCCCGTGTTCCAACAGCACGCTTGCGGCTCCGGCGTCGCCTGACCGCCAATCCCTCCTCACGGTAAAGACGCTGGGTTTTCTTGCGGTTGATCATCACCCCCTCCCGGCGCAGCAGGATATGCAGGCGACGATAGCCGAACCGGCGTCGCTGGTTCGCCAGCTCGCGCAGCTTCTCGCGAAGCTCGGCATCGTCAGCCCGCTGGGAGCGATATCGCACGCTCTTACGGTCGGCTCCGATCACATGACACGCCCGCCGCTCGCTCATCCCGTGACAATCCTGGAGATGAGCAACAGCTTCCCGCTTCGCGGCGGGCGTCAGAACTTTTTTGTCAGAAGATCCTTCAGCGCAGCGTTGTTCAGCATCGCATCGGCCAACAAGCGCTTGAGCCTGCCGTTCTCATCCTCGAGCGAGCGCAGCCGCTTTGCCTCGGACACCTCCAGTCCGCCGTACTTCGCCTTCCAGTTGTAGATCGTCGCTTCCGACACACCGTGTCGGCGGGCCAGGTCCGCGGTCTTCGCCCCCGCCTCCGCTTCCTTCAGCACGCCAATGATCTGCTCTTCAGAAAACCTCGTTCGCTTCATCTCGTCCGTCCTTCTCTCAGGGGCGGACTCTAATCCAGCGTGGAGGAAAATCGGGGGTCACGTCACTATTCCAAGGGCGGCACACAGCGATCTGATCACGGCTCGGCATCCAGAGGCTCGATACAATCGCGACGCTCATCAAAAAGGTGCAAACTGACGCTACATGCCATTAGAGACTGAGGAAGAGGTTGCTTCGAATTATCGTCCGCCGTTATGGCCTTGGCACGACTAAAGGATTTCAAACTCTTGCAAGATGCTGCCTCCAAGCGGAAATTCCGCGACACGAATTCCTGGTGGTCTATCGTCGGCCTCGTTGCCGGGATCGGCTTCTTCCTGGTCAGCGCGATCCTTTCGTATTCGAACGTCCTCAGCATGCGCGAGAACGAGGAACGGATCCGCGTTACGCACGAGGTGCTGACGTCGCTCGATGAGCTCATGATAGCGGTGCTCGGCGTGGAAACTGGTAGCAGAGGCTATGTCCTGACCGGCAAAGACCAATATCTTGAAGCTTATCGAACCGGAGCTGCCAGCGCGCGACAAAACCTGGGGAAGTTGGAAGCTTTTGCAAATGACAATGCCGCCGAGGATGAGGACCTCGACCGGCTCCGGACCCTGATCGACGAAAAACTCCGTTTCTCCCGGTTGGCCATCGAGACTCGTCGCGATCAGGGCTTCGATCCGGCGATCGCGATGATCGACAGCGACCAGGGCAAGATCGCGATGGATGCGATCCGTTTGGAGATGGCGCAGAGAAACCGCGCGGAGACGACAGAGCGCCAGCAGCGCATCGCCGAACTGGCTGCGGCGTCCAGTGCAACGCTCGTCAGCGCCATGGTCACTAGCCTTATTGGCATCGCCTTGACCATCGCGATATTCCTGCTGCTCATGCGCGGAAACCGCCTGCGCGAACGTCAGCGTTGGCTGCAAACCGCGCAGGTGGAGCTTAGCGAAGCGATGCGCGGCGAGAAGACTGTCCCGCAGCTGGGCGCCGCGGTGCTTGCCTTCCTCGCCGAGAGGACCGGGGCTAACGCAGGCGCGATCTTCAAGGGAGAAGGAGGCACGTTCAACCGTGCAGCCATGCTCGGGGTGACCGACGCGGCAGCGGTGCCCGAAACGTTTGCCTTCAACGAAGGCTTGCTCGGCAAGGTGGCGGCAGACGGACACCCGACCGAGCTTGCGGATATCCCGGACGGTTATCTCAAGATCGGTTCCGCACTTGGCAGCGATACGCCGCGCCATCTCGTGGTCGCCCCGGCTTTCAATGAAGGTTCGGTCAATGCCGTCATCGAACTCGGATTTTTCGATGCGGTGGATGACCGGGTACGAGAACTGCTCGATACCGTTTCAGGCTCGATCGGCGTCGCCCTGCGCTCGGCGCGTTTCCGCGAGCGCCTGCAGGACGCGCTGGAGGAAACGCAGCGCCAGGCTAGCGAACTGCAGGCGCAAAGCGAGGAATTGCGGGTCTCCAACGAGGAACTGGAGGAGCAGGGGAATGCGTTGAAGGAAACGCAAGCCCGGCTGGAACTGCAGCAGGTCGAACTGGAACAGACCAACAGCCAGCTTGAAGAACAAGCGCAGGCTCTGGAGGGCCAGCGTGACGAGCTTTCGCGCGCCGCTGCCTCGCTGCAGCTTAAGGCTCGCGAGCTTGAGCAGGCCAGCCAGTACAAGTCTGACTTCCTTGCCAACATGAGCCACGAGCTGCGCACGCCGCTCAATTCGCTGCTGATCCTTTCCAAGCTGCTGGGCGACAATGCCGACGGCAACCTTTCGGCCGAACAGGTCAAGTTTGCCCGCACGATCGAATCTTCGGGCAACGACCTCCTGACCCTTATCAACGACATCCTCGATCTGTCGAAAATCGAGGCGGGTCACGTCGAGATCCAGGCGACCCAGGTCTCCACGGAGCGGCTCGCTTCGGACCTGCGAAAGATGTTCGAGCCGCTGGCGCAGCAGCGTGGGCTGGAACTCGACATCGCGCTTGCCGACGATGCGCCGCGTTCCATCGAGACCGATCGACAGCGGCTGGAACAGGTACTCAAGAACCTGCTTTCGAACGCGATCAAGTTCACCGAACGGGGCAGCGTTACCCTGTCGATCTCCAGCAAGGATGACGACCAGATCGAATTCGCGGTCGCCGACACCGGGATCGGCATCGCACCGGAGCAGCGCGACGCGATATTCGACGCCTTCCGCCAGGCCGACGGCACAATCAGCCGCAAGTTCGGCGGCACCGGGCTCGGCCTCTCGATTTCGCGCGAACTGGTCCGCCTGCTGGGCGGAACGATCCGGGTCACGAGCGAAGAAGGCAAGGGAAGCACGTTCATCGTGGACGTGCCTGCCACTTACGATCCCGCCACCGTCGCGCCGCGCGCTGCCGCGCCGGCGGGTAAGGAACCGCCGGCAACAGCCCCGGCAACTGTACAAGCCGCGACCAGGCCGAAGGGCCGGACCAATACGACACCCAAGGGGCCGGTCATCGACGACGACCGGGCGGTCCTGTCCGGTGACAAGCGCGTATTGCTCGTGATCGAGGACGACAGCAGATTTGCCGGTATCGTGTGCGACCTGTCACGCGAAATGGGTTTCGAATGCCTCGTGGCCGGCACCGCGCAGGAAGCGATCGACCTTGCCCGCGAGTACCGGCCCAGCGCCATCGTGCTCGACATCGGTCTGCCCGATCAGTCGGGCCTTACCGTTCTGGACCGGCTCAAGCATGAAGACAGGACACGGCACATACCGATCCACGTTATCTCCGGTTCGGACCAGGCCCAGACAGCGATGGCATTGGGTGCGATCGGCTTCCTTGAAAAGCCCGCCCCCCGCGAACGGCTGGCAGAGGTGCTGGCCATGCTGCAGCAGAAACTGGCATCGCGCGTTCGGCGTGTGCTCATCGTCGAGGACGACGCGGTCCAGCGTGAGGCGGTCAGTCAGCTGCTCGGATCGCAGGATGTCGAGACTGTCGGCGTCGGCACGGTCGCCGAATGTCTGGAGGAACTGCGCGGCGGCCAGTACGATTGCATGGTCCTCGACCTCGCGCTGCCCGATGCCACCGGCTTTTCCCTGCTCGAGACGCTAAGCGAGGAAGGCGAGGGTCCGCTTCCTCCGGTAATCGTCTACACCGGGCGGGACCTTTCGGCCGACGAGGAGCAGCGCCTGCGTCGTTATTCCAGTTCCATCATCATCAAGGGCGCCAAGTCGCCCGAGCGCCTGCTGGACGAGGTTTCGCTGTTCCTGCACCAGGTCGTTTCCGACTTGCCTGCCGAACAGCGCCAGATGATCGAGAAAGCGCGTCACCGTGATGCGGCGCTCGAAGGCCGCCGCATCCTCATCGTCGAGGATGACGTGCGCAACGTCTACTCGCTCACCAGCGTTCTGGAGCCCCGCGGCGCACTGACGCGGATCGCGCGCAACGGGCAGGAGGCGATCGATGCGCTGGAGGAAGCGGCGGGCGATCCTGACAACACGATCGACTTGGTGCTGATGGACGTCATGATGCCGGTGATGGACGGCCTCACCGCCGCTCGCGCCATCCGTGCCGATGCGCGCTGGAAGAAGCTGCCCATTGTCATGCTCACCGCCAAGGCCATGCCCGACGACCAGCAGAAATGCATCGATGCGGGCGCCAACGATTACATGTCAAAGCCGATCGACGTGGACAAGTTGCTTTCACTGGTACGGGTATGGATGCCCAGGTGATGCGCACCAGAATGACGGACGCCGGTGCTGCGAACGAGAGCATCGAGGACATCGAGATCCAGCTTCTGCTGGACGCACTCTATCGGCATTATCACTACGATTTTCGGCACTATGCCCGCGCCTCAATCAAGCGGCGGCTGCTGCAGGCGCGGACACAGTTGGGCTACGACAGCATTTCCGACATCCAGTCGGCCGTCCTGCACGACGAGACGATCCTGCCGCGTTTGCTAAACTTCCTCACCGTTCAGGTGAGCGAGATGTTTCGCGACCCTTCGTATTTTCGCGCCCTGCGCGAAAGCGTCGTGCCTCACCTCAGGACCTACCCCTCGCTCAAGGTATGGGTCGCGGGATGCAGCCATGGCGAGGAGCTTTATTCGCTGGCGATCCTCTTCGCCGAGGAAGGGCTGGCCGACCGTACCATCTTCTACGCAACGGACATCAACCCGGCGGCGCTGCGCGCGGCGCAGGCGGGCATTTATCCGCTGGACCGGATCCGCCAGTTCACGGAAAACCATCGCCAGTCCGGCGGTCATTCATCTTTATCTGAATACTATACCGCGGACTACGACAGGGCCGTGTTTGACAAGGCCCTGCGCGAACGAGCCGTTTTCTCCGATCATAGCCTGGTGACCGACGCCGCGTTCGGCGAGATGCACCTCGTTTCATGCCGCAACGTGCTGATCTACTTCGACCGCGAATTGCAGGACCGGGTCGTGGGACTGTTCGGCGAATCGCTCGCGCGCGGCGGATTCCTAGGCGTCGGGTCGAAGGAAAGCCTGCGCTTCTCGGCCCACGCCGACATGTTCTCGGAGTTCGTGCGCGAGGAAAAGATCTATCGAAGGAACACTCGGTGAGCCTTCAGGCAGTCGTCATCGGCGCGTCGGCGGGCGGCGTGCAGGCCCTTTCGCAGGTGCTGCCGGCCTTGCCCGTGGACTTTCCCATTCCCGTCATCGTCGTCGTCCATATCCCGCCACGGCGCGATAACGCCTTGGTCGATCTGTTCGCCGACAAATGCCGCATCCCTGTAAAGGAAGCGGAGGATAAGGAGCCGCTGGAACCGGGAACGATCTATTTCGCGCCGTCCGATTATCATCTTCTCGTCGAGGCGGGCGGCTCGCTCGCTCTATCCTCGGACGAGCCGGTCAATCACTCGCGACCCGCAATCGACGTGCTGTTCGAAAGCGCGGCAGACGCGTTCGGAAGCGAGCTGGCCGGGATTGTCCTGACGGGAGCGAACAGCGATGGCGCAGCGGGATTGCGCGCTATATGTGCGGCAGGCGGGAAAGGTATCGTACAGGATCCGGCCTCGGCGGAAGTGGCGACAATGCCCCACGCTGCGCTTGCCGCGGCCCCGGGTTCGCAAGCGATGCGGTTGGAAGACATCCACCCTGCGCTGGAGGCCATGATCGCGCTATGACCAACAACGTCAAATTCCTGTTGGTCGACGATCTCGAGGAAAACCTCGTCGCGCTCGAAGCCTTGCTTGCGCGCGAAGGGCTGGAGCTGCATTTGGCGCGCAGCGGCGAAGATGCGCTCGAACTGATGCTGGCGAACGATTATGCGCTGGCGCTGCTCGACGTGCAGATGCCCGGCATGGACGGGTTCGAACTGGCCGAGATAATGCGCGCGAACGAGCGATCGCGGCATATCCCGATCATTTTCGTGACGGCGGGAAGCGGCGATGCCGCACGCCGCTTTCGAGGTTACGAGGCGGGAGCGGTCGATTTCATCCAAAAGCCGATCGAAGCCGACATCCTGCGCTCCAAATCGAATGTCTTCCTGGACCTGTATGCCCAGCGGCAGCAGATCACCGCCCAGCGCGACGAACTCGCAACGCTCAGCGCTGCGCTACAGGCTGCCGATCAGCAGAAAAACCGGTTTCTCGCGGTGCTGGCGCACGAGTTGCGCAATCCGTTGGCGGTCCTTGCCGCCGGTCTCAGCATTCTGGAGAGGAAAAGGGATCCGGAGGTCATTGGAAACGTCCGCACGTCGATGCGGCAGCATCTCGGGCACATGACCCGTCTCGTCGACGACCTGCTCGACATCAACCGCATCGAGCACGGAAAAATCTCGCTGCGCCGGGAGAAAGTGCTGCTGGCCGACATCCTTCCCTCCGCGCTGGAAGTCGCGGTTCCGGCAATCGAGTCAGGGAATCACACGCTCGCAGTGAACGTTCCGGAACAGCCGATACTACTCGACGTCGACAAGGCGCGCTTCATTCAGATGGTCAGCAATGTCGTTGGCAATGCGGCACGGTACACGCCGAAGGGCGGGCGCATCGAGGTCACCGCAAGTGGCAGCGGAAACAGCGCCAGCATTGTCGTTTCCGACAACGGTGTCGGCATCCCAGCCGACCAGCAGTCGCGCATTTTCGAGCTCTTCGAGCAATCCAATGCAGGAATGGTCGTGATAGGCGACGGGCTGGGAATCGGGCTGGCCCTCGTCAAGCAACTTGCCGAACTGCATGGCGGGACAATCCGGCTGGTAAGCAGCGTACCTGGCGAAGGAAGTACTTTCGAGATCCAGCTTCCGACCGGAAACCACTAGCGCGATTAAGCTTACCGCTGAACTTTCGTACTTGAAGCTCGCAACACCAATCCAGGAACCCAAATAGTCAGGAGGGATCCCGTCGGATGGCAGTTGATTGTCGGATTTCAAGGTCGCAGCGCCTATAAGCCGCCAGTCCGCTTGCGGCCCAATTCCGGCCGTTTCGCCGTCAATGAGGTCCACATTCCTGACCAAGTCTTTCAAAAAGCTATCGCTCTGCTAGCAGTCTACTATAAGAAGTTCGCCTGATAGCTGGTCGCAATCAGCGACACATGCGCTTCCAGCGGCGGACGCAGCTCGAACGCCTTCGGCTCTCGCGCGAAATTCCACAACCGCACCAGCCGCCACTCACCGCGGCGCTCCTCGGCAACGGCCAACTCATTGCGCGTGATGTGAAACGGCGTGCGCTCCCAGCCATTGGTCGTCTTCACCTCGATCAGCCGATCGCGGCCGTCAGTGTCGAAGCTCAGGATGTCATAGCCGGCGCCATCGCCATCGAGATGCGATACCCAGCGGATGCGCTCAACGAGATTGGTCCGGCCGGCGGCGAGTAGGTTGGCGCGCTCGTGGGCGAGGACACGCTCTTCGCCCGCACGACCTAGCGCGCGATTGCGGGCATCGCGCTCGGCCACATCGTACTTCCGGGCGATGAAGGTCATCTGCTCGAGTTCGTCGGGCGGCGGCGCATTGCTGTGTGTCGGCGGCGGGCCGATCCACAGTATCGCTTTCTCCCGAAGCGCTGACGGTGACGGACCTGTCGCCATCCGTGCGACCGGTACGAGCCAATCCGGATCGCGCTCGAGCCAGCGCACTACTGCGTCGACGAGCGAGGCCTGGAAATTGAAGGCCGGCTTGTAACCTGGGATCCAATCCTCACCGAGCCCCTTGAGCACAGCGCTGATGTTCTGATGCTTGTATTCGATCGAACCGCGGCGCCGATCGATCACGGCCTGCAGCAAGCGGTTGTGCTCAGCCTTGCTGTAAGGCCGCCCGGCGATGTCATCGCCAAGCATCGCGAAATAATCCGCCACGATTGCGTCGTTCTGCTCGTCGGACCAGTCACCGGCCATGGTGGCTCCCGAGCGCCGGCCGAAATGGAAGAAGCCCGGATCATGCCAGCAACTGCGCCGGCACGCCGAGCGCAGGTCCGGCGTCCGCGAGCCGCTGGTCGAGCGTATGCACCGTGGCGCCATGCTCCGAGGCGATGGCGAGATGCAGCGCGTCACCAGCACGAAGGCCAAGAGCATGCTGATCGGCAAACTTCGCCGCCGCCCGGAATTGCCCGCCCGTCACGAGCAGCACAGTGAAGCTCTCGGCGACGAGCTTGTTGAACATGGCCATTGCCGCCGCGCGTTGCTCGAGGCTGATCTGTCGGGTCCGCAGCTTGATTGCCATGGCCGAGGACATCTCGGTGACAGTCCAGTCGCTGATCAGGAGTTGCGTCGGGTCCTGTTCCGCCAGCCAGGCTTGAACGCGCGGCGTCATCGCTTCATTGGAGAGCGCCGCGACGATCAGCGACGTGTCGAGATAGAGCATCAGTAGCGGTCGCCATCCCGCATCGACCGCACGAGATCGGCGGCACTCTGAGATTGGGGCGGCATCGCTGCCGTCAGCGACTGCAGCAGTGCGGCATCGATCGGCTGGCGCGGCCTGGCCACGGCGGTAAGCCGTGCGACCGGCTTGCCGCGACGGGTGATGTCGATCGAATCGCCCGCCTCGACCCGGTCGACCAGCTCACTCAGATGAGCTTTGGCGTCCGCTAGATTGATCGCGTCCATGTCACGCTCCTGACCATGTAGATAGTCATTTAGCGCGTGTGGCTTAAGAATTCCAGCAGGAGGTTTGCCGATGCGGCATGTTCTCACCCGGCAGCAGCTTTATGACATGATCTCGGAACGCGCGGTATCCAAGGTGGCGCCCGAGCTCGGCATCTCCGATGTGGAGCTGCGCAAGCGATGCGTGAAACTAGGTCCCACACCACGCAACGCGGCGTGAGATTGAAGCGGCGAGGAAAGTCACCGCGTTTCTCCGTTTCGTAGATTGTGCTGTCGGCGAGCGGCACGATAGTTGGAGGATTTCTGATGTGGCCAGACCTTGCCTGTTCGCGTAGCCGCCGGATTCCGCCGACGTTGACGGTATTTTCGCCGCAATCTGAGTTCGGGCGTCAGAGATGGAACAGCGCGCAAAGAGCCGATAGTAGTCGATAGATGGCTTGCGAAGGTCGGCGGGAATTCCTCAACGATATCAGCAGCGTAGATTTCTGACGGGTCCTGGGCCGGTATTACTCGAACGCAAAAATATTTTTGGAAATGAATTCAGTTGGTTAATATGACCCCGAACAATCGAGTGGGAATGATTCAGGCCTTTCGGAAGCTTTCGAAATCGCCCATAAACCACTGACCTAAAAGTGAATTTATACAAGACCCTTCGAAGCCTTTCGGAGGGTCTCTTTTTTGTGATACCGTCGCCTCTGACGGTATCGCCGGCCGTTGCCCAGCCGACTCTGGGCCCATGCCTCTCGACTTTGATGCCGGATATCCTGATGGCGCTGAAGACCTGCGCCGGGAACTCGCGCTACATTTTGCCGTCGCGCTACGATGCCGACGCCCCGATGTCGCGAGCCGCCTTCAATCGGGTGACGTCGGCCATCGCCGAGCACGCCTGGCTACTATGCTTGAACAGCCAGCTGTGTCGATCGCTTCGACCGGCCTCTACGGGCTCTCATCAGTGGATCCCAAGTGGCAATTTTTGCTCGACAAACTGAGTTTCGCCATCGAGCGTTGGGGCGAAGTGTTCTTGGGAGGGCGCAGTGGATCAGGGCTGGACAGGAAAGACCTATGATCCTGGCTTCGACGTCTCCTATCGGACGGCTGAATCCATCCGGGCTCACCCGGATTTCCCGCAGGCGAGGCGGACCTACATCCGAGAGGTCCTGGCGCTATATGGAGACGACCCGTTCCACAACAAGCTCCTGATGGCGGCGGCGCGGATGGTGGTCTTCGCCGTCGCCATCTGCCTGGAAGCAGGACATCGCGAGGAGGACCGCGCGACCTGGCCCACAGTCGGCAATCTCAAGGCGGCCTTGGCGATGTTCGGCCTGACCAGCCCGCGGCGGATCGATCACATTCTCGGCCGCCTGGTCCAGATCGGATACCTTGAGAGCCGGCCGTCGCCGGTCGACGGGCGCGTGCGTCTGCTCCGGCCGACGGAGCGGATGCTGGACCATGATCAGAACTGGCTGACGGCTCACTACGCGCCGCTCGCCTGCCTGTTCGGCGAGGCGGACTATCGTTTGCCGCTGGCGCGGAACCGCCAATTCCAGCAGGTTCAGCGCGGGATTGCGACAGGCATCTTCATGGAGTCGGCCATGGTCCTTCTGCAGAACCCCGGCATCATGCTCTTCCTTGGTCGCGACTCCGGAATTCTGGTGCTGCTGGAGATGGTCAAGGCGTCGATCGACGAAGGATCGGCGACGATCCCCTTGTCGCTGTCGAGCCTGGGCGCGCGTTTCGCCGTGTCTCGTACGCATGTTCGCCAGCTTCTGCTCGACGCCCAGGAACAGGGGTTCGTCGATATCGATCGAAGCCATCGACGGACCACCCTGCAACCGGCCCTGTTCGAATGCCTTGATCGCTTCATCGCCGAAGGCATGTCCAATCACGATCGGACGGGCGCCGCGGCGCTGCGCGCCTTGGATCAGGGCGCGCAGCCTGAAGACCTGGATCAGGGCTCGCGGGCGAGGCGCGCCCGATAGGCGTCGAGATTGGCGGGGCGGCCGAGGAAGTCTTCCACCAGCTGGGCCGCCGGCCGTGACGAGCCCGGCGCCAGAACGCGCTCCCGATAGCGGCGAGCCGTCTGCGGGTCACGCAAGCCGTCAGCTTCGAAGACGGTGAACAGGTCGGTCGAGATCGTCTTGGACCAGAGGTAGGTGTAGTAGAGCGCCGAATAGTCCGTCAGGTGGCCGAAGTTGTTCTCGGGGTGAACGGTCTCGGGCTGAAGCGCCAGAGCGTAACGGTTGTTGGCCTCGCGCGCGGCGCGGCCGAGGTCTGCAGCCGGGGCCCCTGTGTGCAGCCCCAGAGACATTGCGGCGTAGCCCATCTGGGACCGGTCTCCGAACGCCTCGGCGAAGCCTCGCGCGCGGTTCATCCGTGCGACCAGGCCCTCGGGGATAGGCTTGCCGTCCGCATCGACGGCGAATTGGCGGAGGGTTTCATAGTCCCAGACCCAGTTCTCCAGCATCTGCGATGGCGCTTCCGCGAAATCCAGCTCCATGCCCAGAAAGGGGCTGTGGAGCGCCCACCGGCCCTTGCCGGAGAACATGACGTGAAGCAGGTGCCCGAACTCGTGCAGGAAGGTCTCGACGTCGCGGTGCTCCATCAGGCCTGTGGCGTGATCTCCGGCAGGGAAGTTCGCCAGCAGGACGGCGACGGGCAGGGCGCGGCCTTCCAGCCCGACCCGGACGGGGGCCACGGCGGCGTGGCTGTACTTCCCCTCGCGCGGATGATTGTCCAGATAGAAGCGGCCGATCACCTGATCGCCCTCGAGGACTTCGTACGCCTCGACGTCGTCCGCCCAGACCGGCGTGTCCCAGGGACGGATTTTGACGCCGAACAGGTCTTCGGTCAGTTGGAAGACGCCGCCGCGCACATTGTCGTAGGCGAAGTAGCGCCGGACCTCCTGCGGATCGACGGCGTAGTCTTCCTTGCGGAGCAGTTGCTGGACGTACTGGACGTTCCAGCCCATCAGCTTGTCGGTGTTCAGCCGCGCGGCCATCCGAGTGTAGTCGCGCCGGGCGGGAGCCAGGGTCGCCTGATCCAGATCGGTCAGGAAAGCGCGCGCCTTCTCCGGCGATCCGATCATCTTGTCGGCGGTGGCCAACTCGGCGAAGTCCCGGCGTCCCAGCAAGGTCGCCAGTTCGTAGCGCAATGACAGCATGCGAGCCAGGATTTCGGCGTTCTCAGGCGCCCGGTTCTGATAGGCTTCAGACAGCCGACGGCGAACCGTTTCGTCGCGAGCGTACATCATCACCGGCGCCAGGTCGGGGTATTCGGTGGAGATGCGGATCAGGCCGTCGTCGCCGACCGGATGGTTGGCGATATAGTCGGCGGGCAGGCCCTCCAGCTCCTCAGGGCGGACCGTGACCTCAGCCCGGGCCTTGTTGATGTTGTCCTGGAAGGCGAGCGTGGCGCTCGTAATCCCTTCCTGCAGCCGCAGGATTTCGGCGCGGGTCGCTTCGTCGCGATCGACGCCGGCGTCGCGATAGGCGCGCAGCGTCCGTTGAAGATAGAAGGCGGCCTGGGGATCGCTCGCAGCGTCGACGGCGCTCAGCCGGTCATAGATGGGGCGCGACAGGTTGATCGACGACGTCGCGTCGCCGACGCGTTGGGCGCAGATCAGCCCTGCCTGGCGCACGGCGCCGTCCACATGGGCGTTGCCGATCAGCATGGCGTCGTTGGACAGCGAAAAGGCGGTCAGGATCAGGTTGTCATAGCGACGGAACGTGCCTTCCACGGCGGCGGGGCCGGTTTCACCTTCCAGCTCGGCGCGTTGGGCGGCGATCCGAGCCAAGCCGGCGTCGCATTGAGCGGTCATCGCGGAAGCGTCTGACGGGAAGGACACGGGCTGGGCCAAGGCCTGGTCGATGTCGCCGGGCGTCGGCGCGTTCTGGGCCAGGGCGGGTGCGGCCAGCATCAATGCGCCTGCGGATACGCCGACGGCCAGGCGGCCCACGCGAGCCAGGATCTGAGTTTTCATCTTGCTTCCCCCGTTTCCAGCGAGGGGTAGCGGGAAGGGGAGGGCGTCAACAATGGCGGAATTTGCGTAGATTTCCGATGCGCTCCGAATAGCGTTGGCCTCCTGCTCCCCACCAGACGGGTACGTCAACGCGCCACGTGAACGACGTCCTTTTGCTGAACATCTCGTATTGCTTGGGTGAGGTGCTCGACTGGGCCCCGGCGGAGCACGCGCCTGAAGACGCAAAGCTCAACGCTTCAGAAAATCTTGAGGACAGCGTCAAGACTTCGCGGAGCGCGCGCCTATGCCTGTCTTCGCTTTGAAGCGGAAGGCGCCGGCATGACAAAACCAACTGACCCATTCGATTCCTTAAGCGCCTCGAGACCGGCGAAGAGCGCCATCGGCGGCTTCGATCGACCCGTTTCAAGGATGTCTCGGGGCGCCCGCGCTCTGCTGGCGACCCTGCTTTCGCTCGCCGCTTGCAACTCGCCATCGGTCGCGAACGACAACGATGAGACGACCTCATCGCCCGAAGGGAGGGCGGTGAGTTGGCAAGCGGCTCCGAGGCTCGAAGCGGATTCGCAGATCAGACCGGGGCCGGGCTTGTCGGCGCAGGAGCGGGCCTCCGTCATGCGCGCGGCGGGGTTCTTCAACCCGCAAGCCGACAGCCGCTGGACCTGGCGGGATCCCGACGACGCCGAGACTCTCTGCGAGGACGTATGGGCCGAGATCGAGAAAGTCCGGGATCTGAACGACGACGGCCAGTTGGAGGCCGTTGTGAAGGCTGACGGCGACCAGTGCTGGGGCATGAACCAGCATTTCGTCACGGTCCTTCATCGTACGAGCGGAGGATGGGCGTCGCTGATCGCGTTTCAGGCGCGGTTCGCCAACTACGGGTTCCATCCCCGCCCCGGCATCGCCTGGCCGGATATCGAGATCGCCAGCGGCGAGGAGACCGGGTGCGTGGATTTCCAGCGCTGGAACGGTCGCTCCTACATTGATGGCGGCGCCTCCGACGAGGGCCGGGTGTGCGCCTTGACGCCGGAGGGACGCGCCGCCGGAGGCGCGCACGCGCCAGCGGAGGGCGCCGCGGTCTTCCCGCCGATCGAGAAGGGCTACTACGCCATTGGCGTCACTTGCGCCGAAGCGGCCGCTGATCCAACCGGCGTGCTGATGTATTTGGACGAGGCGCGGGTGGCGTCGTTCGATGGCGGCTGGCGCGTCCAGGGCGTCGAGGCGCTAGGCGGCGATCGCTACCGCTTCCGGGGTGCGGACATGGTCATTACGGTCTCCAGCCGCACGACGTTCACAGACGAACACGGCGACCGCCACACCCATTGCCCGACCGGACAAATACCCCGCAGCGAGCGCGAAGACTGGGGCGACCTTTCGGGACGATAACCGCTCTAGCCACTTGGGGGGATGGCGGAGTGCGGTCTGGCCGCAAACCTAGAGACAGGGACACGGGGGAAAATCGTGGGATCACACTACAATCGCCGAGATCGGGACGACGACATCCTGTTCAGCGTGGCGCCGGCTCCCTATCCGGGAGACAAGGCCGCCGAGCAGATCATGATGTTGGGCGTAGGAGCGATATGCGTCGGCGTCCTGTTGCTGCTGTTCGTGGTCGGGATCGCCTTCATCGGGCTGGGGATCGCCTGGATCGTGCAAAGTCGAAAACTTAGGGCGCGATGGAGGCGGGAGAACGAAGGCCGCAAACCCAAGGACATTCTGGTCAACGCATCCGGCGTCGTGGTCGATGGCTGCGCCTATGCAGCCGCCGACATCGCGGAGTTCGTCGTGACCCATCCGGACGCCGCGACGGGAGGCCGGACGGGGGCCGCTGTCGTGGACCTCAAGAACGCCCAGATCGCCGTCAGCTATCAGGCGTGCTTGCGCCTGCGCTCGGACAGCCGTCCGATCGTCCTGGTCGACGGCCTCACTCAACAGACCGCGAGCGCGCTGGTCCGGGACATGGCCGAGGTGCTCGTCATCACGCGGAACGCGTGACGACCCCTGTCGATTGGTTCTACCTTGGCTGTTCACTGCGGAGAATCCGATGTCCGAGTTCCGCGTCTCCCTGCTTCAGTTCGGCGTCGCTTTGACGGGCGCTCTGCTATTCCTGATCGTGACCGCCGTTCTGATCCGGGGACTGCATCCGGCGTTCGAGCGCGGACTGGTCTGGTTCAGGCCGGGTTTTCAGTGGCTGGATCGCGCGCTGGCGCTTGCCGTCGCGCGGTGGGTCGGGCTGGATGAGGAAGGGCGAGCGCGCCGCTGGGGACGTCTGTTGGTCGTGCTGCTGGGGGCCGGCGTGTTCGGGGCGCTGTTGCCGCCGCTGATCGGCGCGCCGGTGTTGGTTCTGGGGTTGATCGCCGTGCTCGCCGTGTTCCGGCGCTGGGCCTGGGACGAGGAGGATCGAGCCGCCGGCCTGGATCCGGATCGGCGGCGGGCGCCCGGGAGCGAGGACTACAACAACGAACTCCTCGTCGCCCTGTCGGCGGTCTTCATGCTGGGCAGCCTTCTGGTCTGGAGATTGACGGGTTTGCACTTCTTCAACGCCGGCTCGGGGATCGGCGTCCTGGAGTATGTGACCTACGTCGCTTCCGAAGCTCTGGAGGCCCTGCCGATCGTCGGCAATGTCGAGGTGCTGGGCTACGACAATCCGTCCGGCGTCCAGGCCGTGCTTCCGACCGGCGGGTGGGTCGCCTTCGTTTTGCGCATGGCGCTGGATGTTCTGGTCATCGGCGGCTTGCTCCAGGCGCTCGCCGTCGCGCGCCGGATTGCGACCGGCGAGGATCTGCGGCGACACGAGGAGGCTCTGCGCGCCGCAGACACCGAGGATCGGGCCTACGCCGCGCTGGAAGCACTCGCGGACTTGGCGCGTCGCGGCAACATCACAGCCCTGGCTCGGCTTGAAGCGGTCGCGCTTCCGTTGGACGGGGGCGCGCGTCACGAGGTCTTCAAGCGCCGAGCCGCTGCGGATATGCTCCTGAACCTCTACGAGGACGGCTCCGTCGTCGGGGTTTCGGGGCTGAACGCCGCGCTCCTGACCTATGACATCTTGATCACCCCGGAATTGCAGCGCGAGGCGCCTCTGCAGTGGGCGAAGTCGGTGGCTGCACGGGCGCACGCCGCCTACCTGCTGGGCATGCTCGTGGGGGGCGAACAGGGGCGGCGACGCCTGATCGAGGCGCGCGACGGCTTCAAGCTGGCGGCCCAGAGCCTGTCCATTCTCGAGGCGCCGCGGCTGGCGGATCGGGCGGAGCTCGGCTACTGGGCGGTTCAGGTCGAGGCGCTCCATCAGGTCGAAGCGATCCCGCCGGAGCATCCGCCGCTGCTGATCGCGGACATCCAGGGGTTCATCGACCGCATGGGGGCGGACGGGGAGGCCGAAGTCGTCGCCGAAACCCGCAGACTGGTCGCGCGGATCGGAACCTGGATGCAGTTGCGCGGCATGACGCCCCCTGCCGTGTCCGCGGCGACGCCAGGCACGCCCCTGGCGCAACTGGATCAGGCCGTTGCGACCATCTTGCAATTCGGCCGCGAACCTTCGGACGACGCCCTCGAACGCCTGGATCGGACGATCCGGGATCTCGAGGCGCTTTATGCCCAGGCGCAGGTTGCCGCCGTGCGATCCGACGCCGCCCTGCGTCTCGCCCAGGCCTGGAGCGCTCGCGCCCGTGCGGTGACTTCTTCGCGGCAGGATGCGATTGGGCAGATTGAGAGGTGGTGCGAAGCGCTTGGTCCCGAGGTGGGCAAGGCGCCGCGGGTCAGGGCGGTCGTGCGGGAAATCCAGGCGAACCGCTTTGTGCTGGAGGCCTCGACCAAGCCTTTCGGGCCGAAGCGAGACGCTCTCACGGAACGGGCGATCGAGACTTATCGACAGTTGGTGAACGACCCCGACCTGGGCAACGATCCTCTGTCGAACGAGGCGCGGGCCAACATGGCGATCGCCCTTCTAAATTTCGCGGAGGGCGCTCGCCCCGACCTCGCGCGAATCCGGCTGGAGGAGGCGGCCCAACTCGCCGAAAGCCTGGCTGAGACGGCGGACCCGATGGCGCGGGCGTCGGCAGCCCTCACCGCGTCGAACGTCCGGCGAGACCTCGCGCCTCTCAAACCGCAGGATCGGCGGCGTGAGGTGCTGGACCGAGCGATCCGCGACGCCCAGGCGGCGGTCGACGGCTTCGCCGGGCTGGGAAACGAGGAGGGACGGTTACTCGCCATGCGGGCGCTGGGCTTGTCGCACTTGGACCAGGCCGTGCTGGAAGGGGCCGGTCCGGAGGCGGATCGACATGCGCGCAAGGCGTTCCCAGCCTTGGAATTCGCCGTCGCGCATCTCGACCGGGATCGGAACCTGGGCCTGTGGTTCAAGACGGCGCATGCCTTTGCGGATCTGGCGACCCAACTGGGGGCGCAAGACCGCAATCGGGATAGGCTGACGAGGGCGCAGATGCTGCTGGGCGAGCTGCGTCGGCTATGCGTCGGCCCGCTGGAAGCCCAGGCACCCTACATCGACAAGTCTTCGGCGGCCATCGATCGGGCGCTGCTGGATTGGGGCGGCCAAGCCTGAGAGCGACGACCCGGAAGCGGGCGATCAGCTGGAGGTTGATCTGGCCCTGAGGCGCGCTAGGACTTCCGCCGGCGTGTCGGGTTCGACGACCGGCAGTGAACGCTCGAACACGCGCAGAACCGGCTTGGACCTCTGCACCGGACGAGACGGATCGTGGAAAGGATTGACATCATACAGGCCGGCGAACACCGGGTCGGCCCGGTAGTTCGGCAGTCGGGCGATCACCGGCATATCTCCGGACAACTGCAGCAGAATCTCATCGTCCTCGAGGTCCAGCAACTGCTCGGGCGAGCCGAAGCCGACCAGGCGCGCCATCGACTCGGCCGCCAGCATGGTGTTGGCTCCGAAGCACTGCACGGCGCGGCAGTTGTTGACCATGGTCTGCCAATCCCGCGGGTAGAGATTCTGCAACTGGCTTGAATCCTGCCAGAAACTCCAGGTCTGCAGGCCGTAGCCGCGCATGAGGGTGATGGCCCGCCGCAGGTCGTCGAACGCCCCGAGCTGGGCGGCCTCGTCAAGGATGAACAGCGTCGATTTCGGCGGCCGGCCGCTGCGGCCTGAGATCAGCGTCATCAAGGTGTGCACCCACAGCCGCAACAACCGGCCGTGGCTTTCGAGCATGTGCGGCGGCAGCACCAGATAGATCGACAGCGGATCGCCGCGCTGCACCGCGCCGAGGTCGAAGCTGGTTGTTCTCAGCGAGGGGGCGATCATTCCCGAACGCGCGATGTCGACGAGATTCTGGGAGAAGGAGAGAATCCCGCCGAGGGTCGAGACCGCGCCGATCCGGAGCATCCGGCCGATGTCGCGCGCCTCGGCGTTGCGCGAGGCCTCCAGCGCCGCCAGCACGGTGCCGCCCAGACTGCTGACAGCGTCCCGGCGTTCGGTCGCGGCGCTGTAGAGTCCGATCTCGCCGACCGCCTGGTTGACCAGGGTGCGCACGGTCTCCAGGCAGCGGCTGGCGGGCGGGAGGTCGCTCATCACGTGCAGCACCACGCCGAGGACGAACGTCGCCCCGCGTTCGCGCCAATAACCGCCGTCGCTGGCGTCTGTCTCGACATCAGGATTGGCCAGGGCCGAGACCATGGCCATGGCGTCATCGACGAGCGTCGAGCTCTCCGGGTCCAGGATGTCGAGCGGGTTCAATGAGGCGGAGGGCAGGCCGGTCACGCCCATGGGGTCGATGACCGCCACCTCCTGCCCGAGTTCGCGCCGACGGCGTACGGTCATCAGGGCGTTCTCGCCCTTGGGATCGACGACGATGACCGGTCCGTCGAAGCGCAGCAGGGCCGGGACGATGCAGCCGGTGCCCTTGCCGGCGCCGGTTGGGGCGATGGTCATCAGGTGCCCCTCGCGTTCCATCAGGATAGGCGCGACCACAGCCGCCGCCGGGGCGGCGGCCGCGGCGGCTCCGAACTTGAAGCCGATCGGCTGGCGTCGGTGCCAACGCTCAAGGGACCAGCCGACAATCAGGCCCGGCTCGTCGATGCTGTCGGGCAGGGTTAGCTCACTATCGATCGGGATCAAGCTCATGAGATCGCTTCCTTCGGTTCCAGAATGACGAAAAAGCCGTCCATGCGTTCGCTCAGCACAGGGACGCCGTCGGCCAGCAAGGTGTCGTCGATCATCTCAACGAAGCCGTCCGGGGCCAGGGCCAAGCCGGTCGCGAAGAACCCTTGCCGGTGACAGACCACCAGCAGGAACAGCCAGCGGCCCTCGGCGTCGAAACCGGCTGGCTCTATGGCGCGGGCGTGGCCCGTGCAGAGGTCGCGCAAGAGGGCGGCGTCCGCCGCCCGGTCCGCCAAGTCCTCGAAGGATTCCGTCGGCTGGAATCTCTCCCCCTCATGGCGAACGCAGTTCATGAAGAGCCGTATGTAGTCCAACCGCGCGCCCTCGTCCTGAAGGTGCGGGCCGACGGCTTCGTTCAGCTCGTGGATCCAGGCCGAGGTTCCGTCGACGGCCAGAACCTTGTTCTCGGTCAGTACGAACGAGGCGATTCCGGTCGCGCCGCCGCTGACCCGGCCTTGGGTCTCGATCAGCATCACGCCGCCGTGGCAGCGCAGCGCCAGGGTTCGGACCCGATCGCAGAAGCCGGCCAGCGGGAAGGGCGCGCGCGCCGAGCCGACGCGGTGGTGCGCGCCGATCAGGCGCAGTACCTCGGCCGCCGCCTCGGGTTTCAGGTCAGTCCAGTCCCCAGGCATGCCGGGCGATCGGCTCCACGGCTCACGCGGGCAGCGCACGGCGTTCGCCAGCCGCGCGGCGTCCACCGGGGTCAGGGGCCAGCCTTCGTTGCGCGTCTGCGGCCAGGCGAGGGCCAGCTTGCCGGACCACACCGCGCCCGCCATGGGGGGCAGATCATCCAGTTCGCGACCGACCACCATGCGATAGGCGTCCTGGGCGGCGACATGGAAAACCGGGTCCGCGGTCACGCCGTCGATGAGCATCGGAGGAAAGGGCTTTTCGCCCTGCACCGGAAGTTCGAGCTTCTGAAGCAGAGGCATAAGTTCGCTCAGGCGTGGGCCCAGCTGGGCGTTGGGAGCGATCTTCAGCAGTCGCTGCACGCGCCGGAGCTGCTGAGCGTCCCGAAGCAGGCGGTTCTTCAGCGCGCCGTCGGCCGCGGGGAGCGCCTGCATCAGCTCCGCCACATGCCCAAGGAGATAGCCGGCGACCTCGGCGTTGGGCCACATGCGCTCGGTGAGGGTGAAGAAGCGCCCGCCAAGATCAGTCGGGGTTAGAACCCGGGACGAGTTGCGCAGGGGCGCTTGAGCGACCGCCTCGGCCATCTTGCGGCACACCTTGGCCTCCTCTGCCAACGTCCTGCGCGCTTCGGCGGCATCGCTCTCGATCGAGTCGAGAAAACTCGCGGCGAACCGGAGCGCATCGCCGGCGAGCACGCCCACGGTGTCGCCCTCTCGGCGGGCGGGATCGAGCTCCGGCGTTTGCGGAGCGGCCTTGGCGTGCATGCTTTTTTCTCCTGTCGTGGACGATATCGAGGACGCCTCGCCGGCTGGGGCGCCGTCAAGGAGACGGATGCGCATGGCGGTTCCTTTCAGAGTCAGGTTCGTCCAAGGGGATTGCGGACCAGGCCCAGGCCGGAGGCGATCAGGCCCGCGCCCGCGGCGAGCAGAAGCCAC
This sequence comes from Brevundimonas sp. Soil_N_31, assembly GCF_057655995.1. Taxonomy (NCBI): domain Bacteria; kingdom Pseudomonadati; phylum Pseudomonadota; class Alphaproteobacteria; order Caulobacterales; family Caulobacteraceae; genus Brevundimonas; species Brevundimonas sp. Soil_N_31. The sequence goes on from NZ_JBDGLE010000002.1 coordinate 82,782, forward strand.
GGCCCGATCTCGACCGAGATGAGCGCTTCCGCCCGGGCGGCGGCGGCTTCGCCGAGCGGGTTCATGGCCGAGAACAGGCCCAGGATCGCGGACCGCAACAGGAAGGTCAGGCCGCCCGCGAGGATGGCGGCGGCGCCCGTCGCCAGTTCCCAGGGGCGCAGCGCCGCGCCCGCCCAGGCCTGCCAGATCAGCCACAGGGCTGCGAGCACGGCGGCGAAGCGCAGGATCAGAGCGGTGTCCACCGTCTTCAGGAAATTCACCGCGCCCAGGCCCTTGCGGATTTCGGCGCGTTGCTCCTCCAGCGATGCGATGCGGTCGCCGACGTTGCCATAGCCGTAGACGCTGTCCGGGGCGCCGGAACCGCCGCGCGCGGCTTCGGTCTTGAAGCGGGCGAGGTCGCGCTCCAGGTCGGCCAGGCGGCGCCGGCCGTGCTCGGCCTGCTCCAGGTTCAACCCCGCTGCGGTCGTGACCTTGTCCAGCCCCGGCTGGGAAACCGTCAGCGCCGGCGAAGACAGGGCCGGCAGGAAGAAGGCGACCAACACCAGGATCGCCAGAGGCAAGGCCAAGGTTCCCTTGAACAGGCCGATGACCTTCTCGCCCCCGGACGACCGGGCCAGGGCCTCGACCGAAGCCGCGCCTGCGCCGACGCCGGCGAAGGCGCCCACGGCCGGATAGACGTCGCGCGCCGCGCCGCCCTCGACCTCGAAATCGACGCCGGCTCCAACGGAGGCGGGCCGTTCGCCGCGCCAGTCGGCGATGTCATAGCGATAGCGCTTGCCGTCGTCGCCCGTGATGGCGCCGGTCAACTCCCCGGCTGCGACGCCCAAAATCTTGCCCTTCATGGTTCTTCCTCCTGTTCGGAATTGTTGCGTCAGGCCGGCTGAGGGGCCGCCGTGAACTCCGCCAGGACGTCGTCGACCAGGCTGATGTTCTTCTGGGCTCGGGCGATCACCCACCAGCCGATCAGGGCCATGGCGATGCCCGCCGGTATGCCGAGAATGGTGAGGCAGACGAGGACGCCCGAGATGATCAGCCCCCATCCGCCCCGGACTGCCGTTCTTGACGTCTGGATCAACGCGGCCTTGACGGACGCCAGCACGTCCAGGTCGGTGGATCCGGCGCGCTTGAACGCGCCGAGCGCGGCGGATCGTTCGATCCGGTTCGGGAAAAGCGGGTTCTCCATGCCTCTCGGCCTCCGTGACAGAGCGCGCCTCTCGCGCTTTCAGGAGGCCAGCCTGGCCGGATCGCCCCGCCCGGTCCTAAAGCCCGGCTAAAGAAGTTCTGAAGTCGTAGCCGACGCTCGCCGAGCGTTGCCATGCTGGACCGGGCTCCCGTAGGCTGCCGGATCGCAACGGGCATTCGAGGTGGGCTCATGACAGAAGGCGGTTCCGGACCGCGCCGGAGACGGCGCAGGTGGCGCTTTGCGAACGCGGTGTTCGATGAGGCCGCCTGGAGCCTGTCAGTCGCCGGCCGGCTCGTGGAGCTGGAAGGCAAGCCGCTTCAGGTCTTGCACGAACTGCTGCTCAGCGCCGGCGAGGCTGTGACGAAGGCGGAGCTCTTCGATACGGTCTGGCCTGGGGTCCATGTGGTGGAGGCCTCCCTGACCACGGCCGTGTCCAAACTCCGCGGGGCTCTAGGCGAGCAGGGAGGCGACATCGTTCAGACCCTGCCCCGGATCGGCTACCGCATAGGCGTTCCGGTTGAGATTGAGCAGTTGTCGACGCCGCTGGCGCCGCGCTTCGCCTTCGCACCGGGGGATCCTGTCCCGGGCCGTCCGCAGTGGGTGCTTGAGGAGGCGTTGGGCGACAGCGGCGCGGGCGACGTCTGGCGGGCGCGTCACCAGAAGGTGGACGAGACGCGTATCTTCAAGTTCGCCGATGCGCCGGATCGCCTGCGCAGCCTGCGCCGCGAGGTCGCGCTGTTCCGACTGATGCGCAACGTGCTGGGTGATCGGCGGCCCTGCGTCGATATCCTGGAGTGGAATTTCGACGCGCCGCCCTACTTCATCGAAGCGGCGGACGCCGGACGGGACATGCGCGCCTGGGCAGGTGGCCTGGAGGGCGGGCTGACCGCCATGGCGCTGGATCGCCGGATCGCGGTCGTCGCCGACCTGGCGCGCGCCGTGGCCGCCGCGCACGGCGCCGGGGTGCTGCACAAGGACCTCAAGCCCGCCAACGTGCTGATCGAGACGTCGCCGGACGGGCATCCCGTCGTCCGTCTCGCCGATTTCGGCAGCGGCTGGCTGCTCGATCAGGCGGCGTTGGACCTGCACGGCATCTCGGGCGGCGGCTTTCCGCCGAAGGAGGACGAAGCCTCGACCCGCTCCGACACCGCCGCCTATCGCGCCCCCGAGGTGGCGCAGGGCGCCGCGCCGGGCATGGCCGCGGACATCTACGCCCTGGGGCTGATCCTCTATCAGATGATCGTCGGCGACCTGGATCGGCCGCTCGCCGCCGGCTGGGAAGGGGAGGTGGGCGATCTCCTCCTGCGCGAGGACATCGCCCTGGCCGCCGCCGGCGATCCGAGCCGACGGCTGGAGTCCGCCGCGCTGCTGGCCGAGCGGCTCGATACGCTCGAACAACGGCGCAAGGCGCGCGCCGAGGCCGAGGCGGAAGCGGAGCGGCGCGAGGCGGAGCGCCGCCGCGAGGATGCGCGCGCCACTCGGCGCCCATGGATCCGGCTGGCCGTCGGGCTCGGCGCCGTGGGCCTTGCCGCGACCTCGACGGCGGCGCTGGTCGCTGTCAACCAGAGGAACGAGGCCCGGGCCCAGACGGCGGCGGCCGAGGCCAGCTACGCCTTCCTGGTGGACGACCTGCTGGGACAGGCCAATCCGCTGTCCGGTTCGGCCGCGGAGGAGACGTTGGCGGCCGCGGCGCTGCGTGCGCGCTCCACCGTCGACGCCCGCTTCGCCCGCCAGCCGGAAGTGGCTGCTGGCCTACACCTGTCGCTGGCCACCGCCTTCGTCCAGCGTGGACAGTATGACGAGGCGCGTCGATCGTTCCGCCTGGCCGCCGCCGCCTATGAGAGGGCGGGACTGCAGGAGTCGCCCGCGGCGGCCCGCGCCCGGTTGCTGCATGCCCGGGCCGAGGCGTTGTCGGCCCAACCCGGAGGGCTGGCTGCGGCCAAGACTCTCGCCGCCGCGGAGCGTCGCCGTCTGGGCTCGGCCGCCGACAAGGGCATGCTCGGCTTCCACCTCGCGCAGGCCGAGGCGGTGATCGGCTTCTTCGAAGATCTCGACGCCTCCAATGCCGCCTTCGCGCGGGCCCTGGCCATCGCCGAAACCCGGCCGGCGGGGCTATCCGAGCGCGACGTGCTGCTGGTTCGTCAGCAGCAGGCCGTCGTGCTGATGCGCCTGGGCCGTCCAGCCGAAGCCCTTCCCCTGACGCTTCGGGTGGCGGCCGAATGGACCCAAGCGCTTGGAGCCGAGCACGCCAACACCCTGATCGCCCGTCAACATGTGGCTCAAGCTAGGCTGATGACGGGCGAGCTGAGCCAGGCCCTGGCCGAGGCCGACGCCCTGCTGCCGTTGATGGCTGATCGGTTCGGCTGGAACAGTCGCTACACGCTTGGCCTTCAGTCGACCCGCTACGAAGCCCTGGCTGCGATGGGCCGCTATGCAGAGGCGGCCAGTGCTGCTGAAGCGGTCTGGAAGGGAGCGGAGATCAGCCAGGGGCCGAATGCGCATCAGACGCTCGTCGGGCTCAACGACCTCGGAGCCGTTCTGTGCCGGACTGACGACCGACGCCGAGGTCTGCACTATCTCGATCAGGCCTATCGCGCCTCTCGCGAAGGGTTCGGCGATGACTATCCCCTGACCCACGTCATTCGGTTCTATCTCGGGGAGTGTTTGGTGCTGGATCGGCGGTACGGGGAAGCGGAGCAGCTTCTGACCCAGGTCGATCGCGCGCGGGTGGGGGAACTGGTCGGCGACCCGTCCTGGGGCGTGATGTTGGACTTGGCGCTGGCCGAGATCGCTCAAGCGAAAGGCGATCAAGTCGCGCTGAATGGTCTGGCGCCGCGCCTCGCGGATTTAAAGGAAGGTGGAACTCCGCCTTTCGAACGCCGCCGTTACGCGGCAATCATGGGCGCCAGTTGATGTCAGATTCACGGTTCAGGAAAGTCAGAATCGCCGCGGCAGGGTGTTCTGAACTGGGCCTTTATACAGGAACGAACGGCTAGAATATCGGCTTGGAGTTGTTGTCAATACGCCTCGAATACGGGCGCCTGCGCGGCGAGAGCAAGAGCTTGCTGAATGACCGGGCGCTCCTCGCCCCCGCCCGGTCGAGGAGATCGACCTGGTCCAGCGCATCTATCGGATGTTCGTACTCACGGTGCAGTTTGGACGGCCTTGTTGGGTTAGCGAGCTATGGTTTCTTCTCTGAGGCTCTGAAGTTCACGACGGGCGGAAGCGAAGTCGCGCTGGAAGGCCGGATCGGCTTTCAGGCGGGCGACCATGGCGGCGCCGACAAGGCGGCCGGCTTCGACGTCGCTGGCGTAGTGGACGCCGCAGAGGGCCCGGCTTTCGCCATAGGCCAGGCCGCGCGCCAGGATGGCGTCGGCGCGATCAGGCGCCATTTCCGACAGCACCAGGGCCCAGGCCCAGCCCATGGCGGCATGGCCTGACGGATAGGAGCCGCTACGCGCCAGCCACGGCTCGGGCGGGAAACAGGTCACGGCGGGTTCGGCGACGAAGGGGCGTGGGCGGAAATAGCCCTGTTTCGCCGGGGTCTGGATGGTCTCCAGATCGCCCAGCATCTTTCCCAGCAGCAGGGTCAGGGTCGGCAGGCGCTGCGGCTCGAACGCGACGCCCAGGGCTTCGTCAAAGATGCGGGGCGCGGACGGGGTTTCGATCTCGTTGTCGGCGGCCGCCCGACGCCAGCGATCGGAGCCTTCCAGAGCGCGGGTGGCGCGATAGGTCTCGACGTCCGCCTGTTGCCGCAACGAACCGGCCTCGGGCGGCGGGGGCAGGAAGGCGGAGGCGTCGGGCGCGCCCTCCTTGGCCAGATAGCCGTGGGGGTGGTCGCGGAAGCCTTCCCAGAAGGTCGGGATCGGCGTCGCGGCGCAGGCCGTCAGGCTGAACAGAAGGGCGGCGACGCCGACGGCGCGGGCAGGGTGACGCATGGAAACTCCGAGCAGGGGCGCGACGGTTCAGGCAGGCCGGGTGCCGGGGCGGCCGTTCTCGACCATCCAGGTGTTGAGCGTGGACACGGAGGCGTGGGGATCTCGCACGTCGCTGATGCTGCGATAGCGCGTGGTCATCCGCTCCGGCGTGACGTCGATGGCCATATAGCCCCGAACGCGGCTGTCGAAGAACTTCACCTGGGGATTGTTCGGCATGGCGGACATCAGGCCGTCGTAGCTGGGTCCGGTCGAGGTGATGGATGTGCCGACAAATTCGGTGGCGACCACGGCTGATGACGGGTCGGCGCTGTCCAACCTCACGTCATTGGTCCAGAAGGAGTGGTAATCGCCGCTGAGGACGACCGGGTTGGCGGGCTTCAGCGCCGCCAGGGCTTGTGTCAGGCGGTCGCGCGCGGCGGGGAAGCCGTCCCAGGTGTCTGTCCAGTAGCGGGTGTCTGGGCCGCCATCGCCAAACCGAAGCCCGGCCAGCACCAGGTTCTGGCCCAGGATGTTCCAGCGCGCCTCGGATCGCGCCAATCCGTCGTAGAGCCAGCGTTCCTGTTCAAAACCCAGGAAGGTGCGGGATGGGTCGAGCCGATCCAGGCAGGTCGTATCGGTGACGATCTGACCTTTGCCGCCGCCTGGGCCGTTGCTGCAGGGCTGGCGCGAGCGGTGCTGGCGGCCGTCCAGCATGTGGAATTCGGCCAAGCGGCCGTAACGGATGCGTCGGTGGATCGGCATCTGCAGTCGGGCGTCCAGCCGCGTGCGGCGGATCGGCATGGCTTCGTAGAAGGCCTGATAGCCGGCTGCGCGGCGACGCAGGAAGGCGTCAGGCGTGATGCCTGGCGTCTTGGACCACACGCCGGAATAGTCGTCCTGAATCTCGTGATCGTCCCACACGGCCAGGCAGGGGGCGGCGGCGTGCAGGCGCTGTAGATCGGCGTCGGTGCGATGCAGGGCGTAGCGGTTGCGATAGCCCGCCAGGGTCGTGGCCTCTTCCAGGCCGTAGGGGCGGACGACCTCGTGCGCGCGGTCGGCGCCGCGCGTGTACTCGTAGATGTAGTCGCCGAGGAAAAGGGTCAGGTCCGGCGCCTCGTCGGCCATGTGGCCGTAGGCGCTGAAATAGCCGACCTCCCAGTTCGAGCAGGAGGCGACGGCGAGGCGCAAGGTCTCGACGGCGGCGTTCGGCGCGGGCGTGGTGCAGGCGCGGCCGACGGGGCTTTGCTGGCCCAGGGCGGTGAAACGGTACCAGTAGGGGCGGCCGGGGCGCAGGCCCTGAACCTCGACATGGATGCTGTGGGCGTCGGACGGCTCGGCGATTGTACCGCCCGAGGCGACCAGGGTGCGGAAGCTTTCGTCGGCGGCGATGTCCCAGCGTACCGGAACCGCCTCGCCCATGCCGCCCATACCGTCGGGCGCGACCGGATCGACGGCCAGTCGGGTCCAGATGACGAAGCCGTCCGGGGCGGGATCGCCGCTGGCGACGCCCAGGGGGAAGGCATAGGCGCCGCCTGCCTGGGCCCGACCGAAATGCAGTACGGCGGGCGCGGCGACCAGGCCGCCCAGAAGGGCGCGGCGATCCAGGCGAGGCAGTGGATGGTTCATGGCGCTTATTCTTGAGCGACGGCGCCGAGGCCAGGTCCGAAGCGGGCGCGGAAGTCGTCCAGGCGGATGGTGAACTCGTCCTGGGCCAGGAATTCCTGATCCGTCATCTGGGGCTGCTCGTTTTGCTTGTACCAGCGAGCGTAGTTCGGCTCGTCCGAGGCGTAGCGTTTGAAGTGGGTCGAATAGGTGCGGACGCGCACGGTCGGAACCTCGCCCGTCATGTCGAAGGCCATCAGCCGCAGCCAGCCGTCGCCCAGGCCCGGCGCCTTGGCCGCATCCAGCCCGGCGTCGACGGCGGCGCGGTTGCGGTCCTGATAGTCGGACAGCAGTTGATAGACGGCGCCGCCCTGGCGGTTCGGATCGCTGCGGAAGGCCTGGCCGTTGTGATGCCCGCTCAGGACCATGAAGATCTGCGGATTCCGGCTGATCAGCTTGTCCCACACGCCCTGGGCGCTGTTGTCGAAGGGGTCGAGGGCGTTGATGTCCACGACCGGATGGGCGCGGCGCTGTCCCGTCTTGTCCAGGAAGTCGTGGGTGCTGATCAGGGTCGGCAGGCCGGGGTGGGCGTGGATGACGGTCTCGGCCCATTTCAGACTGGCGTCGGAGGGGGCGAACTGCAGGCCGATGTGCAGGAAACGGTAGCCGCCGGCCTCGAACACCTGGGCGCTGTCGGCGCCGCCTTCGTGCGATCCGACGTACCAGGGGCGATCCTTGAAGAAGGCAGAGGCGGCGCCGAAGACGCGGACCCATTCGGTCAGCCCGCCGACATGGATCATGCCCAGGCGGCGCAGGTCGCCTTCGGGCGCGGTCAGGTCGCGCGGCCAGGACTCTTCCCACCACTGGGCGTCATAGTCGTGGTTGCCGGGCACGGCCGAGAAGGGCAGGGCGCCGTCCAGCAGGCGATAGGCGGCGATGGAGGCGGGAATCTCCACCTCGCGCACGCCCGACGCCCATTTCGCCGGGCCCATGCCGGAGGGCAGGGCGCGGGGACTGAAGCCGCGCGCGGCGTGGTCCGGGTCGATGTCGATGATGGGATGCTGCCACACGTCGCCTACGCCGGTGGCGAAGACGATGTCGCCGCCGCGCGAGGCGGCGTTGTCGGCGATGAAGCGGAACTGCTCCGTCATCATGTCCCGCGCGTCGAACGGAAAGCCGGCCGCCCGCTGGCGCGTGTGATCGACATAGTTCTGAGTGTCGGGGATCACGGCGATGGTGAAACGGGCGTCGGTCGCCTGCTGGGCCAGGCTGGGGGCGGCCGCCAGAAGGCCGAGTGCCAGTACGGTCGAACGGAACAGCTTCCGGATCATCGACATGGGCGCATCTCTCTCTTCGAATGAAAAGGGAGCGAGGCTCCGGGGCTGGCCCGAAGCCTCGCAGGCGGGATCAGTAGCGATAGCTTACGCGGGCGCCCCAGGTGCGCGGGGCGTTGGGCGAGCCGGTGGACGCCGAGATGAAGCGGTTGCGCGACTCTTCCGAATAGGCGTTCGTCAGATTGTTGACGAAGAGGCCGAAGGCGTAGCCGCCGTTCATCGGACGGAACGTCAGGTTGGCGTTCATCAGCCAGTAGTCGCCGATGATAGAGTTGGACGAGGTGCTGAACTTCTCGCTGCGGTAGGCGTAGTTGGTTTCCGCCTCGACGCCCCAGTCGCCGATCTGGTGCTCATAGGCGATCGAACCCTTGTAGTCGAAGCGCGGGAAGGGCAGGCGCTCGCCCGCGCGGTCGCTGTAGATGATGGTGTTGTACTCGCCCGTCACCGGATCCTTGGCGGCTTCGGTGGCTGAGGCGTTGACGAAGAAGAACTCGTCATACTCCCCGTATTTGTAGCCGACCGCCTGGGTGATGGTCAGGTTGTCGAGGGGCTGCCAGCGCAGTTCCAGCTCGGCGCCCTGGATGTGAGATTTCGGCACGTTGATCATGCGGCCGACGCGCCCGGTCTGGGTGTAAAGCACGCCCTGAAGTTGCTGGTCGCGGTAGTCGTAGTAGTAGATCGCCGCGTTCGCCTGGAGCCGGTTGTCGAACAGGCTGGCCTTGACGCCCGTTTCATAGGCGATCAGTTCCTCGAATTTGAACGGTTCCAACTGATCGGGCAGTCCGCTGTTGTAGGTGGTGAACCCGCCGGATTTCACCCCGCGCGAGACGTTGGCGTAGGCCAGAACGCTGTCGCTGAAGGCGTACTCGGCGCCGATCTTGCCGGTCCATTCGCCCATGCTCTGGGCTTTGGAAGCGGTGGCGTTGACGCGCGGGACCGGAGCCAGAACCTCGGTCTTGAAGTCGTTCAGTTCACGAGTCTCGTCCTCGTAGCGCAGGCCGCCGATCAGGGTCAGGCGATCCGTCAGGCGGTAGTCCACATTGGCGAAGGCGCCCGTCGTCTGGACCTTCTGGCCGTAGGTGGTGCTCATCCAGAAGGCGAGGTTCTTCGCTTCCGAGAAGTCCGAATAGAAACCGCCGTCAATGTCTTCGGTCGCGTGATAGAGACCGGCCAGCCATTGCAGGCGACCGTCGCCGTTCGAGGCCAGGCGCACTTCCTGCGAGATCGTCTCGATGTCGTTGAAGAAGTAGGTGCCGGCTTCGTTCGAGGCCGTGGCGTCCCAGTCGTTGAACTCCTTGCGGTCGAAGGCTTCATAGGCGGCGACGGCGGTCAGGGTGGCCCAGCCCAGGTCGTGGTTCAGGCGCAGGCTGACGCCCTTGCCTTCGTTATCGCGGAACGGCTTGGCGTTGGGCGAGACGCCGATCAGCTGGGCGAAGTAGGGGGAGATGCCCCAGCCGGTGATCCGGTGGGCCGTGTCGACCGGATAGACTTTGCCGCCGCCCGACGTGAAAGGGGTGGTGATCAGGCGCAGGCCCCGGCCGTCCGACTTGTCCTGGCTGTAGTGGACGTTCAGGTCGAGGTCGGTCTGGTCGCTGGGGCGCCAGTTCAGGCGCAGGCGCAGGGCCTTGGTGTCCTTGTCGCCCAGGGTTTCGCCCGTGTCGCGGTGGTATTGCCAGCCGCCGCCGGTCTCGGCCGCGACGGCCAGGCGGGCGCTCAGGGTTCCGGCGACCGGACCCGACACAAAGCCTTCGAACTTGGCGGCGTCATAGCTGCCGTAGCTGGCGTTGAAACCGGCAGCGACATAGTCGGTCGGTGCGCCGGTGATGATGCTGACTGCGCCGCCTGTGGTGTTGCGGCCGTACAAGGTGCCCTGCGGCCCGCGCAGGACTTCGATGCGGGCGATGTCGAATAGCTGGCCCTGGGTCATCACGCCGTAGGGATAGGCGACTTCGTCGATATAGACGCCGACCGTCGAAGTGTTGTTGGCGGCGTAGTCCGTCAGGCCGACGCCGCGGATGCGGAACTGGGGCTGGCCGCCGCCCAGTTGGCTGTCGACTTCCATGCTGGGAACGGCGTTTTCCAGGTCATTGACCGTCTGGATGTTGCGCTTGTCCAGATCCTCGCCGGACACGACCGTCAGGGCCAGGCCGACCTTCTGCGCGGATTCCTCGCGGCGCTGGGCGGTGACGATGACGTCCTGAACGGAGGTGGCCTGCGGCTCGGTCGTGACCTCGGCCGCCGCGGGCGCGGCCGCCGCCAGGAGCAGTGCGGCGCTGGAAGCGCCGAAGAGAAGACGGTTCATGTGTCGATCCATCGGGCAGCGCGGGCGATCCAGTCGCTCGGGCTGGAGAGTTGGGGAGGGCCGCGAGCAGCTGTTGTTTTCAGGCCGTGGCGCGGCGACAAAGGTCGAGATGATCGACCGTCTATGATGCCGCGCGACCGGATTGAAAAAACAACTGTTCGATAACGTCTCCGCTGTAGGGGATGGTCGTGATGCTTTGGTGACGCTTATTTGAAGTGTTGCCGTCGAGTCTGCAACAGAGAAAAAGTTCCGGATAGGAACGTTTGTTCGAATTAATCGTGTTGCGTGACCAAGGTCGCAGCGGCGGCTCGCAGGCGCGCCGCGTCCGGCGCATCGCCCGTCGCCGCCGCCATGATGGCCGCGCCCTTGATCCATAAGGCGAAACGGGTCGCCGCGCGGCGCGTCAGGTCGAACTGAGGCGGCCATAGCTCGTCGCGGTTGATGTAGTTGCCGCCGCCTTCGGGCCCGCGCAGGATCATCGCCAGCTCTTGGAAGGAGGGATCCCGGCGGGCCTGCAGGCAGACCTGGGCGATCAGCCGGGCGTATTTGACGTAGAAGCCGCGCTCGCCGCCCGGAGGCGTCTCCAGGGTAAGGGCCATCATCTCGCCCCATCGCTGCACGTCCGGGGGGCCGGCGCCCAGCGGATGGCGGTAGTCGAGGTAGCGGGGCATCTCGCGGAAGACGGCGTGCCAGATCGCGTCGATCACGAACCGCCGCATATCCGCCCAGTAGTAGGCGATGGTGGAGGTCGAAGTGCCGATCTCCGTGCTGACAGATCGGTTGGTGACGACCCCGACGCCCTTGCTCAGGATCTGGTCCGCGGCGACGTCCAGCAGGCGGCGCTTGATGGAGCCGGGTTCCAGTCCGTCCCCCGGCGCCTTGGGAATCACCATCCGATCGACATAGCTTTCGGTCGCCGAGGCCGGATCGTCGGGGCGGCTGAAGGCCCGGTCGATCAGGCCGCCCAACCCCTCGGCCGCGATCACCTCATAGTCGGAGCGACCGCCCAGGGCGCCGACGTAAAACTGCTCGATGATCAGATAGGTGGAGATCGCCTCGCCGAACGATTCCAGGCCGGGGCGACGCGACAGGAAGGCCGTCCAGGCGTTGCGCCGCATCAGATCCCAGCGTCGCAGCAGGGGAGGCAGGAAGGCGGCCGGATCGGGGCTGACCAGCAGCTCCTCCCACACCCGAGCGAAGTCGGCCGAGGGCGCGGCGCGTTCCCTCAGATAGCGGGCGGTAAGGGCCAGCAGGCTGTCTCGACTGAGCGCCAGGGCGTCGACGCCGGCGAAGAATGACTCGTGGTAGGCCTTGTCCTGCTCGAAGGCTCTGAAGGCGATCGCCTCGATCAACCCCGCCTTGGCGCCGAACAGGTTGACGATGACGGTCGTGCTCTTGCCCACGGCTTGGGCCAGGTCTCGCAGCGTCAGGCCGCGCAGGCCGACGTTTGTGACCAGGGTCATGGCGGCGGCGGCGACGCGGTCGGCTTCAAGTGAGCGTGAGGAGGCAGGCGTCGTCATCACTGACTGCATGGCCGCCTCGGGCGTTTGTGTCGAGACCTGATCGCATCGACGCCACGACGAGCACTACGATCTAGTCAAAATTGACTAGCTCAAGATGAGTATCAACCTTGGGGATGTTCGCTCCGGGGGCGGGATTTAAATGGCGAGATTGTGGCGAGTAGCCGCAAGTCCAGGCGGCGGAGACGGCGACCTGGGTTCTCGAAAAATCAAAAATCCCGGAGGCGAAGATGCGTACTTTGATGATTACTGCGGCCGCCACCGCCGCAGCGGCTCTGTTGGCTCTGCCTGGCGTTTCCAGCGCCCAGACCAATGTGACGGTCAGCACCAGCGTGACCAACTTCTGCGGCATCGGGCTGGCCAATGTGGCTGGCGGCAATGTCGCCGTGGCCAACGGTCAACGGCAGAAAGTCACCACCCTGCGGATGTCGTGTAACGCCCCGACGGGCGCCAAGCTGACGTCCAGCGCTCAGAACGGCGACTTCAAGTCTGCCGGCGGCGTGCTGATCAACTACGATTGGGATCTGGTGGTCCAGCAAGTGCCGACCCTGGGCTTCCCGGCTCAGGATACCTGGCCCGGCAGCCCGGCCATCATCACCAACTCGGGCGGCTATAGCCAGGCTCTGGCTGACGGCATCTTCGCCGATCTGTTCCTAAACCTTTGCTACAACGTCCCCGGCGGCCCCGGCGCCGGCGGCTCGCAAGGCGATGACACCAACCCCGGTTCGTCGGGCTGCGCGGCTGCGCCGTCTGGTCCGGGCGCGGCGTCGGCTCCGGCCGGCACCTATACGGAGGTCTTCACCTTCACGCTGAACCCGGCTTGATCGAGCCAGAACGGGGAGCCTTCAGGCTCCCCGTTTTTCTTTTCGCATTACTGCAGGGGAGATGCAGTTATGAGATTCCAAGTCGTCGCAACTTCAGTGCTCTGTCTGATGATGGCCATGACGGCGCCGTCCGATACGCGCGCCATGGACGTCTCGCCGATGGTGGCCAAGATCACGCCTTCAGGAAGCGGATCCAGCTATCGACTGACCGTGCGCAACACCAGCACGGCGCCGGCCACGGTCGAGATCGAAGTCTATCGCATGCAGGTCGATGAAAACGGCCACCGCAGCCTGGTCCCCGAAGACGACGACATCGGAGTCTTTCCGGTGCAGTCGGTCATCCCGCCCAATCGCGAGCAGGTGGTGCAGGTGCGCTACCTGGGCGACGGCGGCCCCGAAGGAAAGATGTACCTGGTTCGTGCGGCGCAGTTGCCGATCGACATGCAGTCGGTCACAGGCGACACCGAAGCGGGCGCAGACATAAAGCTGGCCTTCACCATCAACACCTACGTCTTCGTGGCCCCGACCAGCGCCAGGGCCGCAGTGGAGGTGACGTCGGTCTCGCGAGCGGCGAACGGCGACGTTCTTTTGACTGCGCGTAATACAGGCGACGGCTTCGCCCATCTGCGCGAGGCGCGTTTCACGCTCAAGACCGCGGATGGCCGGACGCATGAAGTTCCGGCGGCGGACATCGATGTCGGCGAGGTCAGCGTGATGGCGGGCGGCGCCACGCGCAACATCCGCATCCCGGCGGCATTGGCGGCGGAAGCCGGCGGCGACGTGACCGCCTCGATCGTCCTGCTGTGAGATGCCTGGCCGCAATCGGATCTGGCGGCGCCTCGGCGCCGCGGCCTGCCTGGGCGGCAGCGTCGCGTCCGCCAGCAACGCCGAAGCCCCGTTCGCTGCGGATGAAGTCATCCGCACGGCGCCAAACTATCCAGAAGTCACCTACGGCGCCGCCGCCGTAGTCCCGGTCGAGCGAGACGCCCCTGACGTCCTGCTCGCCGCCGGCGCCGCGTCGAGTGTTCCCCCCGCGCTCGATGCGGCGGCCGGCGGACCCCAGGAGCAGGCTCCGTCGCCCCGGCCCACGCCGGTGCTGAGCCCGATCCAGGGGCCGTTGACCCTCGATGGTCGCTATCTGGGCGATCTGGCGGGGGAGGTGGACATGCAAGGAGAGGGGGTGGTCGATGCGGAGGCGCTGATGGACCTTCTGGGCCCCAGCCTCGCGCCCGCCCAGCGCGAGCGGTTGAAAACGATTATCGCGTCGCAGCGGCGCGTGAACATGGCTGATCTGAGAGGCGATGGCTTTTCGTTGAGCTTTGACCCTCTGGCGCTGACGTTCGTCGCCGATCTGTCGGCCGGGGCCAGGGCGCGGCGAGACGTCAGCTTCAACCGCAACGAACTGGTCGATCCGGCGTCGTTTGATCAACCGGCCAATTTCTCGGCCGGCGCCAATATCACGGTGGCGCAGCAGTATTCGCACACCGAGGACCGGTTCGCGCCCTTGTCGGGCGGGATCGACATGTTCGTAAATTTCGGCGGTTTCGACGGCGTGACGCTAACGGCGGGAGGCGACTATGACGGCAGTTCGACGGATGAGCGTTGGCGTCGCCGCGAGATCAGGCTGACCAAGGATTTGTTTCAATCGGCCGTGCGCCTTACGGCGGGCGAATTCGCACCGCCGGTCGAGAGCTTTCAGGGATCGCGGCGGTTTCTGGGCCTGTCGGCGGCGCGGGCCTATTCGACTATCCGGCCGTTTCAGAACGTGCGGCCGGCCGGCCGGCGTCAGTTCGTGCTGGATCGCCCGGCGCTCGTGGTGGTCGAAGTCAACGGGGTGATCATCGAGCGGCTGCGCCTGGACGCCGGCCCCTATTCCCTGGGCGACTTCCCGTTTGGCCAGGGCGCCAACACCGTGCGCCTGCTTGTTGAGGACAATACGGGGCAAAGAGAGATCGCCGTGTTCGATCTGTTCGGCGGCGCGGGGCTTCTGGATCCCGGCGTTCTGGACTTCGGCGTGTCGGCCGGGGTGCTGGAAGAGGGCGGGTCTCTGGAATACGGTTCGTCCTTGGCCGCCTCGGGCTTTGTCCGCAAAGGGATCAGCGACGTGCTGACCCTGGGCGCCAACGCCCAATTGGCGGAAGGGCGCGGGCAAGTGGGCGGTCTGGCCGTGTGGGGCAGCCGCGTCGGCCTGATTCAGGCCAGCGCCGCCGTCAGTCACAACGGCGATACGGGCGAGCAGGGCTACATCGCCTCCGTCGATTATCTGCGCGAGACCACCTTCGGACGTGAGATCGACCTGCGGCTCGTGGCGTCGGTGCAGGCCACTAGCCGATACTTCCAGAACGCCTTTGAAAGTTCAGCCTTCAATCGGGAGCAGTGGCGCGCGGCGGGGCAGGCCTTGCTGAGGTTTCGCGCCTATACCCTGGGGTTCGGCGCGGCCTTCGTGAAGGGGCGAGGCGAACGGGATCGGACCGACTTCAACATGAACGTGGGCCGGTCATTCCGTCGCTTCGGCGTCAATATGACCGTGCAGCGCACAACTGCGCTGGATGGCCGTGACGATACGCGTTTCGGGATCAACCTGACCACTCGTTTCGGCGGACGTTGGAGCGGGGTGGCGCGGTACGACACCCAGAACGACCTGCGCGAAGTAGGTATCTCGCGCTCCTCGACCGGGCGGTTGAACGACTTGAGCGGCGACCTGCGTTTCTCTGAGGATCGGACGCAGCAGACCATCGCGGGCGACCTGCGCTATATCAACAACCGTTTCGACGCTGAGCTCATCTCAAACCGGCTGGTGTCAAGTCAGCCGGGCGGGACGACGCGACAGGAATCGTTGTGGCGGGCCTCGACCATGGTCGGTTACGCAAACGGAGCCTTCGGCATCGGGCGTTCTGCGCGCGAAGGTTTCGTCATCGCCACCGGCCATCCGACGCTGAAGGGCGCGCGAGTCAGTCTGACCGATTCCAGCGGCTATCCGGTCGCCAACAGCGGTTGGTTCGGGCCAGCGCTGGCGGGCGTCGATCGCGGCTACGGCGTGCGGCGCTATGAGTTGGAGGTCGACCCCTTGCCCGACGGGTATGACCTGGGCAGCGGCGTGATTTCCGCCTTCCCCGGCTTCGGCAACGGCTATCGCTTCGTGGTCGGCAGCGACGCCTCGCATACCGCGCGCGGCTATCTGATCTCGCCCGAAGGGCCGGTCGCCTTGATCGGGGGCATGATCGTGGCCGCCGGAAGCGAAGACGAGGCGCAGGGCAAGCCCTTCTTCACCAATCGAAACGGCCGCTTCATCGCCGACGGCCTGTCCCCCGGTCGCTATCGGTTGGTGATCAAGGGGCGGACGGTCGGGGAATTCGTCATCCCGGATAGTGCTGAAGGAGTAAGCGATGTGGGTGAAATCAAAACCCCCGGACCGGTGTCATAGGGCGCGGTTGCGGGTGATGGGCGGAGTGGCGGGCGTTGTGGCCCTCGTCGCCCTGGCTTCGGGCGCGTCGGCCCAGGCGTGCGATCTGGCTGTGCTGGATGGACCGCAGACGGTGCGGATCGAGTATAATCCTTTCGCAATCGGGCCCTCGTCCGGTGCGCTGGATGTCAGCATGGAGAACCGTGGCGACGCTGCCTGCGACGTGCGGATGTCGTTCACGGACGACGTCGGCATGGAAGTGACCAGCGTTGTTCTGGGCAATGTCGCGGTGCAGTTCCGCCCGCGAGAGGCGTCGGGCGTGCAGATGGCGGACGTACAGGCCGCCGTGTTCCAGTACCAACTCGCGGCAGGCGCCAAGGGACAGGCCCAGATCGACGCCGCCGTGGTGCAGGGAGCGGTCGCTGACGCGGGCGAATATGGCGTGAACTTGCGGCTGGTGCTGAAGACGCCGGGCGGGGAGTCGATCGGCGTGCCGATTCCTGTGCGCCTGATCCTTCAGGCGACGCCGCGGGCGCAACTCAACCTTGCGGGCGCCGCCGGCGCCTTCGGCAGCGGCTCCAGCGTTGAGGTGGTCGATTTCGGCGAAGCGGTCGCCGGGGCGACGCGGCGAATATTCCTCCAGGTTCGGGCCAACACCTTGGCGACGGTGTCGATCACGTCTCAGCACGGCGGCGTTATGCGTCGGGTGGAGGAAGTCCCCAACGCCACGACCTTGCCTTACGCTGTGGAACTGGACGGAGACGAGGTGGACCTGTCTAGCTTGTGGACAAAACAGGTCGATCCGCCGCGCACCCTGGCTGGAGTCTCCATTCCGATGACCTTCACCTTGGGGCAGGTCGGTGGTGCGATGGAGGGGCGATATGCGGATATGTTGACGATAGATATCTCGCCCAAGTGAACTGACCCTTTTTGGGAATATAAATGATCATATAAATTATCGTGCCAAATAGGTGTGACCTGAAACAGTAACGAGTGTTTTTATGTTAGTGATTGGGTCGATTGAAGTTATTTGGATTTGGATATTTTGACTGTTGGATAGGTCAAATTCTTTAGCTAAGGTTATTAAAACACGCATTTCTGAATTTACCGCTTGAAATTCGGCGTTGTGTGGCCAGAATGAGGCTGATGAGAACGCGCCGATCAGCTTGGCTAAAAGCTGATGAGCCTTAAGGCCAGGCGTGCGGGAGGTGAGGGCGATGATCGGAGAACGGAGCCTGGCGGCGTTTTCGCAAGGCAAGGCCCAGCCTGTGGATCAGCTGTTGATAAAGCCGATCGCCTCTGCCGCCTTCGCCGATACGCGGTCCTTTCTCCGCGCCGCGTCCCGGGGACGCCATTCGGAGACAGACGCCTGGTTTGAAGCGGACGATACGGCGCGGTTCATTCTGGACACGTCGGGACGAGTGTTGCGGACCAACGCCAAGGCACGGGCTTTGGCCGACTGCGGCATGGTGGGATCACGCGGCGTCTTCATCTGCGCGGCTCATCGCAGCCGGGCCGAATTGGATGCTCTGCTACGCGGTCTTGCCGACGGCAGCCGGGAAGGCGGGCGTATTCTGTTCCGAGCAGGTGATGACGAGTGGTGCATCCTGGATCTTATGACGACGCCGGAGGCGCCGAACCGCGTGTTCGCCACGGCGCGGCCGGTCAAGCCGCTGGATGTGGCGAGGATTACAGCCCTGGGCGCCGTCTTCGGTCTGACCCGGGCCGAGACGGCGGTGCTGCTGCATCTGACGGCAGGCGCGACGCCCAAGGACATCGGCCGCAAGCTGGAGATGTCGATCCATACGGTGCGGGCGCATTTACGCTCGATCTGCATGCGTATGGGCGTCAAGGGCATCAACGGCGCCCTGAAACTCAGTTTTCAGATGAGCTGATCTGGTGGGTCGAAAGGCGCGCCTGTTTGCAGACGCGCCTTCTTTCCAATCAGAACCAGGCCTTGATGCCGACCACGAAGCGCGTGTCTTCGGGATCCTGGCCTCTGGCCTTGGCGTAGTCGGCGGTGTCGCCCAGCGAACGGGTCCACTCGACGCCGACGTAAGGGGCGAACTCCTTGCGGATTTCATAGCGCAGACGCAGGCCCGCCGTGACCGAGGTCAAACCCGAGCCGATCTCGAGCTCCGGGATGTCGCTGGCTGACAGGGCCACTTCGATCGCCGGCTGAAGGATCCACTTCTGGGTGATGCGCTGATCGTATTCGGCCTCGGCGCGGGCGGTCAGGTCGCCCTCGGTTGAGAGGAAGGCGGCGGCGCTCATCTCGAACCAGTAGGGAGCCACGCCCTGAACGCCGACGGTCAGGTGGGTGGTGTCGTCGCCGTCCGGACGGAAGTCCTGGCGCACGCCCGCCTGCACGTCCCAGAAGGGTGCGATGGCGCGGCTGTAGAGAGCCTGAACCTCGGCCTCGTGCAGCCTACCGTCGATCTCGCCTTCGCCTTCGGTCTTCCACCAGAAGCGGTTGATATCGCCGCCGGTCCAGCCCTGGGCGCCCCAGCTGTAGCCGTCAGCGCCGTCGCCGAAGCTGGCTTCGATGGAGTCGATCAGCACGGCCGTCGAGCGGATGTCGCCGTTCTCGACCAGAAGCTGCTTGCGCGAAGCGGCCATTACTGCCGGGTCGAACAGCAGGTCGGCGGCGTGGGCCGGAACTGAACGAGCGGCGGCCGGGGGCGGGGTCTCGACCATGCGGCCGCCGACGGCGTCCACGCTGGTCGGGATGTTCGGCCCGCCGCGCGCGGCGCTCATGTCATGACCGGCATGGGGGTCTGCAGGCGCAGCGCCATGACCTGCATGGCCGCTCATGTCGTGACCCGCGTGCGGGTCGGCAGGGACCGCCTGCGCTGGAGCCATGGCGTGACCGGCATGGGGATCGGCCGCAGGGGCGTCGTGCTCGGCGTGGCCGCTCATATCGTGACCGGCATGCGGATCGGCCGGAGCCATGTCGTGACCCGCGTGGGGATCCGCCAGGGCCGCCTGGGCCGGAGCCATGTTGTGGCCGGCATGGGGATTAGTCGAAGCCGCGCCGTGCCCGGCGTGACCGCTCATGTCATGACCGGCGTGCGGGTCAGCCGGAGCGCCGGAGGCGGCGGCTCCATGCATGGGACAGGACTTGCCGTCGCGCATCATGGGGCAGTCGTGCGCGGGCTTGGCCGCCGGGGGTGTCGCCTGGGCAGACGCTGCGGGAGCGTGACCCGCATGACCGGCGTGGCTCTGGGCCAGGGCGGGACCGCCCGCAGCCAACATCAGGGGCGCGAGCGCCAGGGAGAAGGAAAGGGACTTCACGAGGCGGCTCCAGCCAGCGGGCGAACAGTGACGACGTTGAACATGCCCGCGTGCATGTGCATCAGAAGGTGACAGTGGAAGGCCCAGTCGCCGGGCGCGTCCGCGGTCAGGTCGAAGGTGACCTTGCCGCCGGGGGCGACGTTGACCGTGTGCTTCAGCGGCTGGTTGCCGTCGTGGCCGTTGACCAGTTCGAAGAAGTGGCCGTGCAGGTGGATGGGGTGGGCCATCATGGTGTCGTTGACCAGGGTCACGCGCACGCGCTCGTTCAGCTCGAAGCGGATCGGCTCGACCACTTCCGAGAATTTGCGACCGTCAAAGCCCCACATGAACCGCTCCATATTGCCGGTCAGGTGAATCTCCATGGTGCGCGAGGGCGTGCGGGTGTCCTTATTCGGCGTCAGCGAGCGCAGGTCGGCGTAGACCAGCACGCGGTGATCGACGTCATCCAGGCCCTGCGGCCGGTCGGCCAGGCGGTTGGACGGGGCCGGGGCGATAGCGTCCACGCCGACGCCGACGGCCATGTCGGCCGGGGCGTTGTTCGGATCGCGCATGCTCATGCCCGAATGGTCCATCGGCGCAGCCGCCGCAGCGCCCGCAGCGGCGCCGTGGCCCATGGCCGCGTGGTCGGCGCTCGCAGCGCCGTGCGCGCTGTGATCCATGCCGCCCATGCCCATGTCCTTCATGGTCAGGTTGGGCACCTTGCGTAGCGGCGGAACCTCGGCCGTCATGCCCAGGCGCGGCGCCAGGGTGGCGCGACCCATGCCCGAGCGGTCGATGGCTTCGGAGACGATGGTGTAGGCGCGGTCCTCGGTGGGGCGGACGATGACGTCATAGGTCTCGGCGACCGAGATCTGGAACTCGTCGATTTCGACCGGGCGGACGTTCTCGCCGTCGGCCTGAACCACGGTCATCGGCAGACCGGGGATGCGGACGTTGAAGATCGACATGGCCGAGGCGTTGATGATGCGCAGACGCACGCGCTCGCCCGGCCGGAACAGACCGGTCCAGTTCTCTTCCGGACCGTGGCCGTTGACCAGATAGGTGTAGGTCGTGCCGTTGACGTCCAGGATGTCGCGCGGGTCCATGCGCATCCCGCCCCACATCCGGCGCTCGGCGGCGTTCATGCGGTCGGAACCGTTCAGCAGGCCGGCCAGGGTCGTCTTCTGCATGTTGAAGTAGCCGGGGCTCTTCTTCAGCTTGTCCAGGATTTCATGCGGATGCATGAAGCTCCAGTCCGACAGGACCAGGACGTGTTCGCGGTCATAGGCGACCGGATCGGCGCCGGCCGGGTCGATGACGATGGGACCGTAGTGGCCCATGGCTTCCTGAAGGCCCGAATGGCTGTGATACCAATAGGTGCCCGACTGCTTGATCGGGAACTCATAGACGAAGGTCTCGCGCGGCTTGATGCCGGGGAAGCTGACGCCCGGCACGCCGTCCATCTGGAACGGCAGCAGCAGGCCGTGCCAGTGGATTGAGGTGTCCTCGTCCAGATTGTTGGTCACGGACAGGCGCACGTTCTGGCCCTCGCGCATCCGCAGCAGGGGCGCGGGCAGCAGGCCGTTGATCATGAAGGCGTGGCCGGTGCGGCCGCCCACGGTGAAGCTGGAGTCGCCCACGCTCAGGTCGATGTTCGGCCCGGTCAGGGTCGGCAGGTCGGCCCGCAGGCCCGGCGATCCGGTCTGCGCCCAGGCGGGCAGCAGGCCTTGGAGGCCCAGAATGCCGCCGCCCAGAGCGGCGCCTCGCAACAGGGTTCGACGGTCCAGAGATGTTGTCGCCATGAAGTCCAAGTCTCAAAGAGGCCGTTCGCCTTAGGAAGGCGCGCGGGGAGGGGGTCTGATTGGGATACGCAGGCGACACGATCGCCCCTTGCATCGCCGTTGCGGCAGGGCGCCGCAGCATGCCGACGCCTTAACGCGCCAGGGCCTGGTTCAGCTTCTGCCTGGCACGGGCGATGCGGGTCTCGACCGCCTTGGGCGTGACGCCCAGAACTTCGGCGATCTCGGCATGGGAGCGGCCTTCCAGCGAGGCCAGCAGAAGAGGCGCCTTCAGATTGTCGGGCAAGGCGGCCAGGGCGCGATTCATCTCGTCCATGCGGCGGCGGTCGTCCAACTGGACCTCGGCTTCAGGCGCATCTTCGCCCACGGCCATGGCTTCGGGCGTATCCAGTCCCATGACGCCGCGCACGATGCGGCGCACGGTGCGCTTGCGGCCCCAGTCGCGACATTTGTTGATGGCGATCGAGCGCAGCCATGTCTCGAAGGAGCGCGTCGGATCATAGCGCCGGATCGCCAGCCAGGCCGAGACGTAGGTTTCCTGCAGCAGGTCGTGGGCCTCATCCGTGTCGCCGACGTAACGACGCACGAAACGATAGAGGTCGCCGCTGGTCGCCGCCATCAGGGCGGTGAAGGCTGTGCGGTCGCCGCGCGCGGCGCGCGCCTCGTCTGTGTCGCCCCCGGCCGTCACCTCGGCCTTACCGAGGCTCTTGCGTAAGGGCGCCGGCGATTTCCTTGTCGAAGATGCGGGCCTGTTCCGGCGTCAGAACCGCGCGCATTTCGAACACATGGGCGATGGTGGCCTTCTGCAAGGCGCCCATGGCGTCATGGAAATGGTCGACCGCGGCGCGCACCTCGGGGCTGTCGCCCTGGCTGGCGGCGATGGCGTTGGCCAGTTCGCGGTTGGCGGCGCGCACGTCGGCCTCCAGCGCTTCACGCCGCACGGTGAAATGCTCTTCTATAACGTCCAGGCGGGCGTCCTGATCTGCGGTCAGGTCCAGCTTCTGATGCACGATGTCGTGCATGCTGGGCGTCTCGTGCTGCTTCATCATCCAGCCCGCGGCCAGCCAGGCGGCGCCCCCGCTGGCCAGGGCGGCCAGCACCACGGTCAGGGCGATGGACTTCCAGTTGGCGCTCATCCGCCGACCTCGAAGCGGGTCATCGGCGACAGGCCTGCGGAGACGCTGAAGACCTGAATGTCGGAGTGGTTGGGCTTGAAGGCCTGCCCCAACATGCCGCCGTTCGTCACGCCGACCAGAAGGGCGACAGCCATGACCGCCAGACGCACCTGACCAGAACGGCGTTGCTCCTGCCGCTCTTCGATCCGCCGCCAGACCTGGTTCTCCAGTCCCGCCAACCGCAAGGTTTCATCTGCTGGAAACGGCGTCGCCAGGATGCGGTCGATGTCTTTTGTCATTCTGCACCTTTCGCGGGCCCTGTCTGTCATACGCGAGGCGACGCGCCTTCCCTTGGAAAGACGTCTGACCGCGTACGCATTCAGGGCGTATGGTTCCAATCGTTGTAATCTCTACGCCATGTCGGTGCCGTGACGAAAGCGGTTCGCGTCACAGCCCCGACTGACGTCAGAGCGAGGCGGGCGGCGGCTGAACGCCCATGACCGCCACGACGGCCAGGATCGTCAGCGCCAGACCGAACTCGACCACCAGACTCTTCTTCAGATGCGGCATGGCCTGACCCGCATCATGGGCCATCAACGGCGCCAGGCGGAAGCGGTTGGCCGCCGCCAGGCAGACCATCAACCCGAACAGCGCCAGCTTGATCGTCAGCAGGACGCCATAGGAGCTGGCGCCCAGGCTCAGCGCCTTCGACAGACCGACCAGATAGGCGCTGTTGATCAGGCCTGTTGCGACCAGGGCGCCGACGGCCGCCGTACCGACCCCGGCGAAGCCGGTCAGACTGCGCGCCACCCCGGCGTCCCAGGCGGGATCGCCCGATGGCCGCCGAACGATAAGGACGGCGAAGGCGGCGAGAGCGCCGACCCAGACGGAGGCCGCCACGGCGTGCACGATGTCCGAGGCCAGGTGGATCATATGTCCCGCCCCTTGCGTCGCCGCGCCATGGCCGGTCCAGGCGAAGCTGGCCGAGACGACCACGCCCAGCAGCGTCAGCAGGCTCCACATCAGGCGTCCCGGCCGCAGCAACAAGGCGGCGCCCAGAGCCAGGGCGGCCGCCAGAGTCCGCACGACCAGCGCCTTGCCCAGCCCCATGCCTGTGACCATGAAGGTCAGGGCATGGGGCTTGAACGCCTCGCTCAGCGAGCCCGCCATCATGGCGGTCTGAGCCAGCAGGGCGGCGGGCGCGGCCAGCATCAGGATCGCCGCCGCCCAGGCCGTCGCAGGACGCGGCCAGCGCAGGCCCAGCGGCCCGACAGCGCGTGCGCTGTACAGCATGAACGCAGGCATGCCGAGCAGCACCGCCCCGGCGACGTATTGCACGCCGCGCAGGAGGATGATCCAGACCTCGACCATATCAGCGGACGGTGAAGTCGTAGCTGCCGGTCATGCGGTGGCCGTCGGTGGAAGCGATACGCCAGTTGACGACATAGGCCCCGGCGGCCAGCGGGCGAGCCAGGGTTCCGGTGATGGTCTTGCCGTCCTGACTGACCTGGGTGCGAACCGTCGCCTTGGCGCCGGCGGCGTTGACCACGTCGAAGCTGGAGAAGGCCGGAGCCACGCGGTCGCTGAAGGTCAGCGTCACGACGCGCGGCGCGGCCACGGTCGACTTGGCCGCCGGCGTGGCGCTAACCAGGCGGGCGTGCGCCTGTGCCGCGACGGGGGCCAGGGAGACAGCAGCGACCAGACCGATAGAGGCGAGGGGGTGAAGAAAGGACATGATAGGCTCCAGTTGCGAAGGATGCTCAATCACAACTACGCGCCTAGGCGACGTCCCCCTCGGGAAGGGCGGTGGAACGGCGATACAGGCTGATCAAACGTCCAGATCGGCCTGGGCGAAGCGGGCGTTTTCCTGGATGAAGTTGTAGCGGGCCTCAGCCTTGCGGCCCATCAGGCGCTCGACCAGATCCTCGATCTCTTCCTCGCTGTCGGGCAGGGCAATGCGGGCCAGGGTCCGCTTCTTCGGGTCCATGGTGGTCTCTTTCAGCTGAGAGGCCATCATCTCGCCCAGACCCTTGAACCGGCCGATCTCGGTCTTCTTGCCCTTGAAGGTCGTGGCCAGCAGTTCATCGCGGTGCGCGTCGTCGCGGGCGTATTCCGACAGCGGGCCCGCCGAAATCCGATAGAGCGGCGGCAGGGCCATATATAGCCGCCCCTGACGGATCAGGTCCGGCATGGAGCGATAGAAGAAGGTGATCAGCAGGGCCGCGATGTGGGCGCCGTCGACGTCGGCGTCGGTCATGATGACCACGCGCTCATAGCGCAGGTCGTCGACGCTGAAGCGGCTGCCCGCCTGCACGCCCAGCGCCAGCATCAGGTCGGTCAGTTCGACATTGGCGCGCAGCTTGTCCGCCGTGGCCGAGGCGACGTTCAGGATCTTGCCGCGCAGGGGCAGGATGGCCTGGGTCGTGCGGTCGCGCGCCTGCTTGGCCGAGCCGCCGGCCGAGTCGCCCTCGACGATGAACAGTTCGGTGCCTTCGGCGGCCTGACGGCTGCAGTCCGACAGCTTGCCGGGCAGACGCAGCTTGCGCGTGGCGGCGGCGCGCTGGACTTCCTTGTCCTTGCGGCGGCGCAGGCGATCCTCGGCGCGGTCGACGACGAAGCCGAGCAGGGCGTTGGCCTGTTTCGGGCTTTCGGTCAGCCAGTGGTCGAACGGGTCGCGCAGCAGCTGTTCGGCCAGGCGCGCGCCTTCGGGCGAGGACAGGCGGTCCTTGGTCTGACCCTGGAATTCCGGGTTGCGGATGAAGATGGAGATCAGGGCGCCCGCATTGGCGATGACGTCCTCGGCCGTGATCTGGGCGGCGCGCTTCTCGTTGATCAGTTCGCCATAGGCCTTGAGGCCCTTGACCAGCGCGGCGCGGAAGCCCGCCTCGTGCGTGCCGCCGTCGGGGGTCGAGACGGTGTTGCAGTAGGAGGCGACGAAGCTGTCCGCGTCGCCGAACCCGATCGGCGACCATGTGACGGCCCATTCCAGTGCGCCGGCCTCGCCCTTGCGCTCGACGCGCCCGGCGAAGACGGGGGTGACGGTTTCCAGTTCGCCCACGCGCTCGGCCAGGGCGTCGGCCAGACCGCCCGGGAAGTGCAGCGTCGCCAGTGCGGGCGTGGCGTCGGTGATGCGCTCCGGGGCGCAGGTCCAGCGAATTTCGACGCCGCGGAACAGATAGGCCTTGGCCCGCGTCATGCGGAACAGGCGCGCGGGCTTGAAGGTCGCGCCGACGCCGAAGATCTGATCGTCCGGCTTGAACCGGATCAGGGTGCCCTTCTTCTTGGACGGGCCGACCTGCTGGATCGGCGCTTGCACATGACCGCGGCTGAAGGATTGGCGCCACTCAAACCCGTCGCGCCAGACGGTTACGTCCAGGCTTTCCGACAGGGCGTTGACGACCGAGACGCCGACGCCGTGCAGGCCGCCCGAGGTCTCATAGGCCTTGCCCGAGAATTTGCCGCCCGAGTGCAGCACCGTCATGACGACTTCCAGCGCCGACTTGCCGGGGTGCTTGGGGTGGGGGTCGACCGGAATGCCGCGCCCGTCGTCGCGCACCGACAGATAGCCTTCGGCGTCCAGATCGACGGTGATCAGCTTGGCGTGCTTGGCGACGGCTTCGTCCATCGCATTGTCGAGCACTTCGGCGAAGAGGTGGTGCAGGGCGCGTTCGTCGGTGCCGCCGATGTACATGCCGGGGCGCTTGCGGACGGGCTCCAGCCCTTCCAGCACTTCGATTGAGGAGGCGGAATAGCCGGTGGCGGCCGCCGTCGCGGCGCTGGCGTGGGACGTCAGCTCGACCTTGGGCTGATGCACGGGGGCCGGTGCAGGCTGAGGCGCGACCGGAGGCGTCGCCGCAGCGGGTGCGGGCGCAGGGGCGGCGGGCTTGGCCGGTTCGGCGTCGTCGAGGTTGGAAAACAGATCGTCCATCAGGGCATTTTGCGGCGATTCGGGGCAGGGTCTGGTAGGCTTCGAAGACGGCGGGGGCAAGGCCCGCGTCAGGTCGTGCGGTCGGAAACCAGATTGCGTGCCAGAACCGCGACGAACAGGGTCCAGGGCAGATCCTGATGGCTCATCAAGACGCTTTCCGACACGCTGAGCAGCAGGAAGCCGGCCAGATAGGCCAGGCTCCAGTATCCCTCGCGCTGTCCCAGACCTGATAGGCGAAACAGGACAGCGGCCGAGGTCAGAGCTATGACCGCGCTGACCAGCCATGTCCCCGCCCAGCCCAGCTGAACACGCAGGTCCAGCCAGCCGTGGTGGGCCGAGGGTACGCGCCAGCCGGTCTCGTGCCGAATCCATTCCATCGGCTCGGTATCCAGCACCCAGAAGGCGCCGTAGCCATAGCCGAGCCAGGGTCGCTGCGCGGCCATGCGCTCGATCGCGGCCCAGATCTCGGTGCGGCCGGTCAGGGTCGGGTCTTTGCCGAACAAGGCCAGAATTTCGACGGAGTACTGGTTCCAGACCCACAGGCTGATGACGGCGGTCAGCCCCAGGCTCCATACGACGACGACCCCGAACACCGGCCCCATGCGCGCGATCAGGCGGCACATGGCGATCAGTCCGCCGCCCAGCATGGCCATGATCAGGGCGGTCTTGGACTGCGAGCCCAGCAGAGCCAGCGCGCAGACGCCGATGGCGGCCACGGCGATGCGCCGATCCCGCGGCGCGCCCGCCGCCAGCAGGGCCGAGGCGGCGATCAGGCCGACGGCCATGATCATTCCCATGTGGTTCTTTTCGTACCACAGGCCGCGCCACAACCCGGCGTTGGCGCTGTGATGGACGCCCAGGCTGGGAAACAGGAAGACGTCGATCAGGCTGCCGACGCCGAGGGCAAGGAAGGTCCAGGTCAGCAGGCGCGGCAGTTCAGCGCCACGGAATACGACGCCGAGATAGATGGAGAAGCCGCCGGTCAGGGCCAGGGCCAGAACCCGTCGCTGGGTTACATCCGGCGCCTGCGACCATAGGCTGGACGACAGAGCCAGGATGACCATCAGGGCCAGCAGGATGAAGGCGGGCCAGGCCGCCGCCATCTGGCGCGCGCGAACCGCCATGAGGCCCAGTATGATCAGATAGACCGGCGGCCAGATCAGCCGGAGCGCCGGAAGTTCTTGCTGCTGCGGCGCAAAGATGGGGCCGATCAGCGCCCCGGTCAGAAGGAACAGGATGAAGGCCGCCGCGGCCTGCTCCCAAAGGCGCGGCGCGACCGAGGATGTCTGGGGTTCTGGACGAACGGCGCGCACGGGAGCACGTTCGTGGAACAGGGTTAAGGAAGGGTGGGGCATGGGCGCCAGTCTGATGCGCATTCGACGGCCGGGAGAGCATGCTCGGGTAAGCTTTGTCGAGCTATTCTTCGATCTCGTCTTCGTCTTCGCCATCACCCAGGTCAGCCATCTGCTGCTGGCCAACCTGACGCCGCTGGGCGCGCTGGAGGCGGCCGTCCTGCTGGCGGCGGTCTGGTGGGTGTGGATCGACACCAGCTGGATCACCAACTGGCTGGACCCCGAGCGTGGCCCTGTGCGGCTGATGATGTTCGTCCTGATGGCGGCGGGCCTGGTCATGTCGATGTCCCTGCCTACGGCGTTCGGCGACAGGGGGCTGACGTTCGCCTGCGCCTTCGCCGCCATTCAGGTGGGGCGCAGCCTGTTCACCCTGTGGGCGGTGCGCGGTTCGCCGACGCAGAGGGCGAATTTTCAGAGGATATCGCTATGGGCGGTGCTGGGCGCCGTATTCTGGATCAGCGGCGGCCTGGCCGAGGGGCAGACGCGGCTGTTGATCTGGCTGGTCGCCCTGGCGCTGGAGTTCATCGGTCCGGCGCTGGCCTTCTTCGTGCCGGGCCTGGGTCGATCCAGTACGACGGACTGGAACGTCTAGGGCGCGCACCTGGCCGAGCGCGTGGGTCTGTTCGTCATCATCTGCCTGGGCGAGTCGATCATCATCACCGGAGCGACGTTTGCGGAACTGACGTGGACGCCGCCGGTGGCTGCGGCCTTCGTGTCCGCTTTCGTGACGACCATCGCCATGTGGTGGCTGTTCTTCAGCGAGGCGCACGAGGCCGGATCGGAAACCATCAGCCACGCCGCTGACCCCGGCGCCATCGCCCGGAGAACCTATACCTATTGCCCGATCATCGTCGTGGCGGGGATCGTGGTGACGGCGGTTGGCGATGAACTGGCCCTAGCGCATCCGCTAGGCGTGGCGGGCGCGGCGAGTGCCGCCGTGCTGGTCGGCGGGCCGTTGCTGTTCTTGCTGGGAACGGCCCTGTCGGTCTTCAGCATCTGGGGCAAGGTGGCGTGGCCGCGCGTGATCGGCGTGGCGATCCTGGGGACCGTCTTCCTGATCGGGCGAGGCTGGTCGCCGCTGGCGCTGACGATGGCGTCGACCGTCGTTCTGGTGGCGACGGGGCTGTGGGAGTCCTTCGCCCCGCGAGGACGGCGCGCCTAGGGCGCCTTTTCCACGAAGGTGTCGATGACCTTCTTCTCGCCCGCCTTGTCGAAGCTGACGACCAGTTTGTTGCCCTCCACCGCGCGGACGGAGCCGTAGCCGAACTTCTGGTGGAAGACGCGTTCGCCGCGCGACCAGCCGGACGCCGCCTTGGGATCGGCCGTGGCGATCAGGCGGCCTTCGCCCTCGATCACGGCGCGGCGGGCGTAGGCGGGTTTGGGCATCTGGGCGGCGGTATAGGTCTGGGCGCGTTTCCAGCCGGGGCTGGAATAGCTGCCGCCGAAGGAGGGGGCGTCGTCCCAGCGGCTCTTGGCCTCCTTCATCCCGGTCGAGGCGCCGTAATAGCCGGTGTCCGACTGCGGCTCGACGTGGGCGAGGGGCAGTTCATCGACGAAGCGGCTGGGCAGTTGCGAGGTCCAGCGGCCATAGACCATGCGGTTGGCGGCGAAGCTGATGCGCGCGTCCTGCTTGGCGCGGGTGACGCCGACGTAGGCCAGGCGGCGTTCCTCCTCCAGTCCCTTCAAGCCCTTTTCGTCGATGCTGCGCTGGCTGGGGAAGACGCCTTCCTCCCAGCCGGGCAGGAAGACCAGAGGGAACTCCAGCCCCTTGGCGCCGTGCAGGGTCATGATCTGCACCGAGCCTGAGCCGTCGGCGTTCTCGTCGCGGCGCTCAAGGTCCATGACCAGCGACACATGCTCCAGATAGGCCTGCAGCGTCTCGAACGACTGCATCGACTGGGTCAGTTCCTTCAGGTTGTCCAAGCGCGTCTGGCCGCTGGTGCGGTCGGCCTTCTGCATGGCGGTGTATCCGCTCTCGTCCAGCAGGGTCTCCATCACCTGCCAGTGGGGCGTGCCCATGGCCATCAGGTCGCGCCAGCGGTCCAGATCGCGCACGAAGTTGGCCAGCGGCGTGCGGGTGCGCGCTTGAAGCTCGTCCGTCGTAATCAGGTGGCGCACCGCCCGCATGGCCGAGACGCCGTTCTCGCGCGCGATGTGCAGGATCTTCTGGACGCTGGTGTCGCCGATGCCGCGCTTGGGCGTGTTGACGATACGCTCGAAGGCCAGATCGTCGTCCTCGGACTGGATCAGCCGCAAGTAAGCGTGGGCGTCGCGGATTTCCGCTCGCTCGAAGAAGCGCGGGCCGCCGATGACGACATAGGGAATGGCCAGCATCAGGAAGCGTTCTTCAAACGCCCGCATCTGGAAAGATGCGCGAACAAGGACGGCCATGTCCTTGTAATTCATGCCCTGCTTGCGCGCGGTCTCGATCTCGTCGGCGATCAGCCGGGCCTCGGCCTCGCCGTCCCAGACGCCGCGCACGCGCACCTTGTCGCCGCTGTCGTCCTCGGTCCACAGGGTCTTGCCCAGTCGGTCCTGATTGGCCGCGATCAGGGCCGAGGCCGCGCCGAGGATGTGCTTGGTCGAGCGATAGTTGCGCTCCAGCCGGATGACCTTGGCGCCGGGGAAGTCGCGCTCGAAGCGCAGGATGTTGTCCACCTCGGCCCCGCGCCAGCCGTAGATCGACTGATCGTCGTCGCCGACGCAGCAGACATTGCCGGTCGAGGAGGTCAGCAGCCGCAGCCACAGATATTGGGCGACGTTGGTGTCCTGATATTCGTCCACCAGAATGTAGCGGAACCGGCGGCGATATTCCTCCGCCAGATCAGCATGTTTCGACAGGATGGTGATGTTGTGCAGCAACAGGTCGCCGAAGTCGCAGGCGTTCAGCGTCGCCAGCCGCGCCTGATAGGCGGCGTACAGCGCCTGGCCCTTGCCGTTGGCGAAGTCCTCGCCCGGCGGCAGCTTGTCGGGCGTCCAGCCGCGGTTCTTCCAGTGGTCGATCATATGGGCCAACGACTTGGGCGTGAACCGCTTGGTGTCGATGTTGGCTGCTTCCAGAAGCTGCTTCAGCAGCCGCTCCTGATCGTCCGTATCCAGGATGGTGAAGCTGGACTTCAGCCCGACCAGTTCCGCATGGCGACGCAGAATCTGGGCCGCGACCGAGTGGAAGGTGCCCAGCCAGCGTAAGCCCTCGGACGACAGGCCGATCAGATGGCCGATCCGCTCGCGCATCTCGCGCGCGGCCTTGTTGGTGAAGGTGACGACCAGCAGCTCCCACGGCTTGGCCCGGCCGGTCGCCAGAATGTGCGCCAGGCGGGTGGTCAGGACGCGCGTCTTGCCCGTGCCCGCGCCCGCCAGCACCAGCACCGGCCCCTCGGTCGTCTCCACCGCCTCGCGCTGTTCGGGGTTCAGGCCCGACAGATAGTCGGCCGCCGGCCCTTGCGGAGTTTGGGCGCGGGCGAGGTCGGAAATGCGGGGAGCGGGCAGGTCGGTCACAGGGGCGGATACTCAGGCGGCGGGACAGGCGGGCGAGCCGCCGGAATCTGAATGGGAGAACATAAGCAGCACAGCGGCCAAAGTCAGGCCTATTCGCACAGGGCCGTTCCGGAACCGCGCAGTCAGAGCGTCGTTCTCGCACACGACAGGGTCAGCAAAGGGAAGGGATGCCTTATGGCGGAAAACTCAAGCGGCGGCGGCAACGCCGGTCTCGCCTTCATCGTCGGCGGTTTGGTCGTGGTTGTGGCTGTCCTGGCCTGGTTCCTTCTGGGCCGAGGCGGGGCGTCGGACACCAGGAATGTCGATGTCGAGGTCAAGCTGCCTGAAGTCTCGGCGCCGGCTGCGCCGAGCGGTCCTGAGGCCGCGTCATGACCGATCCCAATATCCCGCCTGAGCGCGTCGTCCATCAGACTACCGTCAACAACGTCCCGGCGCCGCGAAAGGGCGGCGGGGCGGGTCTGGCCTTCATCGTCGGGGGGCTTCTCGTCGCCGTGGCGGTGATAGCCTGGTTCGTCTTCGCCGGAGGAAGGGCGTCGGCGCCGTCAACGCCCGAATTGAACGTCGACATCAATGTGCCGACGCCGCGCCTGCCTGAGGTTCCAGACCGCCCGGTTCCGCCCGAATTGCCGCGCCCCTCTGAACCGCCCCAAGTGGCCGCGCCCGAACCGCAGGGCGGATGAGGCCGTGAAGGTCGCCTTGAAGCGCGTCTATGAACCGCCGTCCGATGCGGATGGGACGCGCATCCTGGTCGACCGCCTCTGGCCGCGTGGTCTCAGCAAGGACAAGGCCCGCGTGGACCTATGGCTCAAGCAGATCGCGCCGACGACGGAACTGCGGCAGTGGTTCGGCCATGATCCGGCGAAATGGACGGAGTTCCAGCACCGCTATCGCGCGGAGTTGGAGGCCAACGGCGATGTCGTATCCGAACTGAAGGCCGCGCTCGCCGATGGCCCGGCGACCCTGGTCTATGGGGCCAAGGACGAAGAGCACAATGACGCCGTCGTGCTGGCGGCCTATCTGACGGACCTCTGATTAGGCGGGCGCATTGGCGCGGACCTATTTCAGTCGATAGCTGATCGTCGTGACGACCCGGACCTTCTTGTTCGGCGTGCCGGCTTCGTCGCCCGTGCCGTCGCGCGACAGGATCTCGAACGAGCCCTGTCCCGCCGTCTTGATCGGCCCCAGCGGCGCGCCGGAATCCTTGGCGAACTGTTCGGCGCCGCTACGGGCGGCGGCGGTGGCTTCGGCGATCATGGCCGGGCGCACGTCGTTCAGCTTGGTGAAGATGTAGGACGGACCGTTGAAATCCTGCAGCACCACGCCTTGCCGCACCAGATCGTTCAGGTTGCGGGTCGTGGTCTGCACCCGGTCAACGTCCGTGGTGCGCACGATCACGGTCTGGGTCAGGATGAAGCGCGGTCCGCCCGTCTGGCTGGCGTATTCGCGCGATCGGGTGTCGGCCACGCCCAACTGACCCAGGTCCACGGCGTCGTCGGCATAGCCCTGCGCCTTCAGGAACTGGCGCACGATGGCCAGGTCGCCGTCGATGCGGGCCTGCACCTCGGACAACACGTCGCCCGAGGTTGTGAAACGGATCGGCAGGACGGCCAGATCGGCCTTCACGTCCTTTTCCGCCAAGCCGCGCACGGTGACGGAGCGGTCGCCCGCGCGGGCGTTGACCACGCCCTGACCGATCAGGGCGCCGCCGCCGATCAGGCCTACGGCCAACAGCCCGCCGAAGACGGCGGCGGGGATCAGGCGGTTCTTGTCGATGCGAGCGTCGCTCATGGCGTCTTCTCTTCTGCGAAACTGCGGTCGCCGCCGGTCCATTGCAGGGCCAGGATGCGGCAGGCGGAGGCCAGGGGGCGGCGGCCCCGCCAGGCGTCGATGCGGATCAGCAGGCCGGACCGGCTGAGCGCCAGTTCGGCTGCGATGGCGTCCAGCACGGCCCAGAACTCAGGCTCCAGCGCCACCGAGGTGGCGTGGCCGGACAGCAGCACCGATCGTTTGGCGAGGCCGCTCAAGGCTTAGCGCACGCCCACCATGACGATGTCGGCGCTGTTCGAGGCGCCGTTGGTCAGCACAGCGTAGTTGGTGTCGGTGGTGAAGCGCAGGGCGCCGGAGGCGTCGCGGATTTCAGCACGTGCGGCATAGCGGTGGCGGGCGTCGATCTTGTCGCTGGGCACCGAAAGGGTGACGGCGTAGGGCGGGGCGCGACCGTTCAGCGGCTGGCGCACCTCGGCCATGGTGCGGGACGGCGCGTCCATCAGGCTGACGTCCTCGACCTTGACCGTCAGGACATGGCCGGGCGGCAGCATGATGCGTTCGCGATAGGTGGCGGTGACCTGGACTTCGGTCATGGAGGTCTCTGGCAGGGTGGAGCAGGCGGCGGCCAGCAGGGCCGGGGCCAGGACGAGGGGGGCGAGGAACAGGCGCATCAGCGTCTCCTTTGAAGGACTAGCTTAACAGAACGCGCCAGCGTCGCATAAGGCTGCAACAGGTGAGAGACGGCGGACCCGAAGCGGTGCTATCGGGAGTTCCTGTTTCGTTTCGACCGAGTCGCCGGCGTGTCCCAGTCTGAAGCTCCCCAGTCCGAAAATGCGTCGTCGCGGTTCTTGTCGCCGGCCATGCTGGCCTTCGGCGGCGTCGGAATCTGCGCCCTGATCTGGGGCACGACCTGGTACGCCATCACCTTCCAGCTGGGGGCTGTCGATCCGATGGTTTCGGTGGTGCTGCGCTTCGGCATCGCCTCGGCCCTGCTGGCGCTGATCGTCAAGGCGACGGGCGGGCGGTTGGCCCTGACGCGCGGCCAGCATCTGGCGGCGCTGGGGCAGGGGCTGTTCTCCTTCGCCATCAGCTATGCCTTCGTCTACGCTTCGGAGGAGAAGATCGCCTCGGCCGTCGTGGCGGTGATCTTCGCCGCCCTGGCCTTCCTGAACCTGATCCTGTTCCGCGTCGCATCGGGCCAGAAGGCGGCGCGCGCCGCCTGGCTGGGCGCGGGATTGGGCGTGATCGGCGTCGGCGTCCTGTCGGCGGGCGAGGTGATGGGCGCAGGCCTGGGCGCCCACGCGGTCGCAGGCGTCAGCTTCGCCGTGATCGCCGTCGTCGCCTCCGCCTTCGGCAACTGGTTCGCCTGGAGGGGGCAGCAGGCGGGATCACAGGTGCTGCCGTCCACCGCCTGGGCCATGGCCTACGGCACGGGTACGCTGGCGCTCTACGCCCTGGTCACGGGCGTGTCCTGGTCGGTGGCGTGGAGCCCGGCCTATGTGATCTCGCTACTGTATCTGGCGGTGTTCGGCTCGGTCATCGCCTTCGGCCTGTATTTCACCATCGCGCGGGCGAGGGGGTACGCCGTGGCCAGCTATATCTCGGCCCTGACGCCGCCGATTGCCATGCTGGTGTCGGTGATGTTCGAAGGGGCGCGCTTCGGCGTCCTGGCGCTGGTCGGCCTGGCCCTGGTCCTGGCCGGGCAGTTGTTCCTGATCCGCGCGCCGAAACGCTCGGCGGCCTAGGCGTCCGGCTCGTCCAGCTTGTGACTGTCCAGGCGGGCCGCGTCGCGATCGCGTTCCTTCTGCATGGTCTCGCGTTCGGCGCGGGTGCGTCCAAAGGTCAGGCGGTTGGATTCGGCCGTGCGCTTGGCGGCGGCCTTGTCGCGAGCCTTTCGCGCCTTGTTCAGGTTGACGATCTCACCCATCAGACATGACCGTCCGGGCTATCCTTGGCCCAGGCGCGTTTCAGCGCCGGGCGAGCGCCGATGCGCTGGACATAGGCGTCATAAGGCTCGCCCGCAGGCATGGCGGCGCGGAACCACTGCAGCAGGCTGCCGAACAGGATGTCGAGGGCCGAGAAGTCGCCCAGGATGTAGTCGCCGCCCTGGATCGCCGTGCGCCAACGCCGGTCCAGTTCGGCATAGGCGGCCTTCTGAGTCTCGTTCCAACCGGCGGGCGGACCGGAGGTCAGCACCGTCTCCAGCACATTGTTGTAGAGGCCCAGCCACGACAGATATTCGGCCCGGCGCGGATCGGCCGGTCCCGGCGCCAGGCCTGCCTCGGGGTGGCGATCGGTCAGGAACAGGAAGATCAGCACGGATTCGATCAGCACCTGGCCGTCGACTTCGAGCGCCGGGGCCTGCTTCAGCGGATGGGGGTTGGCCGGGTCGGTGCGGCCCTGACCATCACGCCGCAGAATGTCGACGTAGTGGACGCGATAGTCGGCGCCCAACTCCTCCAAAAGCCACAGAAGGCGAGTCGATCGGGACTGCGGCGCGTGATGAACGATCATCGACATTGTGAACTTCCTCGCCTGGCGTTGCGGTGAACCCTCTAGCGCGCGGGCCGTTCCGGGACGGTCCCCATAGTAACGGAGAGCGTCAATGATAAACGCCTCGATGATCAAGGAACATCAGGAAGTCGTCGGATCGGACGGCGGTCACGTCGGTCGCGTGGACCATGTGATGGGCGACCAGATCGAACTGGCCAAGCTGGATCTGGGTTCAGGCCTCAAGCACCACATGATCCCCGTCACCTGGGTCACGCGCGTGGATGAACATGTGCATCTGAACATGACGAAGGACGAGGCCAAGGCGCGCTGGACCGAGAAACACTAAGGCGTCGCCTTACCGCGATTTCACCCGAGGCCCTGCTGCAATCAGCAGGGCCTTTCGCCATATAGAGGGTGTGATTGACGCGAAGGGGCGACAGACTTGATCCGACTGATCCTGAACCTGCTGTGGTTCTTCCTGGGCGGTTTCGCCTCGGGCCTGGCTTGGCTGTTCGGCGGGCTGTTGCTGGCCTTGACGGTCGTGGGGCTGCCCTGGGCGTTTTCGGCATGGCGGATCGCCAGCTATTCCTTCTGGCCGTTCGGGCGCGAGATTGTCTGGCGCGATCCGAACCCGGCTGATCTGGGCACGGGCTGCCTGGGCGTCGGGCTGAACGTGATCTGGTTGGTGCTGGCGGGCTGGTACATCGCCCTGGCGCATATCCTGATCGCCGTACCCCAGTTCGTCAGCCTGATCGGCATTCCGTTCGCATTGAAGAACGTCGAGCTGGCCAAGCTGTCATTGGCCCCGGTGGGGCGGACCATTCGCGACAAGGGCTGAGCATGAAAAACGCCGGCCAGGGCGAACCCGGCCGGCGTCTTCAACTCTGACGATGACCGCGGCTTACTGCGGCGAGATCATCTTCTCGGGGCGGACCCACTCGTCGAACTCTTCGTTGGTCAGATAGCCGCCGCCGACGGCTTCTTCGCGCAGGGTGGTGCCGTTCTTGTGCGCCGTCTTGGCGATCTTGGCGCAGGTGTCATAGCCCAGCTTGGCGTTCAGAGCCGTGACCAGCATCAGGCTGTTTTCAAGGCCGTGCTTGATGTTGTCCTCGCGCGGCTCGATGCCGACGACGCAGTTGTCGGTGAAGCTGATGGCCGCATCGGCGACCAGGCGGACCGATTGCAAGAAGTTGTAGGCCATCGCCGGATTATAGACGTTCAGCTCGAAGTGGCCCTGCGAACCGGCGAACGACAGGGCGGCGTTGTTGCCGAACACTTGGACGCAGACCTGGGTCAGGGCTTCGCTCTGGGTCGGGTTGACCTTGCCCGGCATGATGGACGAGCCCGGCTCGTTTTCCGGCAGCGACAGTTCGCCCAGACCCGCGCGCGGACCCGAGCCCAGGAAGCGGATGTCGTTGGCGATCTTGAACAGCGAGGCGGCGACCGTGTTGATCGCGCCGTGGGTGAAGACCATGGCGTCGTGCGCGGCCAGGGCCTCGAACTTGTTCGGCGCCGTGGTGAAGGGCAGGCCGGTGATGCCTGCGATCTGGGCCGCAACCTTTTCAGCAAAGCCGATGGGCGCGTTCAGGCCGGTGCCGACGGCGGTGCCGCCCTGGGCCAGCTCCATCAGGCGCGGCAGGGTCTGCTCGATGCGCTCGATGCCCATGGCGACCTGGTGGGCGTAGCCGCCGAATTCCTGGCCCAGCGTAAGGGGCGTGGCGTCCTGGGTGTGGGTGCGGCCGATCTTGATGATGTGGGCCCAGGCCTTGGCCTTGGCGTCCAGCGCGGCGTGCAGGTGCTTCAGCGCGGGCAGCAGGTCGTTGACCACCTGCTCGGCGCAGGCGACGTGCATGGCCGTCGGATAGGTGTCGTTCGACGACTGGCTCATGTTGACGTGGTCGTTGGGGTGGACCGGCTTCTTGGAGCCCATCTCGCCGCCCAGCATCTCGATGGCGCGGTTCGAGATCACCTCATTGGCGTTCATGTTCGACTGGGTGCCCGAGCCCGTCTGCCAGACGACCAGGGGGAAGTGGTCGTTCAGCTTGCCTTCGATCACTTCATTGGCGGCGGCGATGATGGCGTCGGCCAGCTTGGCGTCCAGCTTGCCCAGGTCGCGGTTGGTCTCGGCGGCGGCGCGCTTGACGATGCCCAGGGCGCGCACGACCGGCAGGGGCTGCTTTTCCCAGCCGATCTTGAAGTTGCCGAGCGAACGCTGGGCTTGCGCGCCCCAATAGCGATCAGCGGCGACCTCGATGGGGCCGAAGGTGTCGGTTTCGATACGAACGTTGCTCATGTGCGCGGGACTCGTCTCTCAGGCGTGGCGGGAAGATGCCGGGCGGTGTAGCACGCAGGCGCGGCGGGGCAAGGCGAGCCGCACTTCACGAAAGGCGGACGGCGCGTGGACGGCTGGATCGGAACCGGAAAGGTCAGGGCGCGCGAGCAGGGCGAGGCGGTCGAGATCGCCATCGACGGCCTGACCACCCAGGCCAAATACTACAAGCCGCTGGTTTATGAGTTCATGCGCAAGGAATGGACGTCGCGACCATCGTGGGGCGATTACGTCGTCGAGATCGTGATGGAGCACGTCGGGGATCCGCCGTGGATGGACCTGGACAACCTCGCCAAGGCCCTGCTGGACGCGATCAAGGGCTATCTGTTCCACGACGACAGCCAGGTCGCCCGCCTGCTGGTTGAGCGCCGCGAAGGCGAGCGCGAGCGCATCACCATTCGAGTCTTTCCCCGCAAATAGAGCCACGAAAATAGGGGCCGCGCTGGACGCGACCCCTATCTTTAAGGTCAGTCTTGAAGGCGGATCAGCCTGCTGCGTTGGAGATCAGCGTCTGTACGTCTTTCGGTTTGGCGATGTTCGAGCCGGCGGTCTTGTAGGAGGTCAGCTTGCCGCCTTCCCACAGGCCGACTTCCAGCGCCTTGGTCGCCGGGTCGATCAGCAGATAGGCCGCGTTGACGCCGCCCTCATGCTGCTTGTTGCCCGAAGTGAACAGGACGGCGCCGTCTTTCTGCAGCGGCGCTTGGGTCTGCATATTGGTCGTCAGGACGTCGAACTTGTCGCCCAGCAGCGCCTTCAGATCAGCCGTGATCGCGCTGTCTTCCAGAAGCTTGGTCTCGTTGGGATATTTGCCGATCTGGGTGTTCAGGGCATTCCAGTCAGCGGCGGCGATTTCAGCGGTTGCGGGCGCGGCTTCGGTCGAGGCGGTCGGGGTTTCCGCCGGCGGGGTCGCTTCAGGCTGGCTGCAGGCGGCCAGCGTCAGGGAAACGGCGGCGGCGGACATGAGGGACAGACGCATGGAAGCGACCTCGCTTAGGTAAGGAAGGGGAGGTTACGGCAACGCTTGTCTGCAGCCAAAGGTTGCGCGCCCTTGGCGCGAAGGCGTTATTTCTTGCGGAACTGGTCCAGCGAAACGACCTTCGGGCCGTCGTCGTCCGAGGGCGGAGGCGGGGCGGCGTCCGGGTCGCGCGCAGGCGGCGACAGGGGCGCGACCTCGGCCTCGACGATTTCCGGCTCGTCGAATTGCAGCAGGAACTGCACGCTGGGGTCGTAGAAGCGGACCACGGCGCTGTAGGGCACGGTTAGCACCTTGGGCGCGCCGCCGAACTTCAGCATGACCGAGAAGAGGTCCGGTTCGACCGCCAGATCCCAATACTGGTGCTGCAGCACGACCGTCATCTCATCCGGGTATTTGGCCAGGACGTCCGGCGGGACGCTGACGCCCGCGCCGCGGGTCTTGAAGGTGATGTAGAAGTGGTGGGCGCCGGGAATGCCCTCGGGCTCGGCCGCGCGCTCAAGCGCCAGGCGGATCACGCCGCGCAGGGCGTCCTGGGCGAGTTGCTCATAGTGCATCTCGTCGACAGGGGGAGTTTGATCCGTCATCGGCGCCTCAAGAAAGGGGAACGCGCGACTGTTACCCGCCCAAGGCGAGCGACGGAAGACGCAGAGTCGCCTGCGGCAAAGGAATTTCAATGTCGAGAGAAGCGCCGGGATTCTGTTGCCAGGCTCCCGACAGGCCCCGCCTAAGGATCTGAACCCCTAGGACTTAAGTGTTCGAAATCAACCGAACCGCATTACGCGGCGAGGCGGACTTCTCCAGCGAAGTTATCGTTCGCAGTTAGATAAAGGCCCGATACGGTGGGCCAGGACGAGCGAAAGCAATCCTCTTTACACGTCCGTCGATGCTAGTCGGCCCCATGCTGCCTCCGCCGATAACGCGGGGAAGAAGTTGGTGGAGCCGCCGGGAATCGCACCCGGGTCCGGTCCGCTTATTACAGGCGCGTTTATCGCCATAGCTCGGGCGAACCCGAGCAGGATCAATATAGTATGGGCGACGCGGCCTTCCAAGAGGCTGGCGAAGAAGTTCAGGCGAAACCGGGATGGCGGGGCCAGTCTCGCTGCTGGTTGCGGAACCAGGTCAGCTGGCGCTTGGCGTAGTTGCGGGTGGACTGCTTCACCGCCGCGACGGCGCCGTCCAGCGACAGTTCGCCCGACAGATACGCCGCCAGTTCGCGCACGCCGACCGCCTTCATCGCGGGCAAGTCCGGGTCGAGATCGCGGGCGACGAGGGCGCGCACCTCGTTCAGCGCGCCGTGCGCCATCATCAAGTCCACGCGCGCGTCGCATGAGGCGTAGAGGCGCTCGCGCGACGGCTCAACGACGAGGGCGTCATAGCCGTCGGGGGGCAGCAGCGGTTGCGTGTCGGCCTTCCAGGCGCTGAGCGCGCGGCCGCTGGCGCGATGCACGCTGAGGGCGCGGACCAGACGCTGCCGATCGCCGGGAAAGACGGCGGCTTCGGCGGCGGGGTCGATTTCGCTCAGGCGACGGCGGAAGGCGGTTTCGCCTTCCGCGTCGAACTCGGCCTGAACGGCGTCGCGGGTTTCGACCGGCACCGGCGGAATATCGGCCAGCCCCTTGGTCAGGGCGTTGAAATAGAGGCCGGTGCCGCCGACCAGCAGGGCGGGGCGCCCCTCAGCCGCCAGTTCGGCCAGCAGGTTCATGACCGCCCGACTCCAGCGACCGACCGACCAGGCGTCGGCGGCGTCAGCGACGCCATACAGACGGTGCGGGATTTCGGCCTCGTCCTCGACCGAGGGGCGGGCGCTCAGCACCCGCAGGTCGGCGTACAATTGCTGGCTGTCGGCGTTGATGATGACGGCCCCCGTCTCGCGCGCGCGTTCCATCGCCAGGCGCGACTTGCCTGAGGCGGTGGGCCCGGCGATCAGGGTGATGTGAGGCTGGGACAAAGGATCAACTCGCGAACGGACGCTTAGGGCGATAGAACGCCCGTCACCGGCCCGGCAAGTCCGTCGGGCCACAAGGAGCTTCTATCGTGACCGACCGCGCCGCCGTTCTCGCCGCCCTTGACGCCGTGATCGATCCGAAGTCGGGCCAGGGGCTGGCGACGGCGGGGCTGGTGCAGGGGCTGGTCGTGGCCGATGGCCGTGCGGGCTTCGTCATGGAGGTTCCGGCCAAGGAAACGGCGCTGTACGCTCCCGTTCGCGACGCGGCCGAGGCGACGTTGAAGGCGATGCCGGGCATGGAGCGGGTGTCGGTCGTCCTGACCGCTGAAGCCGTCGCCGTGCCGCCGCGCCGCACGGCAGGTCTGTCGAAAGCCGCGACCGATCAGGGACGGCCCAAGGCGCCGGTCCCGACGGATCGCCCCGCCCATGTGAAGCGCGTCCTGGCCGTGGCCAGCGGCAAGGGCGGCGTCGGCAAGTCGACGGTTGCGGTCAACCTGGTGGCGGCGCTGGCGGCGCGCGGCCTGTCGGTCGGGGTGTTGGACGCCGATGTCTATGGCCCGTCCTTGCCGACCATGCTGGGCCTGTCGGGCCAGCCCGCCTATGAGGACGGGGCCATGGTCCCGCATACGGCCCACGGCCTGAAAGCCATGTCGGTCGGCCTGCTGACCAAGGCCGAGGACGCGATGATCTGGCGCGGGCCGATGGCGTCGCAGGCCATTACCCAAATGCTGACCCAGACGCGCTGGGGGACGCAAGAGCAGCCGCTGGACGTCCTGGTCATCGACCTGCCGCCGGGCACCGGCGACGTGCAACTGACCCTGATCCAGAAGACGCCGCTGGATGGAGCCGTGATCGTCTCGACGCCTCAGGAAGTGGCCCTGGCCGATGCGCGCCGGGCGCACGTCCTGTTCGCAAAGGTCGGCGTGCCGACCCTGGGTCTGATCGAGAACATGAGCGGCGAAGTGTTCGGGACCGGCGGCGCCGAGGCCGAGGCCGCGCGTCTGGGCGCGCCCTATCTGGGCGATCTGCCGCTGGACGGGGCGCTGCGCCGTGCGGGCGACGCAGGACGGCCCCTGATCGTGGCTGAGCCTGATGGCGACATCGCGCGCCGGTTTGACGTCGTGGCGCGCCAGGTCGCCGGGGCCCTGGGACTGGGCCCGGAAGGGGAAAAGGCGCGCGCGTAGTTGGAGACAGGTCGCGCCTGTCGAGTTCTCAGACGGGTTCGACCACCACGGCGGTGCCATAGGCCAGAACCTCAGTCACGCCGGGCATGATCTCATTGGCGTCGTAGCGCATGGCCAGGATGGCGTTGGCGCCGATCTCCTGCGCATGGGCGATCAGGTCGTCATAGGCTTCCTGCCGCGCCGCCTCGGCCAGTTTGACATAGGCGCCGACCTTGCCGCCGATCATCGACTGCACCCCGCCGATGGCGTCGGAGATGACGTTGCGCGAGCGCACGGTGATGCCGCGCACTACGCCCAGTTGGCGCACGACGCGATGACCGGCCAGGTCATTGGTGGTGGCGACGATCATACGGCTCTCCTTGATTCAGCGACGGTCCAGAACGGTGAAGGCGAAGGCGTGGTCGTCCTTCTCGCCCGCTTCGTGCGGTTCGAACGCGGTGCGAACGAAGGCGGTTTCGTCGAAGGGCGGGAAGACGGCGTCGCCTTCAGGGTCGGCCTCGACCTCGGTGATGTAAAGACGCTTGGCGCGGGGCAGGGCGGCGGCGAACACCGCCGTGCCGCCGATGACGCAGACTTCGTCCACGCCGTCCTCCGCCGCCTGTTCACGTGCGATGGACAGGGCTTCGTCCAGGGTGGCGCAGACCACGGCGCCCTTGGCCAGGCCCGCCTCGGCGTAGGATTCATCCTTGGTCAGCACGATGTTCAGGCGGCCGGGCAGGGGCTTCAACGGCAGGCTCTCCCAGGTCTTGCGGCCCATGATGCAGGGCTTTCCCACGGTCACGGCCTTGAAGCGCTGTAGGTCCGAGCGCAGTCGCCAAGGCAGGTCGCCGTCCCGACCGATGACGCCGTTGCGGGCGCGGGCGACGACGAGGGCGATGGAGGGAACAGCCAAGCTGATTGTCCGTTGTTTGCTGGAACTTCATCGTCAAATGCCCTCGGAGCCCCGTGTGAACAAGTACGCCAAGCCGCTGATCGTCGGATTCATCGTCCTGCTGGTCGTTTCCTTCGTTCTCGGCTTCCTGGGCGGAGCGGTTGGTGCGGACCTGGGCGTGTTGCCGATGATGGCGGGCCTCTTCGCCGGCGCCTTCACGGCCTACATCATGGCCAATCTGGCGGGCAACCGGACCGGCGTCGCCGCGTCCGAGGCCGAGCGCGCTAACGTCGCCAGCCTGACGCCGCCGCCCGGCAAGGCCCTGGTTATCGTCTATCGCGAGGGATTCGTGGCCATGGCCGCGGGCATGAACCTGGCGCTGGACGGCCGGGAGTTCGCCCAGATCAAGGGCGGCAAGTTCACCGCCGTCGCAGTGGATCCGGGCGAACACGAACTGGCCGCCGGCTTTGGCGGGTTGGCCGGTCCTCAGAACAACGCCGCGGTTGTCAGCTTTGTCGCGCGTGAAGGCATGTTCTTCGCCTATCGGGCCACGGTGTCGATGGGCGCGGTCAAGAACAGCGTCGTGCTCGTGCCCGCGCCCGAAGACAGGGACGCACTCAGCGCTAGGCTGGCGCGCATGCCGATGACGGCGCCGGACCGCGCCGCCTCGACCTGATCAGGCGTCCGGCTCGAGCAGTTTCGAGCGGAACAGAAGACCGCCGATCACCGCGCCGATCGCCGGGGCGACGAAGAAGACCCAGACCTGGCTCAGCGCCTGGCCTCCGACCAGCAGGGCGGGGCCGAAGCTGCGAGCCGGGTTGACCGACACGCCCGTCACCTGGATGCCGACGATGTGGATGACGGCCAGGGTGATGCCGATGGCGACCCCGGCGAAGGCCCCGTGTCCCTTGGCCCCCGTTACGCCCAGGATGGCGATCAGGAAGATGGCGGTCGCCACGACCTCGAAAACCAGGGCTGCGTGCAGGCCGTACCCGCCGGGCGATCCGGCGTCGAAGCCGTTCTGGCCCAGGCTGGCGAAGCCCGTCTTGGCGATCATGCCCAGGATGGCCGCGCCGATGATCGCGCCGATGAACTGGGCGATCCAATAGACGATCATGTCCTTGGCGCTCATCCGTCCGGCGACGAAGGCGCCCAGGCTGACGGCCGGATTGACGTGGCAGCCCGAGATCGGCCCGATGCCATAGGCCATGGCCACGATGGCGAACCCGAAGGCCAGGGCGATGCCCAGCTGTCCGACGTGATCGAACCCGCCCAGCACGACGGCCCCACACCCGAAAAGCACCAGAACCAGCGTGCCTACCAGTTCGGCGGCGAACTTCTTGACCATGGAACCCTCCCGTTTCCAGACACCGCCTGATGGCGGATCGCGGGGAGGGTGCGCTCAAACGGCCCAATTCGCCAGTCGTCGTTACGTGAGTTTACGTGTCAGCCCTCAACCAACTCAACCATTTGCGCTGCATTGCGGCGTTCAGGTCGACGCCGGCGCGGTCGCAATAGATCAGCAGCATGCCCAGAACATCCGCCGCCTCATCGGCCAGGGCTTGCGGGTCGGCGGCGCCGCGCGCGCGGCTGGTGAGGCGCAGATGCTCGGCAGTCAGCTCGCCCAGCTCTTCCTGCAGCTTCAGCAGGGCCCAATCGCGATCGCGGTCGATGGAATGCTCGCGCGCATAGATGTCGGAGATGCGCAGGACATCCGCTTGAAGATCGGTGAGTTTCAAAGCGTATCTCGTCGCCAGCGACGATCCAGCAAGGCGATGTATGGAGATGGATCCCAAGCGTCGTCGGCATGATTGGGAGGCGCGAGGTAGGTGAAAGCTCGGCCCCAGACATGCCGGACGGGTTGCTCGAATACGGGGCGAAGCCTGGCTTCATCGACCCTGCCCGAAAGCAACGCTTCGGCCATGGTGTTGAGGAAACCGAAGACAGCTTTGATCGCCGCCGTCGCCGATCCATCCTCATCTTCCACCATGTGCATGGGAATTGGGCTTCTGAGCCGCTCGCGGAAGGGGGCAAGATTTTCGCCAGCCCAGTCGGCGAGAAAGCGGTTGGTCAATCGCTGGATGTCGAGCGTGATGTCGGCGGGAGCCGAAGGCTTCGGCGCGGAATCGACACCGCGCCAGTGTGCGTCGGAGCGACGAATGACGCCAAGGATTTCATGACTGGCGGGCCCGAGGGCGGCGAGCAGCCTTCCGTCTCTGCGATCCGCCGCATAGCGTAATGGCTCCAGCCCCAGAAGATCGCTGGGCAGGTGGAGATTGGGCGCATCGCGCGGCGCTACGATGAAGCAGCGTTC
Source organism: Brevundimonas sp. Soil_N_31 (assembly GCF_057655995.1). Lineage (NCBI taxonomy): Bacteria > Pseudomonadati > Pseudomonadota > Alphaproteobacteria > Caulobacterales > Caulobacteraceae > Brevundimonas > Brevundimonas sp. Soil_N_31. The sequence goes on from NZ_JBDGLE010000002.1 coordinate 127,711, forward strand.
AAGTCCGAGTGCACCGATAAATATTCCCAGCTCAAACAGGACATTGTCGCGAACAATAGCTTTCGTTTCGCCACGAATATCCGCCACGTCGTCCGGGGCGAAGACGAAGACTGCGAAATCGGTTCGAGCGGCTTCGGCAACAAGATCGACCAGCGTCTGACGCATCGGGCGAAACACGCCCTGATCCCAGACTGTTGGGTCAGATTCGTACTCAAGATTGCGTTGCAAGGCATAGGCGACATCCATCGCCTCGCGCGAGGAGCCGATGAACAGCGCGGGTCTGTCCATGTTTTATTTGGACACTTTGGCCGGGATATGCGGATGGGCCGCATAGCCGACGAGTTCAATGTCCTCATAGGCGTATTCAAAAATATCTCGCAGCTGTCGCTTGAGGTTGAGCTTCGGGAAATCCAAGGGCTGGCGAGTCAGTTGAAGGCGAGCCTGTTCAATATGGTTCAAATACAGGTGGGCGTCGCCGAAAGTGTGGACGAAATCGCCCGGCTCCAGCCCCACGACCTTGGCCAGCATGTGTGTCAGCAGGGCGTAGGAGGCGATATTGAACGGCACGCCCAGGAAAACGTCGGCCGACCGTTGATACAGCTGGCAGCTTAGCTTTCCGTCAGCGACGAAGAACTGGAACAGGCAGTGGCAGGGCGGCAGCGCCATGTCGTCCACATCGGCCGGGTTCCAGGCGCTGACGATGTGGCGGCGGCTGTTGGGATTGGTCTTCAGGCCGTGCACCAGCTTCTGGATCTGGTCGATGCTCGCGCCGTTCGGGGCTGCCCAGGAGCGCCACTGCTTGCCATAGACGGGGCCAAGGTCGCCGTTCGCGTCGGCCCATTCGTCCCAGATGCTGACGCCGTTGTCCTTCAGCCAGGCGATGTTGGTTTCACCGCGCAGGAACCACAGCAGTTCGATGAAGATCGACCGCGTATGCAGCTTCTTCGTCGTCAGCAGGGGGAAGCCCTTGGACAGATCGAAGCGCATCTGGCGCCCGAAGACGCCCAGCGTTCCCGTGCCGGTGCGGTCGTCGCGCCGTACGCCGTTGTCGAGGATATCCCGCAGCAGGTTCAGATACTGCCACTCGGGGTGGTCGGCGGGCGCGGCCGCCGTGCGGGCTTCGAGATCGGCGAGGGCGACGGCGGCGTTCATGGCTACAAGGATGACGCTGATTCGTGCTCGAGGGCAGGCGCCTGATTCGCTTGCTCACAGAAAAGAGAAAGCGCCCGCTGATCGAACCAGCGGGCGCCTCCCTATGAGCGGCAGCGATACGCTTAGTGTGCGGGCGCTAGGCGTTCGTTCTGCACCCAGCCGATGTTGTCGTCGCCGTCCAGAAATTAGGACAACCAAACGCACCTAGATATCATCCGGAAAAACCGCCTGAAGTCAAAAACTTGGCCTCCTGAGGCGTGGTGCTGCGATATAGGCAGGCGTTTCTGTGGGGAAAGCGCCCGAAACGGGCGATGATGTCGCGGTGGATGACGGCGAACTTGTAGGTTTCCGGTTCACGTTCTTCGTCTAGGAGGGTCAGCAATCGTTCCTGATCCTCCAAGGATTCAGCGTGCATCATGGGCATCAGCATGAAGGCGCGTAGTTCCGAGGGGAGCTTGCTGTCATGGCCTCGTCGGATCGCCTCCTTGGCGAATCCGAGGGCCAATGGATCGGTTGCGAACATATGGGCCGTGCCGCGAAAGGCGTTTCGAGGCAGTTGATCCAATAGAATGATCAGAGCGAGCGCCGACGCGGGCGCCTCGATCCAGTGATCCAGTTCGCGTCGCGCGGCGGCGTAGTGGGTGTCGCAACAGCGATCAGTGAAGGCGCGGTCGAAAGCGGCGTCCTTGGCGAACCATTTATCCGGTCCAGCGTCGGACCAGAAATCCAGCACTTCAGTCGAGGAAAGGAGTCGCGTCATGCTGCAAGCCTAGCAGCAGGGCGTGAAAAGGCACGAGTTGAGCGGTGTCGCCTACATTCACATTTTAAGGAAAGATGGTCGGAGTGATAGGATTCGAACCTACGACCCCCGCGTCCCGAACGCGGTGCTCTACCAGACTGAGCCACACTCCGACTTTCGCAATCACACGTGCCGTGGGCCGCCGCTTGCGTCGAGGAGGGGGCTTATAGCCATGCCGACCGGCCCTCGCAAGCGGGTAAATGAGGCTCCGGAAAAAAGTCTCGGGTCGATGAAATTTCTTTCGTTTTCAGGTGTTGCATCCCCCGGAGCCTTGGCGTAGATGACCGCTCCTCGCCGCGACGCACTGCGGCGGCGGGAACACCGGACCGCTGGGGAATGGTGTAATGGTAACACTACGGTTTTTGGTACCGTCATTCTAGGTTCGAGTCCTAGTTCCCCAGCCATCGGTTTTCGCTGAAGAAATCGCCCTTCGGGGCGTCCCTCCGAACATCATGACCTCAAGCTTCGTGGCGAAGAACAACCGTCGTCGCCGACGGATGGTCGCGGCCTGTGAAATCCCCCCGATCGTTTGCGGAATCGAAATAGCGTAGCCGTTCTTATCGCGTTGGCACGCGGCCATGGCCGCTCGATTGGTGAGGATGTGCTCTTGAAGAGCTGGTTCGGCGGAATCGCGCAGCAGCGGCCTCTGCAACATGGCGTGACCTGCGCCTGTCATTCTCCCCAGGCGCAAAAACTGCTGGCCCGCATGGAAGCCAGCATGTCGCGGCGCTCCATTCTGGCTGGTGCGGCGGCGGGCTTCGCTGCGGCCGGGCTTGGCGTCGCTTCGCCGGCGTTCGCCCAGGCGTCGGCCAAGCCGCGCCTGCTCGCCAATGTGAGGATCTTCGACGGAGCGAGCGCCCGCCTGATCGAAGGCCGCAACGTCCTCATCGTCGGCGACATGATCCAGGCGCTGGTTCCGGCGGGCGAGATTGTCGCGGACGCCGATGTCGTGGATTGCGGCGGACGTATTCTGATGCCGGGCATGATCGACGCCCACTGGCACGCCATGCTGGCGGGCATTTCCCAGATGGCGGCGATGACCGCCGATATTCCCTATCTGCACCTCGTGGCGGCTCAGGAAGCCGAACGCACGGTGATGCGGGGTTTCACGACCGTTCGCGACATGGGCGGCCCCAGCTTTGCGTTGAAGCGGGCGATTGACGAAGGTCGTTTCGCCGGGCCGCGCATCTATCCGTCGGGCTCGATGATCTCCCAGACCTCGGGACATGGCGACTTCCGGATGCGGGCTGATCTGCCCCGGACGTCCCAAAGCACGCTCAGCGTCGCCGAACAGGCTGGAATCGCCGCCATCGCCGACGGCGAGGCCGAGGTGCTGCGCCGTGTGCGCGAACAACTGATGCTCGGCGCCAGCCAGATCAAGATCCACGCAGGCGGCGGCGTCGCCTCGACCTACGATCCGGTCGACGCCCTGCAATATACGGAGGCCGAGATGAAGGCGGCGGTGGCGGCCGCCACCGACTGGGGCGTCTATGTCTGCGCCCACACCTATACGCCGGCAGGCATCCAGCGGGCGGTCGCCAGCGGCGTGAAGTCCATCGAGCATGGACAGATGGCGGACGAGGAGACCGTGCGACGCATGGCGGACGCCGGCGCCTGGTGGAGCATCCAGCCCTTCCTGGCCGATGAGGACGCTAATGTTTACCCCTCGCCTGAGCAGCGCGCCCAACAGCAGACCATCGCTGAGGGCACGGCTCGCGCGGTCGAATGGGGTCGCAAGCACAAGGTCAACATGGCCCTGGGCACGGATATCCTGTTCAGCCCCAAGGGTACGACGACGCAGGGCAAGCAACTGGCCAAGTTCGCGCGCTGGTATGGCGCGGCGGAAGTGCTGCGGATGCTGACGGGCGGCAACGCAGAGATTCTGAGCCTGTCAGGGCCGCGTAATCCCTATCCGGCGAAGTTGGGGCGTATCGAGGCAGGCGCCTACGCCGACCTTCTGGTGGTCGAGGGCGATCCGTTGACGGACATCTCGGTGATCGCGGACCCCGACCGCACGATGAAGCTGATCATGAAGGCCGGACGCGTCCACAAGAATACGCTTTAAGGATCAGGGGCGACGGGGCATGATCCTATGTCTCGCCGCCGACCGCCTGACGTCGTCAGGTCAGGCGATCTTCCACGATCCGCGCGAAGATCGATGACGCGACCGGCAGGACGGCGTCGTTGAAGTCATAAACGGTTTGATGGACCATTGGTCCGCCCTGGCCAAAGAACATGTAAGCCCCGGGCGCGTGCTGCAGCATGTAGGCGAAGTCGTCGGTGAAGGGGTAGGGTTTCAAGTCGCGCAGCACCTTGTCCGCGCCCAACACGGAGGCGCAGGCGTCGGCGGCGAGGGCGGCTTGGTCCGGAGCGTTGATGCAGGGCGGCACGCCTGCGATTTCGGTCATGGTGATGGTGCAGCCGGTCATCCGGCTGACGCCGTCGCAGATGGCCTGAAGCTGGTTCCACATGGTTTCGATCACCTCGGGCGAGGTGGCGCGCAGGGTGCCCGCCAGGCTGGCCTCGTGCGGCACGACGTTGTGCGAGGCGCCAGCCTGCAGCTTGGTCACTGTGATCAGGGCCGGTTCCATCGGATCGACATGACGGCCGATGATGGACGAGATTTCCGAGGCGACGCGGACGGCGGCCTGTAGGGGATCCTTGGTCTTGTGCGGGGCGGCGCCGTGGCCGCCGACGCCCTGAATGTCGATGTCCCAGATCTTGTAGCCGTTCAAGGTCGCGCCTGGACGCACCGCCGCCTCTCCGAACGGCAGCAGGGGCATGTTGTGATAGGCGTAGATTTCGTCGCACGGATAGCGGTCGAACAGGCCGTCGTCGATCATGGCTTTGGCGCCCAGGCCGTTCTCCTCGGCGGGCTGGAAGATCAGGACGACGCGCCCGCGCGAGGGCGGATTGGCCGCCAGGTGGCGGGCGACGCCCAGCAGGGTCGCCGTGTGGCCGTCGTGGCCGCAGGCGTGCGAGACGCCGGGTTTGGTCGAGGCGTGCTCGGCGCCGCTGTCGTCGTTCATGGGCAGGGCGTCCATGTCGGCGCGCAGGCCGATGGACGGGCCGGGCTCGCGTCCCTGAACCACCGCCACAACACCCGCGCCGCCGATGCCGCCTTCAGGCGACAGACCCATGTCCTTGAGGGCGTCGAAGACGATCTTCGCCGTGCGGCTTTCCTCGCCCGAGAGCTCGGGGTGGGCGTGGAAATCCCGGCGCCAGGCGGTCATGTCCGAGGCGAGGGCGGCGAGGGCGGGCAGGGGCTTCATAGGTCTCAGGCATCCGGCGAAAAAGACGACGCCCTGACCCTTAGCACCCCCGCGCTGTCGGGGACATGGCGGCCCCGGTCGCGGGTCAGGCGGCGTCGTCTCGTCCGATGGCGGCTGGATCATAGTTCAGGATCGGCGCCAGCCAGCGCTCGGCCGTCTCCACCTCCCAGCCCTTGCGGGCGGCGTAGTCCTCGACCTGGTCGCGATCGATCTTGCCGACGCCGAAGTAGTGGCTGCCCGGATGGCCGAAGTAGAGGCCGCTGACCGAGGCGGGCGGGGTCATGGCGAAGGATTCCGTCAACTCCATCCCGGCGTTGGAGCCTGCGTCCAGCAGCCGGAACAGCGTGGCCTTCTCCGTGTGGTCGGGCTGGGCCGGATAGCCGGGGGCGGGGCGGATGCCCTGATATTTCTCTTCGATGAGATCCTGCACCGAGGTCTGTTCGTCGGGAACATAGCCCCACAGCTGGGTGCGCACTTCCTTGTGCAGCCGCTCGGCGAAGGCCTCGGCCAGACGGTCGGCCAGGGCCGTGGCCATGATGGCGGAATAGTCGTCGCCAGCCGCCTTGAACTCGGCCGCCTTTTCCAGCTCGCCATGACCGGCGGTGACGGCGAAGGCGCCCAGATAATCGGCGCCGTCTTCCGCCACAAAGTCGGACAGGCACAGGTTCGGCTTGCCGTTGGACTTCTTGATCTGCTGCCGCAGGCCGTGGAAGCGGGCGGCTTCCGTCGTGTGGGTTTCGTCGGTCCAGACCACCACGTCGTCGTCGCGAGCGTTGGCGGGCCAGAAGCCGACGACGCCCTTGGCCGTGAACCATTTCTCTTCGACGATGCGCTTCAGCATGGCCTGCGCGTCGCGGAACAGATCCTGCGCCGCCTCGCCGACGATCTCGTCTTCGAGGATCAGCGGATAGCGCCCGATCAACTCCCAACTGGCGAAGAAGGGCGTCCAGTCGATGTGGTCGGCCAGATCCTGAAGATCCCAGGCCTCATAGGCGCGCACGCCGAGGAAGGACGGCGCCGGGGCGGGGCGTTGCGCCTCATCGGGCCGCCAGCGGTTGTCGCGCGCCTGTCCGATCGTGGCGCGGGCCTTCACTTCCTGGCCGCGGGCGTATTGCTCGCGGATGCGGATGTATTCGTCGCGGGTGGCCGCCTCGTTCTTGGCCTTGTCGGTCGGGGACAGCAGGCCTGACACCACGCCGACGGCGCGGCTGGCGTCGATGACATAGGTGGTCGAGCCCTTGTGATACTTCGGCTCGATCTTCACGGCCGTATGGGTGCGGCTGGTCGTGGCGCCCCCGATCAACAGGGGAATGTCGAAGCCGCGCCGCTCCATCTCGGCGGCGACGAAGGTCATTTCGTCCAGCGACGGCGTGATCAGGCCCGACAGGCCGACGATGTCGACCTTGTGCTCGATGGCGGCGTCCAGGATGCGGTCGGCCGGGACCATGACGCCCAGATCGACGACCTCGTAGTTGTTGCACTGAAGCACGACGCCGACGATGTTCTTGCCGATGTCGTGGACGTCGCCCTTGACCGTGGCCATCAGGATCTTGCCTGCGGCCTGACGCTCCTGACCGGCCTTTTCGGCCTCCATGAAGGGTTCGAGGTGGGCCACGGCCTGCTTCATCACCCGCGCCGACTTCACCACCTGCGGCAGGAACATCCGGCCCGAGCCGAACAGGTCGCCGACCACGTTCATGCCGTCCATCAGCGGACCTTCGATGACGTGCAGCGGACGTTCGGACGCCTGACGGGCTTCCTCCGTGTCCTCGACGATGTAGTCGGTGATGCCGTGGACGAGGGCGTGTTCGATGCGCTTGGCGACCGGGGCGTCGCGCCATTTCAGGTCCACGACCTTGGCCGCGCCCTTCTCGCCCTTGTAGCGGGGCGCCATGTCGACTAGCCGCTCGGTGTTGGACACATTGGTCCGTTGCGGCCGGTTCAGGATCACGTCCTCGACCGCTTCGCGCAGTTCGGCGTCGATGTCGTCATAGACGGGCAGGTCGCCCGCGTTGACGATGCCCATGTCCAGACCGGCGTTGATGGCGTGGTACAGGAAGACGCTGTGGATCGCGCGGCGCACCGGCTCATTGCCGCGGAAGCTGAATGAGACGTTCGACACCCCCCCCGAGACGCGGGCGTGGGGCAGGGTCTTTTTGATCGCGCGGACCGCCTCGATGAAGTCGACGGCGTAGTTGTCGTGTTCCTCGATCCCCGTCGCCACGGCGAAGATGTTGGGATCGAAGATGATGTCCTCGGGCGGGAAGCCGACCTCATTGACCAGAATGTCGTAGGCGCGGGTGCAGATTTCGATCTTGCGCGCGGCGGTGTCGGCCTGACCCACTTCGTCAAAGGCCATGACCACGACGGCGGCTCCGTAGCGCAGACACTGGACGGCGTGGTGGCGGAAGGCGTCCTCGCCCTCCTTCATCGAGATCGAGTTGACGATCGGCTTGCCCTGAACACACTTCAGGCCCGCCTCGATCACCTCCCATTTGGAGCTGTCGATCATGATCGGCACGCGGGCGATGTCAGGCTCGGCCGCGATCAGGTTCAGGAAGGTGCGCATGGCGACGGGGCCGTCCAGCAGGCCTTCGTCCATGTTGACGTCGATGACCTGGGCGCCCGCCTCGACTTGCTGGCGCGCGACCGAAAGGGCGGCGGTGTAGTCGCCGTCGACGATCAGCTTACGGAATTTGGCCGAACCCGTGACGTTGGTCCGCTCGCCGACGTTGATGAAGACAGGACGCATCACGACACCAGTTCGAACGGTTCCAAGCCCGATAGGCGCAGGGCTGTGGGGCGCTCCGGCACGGCGCGCGGGGTCACGTCCGCGACCTCCTCAGCAACGTGGCGGATGTGGTCGGGGGTGGTGCCGCAGCAGCCGCCGACGATGTTGACGAGGCCCGACTGCGCCCATTCCTCCAGGAAGTGGGCCGTGTCGTGCGGCTGTTCGTCATACTGGCCCATGGCGTTGGGCAGGCCCGCGTTGGGATAGGCGCTGACCAGGGTGTCGGCGACGCGGCTCAGTTCGGCGATGTGCGGCCGCATCAGCTCGGCGCCTAGGGCGCAGTTGAAACCGACGGCGAACGGTCTGGCGTGGCGCACCGAGTTCCAGAAGGCCTCGGCCGTCTGGCCGCTGAGGGTGCGGCCCGAGCGGTCGGTGATGGTCCCCGAGATCCACAGGGGCAGGGGTTCCAGCCCCTCGTCCTCCAGATCCTTGATCGCCTTGATCGCGGCCTTGCAGTTCAGGGTGTCGAACACCGTCTCGATCAGGAAGATGTCGACGCCGCCGTGGTGCAGCGCGCGCGCCTGCTGCTTATAGGCCTCATAGACCTCGTCATAGGTGACGGCGCGATAGCCGGGGTCGTTGACGTCGGGGCTCAACGATAGGGTGCGGTTGGTCGGGCCGATGGCGCCGGCGACGAAGCGGGGCTTGTGCGGCTCCTTCGCGGTCCAGCGGTCGGCGACCTCGCGCGCGATGCGGGCGCCTTCATAGTTCAGGTCATAGACCGCGTCCTCCAGCCCATAGTCCGCCTGGGCGATGGTGGTCGAGGAGAAGGTGTTCGTCTCCGATATGTCTGCTCCGGCGGCGTAATAGACGTCGTGCAGATCGGCGACGATGTCCGGCCGCGTCAGGATCAACAGGTCGTTGTTGCCCTTCTGCGGATGGTTGTGGTCGCGGAAACGCTCGCCGCGGAAGTCCTCTTCCGTCAGATCGCGGCGCTGGATCATCACGCCCCAGCTGCCGTCCAGCACCAGGATGCGTTCCTTCGCCGCCGCGTGCAGGGCGGCGATCCGTTCGGCGCGGGTGAGGGGGGAAATCATCTACGCAACAGCCTTGGTTTCGCGCACGCCCAGCACCCGGCAGATCGCATAGACCAGCTCGGCCCGGTTCAGTGTGTAGAAGTGGAAGTCCGAGAAGCCCTCTTCCTGCAGGCGGGCGCAGGTCTCGGCGGCGATGGAGGCGGCCAGCAGCTTGCGCGTCTCCGGGTCGTCGTCCAGGCCGTCGAAATGGCCCGCCAGCCAGTCGGGCAGGGCTGCGCCGCACGCCGCCGTCATCCGCTTCAGGCCCGCAAAGTTGGACACCGGCATGACGCCGGGGATCAGGGGAATGGTCACGCCCGCCGCCCGCACCCGGTCGCGGAAACGCAGGAAGGCCTCGATGTCGAAGAAGAACTGCGTCACGGCGCGCGTGGCGCCGGCGTCTACCTTGGCCTTTAGCACCTCGATGTCGTGGTCGATGGACGGGCTTTCCGGGTGCTTTTCCGGATAGGCGCCGACCGTGACCTCGAACCCGCCGATGCGGCTGAGGGCGGCGGTCAGTTCGGTGGCGTTGGCGTAGCCGTCGGCGCGGGGCGTATAGGCGCCGCCGATGCCAGCCGCGCCGGGCGGGTCGCCGCGCAGGGCGACGATGTGGTCGACGCCGATGGCCTTATAGCCTTCGATGACTTCATCGACCTCGGCGCGGCTGGCCTCGACGCAGGTCAGGTGGGCGGCGGGGCGCAGGGTGGTCTCGCTGATGATGCGCTGGACGGTGCGGTGGGTCCGCTCGCGCGTCGAGCCGCCCGCCCCATAGGTGACGGAGACGAAGGCCGGATTCAGCGGTTCCAGCCGTCGGATCGCTGACCACAGATTGGCCTCGGCCGCGTCCGTCTTGGGCGGAAAGAACTCGAAGGAGACGTTGACGCTGCTGCGGTTGGAACCGGCGCGCGCGACTGGGCCCAGCGGCGACAACAGCAGGGCGCGGGCTTCGGCGAGAGAGGAGGGGGCCATCAGGCGCTCTTTCGGGCAGGGCTCGCGGCGCGCTCGCCGGTCCAGATGTGAACAGTCAGGCCCTCGGTGTCGGGGGGCAGGGCGATGGGCGCCGAGGGGGTCAGGCCCGCCTTGGTCAGCCATTCGCGAATCTCGGTGTCGGCGAAGCCCAGACGGCGGTGCTGGTGCGCCTCGCGCAGGTGTTCGAACTTGTGGGGGGCGAAGTCGACGATCAGCAGCTTGCCGCCCGGCATGACCAGACGCGCGGCCTCGGCCACGGCGGCGGCGGGATCTGCGAGGTAGTGCAGCACCTGATGGACGATCACCAGGTCGGCGCTTTCGTGCGGCAGGCGGGTCGAGAAGATGTCGCCGTGGCGCAGCTCGACCTTGTCCAGCCCGGCCTTGGAGACGTTGGCGCGAGCGATGTTCAGCATGTTCTGCGACAGGTCGAGGCCGACCGACATCTTCGCCTTCCTGCCGAACAGGGTCAGCATCCGGCCAGAGCCGGTGCCCAGATCGACCACGCGCTCGAACGGGCCGGACCCGGCCGCGCGCGCGACCGCCGCCTCGACCGCGCTTTCGCAGACATAGAGGCTGCGCATCTGGTCCCACTGGGGCGCGATCTGCTCGAAATAGCGGGCGGCGTCGATGGCGCGCTCCTTGCGCACCTCGTCCAGACGGCGATGGTCGGCCTCGCCCTCGCCGTCGTCCAGCAGGTCCAGAACAGTGTCGATCAGACGCCGCGACAGGGCGTCGTGCGACAGGCGGTAGAAGACGCGCGCGCCGTCGGGAAATCGCTCGATCAGACCGGCGTCGGCCATCAGCTTCAGATGGCGCGAGACACGCGGCTGGCTCTGGTCCAGAACCCGCGACAGCTCCATCACCGACAGCTCTTCCGCAGCCAGCAGGGACAGGACGCGCAGGCGTGTCGGTTCGCCGGCGGCGCGCAGGGCTTCTACAGTCTGGTCAGCGGTCAGTGTCATAGGTCGTATAAAGATATCCTTATACGTTTATGCAAGCGAAATCTGGTCGCGCGGGTCTTCTATGGGCGTAATGCAGGCACGGATCGTTCTTTGCGTGTCTGGAATGGGGGGCGAGACAGCCCGGTGGAGCAGAGTTTCAGTCTGCGACAGGCGTCTTCAGCGGCTCATCGGCAAAGTGGGCCGAGAGATTCTCCAGAAGCAGCATCAGCATCCCCTGCACCGCTTCGGTCGTGGCGCCGCCGGTATGGGGCGTCAGGACGGTGTTGGGCACGCCCGCCCAGCGCGCCGCTTCGGTCGGCTCCTGGGCGAAAACGTCTAGCGCGGCGCCGCCCAGTCGGCCGTCCTTCAGGGCGGTGATGACGGCGTCCTCATCGACCAGTTGCCCGCGCGCGACATTGACCAGCAGGCCTGCTGGACCCAGGGCCTCGATCACCTCGGCCGAGATCAGACCCCGATTGTTCTCATCCGCCCGACAGGCGACGACGAGAATGTCGGAACGGCGCGCAAGGTCGATCAGACTGTCGGCACGGGGCCAGGCGGCTTCTTTCTGGCGCGGGCCCCACCAACGGATCTCCATCCGCATGACTTCGGCGCGTCTCGCCACGGCCTCGCCGATATGGCCCAGGCCGACGATTCCCAGCCTCTGGCCGCTCAGGGAGGTGGTGATGCTGCGGCTGGACAGGCTCCATTGGCCGGCCCGGACCGTGCGGTCGCCCTCGGCGATCTGACGCCGCGCGGCCAGGATCAGGCCGATGGCGTGGTCGGCCACGTCTTCGTGGTTCACGCCGGGCGCATGGGTGACGGGCAGGCCGCGCGCGCGGCACCAGTCGACGTCGATGCCGTCGTATCCGGCGGTGAAGCAGGCGATCAGCGACAGATTGGGCAGGCGCTCGATCAGGGCCTTGTCCAGCTCGAACTCGCCCGCGACGATCAGAACGCGGATGTCATGCGCGGCCTCGATCGGCGGGCCTTCCCAGAAGCGATAGACATCGTAGGCGCCTTCCAGAAAGGCGCTCAGCGGGGCCAGATGCCGCTGCATGATCAGGACGGCGGGACGCTGGGTCATGGGGACAGACTATCCCGCTTTCGTCGGAGCGCCAGCCTTCTCATTCACCGCTCATCCCGGCGGAGGCCGGGATCCAGTGCTTTGGCGACAGGAGCGACGTTCGACCCTCTGGTGTCTTGGGCTCTTACTGGATCCCGGCGTCCGCCGGGATGAGCGGGAGAGGGGGCATAGAAAAACGGCCCCCCGATCGCTCGGAGGGCCGCTTGTCAATCTGTCAGCTGGATCAGCGACCGAACTTCTGATGCTGAATGCGCTTGGGGATGATGCTGTCCGCGCCCAGGCGGCGCATCTTGTCCTGTTCATAGGCTTCGAAGTTGCCCTCGAACCATTCGACGTGGCCGTCGCCTTCGAAGGCGAGGATGTGGGTGGCCAGACGGTCCAGGAACCAGCGGTCGTGGCTGATGACCACGGCGCAGCCGGCGAACTCTTCCAGAGCCTCTTCGAGGTTCTGCAGGGTTTCGATGTCCAGGTCGTTGGTCGGTTCGTCGAGCAGGATCAGGTTGCCGCCGGTGGCCAGGGTCTTGGCTAGGTGGACGCGGTTGCGCTCACCGCCCGACAGCTGGCCGACCTTCTTCTGCTGGTCGCCGCCCTTGAAGTTGAAGCTGCCGACATAGGCGCGGGTGTTAATCTCGCGCTTGCCGACCATCATGATGTCGGTGCCGCCCGAGATGGCCTGCCAGATGGTGTCGTCCGGCTTCAGGTCGTCGCGCGACTGATCAACGTAGGCCAGCTTGACCGTTTCGCCGACCTTGATCGTGCCGCCGTCGGGCGTTTCCTGGCCGGTGATCAGCTTGAACATGGTCGACTTGCCGGCGCCGTTGGGGCCGATGACGCCGACGATGCCGTTGGGCGGCAGCTTGAAGGTCAGGTTGTCGAACAGAACCTTGTCGCCATAGGACTTCTTCAGGCCGTCGACCTCGAGGACGACGTTGCCCAGGCGCGGGCCGGGCGGAATCTGGATGACGGCGAAGGACTGGGCCTGACGCGAATTTTCCTGCTCGGCGACCATCTTCTCATAGGCGGCCAGACGGGCCTTGGACTTGGCCTGACGGGCCTTGGCGCCCGAGCGGACCCATTCCAGTTCGCGGGTGAGGGCGCGCTGACGGGCTTCGGATTCCGACTGTTCCTGCACGACGCGCTTCTGCTTGGCTTCCAGCCACGAGGAATAGTTGCCCTCGTGCGGGTGGCCCTTGCCGCGGTCCAGCTCCAGCGTCCACTTCGTGACCTGATCCAGGAAGTAGCGATCGTGGGTCACCAGGATGACGCAGCCGGGGAAGTTCTCCAGGTGGTGCTGCAGCCAGGCCACCGACTCGGCGTCCAGGTGGTTGGTCGGTTCGTCCATCAGCAGCATGTCGGGCTTCGACAGCAGCAGGCGGGCCAGCGCCACGCGGCGCTTTTCACCGCCGGACAGGTTGGTGACTTCCCAGTCGTCAGGCGGGCAGCGCAGGGCGCCCATGGCCTGATCGATGCGGCTGTCGATGTCCCAGACGTCGCCGGCGTCGATCTTCTCCTGGAGGGCGGTCATCTCCTCCATCAGTTCGTCGGTGTAGTTTTCGCCCAGTTCGGCGGCGACTTCGTTGAAGCGGTTGACCCACTGCTTCTCTTCGCACCAGGCCTCGACGTTCTGGCGCACGTTCAGCGCCGGATCGAGGTGGGGCTCCTGCTCCAGATAGCCGCGCTTGACGCCGTCGGCGGCGCGGGCCTCGCCCTGGAACTCGCTGTCCAGGCCGGCCATGATCTTCAGCAGGGTGGATTTACCCGAGCCGTTGACCCCGACAACGCCGATCTTGGCGTCGTTGTAGAAGCTCAGCCAGATGTTCTCGAAGATCTTTTTGCCGCCGGGGAAGGTCTTGGTCAGACCCTGCATCTGGAAGATATATTGCTGCGCCATACGTCGCGTCGCGCCCTTGATTCAGTGCGGAGGGGAAGTTGACGGGGGATGTAGCGATCCCGACGCCTTTGGGCAAATCTTCGGATAGGCGCGCGGCTTTTCGGAGGCGGTCTCAGCGCGCGGGCAGCACGGCCTCAAGAGCGCGCGTGAAGCCGACGGGGGCGACGGTCAGGTGGTCCTCGTCCTCCAGCACCACGGAGCTGATTTTCAGGCCGGGATAGCCGCGCGATTCCAGGTTGCGGTGCAGCGTCTGCATGTCGCCGACCATGTCGGCTTCGCTGTTGCGGCGTGTCGGGCCGGGCTTCTCGTGACCGCCCACATACATGAAGACCTGGGCGTTCAGATCGCGATGGTTGCGGGCGTAGTCGGCCTCGACCCCCATCATATAGCCCTTGTCGTACCAGAGCGAGGGACTGCCCAGGACGTAGGACTGGAACATCGCCGGGTCGCTGAACAGGATCTGGGCGCCCAGCAAGCCGCCGTAGGAATGACCCAGCAGGACGCGGTGCGCCGGGTCGGCGCGGAACGTCTTCTCGATGAAGGGCAGGGCCTGGGTCTTCAGATAGGTCTGATAGGCCGCGCCGCCGCCATGCACGGCGGCGCCTGAGCTGCGCGGGCCGTTGGACGTCGGCGTGTAGTCGCGGCGGCGGCTTTCGGCGCCCTTGTCGCCGTCGGCGTAGGACAGGCCGACCAGGATGAACTCCTGCACGACCGGTCCCTCCAGATTCACCCGCCTGGCGATCTGGCGGATGATGGGGAAGGCGTAGTCCGCGTCGGTGACATAGAGCGTGGGATAGCGGCGGCCGGGGTTGGCTTCATAACCGGCGGGCAGGCTGACGAAGACCTGATAGTTCCGCCCGGACACGGGGTCGGGCACGCTCCAGACCTGGGTGCCCGTCAGGACATAGGGCGCGCCTTCGGTCGCGACGGCGGGATCAGGGGCAGGGGCCGTTCGCGCATCCGCCTTTTCGCCGCATGCGCCTAGAAGCAGGGCGCCCGTCGTGAACATGGCGATCGCCGCCGCCGCGCTGAAAACCCGCATCCATTCCCTCCAAAGCTTCGCCGTTGACGCAAGGTTCGGGGCAAATGCGGCGAGGGAAGGGCGAGCCGGCGTCAGGCGTAGTTGAAACTGATTGAGATGCGTTGTTCTTCGGCGCGATTGGCGGGCACTTCGTGGCGCAGCCAACTTTCCCACATCAGCACCGTGCCGGGCGCGGGCTTCAGATAGACGAAGGGCTGCTCGGCCTCGCCGGCGGCGGCGGTCAGGCCGGGGCGGGCCATCATCATGACCAGGCGCGGGTCTTCGATCTTCAGCGAAGAGGCGCCGTCAGGCACATGGATGTAGATGGTGCCGGACAGGACGGCGTGCGGGTGGATGTGGCCGGTGTGACCGCCGCCGGGCATCAGGACGTTGACCCACAGATTGTCGAGCCGCAGCTTCTTGGCCAGGTCGAAATGCAGGCTTTCGGCGAAGCTCGCCGCGTGCTTGTCCAGCAGCTTCTTCAGCTCAGCGAACTCGGGGAACCGCTGCGGCAGGTCGTTGATCGAGCCGTAGGAGGTGTAGCCCGGATAGTGGTTGGCCCGGCACCACTCGATCCCGGCCTCGTCCTCCTCGGCCATGACCAGGCAGAGGTCCAGTAGTTCTTCATGCAAATCGCTCCAGCCGCGCCCAGCACTGACAAAAGCTTCATAGACTTGGGTCGGGAACAGCGAGCGAAGGGCCATGACTGGCGATTACCGCGTCTGGATTCCTGCGAGAAGATGAAAACGCCTGGGCTGTGAGCGAGCGATGTTGCAAGGGGCGGGGCGGTTTGAGTGGCAATGATCGGGTATTTTGATACCGTTCATAAAAAGTGATTATATATCAGTTAGATAGGTTGTTATCGGCATCAGCACTGGCATTGACCTCTGATTAGGGAACCTCTATCACCCCGGCCTCCGCCTGATCCATTTGGTTCGGGCCGCGTTTTTCGTCTTCCAGGACCCTCATCATGCTGAAGAGCACTACGGCTTCGCTGAAGCCGGCCGAGGTCGAGAAGAAGTGGATCCACATCGACGCCGAAGGCGTCGTCGTGGGCCGCCTCGCGACCTTCATCGCCAACCGTCTGCGCGGCAAGCACCTGCCGACCTACACCCCGCACGTTGACTGCGGCGACTACGTCGTCGTCACCAACGTCGACAAGGTGGTGTTCACCGGCAAGAAGACCACCGACAAGGTCTACTATCGCCACACCGGCCACCCGGGCGGCATCAAGGAAACCACCCCGGAGAAGGTTCTGGGCGGTCGTTTCCCCGAGCGCGTCCTCGAAAAGGCCGTTGAGCGCATGCTGCCCAAGGAGTCGCCGCTGGCTCGCAAGCAGATGACCCACCTGCGCCTGTTCGCCGGCGCGGCTCACGAACACGAAGCCCAACAGCCCACGACCATCGACTTCAAGTCGATGTCGTCCAAGAACACCCGGAGCGCCTGAGCATGACCGACGTGACTCAAGACACCGCCGCCGGCTTTGACGCCCTGAAGGGCCTGGGCACCGCCGCCGCCGAGGAAATCGTCCGCGAGCCGAAGATCGACGCCCTGGGCCGTTCGTACTCGACCGGCAAGCGCAAGAACGCCATCGCCCGCGTGTGGGTGAAGCGCGGCACCGGCAAGATCACCGTTAACGGCAAGGACGTGGCGGCTTACTTCGCCCGTCCCGTGCTGCAGATGATGGTCGCCCAGCCGCTGACCGTCTCGGACCGCGCCACGCAGTACGACGTGATCTGCACCGTCGAAGGTTCGGGCCTGTCGGGCCAGGCCGGCGCCATCCGCCACGGCCTGTCGCACGCCCTGACCCACTACGAGCCGGAACTGCGCAAGGTTCTGAAGCCGCACGGCTTCCTGACCCGCGACAGCCGCGTCGTCGAGCGTAAGAAGTACGGCCGCGCCAAGGCTCGCCGCAGCTTCCAGTTCTCGAAGCGCTAAGTCGCGAACCCGCGACTGGGAATACAAGGGCGCTTCGGGGAAACCCGAGGCGCCTTTTTCTTTTTGCATGTCCGAGGGCACGAGATGACCCACACCATCTTCATCGACGGCGAGGCTGGAACGACCGGTCTGGAAATCCGCGAGCGTCTGGAGGCGCGCGACGATCTGGAGCTGATGCTGCTGGGCGACCGCCGTCGTGATGTCGAGGCGCGGCGCGAGGCGCTGAACAGCGCCGATGCGGTCATCCTTTGCCTGCCGGACGACGCGGCCCGCGAGGCGGTGTCGATGATCGAGACACCGTCGGTGCGGGTCATCGACGCCTCGACCGCCTATCGGGTGGCGGACGGCTGGACCTATGGCTTCGCCGAGATGGATGCGGGCCAGCGTGCGGCCATCGCCGCCTCGACGCGGGTGTCTAACCCCGGCTGCTATCCGACCGGCTTCATCGGCCTGATGCGGCCGCTGGTGAAGGCGGGGCTGGTCCCGGCCGACTGGCCCGTCACGATCAATGCGGTGTCCGGCTATTCCGGCGGCGGCAAGGCCATGATCGCGGAGTTCGAGGCCGAAGGGGCTGCGACCGCCTTCCGCGCCTATGGCCTGACGCTGAAGCATAAACATGTGCCGGAAATGACGAAGCACGCGGGGCTGTCGCGCCCGGTGCTGTTCTCGCCTGCCGTGGGGAACTATCGCCAGGGAATGCTGGTCGAGGTTCCGCTGCACCTGTCGGCCCTGCCCGAGACGCCCTCGGTCGAACGGCTGCACGGCGCCCTGGTCGAGGCTTATGAGGGCCAGCATTTCGTCGAGGTCGCCGAGATCGACGAGACCGAGGCCATGACCGGTATCGAACCCGAGGGCCTGAACGGCACCAACCGGATGCGCCTGCACGTCTTCGGCGATCGCGGCGGGGAGCAGGCGCGTCTGGTCGCCCTGCTGGACAATCTGGGCAAGGGCGCCTCGGGCGCGGCGGTTCAGAACCTCAACATCATGCTGGGCCTGGACGAGGCGACCGGCCTCAGCTGAGGCCGGTTAGGGGCGGGCTTAACCCGCCCGTGCCGCCTTGATCGCCGACTCCACCGTTCCGGCGAAGAAGACGGCGGCGATGATGATCAGCAGGCCGTAATCGTGGCCGGGGAAGATCAGCGGCACGCCTGCCGCCAGGATGATCAGCGCGGGAAACAGGCTGGCCCAGACGGCGGTTGATGCAGCCTGCGGATGGATCATCGGCGGGCGCACCCAACCCATTTTCCGGCGCATGACGGCGTTCATGGGGACGAAAGCGACCGGCACGATCAGCGCGATCATCACGTATTTCACTAACTGACCCGGCGTGCCGAACAGGGTGGCCGTGGCGATCAGCAGGATCAGGGGAAAGGCCGTGGCGATCGCCAGCAGCAGGTTGGGCTCGATACGCTTCAAGACTTCACTTTCACATAGGCGCCGGGTGCCGGTTCGATAGGCTTCAACGCCCCGGCCTTGGGATCGCGCGCGGCGATTTTTTCGCCGGACTTCGCGCCCAGCCAGTCGGCCCAGTGCGACCACCAGCTGCCAGGATGCTGTTGCGCCTCCGCTTGCCATTCCTGAAGCGTTTCGGGAAGGGCGGCGTTGACCCAGTGCTGGTACTTCTCGGCCGACGGAGGGTTGATGACCCCGGCGATGTGGCCTGATCCGGCCAGCGTATAGGTCACTGGCCCGCTGAACAGCCGGGCCGAGCGATAGACTGAGTTCATCGGCGCGATGTGGTCCTCGCGGCTGGCCTGGAAATAGAGGGGGATGCGGACTTTCGACAGGTCGATGCGTTCGCCGTCGATCTCCAGCTCGCCCTTGGCCAGAGCGTTCTGGCCGTACATCAGGCGCAGGTATTGCAGGTGCAGCCGCTTGGGCATCCGCGTCTGGTCGGCGTTCCACGCCAGCAGGTCGAAGGCGGGCGGCGCCTTGCCCATCAGATAGTTGGACACGAAGAAGGACCAGATCAGGTCGTTGGCCCGCAGGGCGTTGAAGGTGTCGGCCATCGCCGTGCCGGGCAGGACGCCGCCCGCCTCGTCCATCAGCCGCTCGATCTCGGCCAGCCAGTGCTCGTCGGTGAACAGCAGCAGATCGCCCGCCTCGGCGAAGTCGTGCTGGGCGGCGAAGAAGGTGGCCGAGGCGACGCGATCATCGCCCTTGGCCGCCATGTGCGCCAGGCTGGCGCCCAGCATGGTGCCGCCGATGCAGTAGCCGACGGTGTTCACATGCGTCTGGCCGGTCTGCTCCAGCGTCTTTTCGACAGCGCGGTAGACGCCCTTCTTCATGTAGTCGTCGAGGCCGAACTCGGCCTTGTCGCGGTCCGGATTGACCCATGAGCAGACGAAGACGGTGAAGCCCTGCGCGCTCAGCCAGCGGATCAGGGAGTTCGCCGGCTGCAGGTCCATGATGTAGAATTTGTTGATCCACGGCGGGAAGATCAGCAGCGGGACGGCGTGCTGCTGGTCCGTCGCGGCGTCGTACTGGATCAGTTCGAACAGCTCGTCGCGCCAGACCACCTGACCCGGCGCCGTGGCGACGTTCTCGCCCAGGACGAAGCGGCCGTAGTCCGCCTGGCTGATCTTCAGTGACCCGGCGCCGCGCTCCAGATCGGCGGCGAAGTTCTGCATCCCGCGCACCAGGGATTCGCCGCTGGTCTCGGCCAGGGCCTTCAGCGCCACGGGGTTCGACGCCAGGAAGTTGGCGGGCGAGAAGGCGTCGGTAAGCAGGCGGGTGAAGAACTCGGCCCGACGTTTCACGCGCGGATCGACGTCCTCGACGCTGGACACCAGACTGTTCATCCAGTCCGAGGTGGCCAGATAGGACTGGCGCATCATGTCGAACATGGGGTTCTCGGACCAGGCGGGATCGCGGAACCGCTTGTCGGACGGGGCGGGGCTGTCGACCGTCTCGCCCATCGCCCGGCGGGTGGTGGTCGACCACAACTCCATATAGCGGCCGAACAGGTCGGCCTGGGCCTGAAACAGCTTTTCGGGGCGGGCGGCCAGGCCGGTCATGACCGAGGACATGGCCGGGGCCACATTGAACGGGTCGGGCGACAGGGCAGCGGGGCGGTCGGCCTGCGACAGAGCCGCCTCGGCCACCGCCGTCTGGGCCATCATCGCCGCCTTGGCCAGGTTCAGCGACAGGGTCTCCAGCTGCTGACGCTGTTCGGCGCTGAAGGTCATGAAGTCGGGTGCGGCGTTCGGCGTTTCGGGCGGCGGGGCAGGGGCCTCGGCGGCGGGTTTTTCAGGCGCGGCGGCCTTCACCTTGTCCGCGGGGGCGGGCTTCTTGGCGGCGCGCGGCTTGGCCGAGGTGGGGCGTCCGGACTTGCGCGGCGCGGCGGGCGCGTTCGGCGTGGCGGACGGGGTCTTGGTCGGGCGCTTGGCCATGGGCGCGGAACCTCCGATGGGGGCGCGCGACGCGCACGCCTTCCTCCCGGCGCGATGATGGCATATGTCGTTGCAGGAAATGAACGTGCTGATGCTGAAAAAGACAGGTCTGGCGGCAATGCTGGGCGGGGCTGCGTTGCTGAGCGGCTGCGTCAGCGCCTTCGCGCCCGAAACCGACCCGACCTCGCCGCTGGCGCCGCGCGTGCAGCAACTGGTGGACGAGAACCGCCAGTATCCGCGCTGGGCGGACTTTCCGAAGTCCAGCGCTCCTCTGCCGGCGCCGGCGGAGATCGCCGGGCGTGTGGCGAATCTGGAAGGGCGTAGCGCCGCCCTGGGCGCCGAGGTCGCGCGCATCGAATGGACGTTGAACGAAGACCCGGCCGTTTTCACCGAATCGATCAACCGCCGCATCGACGCCAGCCGGATGTCGCCTGAAACGGCGCGCACGGCGGAAGAGGTCGAGGCCTACGCCGAGGCGCTGCGTCAGCGCGCCAAGGCGCCGCCCCCCATCGATCGGCCGCGTCCGCAATAGTCGTGGCGGGGGCCCAAGGTCGCCGTTTGGCTTTCATCGCCCGCCTGGGCGAATCCGGCGATCCTGCCGCTCCGGCCGCGTTTCGCCGCCTTGAGTGCGAGGAGCCGTCATGGCCCATGTCCCGTCTGAACCCTTTTGCCGTCTCGGCGGCGCGCGCTGATGGCTGACGGCGCCGTCTCGTCCGCCTTCCTCGACGTGTCCCGATCCCTGTCTGGCCGGGCCTGGCGGTTGCGCCCCGCCGAGGCGGGCGTGACGCGGGCGCACATCCAGGCGCTGGGTCTGGACGAGCCGCTGGCGCGGGCGCTGGCGTCGCGCGGGGTGGGGGCGGAGCAGGGCGCTGATTTCCTGAAGCCGACGCTGAAGGCGCTGTTTCCCAATCCGTCCAGCTTCATGGACATGGACGCCGCCGCCGCCGCCATCGTCGATGCGCTTCAGGCGCAGGCCAGCATCCATGTCTTCGCCGACTACGACGTGGATGGGGCGTCCAGCGCGGCCTTGCTGGTGCGCTGGTTCCGCACCCTGGGCGCGGACCTGCCCATCTATGTCCCCGACCGCCTGACCGAGGGTTACGGTCCCAGCGCGCGGGCCTTCGACACGCTGAAGGCGCGCGGCGCCGATCTGGTCATCACCGTCGACTGCGGCGCGGCGGCCAATGAGGCGGTGGCCCATGCGGCGGCCATCGGCCTGAAGGTCGTGGTCATCGACCACCACATGATGCGTGAAAAGCCGCCCGCCTGCCTCGCCGTGGTCAATCCGAACCGGCCGGGCTGCGGCTCGGGGCAGGGTAATCTGGCGGCGGCGGGCGTGGTCTTCGTCCTGTTGGCGGCCCTGAACCGCGAGGCGCGCGGGCGCGGCCTGTTTGAGGGCAAGGCTGAGCCCGACATCCGTCAGTGGCTGGATCTGGCCGCCATGGGCGCCATCTGCGACGTGACGGGCCTGACCGGCTTCAACCGCGCCCTGACCAGTCTGGGGCTGGGGGTCATGTCGCACTGGCGCAATCCGGGCCTGCGCGCCCTGCTGGCGGCGGCGGGGGCAGAGCCGGGACCGGCCAAGACCAATCACGCGGGCTTCATCCTCGGCCCGCGCATCAATGCGGGCGGCCGCATCGGCAAGTCGGATCTGGGCGCGCGCCTGCTGTCCACCGACGACCCGGATGAAGCGCGGATGCTGGCCCAGGAACTGGACGCCTTGAACCTCGCCCGGCGCGAGGTCGAGGCTGAAGTCACTGAACAGGCCGTCCGCCGCGTCGAGGCGACCGGCGCCCATGCCGACGACAGCGCCGCCGTGGTCGTCAGCGGCGAGGACTGGCACCCCGGCGTGGTCGGCATCGTCGCCGGGCGCCTGCGCGAACGCTGGAGAAAGCCCGTCATCGTCATCGGCGTCGACGCCGTCAACGGCGTGGGCAAGGGCTCGGGCCGGTCGCAGCCGGGCATGAATTTGGGCCGGGCAGTGCAAGCGGCATGGAACGAGGGCGTGCTGATTGCGGGGGGCGGGCACGCCATGGCGGCGGGCCTGACGGTGACGGCGGACCGCATCGACGAGCTTCGCGCCTTTCTCAACGATCGCCTGTCAGCCGAGCGCGTTGAGGCCGTGGCTCAGGACTGGGTCGAGGTCGACGCCCTGATCGATCCGCGCGCCGCCACCCGCGACCTGTTCGAGGCGTTCGAGCAACTGGCCCCCTATGGTCCGGCCAACCCGGAGCCTCTGTTCGCGCTGGAAGGCGTCCAGGCGCGCGAGCCGGTCGCCGTGAACGGCGGCCATGTGCGGTGCCGTCTGGTCGGGCCGGACGGCGCCTCGGTGCGGGCCATCGCCTGGCGCTGCGCTGACCTGCCGACGGGCAAGGCGCTGCTGGCGGGGCAGGGCGGTCTGAACCTGGTCGGGCGCCTGAAAGCCGACGACTGGAACGGCCGTCGCGGCGTGCAGTTCGAGATCGAGGACGTCGCCGACCCGCGCATGGCCTGAAACCGTCAGCCTTGGCCGTGAAACGACGCAGGTCTTTGAAAAAGTCGCACAAATCCGCTTCGCCGTGCTTGCCATAAGCGGAATCGGCGGCTATCTACACGGTCCTCCGCGCAGCGGTCCCTTCGTCTATCGGTTAGGACGTCAGGTTTTCAACCTGAAAAGAGGGGTTCGATTCCCCTAGGGACTGCCACGCGGAGTTTTATCTCCCTCGACATTTGAATGCGTTTTTCCACGGCGGTTTTATCCGTCTGGATGTCTGCGGCGTCCGCGATCCGGCATTGAAACGGCGCGTCGGTCGTTTTTTTGCAAAAGCGCGCAACGCCCTCTTGCATCGCCGAAAAGGGACGGCTATCAGGCCGCTCCTCCGCGCAGCGGTCCCTTCGTCTATCGGTTAGGACGTCAGGTTTTCAACCTGAAAAGAGGGGTTCGACTCCCCTAGGGACTGCCACGCGGAGCAATGCTCCTCCCTCGATCGCCAGGCTGTCTTCTCTCGCTTCAAGAGCGGGGGATGTTACACGTTCGCCTTGTCTTTTTGACGACAATGTGGCGTAAAGTGGGCCGCGAGATTGCCAATCTTGATGTAACTGTGTTATTCTGACTGTCCCGGTGTGTTCGGGCGGGGATGTAGGTGATGAGTTTCGAAGAGAGCGATACGCTCGAGACCGTCAAGGTCGTGGGCAAGGTCAAGTGGTTTGACGCTGGGAAGGGCTACGGCTTCATCGTCCCGGACGACCCGCTTCTGACGGAAATGCGCGACGTTCTGCTTCATGTCACCAGCCTGCGCGAGGCGGGGCACGAGCTGGCGGGCGAGGGGGCGACGATCACTTGCGAGTGCGCCAAGCGACCCAAGGGTTGGCAGGTGGTCACGATTGCCGAGCTGGAAGCCGCTGCCGTACAGCCGACGCGCCGAGAGAGCGTTCGCTCATCGTCGATCGGTCATGTCGGCGTCTCTTCGGACGCGCCTCTGGAAGCCGCCGTGGTCAAATGGTTCAATCGCACCAAGGGCTATGGATTTGTAGTGCGCGACGGCCAGGACGGGGATATCTTTGTCCACGTCGAAACGTTGCGGCGTTGCGGTCTGGATGACCTGCTGCCGGGCGATCCGGTGAACGTACGTTTCGCCGAGGGGCCGAAGGGTCTTGTGGTCGCCGATATCAGACAGGGCGGTTGAGTTCGTCCGAAGAGGACGAATATCATGATCCGTCGCCGTGTCGTGGTTAGAATAACGCTGTACGCTGTTGTTCTGTCTGGAGTTCTTATGGCTTCGGCCTGTACGCGCACGGGGCCGATGGATGCGTCCGGTCAGCCGTTGGAAGCGCTGTCCGTGGTCACGGCGTCCGGCGAGCACAAGTTCATGGTCGAGATCGCGGACGATGACGCCGAGCGCGCGCGGGGCTTGATGTTTCGACCGCCGCTGGAAGACGACCGCGGAATGCTGTTCCAATTCCAGACGGCGTCCGAGCAGAGCTTCTGGATGAAGAACACGCCCAGCTCGCTGGACATCATCTACATTGATCCGCGTGGTCGCATCGTCTCCATCGCCAGCCACGCCACGCCGAATTCAGAGGCGCCGATTCCCTCGAACGGCGCCGCCAACGGCGTGCTGGAATTGCGTGCGGGTCGGGCTGGCGAGATCGGCGCCAAGCCAGGCGATACGATCAAGCACCCCTTCTTTCGTCCCTGAGGCGCGACTTGCGTCTTAGGCCGTTGCGGAGACTCACCCGACGTGCCATGAGGGCGCTCCGTCGGTCCGGGGTGTAGCGCAGCCTGGTAGCGCATCTGGTTTGGGACCAGAGGGTCGGAGGTTCGAATCCTCTCGCCCCGACCACGGTTTAAGCCCGTTTGGGCTGGATGAGTTTTACATTTGTCTGAGAGCTGGGCGTTGGCTTTTGATCGGCTGTGTTGGCATTGCGCTTTCGCCCCCAAGAGCAGATTTTGAGAATGTTCGCCGCGGGTGGACAGTAGGCGTTAGCGAACCTCCCATCGAGCAAAGGCGTAGTAGCTGTCGCCAGCCGGGGGAAAACTGCCATCGGTGCTCCGCGCCGTCGCTTTGAGCTGAACGCGTGTCGCCCATACGCCGAACGAAGAACCCGGTTCCGACTCATCGACAAGGCTGCACGCCGTCGTGACGCCGCCTTCGCCTAGGTCGCATTTCAACAGCGCCCATCCCTTGCCGCTTCCATCGATGGGCATCGTCGTCATTAGGCTTTGCGGTACTCGCTTCCGGAGCTCGGCAGGGCACCAAAGGCGAGATCCTGTCGCTAGGTCACGCTCGGATCGTTCACAGACGGTAGGTTCAGGTCGCGCTGCGGCAGGCGGCGCCGATTGATAAACAACGAACAACATCGAGGCGATGATCATCATCTCTCCCTAGGTTCAATCCGTAAATGTCCGCAATGGGTCGAAAGCGATACTTGGGCGCGCATGCCTCTCGAGACCATCTAATGTCGTTTAGCGCTGACGTTCTATTGCCTGAGCGAAGATCGGAATCGCGGACGCATTTCTTGCGTCAAGTCGAGGCGTAGCTTCCGTTGATCGCGTAGGAGAAACCGATCGGCAGGGCGTTACGCACCTGGGTGAAGAAGGCGGCCAGTTCGCCTAGGGTCGAGCGCGGCACGAACACGATGTCGCCGCGGCGCAGGGGCAGGATCTCGCCGCGCGGCGCGCGCAGATCCAGCACCTTCAGCATGCGTAGATCGCCAGGGCCACGGCGGATCAGGGCGCAGTTGCGGGCGTTTGAGGTCGGCAGGGCGCCGCCCGCCAGGATCAGGGCCTGATAGGCGTCGATCTGGCCCGGCATGTCGAAAACGCCCGGATTGCGTACTTCGCCGTCGATCCAGACCTTCAGCGGTCCGGCCTGACGCAACGTCACCTCGACCTCGGGGCGCAGCAGGTGAGGCGCGTACCCGGCGGAGATGTCGCCTTCCAACTCCGACAGGCTGCGGTCGGCGGCCGTCACATGGCCGACCAAAGGCAGGGAGACGCGCCCATCGGGGCCGATCTTCAACTGGCGATTCAGCTCAGTGGCGGTAGGCAGAACCACTTCGATTTCGTCCCCGGTATAAAGCCGATACTCCGGTTCGACATCGGTCCAGGGGGCGAAAGGCAGGTCGGCCGGCAGATCCGAGACGGTCTGCGGCCGGGGCAGGCCGCTGGACGCGCTTCGCCCTGCGGACGCCGCACAACCCGACAGGCCGGCGGCCAGCGCCAGTAGAAGCAGGCGGCGATCAACGTCCATGGGCGGGCGGTCCGGTCGGTTGCAAAACTGAAGTTCAGCCAAGCTGACGCCTTATGGGTAACGGCCGGTTAACGCCAACGCTTCAAGGTGTCCCGGTCTGACACTGGTGGATGATCCAGCCCGTATGCGTTCGCACGTCACAGCTACCCGTCCCCGTTACGGCGTCATGGACGTCGTGGCCCTGCTGTTCCGCGAACTGCTGCTGATGATCCTCATCTTTGCCGTGATCTTCGGAATCGGCGCCGCTGTCGTGATGACGATGAAGAAGACCTATACCGCCGGCGCCAGCCTGTTTGTTGGGGTAGGGCAGGAGTACGTCTATCAGCCGCGCGTCGGCATGGGCGAACGCGCCATGCCGCCGTCGGCTGCGGAGGTGGCCCAGTCCGAAGCCGCCATACTGAACAGCCTAGAGGTCAAACGCCGGGTTGTGCGCGCCTTGGGCGTCGAAAGCTTCCAGGAGCCGGGCGCGCCGGCGCCTGCGGACCCGACCCGCCAGGAGGCCGCCGCCGTGCGCGCCGTCGCCGCCGGACTGGGCGTCGAGGTGACGCCGCTGAGCCCGGTCATCGGCCTGAGCTACAAGAGCAATGACCCGGCCAAGTCGGCGCGCATCCTGAACACGGTCATCGACCAGTATCTGACCTATCGTCGCGAGGTCTTCCAGGACCGCGCCACGGCTGCGATCCGCACGCAGCGTCAGACGTTCGAGGATGAGCTGGGCGACGCCGACCGCGCCTATGAAGAGTTCCTGCGCACGAATAACATCGGCGACTTCGCCACGGCCAAGTCGACTATCGCCAACAGCTATCAATCCGTCTTCACAGAGCGCATGGGCGTGCAAGCTCAGTTGCAGCAGGCTTCGCAGCGTCTGGCGACCCTGGTCGGTCAAATGTCGCGGACGCCGGCGGAGGTGGCCTTGCACCAGGATCTGAACGTGTCGGCTCAGGACCAGATCCTGCAACTACGCACCGAGCGCGAGAGCCTGTTGGCGCGCTATCAACCAGACGCCCAGCCTGTGCGTGAAATCGATTCCAAGATCGCTCAGATGCAGGCCTATGTGGGCACCGGCACGGCCGTGGGCGCCAAGGAGGTTCGCACCGGTCCGAACCCTGTCTGGGTCGAGCTGGAGACGACCCGTATCAACGCCCAGGCCGACCGTGATTCCCTGGCGGCGCGCTTGGCTGTGCTTGATCGTCAGTTGTCGGACCTGCGCTCGCGCCAGACCCGCCTGACGGAGCTGGAATCGCGCAACTCGACCCTGGCGGGCAATCGCGAAGTTCTGACCGCCTCGATCCGCGAGTTCCAGCAACGCGAGACCCAGAGCCGCGCCGACAACGAATTGGTCAAGGCGGGCGCCGACAACGTCACCGTTATCGAGCGCGCCCAGCCGCCGTCGAAGGGCAAGAGCATGCGGATTCCGCTGATGGTCGCCGTGCTGCTGTTCGCGGGTTTCACCGCTCTGTGCGTCGGTTTGCTGCGGGTCTTCCTGCGCCCGGGGTTCGCCATGCCGTCGACCCTGAGCCGTACCCTGCACGCGCCGGTTCTGGCCGTCGCACCCGTCAAGGGCGGCTGATCCGCCTCATGACGCCGACAGGCCGCAGAAACCGACGGTTGTGTCGTGCTAGGCTGTTCCAAATGGCGCGCGCGTAAACGATTCGCATGGTCGATCTGACAACCGAGATGGCTGGTCTGTGGGCCGCGCTGGGACCAGCGCCGGCGCATCGCGGCCGCGTAATTCTGTTCGCCGCCTCGACCTCAGGCGAGGGCGTGTCGACGGTGGCGCGCGAGTTCGCCCGCATGGCCGCCGTACGCGGACGCCGACCGGTCTGGCTGATCGACGGGGATTTGCCGCAGCAAGGCCAGATGGAGCAGATCGCTGCTGAACCGGATCGGTTCGGACGGTTGGGACCGTCGGTGCAGGCGTCGCCGGACGGATCGGCTTTCTATGCTGTGTCGCCGCCCTTGCGCGGACGCGACGGCAAGCCCGCCGCTCCGGGACGCATCCTGACGGCCAAGGCCTGCCTGGGCGGACGGCTGTATGTCACCCGCTTCCATATGGAGCTGCTGCGCGCGGGCCAGCGCGTCGAGGCGGTGGACGACCCTCGCTATTGGACCCGGCTGCGCGCCCATGCCGATACGGTGGTGATCGACGCACCGGCGGCGGATCGCAGCGACATGGCCCTGACCCTGGCGCCGCTGGTCGATTCCACGGTGATGGTGGTCGCGGCCGACAGCACGGGCGCCGCCGCGCCCGCCGCCCTGCGTGAAGAGATCGACGCCGCCGGCGGTCGGGTCGCTGGTCTGGTGATGAACCGCTCGACCTGGAGTCCGCCCAAGCTGCTGAAGCGGTTCTTCAGCTAGAGGCGCGCTGGCGGTTCAGGCGGTCCAGTTCGCTCTGGCCGTAGAAGCGCGGCTCGAAATTCTTCATCCACAGCACCTTGCCCAGACCGCGTGCGGCGCGGTCGGCCATGACGGCGCGGCTGTCGCGGCCCAGCAGCGTCAGGACCAGGGCTGCTGCGCCCCACACCAGCGTCTGGGCGACGCCGATGATCATCCAGCGGCCGACGTTCAGCCCGTCGCGCGCTTCGGCCGCCGTCTGACTGGGGCCCTGACCATAGGCGAAGGCGCGGGTCAGGGCGTAGCGCAGGGTCGCACGGTGCGGAGGTGGGAACTCCTCGACCCAGGCGTCCGCTGCCCAGCCGAATCGTCCGCCGCGCGTCTTCAGCGCCGCGAACAGGACATCGTCCTCGCCTCCGATCTGATCCGATCCGACGTGGAAGGGCGCATCGCCGGGCAAGGCAGTCGCGCGCACCAGAAGGGCGTTACCGCAGCCGTAGGGCTCTTCGATCTGTTGGTCGTGCTCAGGCCCTTCGCGGCCGAAGAACCGCTCGAGATACGGCGACGCCCAGCCGGTTCCGTCAGGAACGCGGCCCTGGATCGGACCGAAGACGGCGTCGGCGCCGGTCGCGGCCTGTCCGCGTAACAGGGCGGCCAGCCAACCGGAACTGGCCGCCTCATCGTCGTCCAGAAAGGCGATCAGCGGCGCCTGGGTCGCGGCCAGGCCCGTGTTGCGGGCGGTGGCCACGCCCGGACGCGGCGCATGGGTCCAGATCAGGGGGACTGGCGATTCCGACGTCAGCGCCTCGACTGTCTTGCGGGCGCTGGCTTCAGGGTCGTTGTCGGCGACAATGATTTCGCGCAGGCGACCTTCAGCGCCTTGCTGGGCGAAGATGGAGCGCAAGGCGCGGGTCAGTTCATCGGGGCGACGCAGGGTAGGAATGACGACGGCGACATCGGGCGCGCTCATATCGCCTCCGCATACAAGGCGGCGCGGTACAGGCGCAGGCTGAAACCACGCAGGGCGGGCGGCAGCAGGCCGAGACACGCGACCAGCTTGAACAGGGGGCGGATCATGCGCAGACCGGGCACGGCCTTCAGCTTCTTCGCCACGCGATAGCTGGGATAGGCGGCGACGAAATCAGGGTGTCGGGCGGCGACGCGGGCGAAGTTGGGCGCTGACTGCTCATATTTGGCGGCCAGGGCCTCGACCGTGTCCAGGCCCATGTGGGTGGCTGGATTATCGATGTGTACGACCGGGAATCGGCGCGAGACGCGCATGGCCCATTCCACGTCTTCCCAGCCCCAACCGCTGAACCCGGCGTCGAAGCTTTCGGTGTCGAAGACGTCGCGGCGCACCAGTAGATTGGAGGTGAAGACGTATTTCTCAGGTTGCAGCGTGCGCTGATCGGCGGAAATGCAGTCGGACCGGGCGGCCATCTGGCGATGGACGGCGTAACGCGCGTCGGTCGGCGCCTGGAGCAGGGAGAAGCCGCCGAAGGCTACGGCGGGATTGTCGTTCACCGCCAGATCGACCCAGTCGGTCAGGAAACGCGCATGGTCGGGGCGCATGTCGCTGTCGAGGAACAACAGGAAGCGGCCGCGGGCCTCCTGGGCCAGGCGGTTGCGGCCCTTGGACCGTCCTTCGTTGGCGCCCAGCGTGATCAGCCGGGCGGGCAGGGACAGGGCGTCGATCAGGGCGGTTAGGCGCGCTGTCAGGGCTGGGTCCGCCGTGCCGTCGTCCAGCACGATCAACTCGGCGCGGCCGCCGACGCTTTGCGCCTCGCGGTCCAGCATCTGCAACAGGTTCGACGGATCGTCGCGCAGGAAGGGCATCAGCACCGACAGGGGGGGACGGGCCTCGTCCCATGCGGCGTTGTCATGGATTATGACTTTCATGCCGCAGCCCTCCGCGCCTGCAGGAAGCCGCGCAGACGGCGCAGCAGGTCGCGCACCCCGCCTGCGTTCAGGGCGAAGGCGGCGGCGCCATAGACGACGGCGCCCACCCCGGCGTCCATCATCAACTCAGGGAAGCCCCCAATCGGGGGCAGCAGAAGCACCACGCCCGCCATGACGACGGCCGCGAGACCGCAGCGCGCCAGCGCGTTCCAAGGCACGGGCAGGGGCAGGATGCGCCGTCCGATGGCCATGGAGGCCATCAGGCCTAAAGCGAAGCTGATCGCTGTCGCCCAGGCCGCCCCCATGACGCCGAAACGCGGGATCAGCAGGATGTTCAGGATGACGTTGCTCCCCGCCGGGATACTCATGGCCAGCAACAGCCAGCCCGTGCGGCGGCCCAGTGTGAAGGCCTGTCCGAAGTAATAGGTCGTCATGCCCGACAGGAAGGCGCCCAGCGCCACCCACGGCGTGACCGAGGCAGCGACGGTGCGCAGGTCTTCGCCGATCATGAACTCGGCCAGCGGCCGCGCGACCAGCGCCACGCCCACGGCGGCGGGCAGGCCGATCAGCACCAGGGTCGAGGCTTGCTCGCGCGCAGCGGCCTGAAGATCCTCGCGTCCGCCGCGCTCCAGCGCCATAACCAGAGCCGGAGCGCCCGCCGCGCCCAGCCAGACGAACATGACGTCCAGCGTCCGGTTGGCGATGCTGTAGGCCGCGTGATAGGCGCCGACCGCCGCTTCGTTCATGAACAGGGCCAGTAGGAAGCGGTCCGTTGAGGCCAGCACTACCGTCAGTCCCAGACCGACGGCGATCGGGTAGCCATAGACGGCGTAGGATTTCAGCCGTTGACGATCCAGCCGCCCGCGCCGGGCTTCGCGCAGTTCGGCGGGCAGGACGAAGGGCAGGGCGACCAGCGGGGCCAGCAGCATCCCGGCCAGCGGCGCCTCGGCCCCCATCCCCAGCAGGGCCAGGCCGACGCCGAAGGCCAGCCCCGCGACCGCGCTCCAGATGTCGATGGCGGCGGCGGGGCCGACCTCGCCCGCGGCGCGGAACCGCTCCTGCGCCAGCTTCAGGAAGCAGCGCACGGGAATCCCCGCCAGCGCCACGGCCAGCGGCAGGCGGAAGTTGTCCGGCATGGGCCACAGCCACACCAGCAGCCCGGCGACCGGCACGAAGACGGCGGTGATCAGGAAGGCCGCGCGATACAGGCTGGCGAAATGCCCGGCCATCTGCGCCTCGTCGGACTGGGCCGCCCAGAAGCGGGCCATGGAGGCTTCCAGCCAACTGAACGTCGCCACATGGGCCAGCGTCAGCACTGCATAGGCCAGCGCATAGCGGCCGAAATCCTCGGGCGACAGCAGGCGCGTAAAGATGATGATGGTCAGAAACCCGACCACGCCCTGCACGATATTGGCCGGCAGGTAGCCGAACACCCCCCGCCAGAACATCAGCGCACGGCCATCCGGTCGCCCAGAAGCACGGGAACGGTCACGGCGATGATCCATAAATCCAGCCAGAAGGACTGACGCTCGATGTATTCGATGTCGAGTTGAACCCGGTCGCGCACTTCATCCGCCGTATGCAGCGGCCCGCGCGAGCCCTTGATGGCGGCCCAGCCGGTCATGCCGGGCTTGATGCGGTGGCGATGGGCGTATTCAGCGACCAGACGCGCCGACTCGGCGTCGCCGGTCTTCATGCCGATGGCGTGGGGGCGCGGCCCGACCAGCGACATCTCGCCGCGCAGCACGTTCACCAGCTGCGGCAACTCGTCCAGGCTGGTGGCGCGCAGGAATTTGCCCAGGCGCGTCACCCGGTCGTCGCCGGCGGTCACCTGACGGCTGGCGGTGGCGTCAGAGGCTTCCTGGCGCATGGTGCGGAACTTCCACACCACGATCTCTTCCTGATTGAAGCCGTGGCGGCGCTGGCGGAACAGGGCCGGGCCCTTGCTGTCCATCCGCACGGCCAGGCCGATCAGGAACAGCACGGGGCTGAGCACGACCAGCGCCAGGGCCGACAGGATGATGTCGAGAATGCGCTTGTTGAAGGCGCGCCGCTCGCCGTCCACCGCGCCGCCCAGCAGGGGCAGGGAGGAGGAGGCCAGCTTTTCCAGCGCCTCGTTCCGCTGGGCCGCGCCCTTGGGGTCGACCAGCAGGGTCAGGGGAATGGGCAGAACCTCAAGGCGATGGGTCAGGGCGCGGACGCGGGCCTCGGCCTTGGGATCGATGGCCAGGATGACCCGGTCGATATAGGGCGTCAGCCTGTGTTCCAGCAGCGCGTCTGTCCCGCCCAGAACCGGCACGCCGGCCAGGGCGTCGGGCGTGCGGGCCAGGCGGTCGTCGAACACGCCCAGAATGTTCAGGTCGCGCCGGTCCAGCGCCTCGCGGATCAGCGATTCGGCGTGACGGGTGGCGCCGACCACGACGACGTTGGGCGTCAGATCGCCTCGGCTGCGCCATTGGGCCACCAGCATCCGCCAGATGGTGTGCAGGCCGGTCAGCAGCACCGCTGAGGCGATCGCCCACCAGCCGTACTCGGCCAGCGGCGTCTCGCCGTTGGGCAGGGCCAGGCCCAGCAGGCAGGCGAAGGCGCCGCCCAGGCCCGCCACGGCGGCGACCCCTGCCAGATGGCGCGCGGGCGCCCGGCTATTGTCAAAACGATACAGGCCCAGCGATCGCATCAGGCCCAGGGTCATCAGCGCGCCGATCAGAATGGGCGCGGCTTCGAACAGGGTGACCTGCGCCAGTCCGCCGGCGTTCATGCGGCCGATCGCCACAAGGCACAGGAAGCTCGATGCGACGATGTCGACGCCGCGGAAGTAGAAGACGCGCCGCCGCGCCGCCGCCCGCTGTCGGGTGTTCAGCCAGACGTCCGGCCGCAAGGGCCCGCGCCGAGCCCGGCCCGCACGCCCTGTCTCTGCCGTCGGCGCACGCGATTCGACCCGCGCCGCGCGATTCGCGCGCGCGCCTTCGGTCGCGGAGCCCAGAGTGTCAGCAGGGGTGATAGCCAAGTCTTTTTCCCGATATCGAGCAAAATGAGGTGCGAACCCCGTGTCACATGCCACTCTTATGCCGGGTTAACACAAAGGGCGTCAGTTCCGCATTGCGAAGCGTCGCGCGACTCGCTATCCACGCGGCCTGCTGGAGACGTGGCCGAGTGGCTGAAGGCAACGGTTTGCTAAATCGTCGTACCCTGTAAGGGGTACCGAGGGTTCGAATCCCTCCGTCTCCGCCAGAATTCTTTCCGAAAAATCCGACGTCAGTCGCGGCCCTCCGAAGGGGCGGCGGCCTTGGCGTCGCTGGGGCGGCGCACGGCGACGCCGTGCTGGCGCAGGATGCGCCGGGCGACCTCGGGGGCGCCGATCATGGGCAGGGGCTGGCCGAAGTGTTCGCGCCACAACTGGTCAAGGCGAACTTCCTCCGGAGTGAGCAGGCGGGTCATTGGCGAGTCCTTGTTACGCAAACGCGCAACTTCTAGGCCATCTCGCCGCGGCCGAACGCAAACTCATGTAAGCTGAGCCATATGTGATGGAACCGGCGCGATTGGGACTTCCTGACCTGGCCTTCCCTTGCGTGATCTTGGCGCCGCCCGGCGCGCGGGTTAGGCGTGTGGTTCAACTTCTCAACGGGAGAGACGCACATGGCCGATCTGGCCCTCGCCACCGACAAGATTCGCGCCGCCGTCGGCGAAAACTCGGGTCTGGGCAAGACCGTGAAGCTGGACTTCGGCGATGACGGCAAGATCTTCATCGACGGCGCCTCGGCTCCGAACACCGTCAGCAACGACGACAAGCCGGCCGACGCCACCGTTTCGATCAAGTGGGACGACTTCGTCGCGCTGGCCGAAGGCCGCCTCGACCCGATGATGGCCTTCATGCAGGGCAAGCTGAAGATCGCGGGCGACATGATGATCGCCCAGAAGCTGGCGCCGCTGCTCAAGGGGTGAGCGCGGGCTGAGGCTTGATGTTCAACGGCGCGGCTCCGACGGGGCCGCGCCGTTTTCATTTCGGGAGAGGCGTAAGATGGATTTCCGGCTGAGCGAGCGGGGCGAGCACTGGCGCGAGCGGGTGCGTCGTTTCATGGAGGCGGAGGTTCTGCCGCGCGAGGCGGACTATCGCGCCCAGGTCCGCGCCGATCCCAAGCGCCAGCCGCCGGTGATGGAGGCGCTGAAGGCCAGGGCCAGGACTGAGGGCCTGTGGAACATGTTCCTGCCGGGCGAGCATGGGGCGGGGCTGTCGAACCTGGAATACGCCCCCATCGCCGAGCTGATGGGCCGGGCGCTGTGGTCGGCCGAGGCGTTCAACTGCAACGCGCCCGACACCGGCAATATGGAAGTCCTGCACATGTACGGCGACGCCGCCCAGCAGGAGCGGTGGCTCAAGCCCCTGATGGCGGGAGAAATCCGTTCGGCCTTCCTGATGACCGAGCCTGAGGTCGCCTCGTCCGACGCCACCAACATCCAGACCCGGATCGAGCGCGACGGCGACCATTACGTCGTCAACGGCCGCAAGTGGTGGTCGACCAATATGGCGCACCCGAACGTCGCCGTGACCATCGTCATGGGCAAGACCGATCCCGACGCCGCCGTTCACCAGCAGCAGAGCCAGATCATCGTCCCGGTCGACACGCCCGGCTTCCGCGTCGAGCGGATGCTGTCGGTGTTCGGCTATGACGAGGCGCCGATCGGCCACGCCGAGGTGGTGCTGGAGAACGTCCGCGTCCCGGCCTCCAACCTGATCGCGGGGGAGGGGCGCGGCTTCGAGATCGCCCAGGG
Organism: Brevundimonas sp. Soil_N_31; assembly: GCF_057655995.1. Classification (NCBI taxonomy): domain Bacteria; kingdom Pseudomonadati; phylum Pseudomonadota; class Alphaproteobacteria; order Caulobacterales; family Caulobacteraceae; genus Brevundimonas; species Brevundimonas sp. Soil_N_31. The sequence continues at coordinate 162,715 of NZ_JBDGLE010000002.1, forward strand.
CCGCCTGGGGCCGGGCCGCATCCACCACTGCATGCGCACCATCGGCGCGGCCGAAAAGGCGCTGGAGCTGATGGTCGACCGCCTGCTCAGCCGGACCGCCTTCCGCAAGACCATCGCCGAGCATTCGGTGTGGGAACAGCGGGTGGCCGAGGCGCGCACCAATATCGAGATGTGCCGCCTGCTGGTGCTGAAGGCCGCCTGGATGATGGACGAGGTCGGGGCCAAGGGCGCCAAGTCCGAGATCGCCCAGATCAAGGTCGCCGCGCCGCGCATGGCGTTGAAGGTCATCGACGACGCCATTCAGGCGTTCGGCGGGGCGGGGGTGTCGGGCGACACGCCGCTGGCCGAGCTTTACGCCATGGTGCGGACCCTACGCATCGCCGACGGTCCGGACGAGGTGCACAACCGCACCATCGCCCGACTGGAGTATGCCGGGCGGGCAGGACGCTAGGCTGTCGCTCAGCTCATAGCCCGTCGCTGGGCGGCCGCTTGTGATGATGATGGGCGGAGGGCGAACTGAAGTCGCCGTCCACGATGTCGCCCAGATAGAGGTTGGGGCTGGCCTTGCTGGGCGGCTGCGGCGTGCGACCGAACAGCCAGTCCATGAAGCCGCGCTTGCCCGTGCGCGGGGGTTCGGGGGAGGGAGGACGTTGCGGAGTCATCATGACGGACTCTCCTGAGATCGGGAATTGAACCCCTTCGCCGGTTCCTCCGTTCCCTCCGCCTAGCTGTCGTCGCCCTCATTATTTTCTGTGTCGCCGAGCGGGAGTTCGTGCGCCAGCAGCAGGGCCAGGCGGCGCCGCGCGCGATTGACCCGGCTCTTGACCGTGCCTACGGCGCAACCGGCGATATCGGCCGCCTCCTGATAGGAAAGACCGGCGGCGCCGACCATGATGATGGCCTCACGGTGGTCGGGCGGCAGGGTGTTCAGCGCCTGTTGAAGCGCCGTCAATTCAGCGGTCCATTCCTGGTTGGCCTCGGAGGTCAGGCTGGCGGCGTGGCGGCCTTCTTCATCGGCCACTTCGCGTCGACGGCGGGCGGCGCCGGTGTACCAGCTGTTCCGCAGGATGGTGAACAGCCAGGCCCGCAGATTGGTCCCCGTCTCGAACCGCGCCCGATGCGCCCAGGCCTTGACCAGGGTTTCCTGAACCAGGTCGTCCGCATCCGCCCTGTTGCGGGCCAGCGAAAAGGCGAAGGCTCTCAGCGCCGGTATCTGACAGGCCAGCATGGCGCGCCAGTTGGCCGGGTCGGCCAGATCCGGCGCCCGATCAAGCGGGTGCGGCGATGGCGGGGGCTCGATGGCGTTCGGCCCCTCGGGCATGCGAACTTCGGGCATGCGGCGGGATCCTGAAAAACCTGCGCCGTTACGGCGACTTGATTGAATCAGAACGCTCTCTGATCGTGACTGTTCCTCTGAAACAGGACCGTGAAGGCGCGCGGAGACGGGTTTCAATCACGCGGAACCGCCTCGTCTCAGCCTGCATTTCTACAGGGTGACCACAGCGAACACTCACCCAGGGGCAGGCGGGACTATGGCCGGAACGCAGCGCAGGCCGGCGCGCGTCGCCGGGGATCTGGAGCGCTATCGCCGCGTGCGCGCGGTGATGCCCGCCTTGGCGGCATCCTTGTCCGCCGAAGACCTGCAGGCGCAGTCGATGGCCGAAGCCAGTCCGGGCAAGTGGCACCTGGGCCATGTGAGCTGGTTCTTCGAAATCATGCTGTTGGACAGGCCGGGCTATGAGCCGTTCGATCCTCGGCTGAAGGAGGTCTTCAATTCCTACTATGAGGCGCTCGGCGAACGCATCGGCCGCGATGAGCGAGGTCTGATGACGCGCCCGTCTCTGGCTGAGGTCATGGCCTATCGCGCCGAGATCGACCGACGGATGGAGGTGCGCCTGGCCGACGCCTCGGCCCCGCTGGAAGGGCTGGAGCGCTACCTGTTCGAGCTGGGTCTCAACCACGAGCAGCAACATCAGGAGCTGTTCCTGATGGACCTACTGCATCTGATGTCCCGTTCGCCGCTCGACCCGGCGGCTTATGAGAACGAGCCACGTACGGCGTTGCTGCAACCGGCGCGTAGCGGTTGGGAGGCGTTCGAGGGCGGTCTGATCGAGATGGGAGCTTCGGGCGAGGGGTTCGCTTTCGACAATGAACGGCCCGCGCACCGCGTCTGGCTGGAGCCGTTCGTTCTGGCCTCCGGCCTGACCACCAACGGCGACTGGCTGGCCTTCATGGATGACGGCGGCTACGCGCGGCCCGAACTGTGGCTGAGCGACGGCTGGGCGACGGTCCAGGCGCGCGGCTGGACCGCGCCCCTCTATTGGCGACGAGAGGATGAGGGGAAGGGCTGGACGGTCATGACGCTGGCGGGCCGGCGCTCCGTCGATCCCGCTGCGCCGGTGCGCCATGTCAGCTTCTACGAGGCCGACGCCTTCGCGCGGTGGTCGGGCCGGCGTCTGCCGACAGAGGCGGAGTGGGAGCATGCGGCGCGCAGCCGCCCTGACGCCTTCTCCAACCTGGACGGCGAGGTGTGGCAGTGGGCCGCTAGCGCCTATGCCCCTTACCCCGGTTTTCGTCCGACCGAGGGCACGGCGGCCGAGTACAACGGCAAGTTCATGGCCAATCAGATGGTGCTGCGCGGCGGCGCCTTCGCCACGGCGCCGGGACATGCGCGGCCGACCTATCGCAACTTCTTCTACCCGGATCAGCGCTGGGCCTTTGCGGGCGTCCGTCTGGCTTGCGATCCAGGCGACGACGCCTATCGCGACGGCGCCGACGACGAGCACGAGGCCTTCCGCCGTGATCTGGTCGCGGGCTTGGCGTCGTCGCCCAAGAGCCTGCCGCCTAAATGGTTCTATGACGCGCGCGGGTCGGCGTTGTTCGAGGCCATCACCCGCCTGCCGGAATATTATCCGACCCGGCAGGAGGCGGCCCTGTTGCGCCGGGTCGCCCCGCACTGGGCCGACCGCTTCGGCTCCGACGCCGTTCTGGTCGAGCTGGGTTCGGGCGCCAGCGAGAAGACGCGCATCGTGCTGGACGCCGCGCCGGACCTGGCGGCCTATGTTCCCATCGACATCAGCTCTTCGGCGCTGGACGAGGCGGCCGCGCGGCTGAGGCAGGCCTATCCCGACCTGAAAGTGCTGCCCATCGTCGGCGATTTTGAACACCTGGGCGTTCTGCCGCCTGAGGCGGGGCAGGGGCGTCGTATCGGCTTCTTCCCCGGTTCGACCATCGGCAATCTGGCGCCGGAGACGGCCGAGGCCCTGTTACGGGGCATGCGCGACATGCTGGGGCCGGACGCCCTGTTCGTTCTGGGCGTCGATCTGATCAAGGAACCCTCGACCCTGATCGCCGCCTATGACGACGCCGAGGGGGTGACGGCCCGCTTTAATCTGAACGTCCTGGCGCGCGCCAACCGCGACCTGGGCGCCGACTTCGATCTGGACGCCTTTGCTCATCGCGCCGTCTGGAACGCGGCCGAGGCGCGGATGGAGATGCATCTGGAGGCCCTTCGCCCGATGACGGTGCGGTTGGGCAAGCTGGTCTTCCGTTTGGCGCAGGGCGAGACGATCCACACCGAGAACTCGCGCAAGTTCGACGAAACCCGCGTGCGCGCCTTGGCTGAAGCCGCCGGCTGGCGCGTCGAAGCGTTCGAGGTCAGCGAAAATCCGCGCGTGGCCCTGGCTCTTCTGGCCTGCTAAACACATCGTCCTGCGCGTCAGGCAAAGAAAAACGGCGAGGTTTCCCGCGCCGTCGAAAAGTTCTGAAATCGATCGCAGCGATCAGCGCTTGGGCGGCGCCGGATCCTGGCCGGTCTTGTTTCGTGCGCCGTGGGAGGCTTCGCCGCCCTTGCGTCCGGCCTGGGCCGCGAGGGAGCGGTCCTGAGAGAAGCTGCGCTTCTCGCTGGGCACGCTCGCGCCGCCCTTGCGAGCGATTTCGCGCTGACGTTCCGGGTCCATTGAGGCGAAGCCTCGCTTGGAAACACCGGAGCCGCGGGTGGGCTGACCTTCGGTCATTTCAGATGTTCCTTTCGTAGACGGTGGCGCTTGCGCAAAAGAACCCGGCGCCGGCGCGGAGGTTCCGAGAAAGGATTAAAACCCTGTTCGGTCGACACGAACCGCGCCCATGTGCAGGCGGCGGAACCGTGACGATTTCGGCGGGTTCTTCGAGGCTCTGAGTGCAGAAGTCAGGAGTTCAGCCCATGCCGGTTTCCAACGACCCGACCCCACGCGCCGACAACGCGCCTTCGCCTGAGGACATCACCGAAGGCCGCTCGACGCGCAGCGGCCGCCTTGAAGGAGCCGCCGATGAGATTCTGGCGGCGGGCGCCCGACCGCGTCCCTTGCGCCGGGCCGTGCGCGAGGATGCGGCCGAGGTGCGCGACTGGGCGCGTCATCGCGGCTCTCGGGCCTGCGAAGCGATTCGCGATGAGCCGATCCGCATGACGCTCTATGCGCTCGGGATCGGCGTTCTGATCGGCCTGCTGGCCGCGCGCTAGGCCATTATCGGTTCGGATTGATTCAATCCGAACTCAGATCAACTGTCCGGCATCCAAGGGGTCAGGCCGGACCGGAGGCCGGGCGTGCGATCGGCGCCGCCTGCATCGCCCGGTCCGAGACGAAGGGGTTGCTGCGCCGCTCGGCCCCGAACGTCGAATGCGGTCCGTGGCCAGGCACGAAGGTCACGTCATCGCCCAGCGGCCACAGCTTGGTGGTGATGGCCGTCAGCAGGGCCTGATGGTCGCTGCGCGGGAAGTCGGTGCGGCCGACCGAGCCCTGGAACAGCACGTCGCCGACCTGGGCGAAGCGGGCCTCGCGGTTGAAGAAGATCACATGGCCGGGCGTGTGGCCGGGACAGTGGAAGACCTCCCACGTCGTCTCGCCCAGCGTCAGCAAGTCGCCGTCGTCCAGCCACCGCGTGGGGGTGAAGCTGCGGGCCTCGGGCAGGCCGTACTTCTGGCCCTGCGTGGGAATCAGGTCGATCCAGAACTGGTCCTCCAGGTGCGGGCCGACGATGTCGAGGTCGGTCTTCTCCTGCATCTCGGCGGCGGCGCCGGCGTGGTCCAGATGGCCGTGGGTGATCCAGATGGCGTCCAGCGTCAGGCCGCGCCGCGCGACCTCGCCCAGGATGGCGTCGACCGAGCCGCCGGGATCGATGACGGCGGCCTTCTTCGTCTGCGTGCACCAGACCGTCGTGCAGTTCTGCTGAAGCGGCGTAACGGGCGTGACGAAGACGCCGATGGGGGCTGAAGGCTGGCTCATGCGTCATGAGATAGCGGCCCGATGCCCACAAAGGAACCGCGTTGCGTTGACGTTTCGGCCCCTTCTCGACATAAGGGCGGGCTCCGAGGCGCCGCTCCCGAAAGGGGCGGCCCTGTTGCTTTATCCACCGCGCGCCTTTGCGGCGTCGCCACAGAGCGTCAGATACCCGACCATGCAAGTCGTCGAAAAGTCGAACGAAGGCCTCAGCCGCGTGATCGCGGTGACCATTCCAGTCGCTGAGCTGAATGAGAAGCTCGAAGCCCGCATCAAGGAAGTGGCTCCCCAGATGAAGCTTAAAGGCTTCCGTCCGGGCAAGGTGCCTGCCTCGTACGTCAAGAAGACCTTCGGCCGCGACTTCATGGGCGAAATCATCAACGCCTCGCTGAACGAGACCAGCCAGGGCGCTCTGGACGAGCTGAAGCTGCGCCCGGCCGCTCCGGCCGAGATGAATCTGACCTCCGACATGGACAAGGTCATCGCCGGTCAGGAAGACCTGGCCTATGAAATGTCGCTGGAAGTCATGCCGGAATTCACCCCGGTCGACCCCAAGACCCTGAAGCTGACGCGCCCGACCTATGAGGCCTCGGAAGAGGATCTGGACGAGGCGCTGAAGGAACTGGCTTCGCAAGCCAAGTCCTACGAGGACAAGAAGGGCAAGACGGTCAAGGCCGCCGACGGCGACCAACTGACCATCGACTTCCTGGGCAAGATCGACGGCGAGGCCTTCGACGGCGGCGCCGCCACCGACGCCGACCTGGTGATCGGCTCGGGCCGCTTCATCCCCGGCTTCGAAGAGCAGCTCAAGGGCGCCAAGGTCGGTGAAGAAAAGACCATCGAAGTGACCTTCCCGGAAGAGTACCAGGCCAAGCACCTGGCCGGTAAGGCCGCGACCTTCGACGTCACCGTCAAGGCCATCAAGGCCGAGGTCGAGTCGAAGATCGACGACGAGTTCGCCAAGCGCATCGGCCTGGAGTCGCTGGACCAGCTGAAGGAACTGCTGAAGTCCAACCTGAACCAGCAATACGCCGGCGCCACCCGCTTCAAGCTGAAGCGCGCCCTGCTGGACGTGCTGGACGAAGGCCACGACTTCGCCCTGCCGCCGAAGATGGTGGACGCCGAGTTCGAAGGCATCTGGGCCCAGGTTTCGGCCGACAAGGACGCCGGCCAGCTGCCGGAAGACGACGCCAAGAAGTCGGAAGACGAACTGAAGGCCGAGTACAAGAAGATCGCCGAGCGCCGCGTGCGCCTGGGTCTGGTCCTGGCCGAGATCGGCCGCGCCAACAACGTCGGCGTTTCGGATCAGGAACTGTCGAACGCCATCATGGCCGAAGCCCGCAACTATCCGGGTCAGGAAAAGATGGTCCTGGACTTCTACCGCCAGAATCCGAACGCCGCCGCCCAGCTGCGCGCGCCGATCTATGAAGAGAAGGTCGTCGACCTGATCGTCTCGGTCGCCGAGGTGAAGGACGAAGCCATCACCAAGGAAGAGCTGATGAAGGAAGAAGACGAGGCGTAAGCCCTTCTTCCCTGACGCGCGTTAATGAGGGGCGGTCCGCATGGGCCGCCCCTCTTTGCATGTGAGAGGGGAGGCGGTAGAATATCGGCGTTTGGTCGGGGTCTCGACACGGAGACGACTATGCTGAGCCTGGCAACGCTGATGGTGTCAGCACTGATCTCCAGCATGCCGGTGCAAGCCGAGGGCTCGCCGTCGGCGCAGGATGACCCCGTCCGGGTCGAGGATGTTGTCGTATCCGGCCGACGCCTGCAGGACGAGGCTGAGGCGTTCGTCGCGGAACTGGCGGCGCCGCCGCCCAAGCGCGGTCTGGCGCGATGGCGCGGGCCGATATGCCTCGGCGTCGCCAACCTGTCGCAGAGCGTCGCGCGCCCGCTGATCGACCACATCGCCACCGTGGCGAGCAGATACGACGTGCGCATACGGGAGCCTGGCTGCCAGCCCAATGTCATCATTGTCTTTACGGACGACGCTTCAGGCTTGGCGCGGGGCCTGGTGGAGCATGACGCCGATGCGTTCCGCGTGCGCTGGACCAGCCAACTGGATCGAGGTCAACAGGCGCTGGACGCTTTCCAGAACGCTGACTGGCCGGTGCGCTGGTGGCACGTCAGCATGCCGGTCATCGGCATATCAGGGCGGCGGGCCATCCGGATGCCCGGCGACACCGGCCCGATTTACGTGCCGGGCGAGGGATTGGCGAACAAGGGGCGCCCCATCACGGACGTGTTGAGCAAGGTGATCGTCATCGTCGATATCGCCAAGGTCGAGGGGATCGAGCTTCCGCTGCTGGGGGACTATCTGGCGATGGTGGCCCTGGCGCAGGTTGATCCCGAGGGCGGCTCGAGTCGGTTCGATACGGTGCTGAATCTTTTCCATGAAGCGGGCAGGGACGAGGGCCTGTCGGGCTGGGACAAGGCCTACCTCGCTTCGCTATACGGGGCGTTTCCGGAGCGCATCGACCGATACAATCATGCCTCTTCGATCGTGCGTGACCTCCGACGAGCGGAGCGGGACGCGCAGCGCCGATAAGGTCGAGCGCAAGGCGGTCTTGCGCCGACGGTCCAGCGACGCGATATCGTAGGAGACAGGCGCGCGCCGTTATGAGTCGTGCGACCCTCCTGAATTCGAGAAGGCCTTCATGCGCGATCCGATCGACTACATCTCCAACAACCTGGTGCCGATGGTGGTGGAGCAATCCAGCCGCGGCGAACGGTCGTTCGACATCTTTTCGCGCCTGCTGCGCGAGCGGATCATCTTCCTGACCGGCCCGTTCGAGGACGGCATGGCCTCGCTGATCTGCGCCCAGCTGCTGTTCCTGGAATCGGAAAACCCGAAGAAGGAAATTAGCATGTACATCAACAGCCCCGGCGGTCAGGTGACCTCGGCGCTCGCGATCTACGATACGATGCAATACATCAAGTCGCCGGTCTCGACCGTGGTCATGGGCATGGCCGCCTCGGCCGGTTCGCTGATCCTGACGGCTGGTGAAGCGGGCCAGCGCATCGCCCTGCCGAACGCGCGGGTCATGGTGCACCAGCCCTCGGGCGGCTTCCGCGGCACGGCCTCGGACATCGAACGCCATGCCGAGGACATCATCGCCACCAAGCGCCGTTTGAACGAAATCTACGTCCAGCACACCGGCCGCACCTATGAAGAGGTCGAGCGCACCCTGGACCGCGACCACTTCATGACCGCCGAGGAAGCCAAGGCCTGGGGCATCGTCGATCACGTCTATGACAAACGCACCCAGGCCGACGACGACGGCGTGAAGGCTCCCTAAGCCTTAAACGCGCTTCGGCTGCGACAATTTGCGAGGCGGAGTCCGGCGACGGATTTCGCCTCGAATCGTGTTTGAGACTCGTTATCAGCGAAGGGGGCGCTTCATGGCGATGCAGTGGAGAGACGACGGGTTTCGATATGGCGCCGTCACACGGGGGCTGCACTGGGCGATGGCCCTGCTGCTGACGTGGCAGTTCGCTGGCATGGCGATCAAACTGATTGTCGGCCGGGCGCCGATCACCGCCTTCTGGGTCGGCACGCACAAGGGGATCGGCGTCGTGCTGCTGAGCCTGATCGTGCTGCGCGCTTTGTGGGGCCTCTACAACATGAAGACGCGACCGGCGCACGGCGGCGGCTTCTGGGGCCTGGCTGCGAAGGTCGGACATCTGATGCTCTACGCCCTGATGCTGATCGTGCCGGCGTTGGCGCTGCTGCGGCAGTATGGATCGGGCAAGCCGCTGGACGTGTTCGGCGTGCGCCTGATTGAGGGCGGGTGGGCAGAGTTGCCGTGGATGACGGCCCCCGCTGACGCCGCGCACGGCTTGCTGGCCTGGGTGCTGCTGGCGGCCATCGCGGGCCACATTCTGATGGTGCTGGTCCACCGCTTCATCTGGAAGGACGATACGGTCGGCCGGATGGTCGGCTAGGGATCAGGGGCGGCCCGTGAAAACGCGGTAGCCCTTCTCCTCGGCCGCCGCGATCATCTGAGCGTCGCCGGAGGTGTCGCCATAGGCGGCGGCCAACTGCATGTCCGCGCCATAGGCGGCGCGCAGTCGATGCATCTTCTCTTCGCCCCGGCAGTTGCCGCCGACGAAGGTTCCCAGCACACGGTCCTGGCCGTCGAAGGCCAGGCGGGTGCCGATCAGGTTCTCGGCGCCCAGCCTGCGGGCGAAGGGGGCGACGGTGGTTTCGGGCGAGGCGGTGACGATGACGCGGTGGGCGCCGCGACGGCCCCAGTCCTCCCAGGTCGCCAGGGCGTCGGGGCGCATGAAGCGCGGCCAGATCTCGGCGGCGAAGCGCTCGGCCTCGGCTTCCAGCGCCTTGCGGTCGGCGTCCATCAGGAACTCGCGCACCGAGGCGACCTTGATCCGGCCCCGATCCCGGTCGCCCAGATAGGCGAAGACGGCCGGGATCATCTGCACCAGTCCGGTCAGCCAGCGCACCGGCCCGGCTCGCCATTTCAAAAAGCTGGTGAAGCTGTCGCGAATCGTCAGGGTGCCGTCGAAATCGAAGGCGACGATGAGTTGGCCGGGGGCAGGGGACTGGTGAAAGGCTTTTCCGCTTCCCATGTCAGACATTAGCCGTGATCCCCATATTATCTGTCCTGTCCGTTCCCCGAAGCGCGCTGCGGCGCCGCAACGGGGTTGTGGCGGAACGTGTGATGGGTGATTGTCATTTTTTGAAGACCTTCGATGATAGATTCCCTGGATCGATCGTGAAGGAAGCGCCTTTCGTCCCAATGTCGGGGCGGATCGCGGATAGTGAGAAGGGTCTATGACCAAAGCCGCCGGCACAGACGCCAAAAGCACGCTCTACTGCTCGTTCTGCGGCAAGAGCCAGCACGAAGTTCGCAAACTGATCGCCGGACCGACCGTTTTCATCTGCGATGAATGCGTCGAACTGTGCATGGACATCATCCGCGAAGAGCACAAGATCGCGTTCAAGACCTCCAAGGACGGCGTGCCCACGCCCAAGGAGATCCGCGACGTCCTCGACGATTATGTGATCGGTCAGAGCCACGCCAAGAAGGTGTTGAGCGTCGCCGTTCACAACCACTACAAGCGCCTGAACCACGCGACGAAGAACAACGACGTCGAGCTGGCCAAGTCGAACATCATGCTGATCGGGCCGACCGGCTCGGGCAAGACGCTGCTGGCCCAGACGCTGGCGCGGATCATCGACGTGCCGTTCACCATGGCCGACGCTACCACCCTGACCGAAGCCGGTTATGTGGGTGAGGATGTCGAGAACATCATCCTGAAGCTGCTCCAGGCGTCGGACTACAACGTCGAGCGGGCCCAGCGCGGCATCGTCTACATCGACGAAATCGACAAGATCTCGCGCAAGTCGGACAACCCGTCGATCACCCGCGACGTGTCGGGCGAAGGCGTGCAGCAGGCCCTGCTGAAGATCATGGAAGGCACCGTCGCCTCCGTGCCGCCGCAGGGCGGGCGCAAGCATCCGCAGCAGGAGTTCCTGCAGGTCGACACCGCCAACATCCTATTCATCGTCGGCGGCGCCTTCGCCGGCCTGGAGAAGGTGATCTCGGCGCGCGGCGAGGGGGCCTCGATCGGCTTCGGCGCCAAGGTCAAGGAGATCGACGAGCGTCGCACCGGCGAAATCCTCAAGCAGGTCGAACCTGACGACCTGATGCGCTTCGGCCTGATCCCCGAATTCATCGGCCGTCTGCCGGTCCTGGCGACGCTGGAAGATCTGGACGAGGTCGCTCTGATCAAGATCCTGACCGAGCCGAAGAACGCCCTGGTCAAGCAGTACAAGCGCCTGTTCGAGATGGAGAACGTGACGCTGACCTTCACCGACGACGCCCTGTCGGCGGTGGCCAAGAAGGCGATCACCCGCAAGACCGGCGCCCGCGGCCTGCGCTCCATCCTGGAGGGCGTGCTGCTGGAGACCATGTTCGAACTGCCCACCTATGAGGGTGTCGAGGAAGTCGTGGTCAACGCCGAGGTGATCGAGGGCAAGGCCCAGCCGTTGCTGATCTATTCGGAAACCAAGAAGAAGACGGCCGACGGCGCCGCCTGACGCTGTGGCCCGATCCAAGCGAAAAGGGGCGGCTCGCCACGGGCCGCCCCTTCATCGTTTCAGAGGCGACCCAGGCGGCCGTCTGAAATCACACGCTTTTTCACGCTTCTGTGGGCCGCCGCCCCGTTACGCTTGAACCGCGTCCAGACAGAACCACATACTCACACGAAAGCCGCTGAAAAATAGCGGGTCGAGTCGAGACGAGGCGGCAGTAACGCCAAGTCGGATCGGTTCGGCGGGTCTGAGATTCACGAAGGCCCCGGAAAGTACGCATCATGACCGAGAGCAAAATCCTCCCTGTCCTGCCGTTGAGAGACATCGTCGTCTTTCCGCACATGGTCGTGCCCCTGTTCGTCGGGCGCGAGAAGTCCGTGCGCGCCCTCGACGAGATCATGAAGGGCGAGAAGCAGATCCTGCTCGCCACGCAGAAGAACTCCGTCGACGACGATCCGGCGACGGACGCCATCTATTCGACCGGCGTGCTGGCGACGGTGCTGCAGTTGCTGAAGCTGCCGGACGGCACCGTGAAGGTGTTGGTCGAAGGCAAGTCGCGCGCGCGCCTCACCCGCTTCACCGACCGTGAGGACTATTACGAAGCCGAAGCCGTCGAGATCGACGACGAGGCGGGCGATCCGTCGCAGAGCGAAGCCCTGCTGCGCGCCGTGATCGAGCAGTTCGAAAACTATGTGAAGCTGAACAAGAAGGTTCCGCCCGAAGCCCTCAGCGCCATTCCCCAGATCACGGACCCGTCCAAGCTGGCGGACTCGGTCGCCGCCCATCTGTCGGTCAAGATCGCCGACAAGCAGGCCCTGCTCGAAACCGTCGTCATCCCGACCCGGCTGGAGAAGGTCTACGGCCTGATGGAAGGCGAGATCAGCGTCCTGCAGGTCGAGAAGAAGATTCGCAGCCGCGTGAAGCGGCAGATGGAGAAGACCCAGCGCGAGTACTATCTGAACGAGCAGATGAAGGCGATCCAGCGCGAGCTGGGCGAGACCGACGACGCCCGCGACGAGCTGCTGGAGCTGGAAAAGCGCATCAAGAAGACGCGCCTGTCCAAGGAGGCCCGCATCAAGGCCGAGGCGGAGCTGAAGAAGCTGCGCAACATGTCGCCGATGTCGGCGGAATCGACCGTGGTGCGCAACTATCTCGACTGGCTGCTGTCGATCCCGTGGTCGAAGACCAAGCCCAAGGCCATCGACCTGCAGAAGGCCGAGGACATCCTCGAAGAGGATCACTACGGCCTCGAGAAGGTCAAGGAACGGATCATCGAGTATCTGGCCGTTCAGGCGCGCACCGGCAGCTTGAAGGGGCCGATCCTGTGCCTGGTCGGCCCTCCCGGCGTCGGCAAGACCTCGCTGGCTCAGTCCATCGCCAAGGCGACGGGGCGTGAATACGTCCGCATGTCGCTGGGCGGCGTGCGCGATGAGGCCGAGATTCGCGGCCACCGCCGGACCTATATCGGTTCCATGCCCGGCAAGATCATCCAGTCGATGAAGAAGGCCAAGACCACCAACGCCTTCGTCCTGCTGGACGAGATCGACAAGCTGGGCGCCGACTGGCGCGGCGACCCGTCCTCGGCCCTGCTGGAAGTGCTGGACCCGGCCCAGAACTCGACCTTCGGCGACCACTATCTGGAGGTCGACTACGACCTGTCGCCGGTGATGTTCGTCACCACGGCCAACAGCCTGAACATGCCTCAACCCCTGCTGGACCGCATGGAGATCATCCGCGTCTCTGGCTACACCGAGGACGAGAAGGTCGAGATCGCCAAGCGCCACGTCCTGCCCAAGCAGCTCAAGGACCACGGCCTGAAGGAAGAGGAACTGATCGTCCCCGATGAGACGATCCGCGACCTGATCCGCTACTACACGCGCGAAGCCGGCGTGCGTTCGCTGGAGCGCGCCCTGGGCGGTCTGGCCCGCAAGGCGGTGCGCGAGATGGCCAAGACCAAGGCCGCCTCGATCACCGTGGATGCGGCCAAGCTGGCCGAATACGCGGGCGTGAAGAAGTTCCGCTATGGCGAAACGGACACGGAAGATCAGGTCGGCATCGTGACCGGCCTGGCCTGGACCGAGTTCGGCGGCGACATCCTGACCATCGAAGCCCTGAAGATGCCGGGCCGCGGCCGCATGACCGTGACCGGCAACCTGAAGGAGGTCATGAAGGAGTCGATCTCGGCGGCGGCGTCCTATGTCCGCAGCCGCGCCCTCAGCATCGGCGTCAAGCCGCCGGTGTTCGAGAAGACCGACATCCACGTCCACGTTCCCGACGGCGCCACGCCCAAGGACGGCCCCTCGGCCGGCGTGGCCATGACGGTGGCCATGGTGTCGGTCCTGACCGGCATCCCGATCCGCAAGGACATCGCCATGACCGGCGAGATCACCCTGCGCGGCCGGGTCACGGCCATCGGCGGCCTGAAGGAGAAGCTTCTGGCGGCCCTGCGTTCGGGCGTGAAGACCGTGCTGATCCCGCAAGAGAACGAGAAGGATCTGGAGGACGTGCCCGAAAACGTGAAGGCCGCCCTTGAGATCGTGCCGATCTCCACCGCCGACGAAGCGCTTAAGTGGGCCCTGACGGGCACGCCGACCCCGGTCGAGTGGGACGAGGCGGCCGAGCCGATGACGCCGACGCCGCCCGCCCCGACGGCGGGCGAGGGGGCCAGCATCAGCCACTGACGCTGGGTCTCTGATCCGATGAAGGACGGCGGTTCGGGGCGATCCGGACCGTCTTCTTTTTGACCCGCCCGCCAACAGCGGCTTAAGTGCGCCCTTCGTTCGCGAGGGGAGCCGCAGGCATGACCAAGACGGAACTGATCGGCCGCATGGCCGAGGCGGCGGGCATTAGCCGCGACCAGGCCAAGCTGGCGCTGGAAGCCTTCACCGATCAGGTGACGGGTTCACTTGTTCAGGGGCGCGACGTGCGCCTGGTCGGCTTCGGCAGCTTTGTCGCCGTGGACCGCAAGGCGGGCGTGGCTCGAAACCCCCAGACCGGCCAGGAGATCGCCCGTCCGGCCTCGCGTACCGCGCGCTTCCGCCCCGGCGAAGGCTTGAAAAGCGCCTTGAACGGCTGACCGTCACAGGGCATGAAGCCTGTCCCGACGCTGAGTCGGATGATGTGGGCGGCTAGCTCAGCTGGTCAGAGCATCTCGTTTACACCGAGAGGGTCGGCGGTTCGAACCCGTCGCCGCCTACCATCATTTTCAACGACTTAGCGGTCGATCCGAAACTGGATTGGCGTCTGCTTGCCAGAATGCTTTCCAGCTATACCCTCATCCGAGGGCCTTCCGGGCAGCGGACTGGTGGTCCGGTCGATGGTGGCCGTAGTGCTGCTGGAGCGTCGTCGGGCTCATCCCTGCGTAGCCTGCCGCCTCCCAGATATCGACGCCTCGCTCCATCAGCCAGGTGCAGCAGGTGTGCCGAAGCCAGTGCGGGGTCGGGCCAACCAGACCGGCGTCCTTGGCGCAGCCGGTGAACCCGGTGCGCACGGCCGAAACCGGCTCGCCGCCGAAGTGAAGCACTGTGTCGATCCCGCGCTTCTGATCCAGCGCATGCCAGCGGCGCATGTGCGCGAGAAGTCGCCGGGGCATTTTCACGATAGGGCGCCGCTTCGTACGGGACTCTGTTTCGTTGCGACCGCGCCTGTAGATGACGCCGCTCGCTAGATCGACCCACGGGTCATCGAGGCTTTCGGTCCAGCGCAGCCGCTTGATCACGCCCGAGCGGGACCCGGTATAGAGGCCGATGAGAATAAACCGGCGCATGTGCTTCCGATTGCTCTTCGCAGCGCCAGGAATAGGCACCCACTTCCCATCCGTCAGGCGCCAGCCCATCGCGGCCAGAAGGAGGGCGGCTGCATCACTGCGAGAAAGCGCATCACGGTTCGACTCTGGCTTCTCGGGCAAGATGACGGCCGGGCGCCGCGTCAGGTGGTGCTCGCTGTCCCAGAACCCGATGGCGGCGGAAAGCACCTCCAGCTCACGCCGGGCTGTCTGGGCGCTGACGGTGCGGCCGGTGTTGCCGTGCACGATCGGTTGCGCGGTCCGGTGCGCGACGTAGGCCTGGCAGGAGGTCCGGCGCACGTCAGCAAGCGTGCGCTCGCCCCACCATGACAAGAGGTGGGCCACGAACCCCGCCATGGTTGCGGGCGTAGCCTTCAGCTTTGACCCTCTTTCCCGCGCGTACAGCGCCAGGGCGTCTGCGATCAGGACCTTAGAGGGATCACTCTCGCCTGACGGTCTGTCCCACTTGCCCGCGATATACGTGGCGAGCTGCCTTTCGGCGTCTCGAAGGCTTTCAGGGCCGCAGCCCGTGCTGATCTGAACCGATCCGTCACGGATGAACCAGCGGTCGGGGAGGCGCTTGCCGGAGCGCGAGTCGGTCCTGCCTTTTCGGAGGTAGAGGCGGGGGCCTTTGGATTGACGGGACATTGGAAGAGAGCCCTCACGCTGGCCGGTGTGACGTAGTAGGAGCCCCCGACGCGGGCAGCGGTCAAGCGGCCCCGGGCAATCTCCGTTCGCATGGCGGAAATGGTGATCGGGTAGATCTCGCCAAAAACAGTGACAAACTCGACCAAGGTCATCGGGTCGCTGTCGCCCCAGTCAGCCGGGGAGGGGCGCCGCTCTGTTCGTTGCTGGACGTGCGCGCTCACCGCCACACCCCCCTTCTTTCTCTCCGGGCCTCCGCTTGCTCTTCAGCATACGAAGGCCGGTAGTTCGGTTCATTGATAGCCAGCCCCTCGCGGACGAGGGTGGCGCCTATGTCTTCGCCAGCGACGGTGCAGGTGACGACAGGGCGGGCGTATTGGTCGGTGCTGGTCTGGGTGCATCTGGCGCCGAAGGCACCAAGGCCGCGCGCCCGGTCAGCGGCTACCGGCGCGAACCGCTTGGCCTCCCGAGAACAGGCCCAGATGCGAGGCTGGCGACGGCAGCGGGTGTAGGGCGGCAGTTCGCCCGCATCCATGCCGCCGAGCCGGACCTTCACGCGTGAGCCGTCCTCGCGGTGGCACCATCCGCTATCGCCGTCTGAGAACGCCAGGGCAGCGCAGATCAGGACGATGGGGGTCATGCTTCACCTGCTGCATCGGCCATTGCGCGAATAGTCACGCGATCAAGCTTCGTGGCGCGGGCGACTTGACCCTCGGACAGGACGCCCTCGGTCATCAGGCGAATGACCAGCCCGAGAGCGCCGCGCTCGGCGGTGTTGCGCGAATACGACCCGGCATGGCCTCGCTGGCCGTAGCGGGCGCGGCGGGTCTCCCATGCGCGGGCGCGAACGGCAGATAGATCGCTCATCACCCCTCTCCCTGTTTGGCTTTCAGTATGGCGGCGCACACCGATAGGGCGGACGTGGCGGCATATGCGGTGTCGTCGTCCACATATGTGAACCCCCATTCGTTCGGCCCATTCCTGTGCAGGACGCACGGTCCGTTCCCCAGAACACGCTCCACCAGCGCGAGGGCGGCGTCGGGGGAGGTGGTGGGGGCAGGGTAGCCCTGAATCTCCTCCGCACTATCGAACCCGTATGGGTGAGTAGTTGCCAATGCGACCAGAATATCCAGCTCCCGGCTCCCCACCTCGGCAGCCTCCAGCCTAGCGATGAGGGCGGACAGGTCAGCGGTCATAGCTCATACTCCGACGACACGCCGGTCAGGAAGAACTCGTGCTTGAGGTGGTTCAGTTCGGCCTTCATATCCTCCACTTCGAAGACAGGTGATCCGCTATCAATGGCCTCTGAAAGGGCGTCTTGCAGCGCTTCAATCTCCAAGGCCAAGGCGCGGGCGCGGCGATAGTTCGGGCGCAGGGCGGTCATGCTTCTGCTCCTGGTGCTGGAGGGAGGGGGAGCGGCTTCCACCATTTCGGCGGTCCATAGTTAATCTCGATGATCGGGCTGTCGTGGTATTCGCCCGGCGACGTTCCAGCCCACCACCAGCCATTTTCCCAGAGGGTGTCGCCCTCCTCGGCGCGGAGCCATGCCTCACCGACGAGCCACCCGCCATCGCGATCTGGCACGGCGACAATCACCGGATGCGCCTGACCTGACAGTTCGAACGTCTCAATAGGCCGCCACTCCACCATCTCGCGGATGCAGGCGGCGGCTTCGGTGAATAGAGGGTCGACCGGAGGATGGTGCTTCTTATCGTAGGCGATCCGCTCTTCCAGCTTATTCACCAGTTCGATAGGGTCTGTCATTGATGGCCCCTGCTTCCATATTTCTCGCGTCGAGTTTTCCATGCAGCCGCACGGATCGCAGCCAGTTCTGCTTTCGACTTCGGGGATGGCTTATTCCGCTCATTCTTCAGCGACACGCCGCAATCGAGGCCGTCGCACGGGCTGTTCCCGCACGCGCAGACCCATCGGATCTCACCCACGTTCGGCCTCCTTGCTGAGGAAGGTGCGGACCTTCTTGATCCATCCGAACGACATGCGTTGATGGCTTACGTCGTCATCGGGCAGGCCCCAGCTTTCTCCACACAGCACGGGCGGCAGGATTTCTTCCAGCAACCCCACCGCCTCAGCCAGCTTGCGCTCTGCTTCGGTGTTCTCAGCCCGCAGCGCCGCGTTCTCTGCGAGGAGGGCTAGGACGGTGGCGGGGTTGGCGGCGGCGATGAAGGCGCGATCCTGAGGCAGGAACTGCTCGAACGTCTGTCGTCCGCGTAGATCACCCTCCTTATACCAAGGGTCGCCGGTCGTGCATCGCCCGGCCAGCCTCGCCAGTTCCGCATGATCGTCAGATTTCAGTATTCCGGGATTACCGGATAACTGATCGCCGGATGGGGCGATGGCCTCGATGATGGCGTCGGCTTTGGTCAGCGCTTTGGCTCGGTTATCGGCCGCACGTTCGGTCTGCGTGATATTCGCGATGATGCTGAAGGCCCAAGGATCGACAATCCTCGCCACCTTATCGCGCGGGGTGAGGGGGTGGGTCATTCAATCCTCCCAATGCTGCATGTCGACGGCCAGCACGTCAGCAGGCGGTGGAACGGTGTCGAAGCAATCGCGGTCCTCGGCCATCTCGCGAAGGGCGGCGCTGTATTCCCAACGGGAGCGTAGGCCCCAGCCGAAGCCCTGGCGCTCCATGTGACGGACCAGCTTCCAACGCCAAATCAGTCGGGCAACGGCTCGAAAGGTCTTAGGCATCGGGGCGGTCATTGGATGGTCTCTCTCGGATTGGCGAGACGGGCGGCGCGCTCCTGCTGAAGAACCTTCGCCAGCATCATGTGGATGCCTTCGTCCATCTCCTCGGTGATCGTGAAGCTGGCCCAGCGCCCAGCAGCCCGAAGAAGTCCGGTCAGGATGCCGACAGCCTCCTCTTCACCAAGCCGTTCGGCGTCGGTGACGGACTTAATGGCGGCTTCCAGCGCAGCGATTGACGCCTCGGTTGCAATGTCAGCCTGACGGTCAAAGTTCGGACCGCTCATTCCCCCGCCTCCGCTGGTGCTGCGGAGAGGGCGCTCTCACGTTTGATGATCTGCGCCGTCACCCATGCGGACGCTCCCTCCAAGTCGCCCCTCGTTACGGCCGGGTCCCAGTCTCCATCGCCATCTTCGCCCGCCAGCATGGCGGACAGCGCATTATCCATAGCGATGAGACGTATCAGGGTCAGTCGAGCCATCACCGCCCCTCCTGTTGCAGGGCGGCGAGGGCTTCCTTCAGTCCGGCAATGCGGCCGCGATCCCATGCCCCGTGCGTAGGTCCGCTGAGAGGGGCGTGGATTTCGGCGCGGATCGCCTCGACCGCCACGCGCAGCTTCTCAGCCTCTGGCGCGGGTGGGGTGGTGTAGATAGCTACCGCGTCACCCTGGTAATCAGCAGATTTTTTATCCCCGTAGATCATCTCATGATCCATACGACCCATGCGGCGCAGAACAGCTTCTGAAATCCACCCCACCGGCTGCGCGTCCTCGCGGGCTGGCGGCTGGCGGGATATGTTGCGTTCAGCCAGAACGACGGTCGGCTGGTAGAGGTCCAGCGCCTGCTGCCAGTCGGCATGGGTGCCGTTCTTCTCGGCCTGGAAGTCAGCGCCGTGCTCGACCTTCAGCCCGAGGGCCTTCAGTGCGATTTCGATCTCGCCCATGACGGCGGACTTGCCTGAGCCGGTCAGGCCCGAGACTTCGACGTGAACGATGCTGGTCATTGACTTTCTCCCGAGCGGGCTGGCGGCTGGGCGCGGAGGGCGATGGCTTCGATCTCGCGCGCTGCCTTGTCGGCAATCGCGCTGGCTTCCTCGTATCGCTCCGTCATGGCGAACAGCTCGGCGTAGCGAACGAACACATTTCGCGCGTCGGTCCAGATCGACAGCTCCCCCGCCTCTGCCGGGGCTTCCTCGCGGGTGGCGAGGGCGGTGCAAGGACGAGAGGGGCGCGGCTTCCAATGGGTCGGCTGACCGAACTCGAAGTCGTCACCAAACCAATCGCCGTTGGCCTCGATCACACTGTCAGGTTCCCAGCCGTGCTTTTCAGAATGCCGGAACGACAGGCTGACGTGGCCCTCGCGGTCAAGCATCTCGCCGGTGAGTTCGCCATCGTCGTTGAGGGCCATGCAAGGCCAATAGACCTGCACAAGCTCGCCAATCGGGGCGCTGTCGATGGCCCGCCAGCCATCCACCGCCCCGCCTTCCGGCGCGGGGGCTGCGGAGAGCAGGTCTAGCAGATTGGCGGCGCGGTTTATGTCGTGCTTGCTGTTGGCTCGTCCGCGTGAGCGCAACACCTCGGCCAACGCTTCGGCTTCTGATCGGTGCGCGGCGCTTACAACCGGCACGGTAACGCGAGGGGTGGTCATGCTCATGCTGCGGACCTTTCGATTTGAGTGAGGGGAATGGCGTCCGCCTGGACGATGCGCTCTCCGATCCAGCGCATGACAGGAACGGCCATCGAGTTGCCGAGGGCCTTGTAGCGAGGACCGTCAGCGGCGATGCCCTTGCGGTAGGGAATGAGGGTGTAGTCGTCGGGGAACCCTTGGAGCCGCTCGCACTCGCGGGGCGTCAGGCGGCGGACTGCGGAGCCCGCGACGTAATCCCGGCTCGACCCGCCGCTAGCCGCGCGCAACGCCCCGGCGCGAGAGCCATCGCCCTCGATCTCAGGTATTGCGCCGCCGTCCCGACCGCGGAGGGCGAAGGCTACGGCGCCGGGCCCCTTGGCCTTGAGGCATTGAGCCTGTTCCTCAATGATGCCGAGGCCCGCGCGCTCTCCCGCCGTCTGGCCCGCGCCTTCCCCAGTCCTGTCCAGTGCGTCTCGGGTGATGCCGTAAGCGATAGCCGGCATCACGCCCGCGTTAGCGTGGCCCTTGCTGTGGCCGCCAGCTCGCAGGGTTGGCGACAGGTCCGACATCGCATCTGCGCCGTGGTCCTTCGCGCTGAAGGCGATCAGGCTGTCGCAGGTATCGACATCCGTGCCGTAGGGTCGGTCTCCGCCGGTCTGGTTGCCGCCAGCGCGCAGGGTCGGGGCGGTTTCCCGGCAGTGTCCTTCTGGAATGAGGTGTCCGGCCTGTCCTTGGTTGTCGTCAGCGCCACATGTTCCAACGCCTTGAGCAGTGAGGGCGGCAACGCTCGGCCCCGCTTCTCGGCGCGGCGCAGGATGCCCCGACAGGCTGTGGCGCTCAAATAGAACCGCTGCGGCACGTCGCCAGTCTCCAAGGTATCCGACAACGAACACACGGCGGCGTCGCTGGGCCACTCCGAAGAACTGAGCGTCAAGCACTCGGTAGGCGAACCCATACCCGAGTTCGACCATGCCCCCGAGAATGGCTCCAAAGTCCCGTCCTCCGTTCGATGACAGGACGCCGGGGACGTTCTCCCAAACCAGCCATCGGGGCCGCAGTCGGTCAGCCAGCCTAAGATATTCGAGGGCCAGGTTGCCGCGGTCGTCATCCAATCCGCCTCGCAGGCCGGCGACGCTGAAAGACTGGCAAGGTGTTCCTCCGACCAAAAGGTCGATTGGGTCGTATTCGCCGGCGCGGATCGTCGTGAAGTCGCCATGCAACGGCACCTCTGGATAGTGGTGGGAGAGGACCGCGCGTGGGAACGCCTCGATCTCGGACAGAAAGGAGGCTCGCCAGCCAAGCGGATGCCAGGCGACGGACGCGGCTTCGATCCCGGAACAGACAGATCCATAGATCATTCCCCACCCCCGTCCTGCTCACCACGGGCGCGGGCGATGGCGGCGTCGCATTGGACGATGCGGGCTTGCAGGGCCTCGGTCAGGGCATGCAGGAGGTCGGATTGAGCAGTGATGGCGTCCACGATCTGGTCCGGCCAAATCCACCAGACGGGATAGGTCGCTTCCTTGGTGGCGCGCATGAAGTCACCGCCGCATCGCATCCGGTTTCCAGCCTGGTCGAAGCAGAGGGCCGTGAAGTGCGGACCGCGCCAGCCGCTGTCGTCGCCATGCTCGGTGTTGTTGTAGGACGGGTGCGCGGTCAGGACGCGAGACGCACGGTTGATCCAGTCTTGCTCGCTCGCGAAGGACTGGCCGTCGATGGGGACAAGCGGCCCCGGCGTGTGCTTCACCCCGCTCATGCCGCGATCCTTTCTTGGTGGATGCTGCTGAGGCGCTTGCAGGCGACCTCGTAGATTTCAGGATCGCTCTCGATGCCGATGAACGACCGGCTCTCAGCCAACGCCGCCGCGCCCGTAGTCCCGCTGCCCATGCAGAAGTCGAGGACGACCTCTCCGGGGTTGCTGTAGGTGCGGATCAGATACCGGCAGAGGCCTTCCGGCTTCTGCGTCCGATGCAGGCCGGAGCGCTGCTTGTCGCTGGCGAAGACTTGGACCGAGCGAGGGTATCGCTCCGTGCTGTCGTAGCTGATTGGGTCGAAAGTCTGCGCGCCATAGACGGGAGTCTCATCGCCGCGCTTGATTGCAGACTTGCGGACATGCCCCGTTGTCTTTTGCGGATTGTAGGTCGGCTGGCGCTCGTAGAAGACCAGCACGTTCTCATGGGCTTTGAGAGGCGCCCGCTTGGCGTTCAGATGGCCGGTTGCATGGGTCTTTTCCCAGATCCACTCGTAACGCAGCATCCGCAGGTTCGACGCGCCCAACACCTTGTCGAAGGGCGTCTGCGCGAACAGCAGGATGGCGCCGCGCGAGACACGGCGAAGTTCAGGCCAGAGCCGCTGCAGGTCGACCTGGCTATCCCATGCGCACCGGGTCGTGCCGTAGGGCATGTCGGCCAGCACCAGATCTACGCTCTTGCTCGCTAGTGTCGGCAACACGTTCAAGCAGTCGTCCAGGTAGAGCCCGCTCATGCCTCCCCCCCACGGATGGAGGCTTGGCGGATGATAGCTGGACCGTGCGATGCGACCATCGCAACCGCCTCGGCGGAGATGGGATAGACGAGCAGCTTGGCACGGTCGTCGTGGTTCGAGGTTCCGCCCCAGAAATACTCGCCGCTGTCCGCGCAGTATGCGTCGGCCCGATTGCCGACCTTCCAGTGCTTGCCGTTCGTGGCGTCGTCGGGCTCCATCGCCCCGTATTCGGATTTGAACCCCAGCGTCCCGTTCCACAGAAACAGTCCAGGAGGGCACTCGGCCAGCGTCACGCAATGGGCGGCGGCGTCGTATTCAGCGCCGATCTCAGCACCCCCCAGCACCTCTGCCGGGCTCTTGGTTGATTCAGCCATGGTCGTGGGCCTTCTGAGGGCGGTGGTTTCGGATGATCTGCTCGGCGGCGGTGGTGTCGCCGGAGACGGCGTAGAGGGCCTGGCAGAGGTCGAAGGGGTCGATGCCGATGGCTTGCCAGAAGGCGAGTTCGGAGCCGCTGTGCTGCCGGGTGTGGCAGTCGCGGCAGAGGGGCGTGGTCCAGCGGTCCGACGGCTTCTCAGCCTTGCCGGTGTGGCGCTTGCCGATCGACAGGTCGCCGGCGCGCAGGTGGGCCGCATCGCAGGGGGCGGTGGTCAGGCAGGCTGCGCAGGGCAGTCGGCGGATGAACGCCAGGTGCTTATTGTCACGTTCGCGCGGCTGGCGCTGGCCGGGCCCTTCGGGGCGGAACGAGCGGGACCGCACATGGCCAGGCGCGTAGTGCTTGCGTTTGATGTCGCGCTTCTCCTGACGCAGGCGCGCCAGGTCGGCGTTGATCTGGGCGAGGGAACGGCTCATGCGGCCGCCCTCGGCTCGGTGATGATCGTGCGGCTGTGCTTCAGCAGGCTGACGCGGGCCCGTTCGCCCTCCTTGGTCAGGAGTACGGTGAACGGACGGGCCGGGATGTTGCGCTCAGGCCATGCGGCGGCCACCTGACCGGTGACGAGATAGCCTTTGGCGATGAGGCGCAGGACCAGCTCTTCGGGGAAGGTCAGGCCGTCGTCGTGGCCGCCCATGACGAGGGGCAGCAGGCGGAAGGGCTGGCCGGCGAACGCGGCGCGGTTGAGCTGCTGGAGAGGGCGGATAGCACGCAGCAGCTGGGCCTCGTCCTCAGCTACGCGGCGGGGGTGCTGGACGATCATGCGGCCACCTGATCGCCGGTCTCGATGTAGCGAGCGTGGAGTTTGCGGCCCAGCGGCGCCCGGAAGCGACCAGGGCACAGGCGCAAGGCGGCGCTGTTGGTCTCTTCCAGCTGGATCAGTTGCACCGAAGAGGTGGCGAGATCCACGCGCCGCTCGAAGGCCTCGGCCCAGCCCTTCCAATCGGTGGTGGTGATGTCTTCGGGCACGAAGAGGCGCTCGGTCCAGTCCACGTCCTCGACGTATTCCGGCAGGCTGTACGGGCTGACTTCCTCGGCGGCAGCCGGCTTGGCCGCGGCGCCCGGTGCGTTGAGCGGCGCCATCTGTGACAGGGCGGCGGCCAGTCGCTGGGCGAAGCGATCGCGGTCCTCGACGTAGGGCGAGAGATAGATCAGCGGCACGCCGGGGGCGCCCAGCTCACGCGATCCGTCGATGCGGACGGTGGTCTTGCCGAACAGGTCGATATCCCGCTTGGGCGTGTCGCGCTCGACAATGGCGTAGAACTGATGGGTCACAGCAGGATCCACCAGAAGCAGGCGACGAAGCCGCCGCAGACGACGGCCTGCAGCGCGATGACGGCGCCGCTCCAGTCGACACGGCGAGCGGCTACGGCCTTGCGGCGGGCCTCTTCCCGCTCAGCAGCGGCCTGACGCTGGATCAGGTTGCATTCACGCTCGGCCCTGCGGTCGCGCACGGCCTGCCAGTTCGGATGAAAGCCGATCCCCAGCGGATGGGGCGGCGCGTCAAGGTGGGGGTCGTGGAACGCCATGATGGTTCTCCTCGGGTGTGAGGAGATATTCATGTGGGGTGAACATGAGGTCAAGCGAAATGTTCACACTGAATGAATATACGTCCGAAGCTGGCACATCGCGACTCGACACCTAGGCGTCGCTCGGGAATCAGTGATCCGCGTTAACTTTTGGGGGATGGAAGTGAAGAAGGCCCGCTCGTTCTGTGTCGCGCCGTTCAAGAGAATGAACGGTCAGCTCCTGAGCCAGGAGGTGATCGCCTGTGCGACGGAAGACGCGGCCTTCAAGCGCGGCAAGGCCATGATGCACCGCATGGACGGCCTAGTCTTCTTCAAGATCGAGTGCCGTGAGGACGGCGATGTCTGGACTGAGGTCGAGACGCTGGCGACGGTAGGGGACGTGCCGACGGAGGCTGAGGAAGCCGCCTAGAGCACTTTGAATACGTGGATCCGCACCGGCTTGGTTGTGCCGTCGTCTTTGAAGCGGCTCTCCAGGAACGCTTCCACTTCTGGTTCATGAAGGCCCGCTAGGCGGTCGGGATCTATGCCTGGCGCCAGACGAATAGGCAGTCGCTTAGTCCGGATATCGTCGCACTCGATCCGGCCCGCCCATCCCGTATCTGTCTTATCGCGATCGGTAGCGCGTATGTGAAGGGTGGCGCGAGGCAAATGAACGGGAACGATGTCGTCCTCCAGTTCAGCAAGAGCGATTCCATCCGGAAAATCAGCAACAGTCTGGACTGAGATAGGGGGCGTGTTGCGAGGTAGAATGCGCCCGTTGCCGCCCCGCTTCGCCGGTCTGAACAAGTCGACGGCAGCACGTTGAACGGTCGCAGCCCGCTTCGTGCCAACAGCTTTGTCGAAGGCGGCTTGGACGCTAGCGGCGTCGGTAGCGAGTTGCTCGGCTGCGATGTTCACGTAGGTCGCGTAATCCCCCGTGATGGTGACCGGCACGGGATCACCTTTGGCTGCCTTCTTACCGCGCCGGAAGATTGCCTGCGCGCCGTAGTATAGGGCGATGAGGAATAGAACCGTTATGATCGAGTCGTACTGCTCGCTTACTTGGATGCCGGTCGCTGTTTCAATAAGGGCCGGCACCTGCCTCTCCAAATCTTCCTGATAAGCTACGAATAACGCAACGAAAAACGCCTCATTGAGTGACGATCGCTCAATGCGATTTAGGAAAATTCTCCTATCATCAATCGCCAGCCCGGGCACTAATTTTTCGAGCACGTCAGCGACTACAGGTAGCAGCCGCTCGTGCGCCAGGAGGGTAGCGGCGATATCGCTTAGCGGTACGTCGTGATTGTCGGGATAGTAGATCCCATGCTGAAAGCGCAGTTCTTGCATATCCCTCCCCCGAGGTTATCCGTCAGTCGCCGACAGCAGCTGGTGTCACCTGACATTCACCCGTGAATGTTTATGCCGCGCGCGAAGAGCCCTTCTTAGAAGGCGCATCGGCGACCGGCGCCGGCGGCGCAGACTCCTGGGCGACCTCACGGACAGCGGCTTCCAGCCTGCGAATGCGGAAGGCCTCTTCCGGCGGCATCATCAGCTCGTGCGGCCGGATGTTCAGTAGAGCGGCGATCTCATGCATCTCAGACGGCTTTGGCTCTTGGATGCCGTGCCAAATCTTGTTGGCCTTGGCCGGAAGCCAGCCCAGCTCAGTGACCAGGGTCCGCTGGATCTTGTCCTGCGTGGCGAACCATTCCTGGAGATACCAGAGGGGTTTTTCGGGAGCAGCCATGTTCAGATTATCTGAAAACGGCTGACCGGCGTCTGTAAGCCGAAAGTGAATATCTCGCCTTGACCGAATGTTCACTTCAGGTGAATATGAAGCATGGAACTCGCACGGCACAGAACCTCTCTCGGCCTCTCGCTCGAAGAGTGCGCCCGAGCGCTCGGGCTGAGCCCCACAAGCAAGGGGTGGCTCTCGGAGATTGAGAACGGCAAACGCCACGCCTCCCTGCGCCTCGCCCTTCGGATTGAGGCGTGGAGCGAGGGGCGAGTTCCCGCTCACACCGTCTGTCCTGAGGTGGCGATGGTGCGCGGCATCGCCTCTCGCCTCAGCGACCAAGGCGAGGCCGCCTGATGGGCCGCTCCGTCGTCGAAGGTCTGATCTCGGCCGTGCGGTCGGTGGTCCAACACGTCGAGAGTTGTGAGCGGCTGCGCCAAGCCGGGGCGGACGAGTTCAGCCAGGCCCGCGCCCGTCGCAATCTGGTCGACGCCGCCCGCCTTGCAACCGAGACGGCCGACCAGTCCGAGAAGCTGCATGCCCGCGCGGTCGGTTCGGTTCGCGCCCAGATCGCTCGCCTCGCCGCCGCAGAACATCCCGAACCTCCCGAAGACCCGCCGCCCGAGGCGGCCTGATCTAGCCCAACCTATGGCCGCGTTGACCGGCCGTCACCTTGCCCCAACCCGGAACTTCGCAATGTCCGATTTCGACCCCACTCTCCTGAAAGCGCACTTCGGCCAGTTGGTCGACGCCGTAGGCACGCAGGAGGCCGCCGCCGCGTTTCTGGGCGTGAGCCGCCAGCGTGTCGGTCAGTTGATCAGTACGGCCAACAACGACCTGCCCACCTGGGCGCAGGTTTGGAAGCTGGAGAATGTCACGAACCAGTCGCTGGTTTTCGCCGCCTTCGGTCGGATGACGGCCGGCGAAGAGGCCAGCACCGGCGCGCTGACGGCGGCGGTCGAAAGCACGGCCGCTGCGACCCGTGCCCTGCAAACCGTCCACGCGGCCAAGGCCGACGGCATGCTGGAGCCCCATGAGGTCGAGAGCGTCCGCGACGCCGCCCGCGAGAACCTCGAGGCCGCCCAGCGGCAGTATGACGAGAGCATGCGCCTGCGCCCCACGCTCCGGGTGGTGGCCTAATGTACGGCTCCGTTCAACTAACGCAGGGCGGCGGGTGTTTCCGTGTCGGGGCCTCGCTGCACCGCGCCCAGCGCGCCCGTCATGAAATCACGGCCGACGGGGTACGGCTGGTCCTGCCGGAGGGGCCCGTTCTTTCGGACGCAGAGGCCCGTCGTCTGGCGTGGGCCATTCTGGCCGATCTGGCGCCAGATGAAGTCGAGCCCGTGCCCGAAGTCGTGACCTACATCGAGGCCCAGCGCCTCGCGGTCATAAGGGCCGTGCGGCACGAACCCACCTCGGCGGTGACGCTGGCATCACGCCTCGGATGGCACCTGCGCACCGTGCAGAAGCGCCTTCGCGAGCTGGTCTCGGACGGTCGCCTGCACGCCTTGGGCCCGCAGACCTACCGCACCTACGCGCTCGCCGAAGGAGGCCGGCCATGATCGGCTTTCGAAATCTCAGGGCGCGTTGGCGCCTTGCTCGCGCCAATGCCGAGTTCCACCGGTGCAAGGCCGAGTGGAACGCGGCCGAAGAGCGCCAGGACTGCCGCCGTCTGGGGCTGGCCGCTGCGAGGCTTCGCTCAGCACGAAACGAGCAGCTGCGCGCCGAACGCGGGCTTGCACAGACCCGCCGACAGGCTGTCGAAAGAGCGTGGCAATGACAGTTGCGACGAACCGAGGGGCGAGCGGCGCCGCCGGCCTTTTTGCGACCGCGCCGCGCGGCGGGCTGACGCCTGCCGAGATTACGGAGATCCGGCGTCTGCGCAGGTTGAACCGGGGATGGCAGACCATCGCCAACATCCTCGGCCGCTGCCGCGAAGACGTCATGTCGATCGAACCGGTGAACGCCGCCGCCCAAGCCGTGGGGTCGCCGCAGCTGCGCCCTTTTGTCTGGAGCGACCAAGACCAGAAGCTGGCTGCCCAACTCATCGAGAAGGGCACGAGCGCCGAGACGCTGGCGGCGTGCTTCGGGTGTTCGGTCGCAGAAGCGCAGCGGCACATCCGCCAGGTGGTCGGGAGGCGCGGCAAGTGAGCCAGATCAGGATTCCAGCGCGTACGGTGATAGAGTTCGTCGCCCAAAGCCATGGGCTGCCCGTATCGGCGCTGACCGGCGTCTGTCGCAGGAACGTCGTCGCACACCCGCGTCAGTTCGCCATGTACGCCATTCGACTGCTCTGCCCGCATCTCAGCCTGGGGATGATAGGCCGCGCCCTGGGCGGCCGCGATCACACGACCATCCTGCACGGCATCCGCAAGGTTGAGGCCCGTCTCGCCGAGGGAGAGTTGGTCGAGGACGTTGCCCGCCTCGAAGCGTGGTTCGATCAAAGCTACATCGAAGCGCGGATTGAAGAGGCTGAGCAGCGCTTGGCGGCCCTAAAGGCCATGCGCGAGACTGTTCAGCAGGTGGCGGCATGACCCCGCTTGAGCGCTTGGGACTGGAGGTCGCTGCCTTCCAGCTTCTTGGGAGCCGCATGAAGGCGGCCACGCTGTGCGCTCTGCTGGATGCCGGTGGTCGAGTGGTGACGGCTGAACGGCTGGCCGCGGCTCGTCCGTGGATGGACCGTGACCTGACCGACACGCGCAACGTGATCAAGACGCGCATCTGCGTCCTGCGCGAGGCGCTGGAAGACGTAGGCCTCGGCGGTCAGGTGGTTACGGCCGGCGGCAATGACAAGGGCGGCTATGCCATCCCCGAGCCCGGCCGGGCTGCCATTCTTGCCCGTCTGGTCGAGGTGGCGGCATGAGCGTTCAGGCCATCACCTGGGCGCTGGAACAGACCTGCGCCACGGCGACCGAGAAGGCCGTTCTGCTGGTCGTGGCCAACTACGTGGGGCCGGACGGCACGACGTTCGTGGGCCAGGAGACCATTTCGGAGCAGGCCTGTTGCTCGGTGAAGACCGTGGAAAGGGCGCTTTCGGCGTTCGAGAAGGCAGGCTGGATCACCCGCGAGCGGCGCCACCGGAAGGACGGGTCGCGCACGTCGGATCTGATCGTTTCCCATGGCCCGAAACACCCTGAACGTAGGGAGAACGACCAAGCCGACAATAAGTCGGGTAGGCGCTCACCTAACAGACAGCCTGTCCAAACCAAACAGACATCCTGTCCAAACCTACCAGACACAGTGTCGGGGCTCACTTCGTTTGAACCGTTAGAGGAACCGTTAGAGGATACTGCTGCTGTTGCGCAGGCGCCCGAGACGATTTCCCAGCCGGTGGTCCAGCTGGTCGAGACGGTGGTCGAGGCCCCCCAGCCTCAGCCCGCGAACGACTGGCCGGAAGGCGACGCCCGCCGACACGCCGAGCTGCTGGCCGAGATGGCGGCGACCGTGCGCCTCGACCTTGCCCGCCAACCGGGCCTCACCCTGACCGCTGGCCGACTGGCCGCCTGGCGGCGCGATGGCGCCAGCTGGGACCACGACGTGACGCCGGTGGTCACGACCCTCGCCCGGAAGCGCGGCCAAGCCATCACGTCGTGGAAGTTCTTCGACGCCGCCATCGCCCAATCCATCGCGGACAACCGCCAAGCCCTGAGCATCCCTGAGGCCCGCCATGCAAGCCCACCCCATGACCGAAGCCCGAGCGCTAAGCTCGACGCAAAGCGCGCAAACCACGAGCGTCACCTATCCGGCTTTGAGCAAGCCGCTGGCCTCGTGGCTGCTCGACGAGCCTACTGACGCCAAGGCGGTGGCGGTGATCGCGAAGAGCGACCTGCTGCGGTCAGAGGCGACGATGATGATGCCCGCCATGCGTCACGCCGCCCTGCGTCCGGCCAGCGAGAAGGAAATCCGGGACATCATCGGCAGCCGGTTCGGCACCTTCCCGCAGCCGCAGAGGGACGAGGGCGAGGCGATGGCGTTCTGGGCGGATTACCTCGACGCCCTGGCGGGACTGACGCCGGCGCAGATCGAGGGCGGGATGAAGGCGTGGGTCTCGGACCCCAAGGCAGAGTTCCTGCCGAAGCCGGGGAAGCTGGCCGAGCTCGCCCGGCAGAGCACGCAGGTTGGGCGCTGGACCCGAGCCTACAACCGCGCACAGGCGGCGGTGGTAGCGAGCCAGAAGCATGAAGCGCCCGCGTTGGCGGGGCCCAAGCACAGCCCGGAAGAGGTAAGGGCGCTCGTCGCCGAGACGCTGGCAGCTCTGTCGGAGACGCCGACGGCCAAGATGATGGCCGCTCGCAAGGCCGCCATGCCGCGCACCCCGTCGGCCCCCCTGCCGCCCGGCAGCTACATGAGCGCAGAGATGCGCGCCAAGCTGGGCCTTGTCGCCCCCGTCAACCGCAGCCAAGGAGAAGCAGCATGAGCAAGAAGGGGAAGAAGAAGCCCTACGACCCCGCCGAGGCTGCGCGTCACCGCGTAGAGCGAGAGCAGAACGCCGCCGAGATCGCGCGTCTGCGCGGGCAGCCCAGCACGGCGGTGAACGTGGACAAGCGGACGGGTCGCCTGACTGGCGCCTGGCGGCTCAACTGCTTCAACACCTTGCTGCCCGCCGGTGGTCAGGAGCGCGCAGCTGTCGACTGGTTGGAGGAGACCATCCGCGCTGCCAGCGGCGAGAACGGCGAAGAGCGGCGCCCGGACTTCATCCGCGGCTCCGCTCGCGGGGCGCCAGGGCAGAATATCAGCGACGCCATGATCGCAGCAAGCCGCGACCTTGAGGTCATCGAGCAGAATTTCCGGCCGGACGAGATGCGCATGCTGTTCGCCCTCCTGCAGCCGGACGCCGATCTGATGACGCGCTGGCGCGCAGTGGTCGAGCGACACACTCATGAGACGGACCCGCGCGCCCAGGCGGCAAGGGTGCGGGCGGCCTGTGCTCACCTTGCCTGGGTGTGGGACCGGTTGCCGACCCTGCGGCGGCATTACAAGGAGCGGCGAGACCTGGCAGCATAGGGGCTTTTCAACGCCACCAGATGTGGTATGAATCCCTAAGGTCGCTTCGCGCGTCCACAAGATAGGCCCAGCGGGAAACCGCCGGGCCTTTTTCTTTTCCCCCTTTCAACCGCGTCTTCCTCCGCTGGGCCTCGTTCGGACGGGGCAGCGTAACCACGGCTGACCTTAGGCTGAGAAAGCACCCGTGACGCGGCGGTCTCCGGGCCGGTGAATGCGGGGAAGGTCGGTCACGTCCGAAGAGATTGGAGGCGGAGCGATGGCCCGTCGTCCTGACCACATCGCCTCCCAAGGCGCCCAACGCCTAAGAGGCCGCAGAGGCGTAGAGCAACATGGGTAGGCTGAGCCTGCCGGCTTCTCGCCTCTCGTACGCATCTGACCGGCGAGCGTTTGCCTCGGACCAGGCCAAGGGACTAGCACCGGTCCAGCACAGCGCGCCGTGGAAGGCATGGTACAAGACGGCCCGCTGGCGCGCCCTACGCCAGACAGTCCTGATCCGCGACGCCTACACCTGTCAGCGCACCGGCGCTGTCCTCGGCGGCAAGCACCCAGCACCGGACAGCCCGGTCGTGAACCACAAGCGTCCGCACCGAGGCGATGAGCGTCTGTTCTGGGACATCGACAACCTGGAAGTTGTGGCCAAGTCTGTTCATGACAGCGAGATCCAGCGCGAGGAGCAAGACAGCCTGCATCAGCGCGGGGTCTGGGACTGAGGAGAAGCCGTGCCGCAATCGTTCAAGCACGAAGGCGACGACCGCCAGGTGATCGACAACCAAACTGGAGAACCGATCCCCGGCGTCATCAGGGCGCAGACGTCCGCCTTGCTTGGGCCAAGCTACACTGTGGCGCGGCGCGGCCTGTTTGGACGAAGGATCGAGACGACGGTCAGGGCTGACATCCACATCGTTAAGCCTTGACGGCCCCGACGAGACCCCGGGGGGGGCATCGAATGTCTGGAAGGCCTTTGCCTCAGAGACCGGCGGCCCCGGCACGTAGAGATTTAATCCCGGCTGGGAGGTTTGCGGGTGCGAACCTTGGCCGGACGGAGCCCTCATGACGGATGAAAAGAAGCCCGTCGACTGGGCCGAGATCGAGCGCGACTACCGCGCAGGGTCAATGTCCATCAGGGAATTGGCCGCTTGGTACGGCATCAGCGACACCGCTATCCGCAAGCGTGCGAAGAAGGATGGCTGGGAGCGCGCGAACCCCAAGACCGGTTCGCACCGCGAACCACCCCGCGAACCGGAGCCTGAGAAGGTCTATGTCGGGACGGTCCTGACGCCTGAGAACACCACGCCGGAAGCCATCATCGGGCGCGGCCGGAATCTGGTCATGAGGATGCTCGACGAGCTGGACGCCTCGACCTGCAACATCGGTGAACTGGAAGCACTGATCGGTGCGGCGTTCGACGACGGCGACAACGGCCAGCAACGGCAAGCAGCGCTCGCGGCGGTCTCGCTGAAGAGCCGTTCCGATGTCCTGAAGTCGCTGGCGACGGCGGCGAAGACCTTTGCTGAGTCCGCAGCGCCTGCCGGAGTGAAGAAGCAGCGGCAGGAAGCCGGCGAGCGTGTCGCCAAGGGCGGCGGCAGGTTTGCAGCGCCAGCCCCGCCCCTGAGGCTGGTCCGCTAGGGCGATGGAGTGGTCAACGGCTTGCACCGACTGGCGCGAACGGATCGTCGCCAGGCGCTCGCTCATACCCTCTCCGCTGTTTGCCGATGAGGCCCGCGAGGCGCTGGAGGTTTTCAAGGCGCTGCGGATTGTAGACGCCCCCGGCCAACCAACCTTCGGGGAGGCCTGCGAACAGTGGGTGTTCGACTTCGTCGCCGCGATCTTCGGCGCCTATGACGCGGACAGCGGACAGCGCCTGATCCGTGAGTTTTTCCTGCTGATCTCCAAGAAGAACTCAAAGTCCACCATCGCCGCGGGCATCATGCTCACGGCGCTGATCCGCAACTGGCGCCATTCGGCTGAGCTGCTGATCCTGGCACCGACCATCGAGGTTGCGCAGAACGCCTACAAGCCCGCGCGGGACATGGTGAAGGCCGACGAGGAACTGGACGAGCTGCTGCACGTCCAGGACCACATTCGGACGATCACGCACCGCGACAACGGCGCCATGCTGAAGGTGGTCGCCGCCGACACCGACACCGTCTCGGGCAAGAAGGCCGGGCACATCTTCGTCGATGAGCTCTGGGCCTTCGGCAAACGGGCCAAGGCCGACGCCATGCTCCGCGAGGCGACGGGCGGCACGGTCTCACGACCTGAGGGCTTCGTGATCTGGGCCAGCACCCAGGCCGACGAGGAACCGGCGGGGGTCTTCAAGACGAAGCTCGACTATTTCCGCGACGTGCGGGACGGCAAGATCGACGATAAGCGCAGCCTGCCGGTCATCTACGAATACCCCGAGACCATGGTCGAGGCTGAGGCCTACCTCCAGCCCGCCAACTTCTACATCACCAACCCCAACCTGGGGCGCTCGGTCAGCCAGGAGTGGCTGGAAGACGAGCTTCGGAAGGTCCTAAACGCGACCGGCGGCGAGAAGCAGGTCTTCCTCGCCAAGCACCTGAACGTCGAGATCGGCCTCTCGCTTTCGAACAACCGATGGGCCGGCGCCGACTACTGGGAAGCCGCAGGCGATCCGACACTGACGCTGGACACGCTGCTGGCGCGGTCGGAGGTCGTGACCATCGGGATCGACGGCGGCGGACTGGATGACCTGTTCGGCCTGGCTGTTCTGGGTCGCGACCGCGTCACGCGGCAATGGCTGCTCTGGAACAAGGCATGGGCGCACGACGACGTGCTCAAGCGGCGAACTGACATCGCCAGCCGTCTGACGGATTTTCAAGGCCAGGGCGACCTGACCATCTGCTCCGACGCGATGGAGCCGATCATGCAGGCCGCCGATCTGGTCGAGCGCGTGAAGGACTCGGGCTTGCTGCCGGAAGAGGACGGCGTCGGCGTCGATCCTGCTGGCGTCACCGCCCTGGTGGATGAGCTTGAGGCGCGCGGCATCGGGATCGGGCTGCAGGTCGCGGTTCGTCAGGGCTACGCTCTGTCGCCTGCGTCTTGGGGCTCTGAGATCAAGCTTAAGAACGGAAGCCTGAAGCACGCCGCGCAGCCGCTCATGGCGTGGTGCGTCGGCAACGCCAAGGCCGAGGTCAAGGGCGGCGCCGTCGTCATCACCAAGCAGAGTGCCGGCCGGGCCAAGATTGACCCGCTCGTCGCCAGCTTCAACGCGATCATGCTGATGGCGCGCAATCCAGCAGCGAACGCGCCTATCGTGCCGGAGATCATATTCCTATGACCATCTGGCAGGATGTAGCGAAGGCATTCGGGTTCGGCGATGCTGTGGCGCCCGTCCAGAACAACGCCCCGCTGTCCACGATCACGCGCGACAGCGACTTCTGGAACGATGTCGTCGCCAACTCGGGCGGCCTAGTCGTCCCGACCGAACAGACGGCGCGTCAGCTCTCGGCCATCACGGCCTGCGTCAACCTGATCGCAGGCGCGATCTCGGCCATGCCGATGCACATCTACCGGCAGGACGCGACCGGAGAGCGCGACCGACTGCCGAACGAGGGCCTGTGGTGGGTTCTGAACGAACAGATGACGCCGCGCTGGTCGGCGGCGGACGGCTGGGAATTCCTGGTCGGCTCGCTCCTGATCCACGGCGACGCGTTCGCCAAGATCGTCAGGAACCGCATGGGCGAGATCGTCGGTCTGGTTCCGCTGCATTCGTGGCGGGTCAAGGTCGCTGTCACCCCTGACGGGATGCGCCTGGTCTATGCCGTCGAGGCCGATCCGGCGGTGATCGGCGGCAGCGCCGGCCGGGAAGTTCTCGACCAAGACGACGTGCTGCACGTCTCCATGAACTTCGACGGCGTGCGCGGCCTCTCGCCCCTTCGCAATGAGCTGCGCATGGCCGGGTCCGTGGCCCTCGCGACGCAGGAATATTCGGCCCGGTTCTTCGCCAACTCGGCTCGCCCCGATCTGGTGCTGGCGACCGACCAGGCTTTGACGCCGGAAGTCATCGACAACCTGCGGGCGCAGCTTCAGGACCGCCACGGCGGCCCCGCCAACGCGCACAAGCCGATGCTGCTGACGGGCGGCATGAAGCCGACAGTCGTCACCATGCCGCTGGAGGAGCTTCAGCTTCTCCAGGTGCGTCAGTTCCAGATCGAGGAAATCGCCCGCATCTACGGCGTGCCGCCGCACATGATCGGCCACACCGAAAAGACCACGTCATGGGGCTCTGGCGTCGAGTCCATGGGGACGGCCTTCGTCCGCTACACGCTGCGGCGTCACCTCAACAAGTTCCAGAACGAGATCAATCGGAAGTTCTTCCGCACCGCGTCGCGGGTGGCTGAGTTCGATACGACTGAGCTGGAGCGGGCCGACACCAAGACCCTGTTTGAGTCCTTCCGCATCGCCATGGGCCGCGCCGGAGAGCCGGGTTTCATGACGACCGAGGAAATCCGCACCTTCCTAAACCTGAAGAAGACCCCGGACGGCGCCCTGAACCCTGGAGTGACGAATGAACAAGCTATTCCGCCTGCTGGCGACTAACGCCCGCAGGGGGTCGTTCAAGGCCGAGGGAGACGCGCTCTACATTTACGATGTCATCGTCGCTACCGACGCCGACGCGGAGTGGATGGGCGGCGTCAGCGCCGAGGCTGTCGTCAAGGCGCTGAAGGCCATGACCGGCCCCGTCACCCTGCGCATCAACTCGCCCGGCGGCGACGTGTTCGCGGCCCGCGCCATCCAGGCGGCGATGGACGCCTATGAGGGCGAGATCACCGCCTATGTGGATGGCTACGCGGCCTCGGCGGCGTCGCTGATCGCAGTCGCGGCGGATCGCTGCGTCATGGCCTCAGGCGCCTTCATGATGATCCACAAGGCGTGGACCATCGCCATGGGGAACGCTGACGAGTTCCTGGCCTCGGCTGAACTGCTGGAGAAGATCGACGGCTCGCTGGCGGATACCTACGCCGCCAAGGCCGGCACGGACGCCGAGGGCTTCGCGGAGCAGATGCGGGCCGAGACGTGGTTCACGGCGCAAGAGGCCGTCGACGCGGGTCTGGCCGACGAAGTCGCCGCCAAGGCGCCGAAGTCGTCCGCGCGCTGGGATCTGAGCGCCTACGACGCTGCCCCGAAAATCGAACAAGAGCCTGAGCCGGAGCCAGAGATCGTGGCCGCGGCCGAGGCCGACCCCATCGAGCAACGCCAGCGCCAACACGCCGCGCGGATGCTCCTCACCCCTGCCTAAGCGCCACGCCGCGCGAAGCAGCCACCGGCCCCATCGCGGGGCCTTTTTTATAGGAGCTACCCCACCATGAGCATCCAAGCTCTGCGTGAACAGCGCGCGGCGAAGGCCAAGACGCTGAACGAACTGGTCAACAAGGCCGACTGGAACGCCGCCAACGACCAGCCCGTCTATGACGCCGGCATGTCCGAACTGGACGCCATCGACAGCCAGATCAAGGCGATCACCGCCCTGAACGAGCGCATCGCGGACACCGCCCTGAACGAGCGCGTGTTCGAAGCGGCCGACCGTCACGCCCGCGATGACGCCTCGGAAGCCTCGCGCGTCTTCGCCAAGTGGCTGCGCGGTGGCGACAAGGCGCTGAACCAGGCCGACTGGGACGTGGTGCGGGCCACCATGTCCACGACCACCCCGGCCGAAGGCGGCTACACCATCCAGACGGAGGTGGCCGGTTCGGTTCTGGAGGCCCTGAAAGCCTTCGGCGGGATGCGTTCGGTTGCGGACGTGATCGCCACCGCTCAAGGCAATCCGCTGAACTGGCCGACCTCGGACGGCACGGCGGAAGAAGGCGAACTGGTCGGCGAAAACACCGCCGCCACGGACGCCGATGCGTCGTTCGGCGTCAAGGCGCTGCCGGTCTACAAGTATTCGTCCAAGGTCATCACTGTCCCGGTCGAACTGCTTCAGGATTCCAACGTGGACATCGAGGCGTTCGTTCGCGCCCGCCTCGCCACCCGCTTGGGGCGCATCACCAACAAGCACTTCACCATCGGCACCGGCTCTGGCCAGCCGCAGGGCGTGGTTCCCGGTGTCGCCATCGGCGTCACCGCCGCCAACGCATCCTCGCAGGTCACGGCCGTCACCTACGACAGCCTGATCAACCTCCAGCACTCGGTCGATCCGGCCTATCGTCAGGGCGGCAACTGCCGGTTCATGTTCAACGACTCCACCCTGCGCGAACTGCGCAAGATGAAGGACACGACCGGCCGTCCGATCTTCGTTCCGGGCTATGAAACGGGCGTCCCCGGCGGCGCGCCGGATCGCCTGCTGGGCGACCCCATCACCATCAACCAGGACGTGGCCGCCATGGCGGCCGGCGCCCTGTCGATCCTGTATGGCGACTTCAGCTACTACAAGATCCGCGATGTGATGTCGGTCGAGCTGCAACGCTACACCGACAGCGCCTACGCCAAGAAGGGTCAGGTCGGCTTCCTGGCCTGGATGCGCTCGGGCGGCAACCTGATCGATGTCGGCGGCGCAGTGAAGTCGTTCAAGAACGCCGCTTCGTAAGCCTTACGTGAAGACCTGGGGGCGGCGTTTCGGCGTCGTCCCCGCCTTTCTGGAGGGCTTCATGCACGCTCCCATCCGCACGGTCGCACCAACCGGTACCCCGGTCAGCTTGATCGAAGCCAAGAAGCATCTCAGCGTTGACCACAACGATGACGACACGCTGATCCTCGGCCTGATCGACGCGGCCGTGGCCGAGTTGGATGGCTACAGCGGCCTGCTCGGCAAGGCCCTGGTGACGCAGACCTGGGCACAAGCCTTTGATGGCTTCGCGACCCGTCTCCGCCTGCCGCTGGCCGCCGCCTCGGTCGCCTCTGTGACCTATGCGATCGCGAGCGAAGCAGTCCAGACCCTGCCAGCCGACCAATACGCGCTGGAGCGCGACCACCTCGGCACCTACCTGACGCCCGCGTCCGATACGGTCTGGCCCTCGGCGCGCCGCGTCACCGTGACATTCGTCTGCGGCTCCGCACCGGCAGACGTCGACGCCAGATTCAAAGCCAGGATCCTGCTGCGGGTCAGCGACCTTTACCACAACCGCGAAGCCGCCACGTCAGCCCAAGAGTCGCTGATGGGCGGCCTCGGCGTCCGTCTCTGAGGAGATCGCCATGCGCGTTCGCTTTACCGCCCCCTTCGACTACGTCCCGACCGAAGAGCCCCGCGTTCTGATCGCGTTCTCTCCGACCGGTGGTCCTGAAAAGGACGGGGCGTACACGGTCCGCTGCGAGTGCGGTGAAGCGGCTATCGCTGCCGGCAAGGCTGTAGAGGCCGCCCCCGACCCGCTCGACCACGACCGCGACGGCCGCAAGGGCGGGTCGCTGCCGAAGGTGAAGAAGACCAGTGCCGAAGCCTAAGGGTGCCGGCGACCTTCGCCATCGGGTCAAGTTCCAGCGGCGCTCTGAGGGGGATGACGGGTACGGCAATCCGATTCAGGGCTGGGTCGATCTGGACATTTCGCGCGCCTGCAGCCTGACCCCGACACGGGGCGGCGAAACCGTTCAGGCCGGGCGCGTCTCCGGCACGGCTTCATGGGATTGCTGGGTCCGCAATGACAGCGGTACGCGCTCTCTGCGAACTGGCGACCGCGCGGTCGATACACGTGATGCCGGTCGGACCTTCAACATCGTCTTTATCGGCGACATGGACGGGGACCGCGCCTGGCTTCTGATCCAGATGAGGTCCGGGGTGGTCGATGGCTAAAGGTGGCCTTGAAGGCGTCGAGCGTCTGGCTCGCAAGCTGGCCCGCATGACGCCGGCCGTTCGCAAGGCGGCAGGGCAGGAAGTATTCATGCAGGCCGAAGAGATGGCCGCGCAGATGAGATCGATCGCCCCGCGCGCGGATGAACCGAACGACGGCGAGAAGGTGCGCGATCATATCCACGTGGAAGAAGGCCGCCTGGGTGACGTCAGTTATGTCGTCATCAGCGACGCGAAAGACAGCAAGGGCCGTCCGAAGGCTCCCCGCGTCGAACTTGGGCACAAGGCCAGCAACGGTCGCCATGTGCCTCCCTCGCCTTCGTTCTATCCTGTCGTTCGGTCCAGCCAGAAACGAGTGAAGCGCCGGATCACCGCAGCGATGCGCCGTGCGATCAAGAAGGAGGCGGGCCTATGATCGACGCCCAGCTTCCCCTCCAGGCCGCGACCGTGGCCGTCCTGAAATCTGATCCCTCTGTTTCGGCCATCATCGCCGGTCGAGTCTTTGATCGCGCACCGGCGGAACCGGGGCCAAGCTACATCACTCTGGGCGCCTCGCAGTCTGTCGACGATAGCGACGCCTGCCACAGCCTCGTCACCTGCTTCATGGACGTAGACTGCTGGTCTGTGGCCGTCGGCTATCCCGAGGTGAAGCGACTAGGCGCTGCGGCTGCGAAGGCGCTGGACGCCGACCTTACCGTCACAGGCTTCCGCATCGTCATGCGCCGCGTCGAGCGCGTGATCTATCAGCGCGAAGCAGACGGGCTGACCAGCCGGGCGATCATTCGCCTGCGCTACGACCTTCAGGCCACGGCCTGACACAAACCCGGCATCCGCCGGCCAACCGCCCCTAGCGGGCTTCACGACAAGGAGGGTCCGCCATGCCGGACAACTACGTCGAGGTCGTCTCCGGCGAGTCGATCCTCGTGCAGATCGGCGATGGCGCCGATCCCGAAGTCTTCGCCCATGACTGCCTGATCAATGGATCGCGCGCTCTGAACATGACGGCGAACGTGACGGAACAGACCGTGCCGAACTGCACGGATCCGTCGAAGCCGGACAAAACGGTTCGTCGCGTCGACAACACCGACAGCACCATTTCAGGCGAGGGCAAGCTGCATTCGTCGTCCACGCTGACCTGGCTGAACCGTATCGGGACGGTGCTGAATATCCGCGTGCGTCAGGCGGGTGTCTGGAGGGTTGCGGGCGAGTACATCCTGACCGAATTCAACATCACCGGCCAGGCGCGTGAATACGCCACGGCCTCGGTGACGCTGGTTCAGGCCGATGCCCCGACCATCAGCGCGGACGTTCCGTAATGAGCCGGGCCGCCCGCTTCACCGGCGCCTTCGGCGACGGCAAACATGACTTCCAACTCAATATCGCGGAGCTGGAAGAGCTGCAGGAACTGACCGACGCCGGTCCGGAAGAGGTCTTTCTGCGCGTCACCGAGGGCCGGTGGCGGGTGGCCGATATCCGCGAGACGCTCCGACTTGGCCTGAAGGGCGGCGGTATGGAGCCTTTGCGCGCTCGCGCGATGATTGATCGCTATGCCGCCGCCGGTGCGCTGGCCTCACACAAGACGCTGGTCTCCGCGATCCTGGCGGCGGCTATGCTTGGTGCGCCGGACGAGGACGATGCGTCGGGGGAGACGGAGGGGGAGAGCGACCGCTCCCCCGACGAAAGCTCCGGTTCGCAAACTTCTACGAAATCGGGGGCGCCCTCGGCTTCACGCCGCAGGAAGTCGGCCGCTGCTCCATCTGGCAGCTGATGGCCGCCTATCGCGGCTGGCGGAAGGCCAACGGCAGCGATGACAAAGGTGCTGCACCGTCTGACGCTGAGTTCGAGGCTGCGGTAAAGGCTGGGGTATAGGCCGTGGCGCTACTGGGCAGACTCATGTGTGACGCCCTCGCACCGGTCATTTTCGTCAAACAGGAGGGCGATGTGATAACCGCCCGCCTGGTTGACCATCTGCCATTGCAGTAGCGTCTTTCCGTCCCCTACAGCGCTGACCGATTGAGGCGCGCCCACGGCGCTGATGATGTCAGCACGGGACCGTCCGGAAAGATCGCCCAGCGCCGCGAACTTTTGCTGAAGGCTTCCGATCTGGGAGCCGGCGACCATCGCGCCGATCACTCCTGCAAGCACAACCGCCCCGATCCCGATCCAAATAAATTCCACAGCGCATCCTCCTGCCAAGGCCGCGCAAAGTAGCAGCGTTTATCGGAGGCGCCAGTGGCCGAAGAAATTGACCGCCTGCTTGTCCGAGTTGAAGCCAATGCGGCTCAGTTCGAAGCGCAGATGAAGAAGATCAACAAGGCGCTGTACGGTTCGCAGTACGCGACTCAGCAGGCGCTGAAAAAGATCAAAAGTGAAACGGCAGCCGCCGCGCCGCAGATGTTCAAACCCATCGGCGACAGCTTCAAGCGCGAGATGGCGGGGCTTGCTTCTGGTCTGGCTGCGGCCTTCACCACCCAGCAGGTCATCAAGTATGCCGACGCCTACACCTCTCTCCAGAACCGCCTGAAAGCCACAGGCCTCGCAGGCGAGGCGCTCAAGCGGGTCGAGGATAGCCTGTACGAAACGGCCAACCGCAACGGCATCGCCGTGGCCGCGACTGCAGAGCTGTATCAGCGCGCTACTATGGCGAGGGACAATCTGGGCGCAAGCGAGCAGCAGCTTCTCGACCTAGTATCCGGCACCTCCGCGGCCCTGAAGGTCCAGGGAACGTCGGCCACCGAAGCGAGCGGCGCTCTGCTGCAGCTAGGCCAGCTTCTGGGCGGCACCAATGTCCAGGCCCAGGAATACAACTCCTTGATCGATCAGATGCCGGTGCTGCTTCAGGCGGTGGCGAACGGCTCTGACCGCTTCGGGGGTTCGATCAACAACCTGACCAAGGCCGTGAAGGACGGGAAGGTCAGCTCGCGTGAGTTCTTCAACGCAGCATTGGTCGGCCTGAAAGCCGTCGAGACGCAAGCGGGTTCCGCGACGGTCACGGTCAGCGCGGCCCTGCAGACCCTGAACAACGAGCTTGGCCGGTTCGTGGGACAGACCGATGCGAGTCTCTCTATCACCGAGAGGATGGCGCAGGCGATCCTCGTCCTGGCCCGCAATCTGGACACGGTGCGGGACGCCGTGACTGTCGCGGCAACAGTCATTGGCACAACGCTCGCGTCACGGGCCATCGGAGCCGGGATCGTCAGCTTTACAGCTTTGCGAGCGCAGATTGCCTTGACGAACGTCCAGTTGATGGCGACGGCGCTGCAATCTGGAGTGGCGGCTGGCGGCATCACGCGGCTCTCGGTCGCTGGCGCTGCCGGATCCGCCTCGATGCGGGGGCTTTCCGCCGCGATGGCCTTTTTCGGCGGCCCCATTGGCCTCGCGATCACCGGTCTCGCTGCAGGCGTCGCTCTGCTTGCCGTCAACTCAGGCCGGGCCGCCCGCGAAGCTAAGGAGCTGGCGGACGAGGTTGCTCGCCAAGCACGGGAAGCCGGACTGGCCGCCGAACAGACGGCGAGCCTCAAGGGCGAGATAACAGCAACCCAATCATGGGCCGCCAGTCTTACCGGAGAGGTTCACAAGCTGGCAGACGCCCACTTCCGTGCCGCGGCTGGCGCGAAAGCTCAGGCCATTGAAACTGCCCGCCTGCGTTTGGAGGAGGCCAATCAAACCCTCAGCAAAACGCAGGAAGCCTACACGCGGCGCCGGCGCAACGATCAGGGGCGGGCTGCCGCTCCTGCTAGCGCCTATGTCGACGCTTATGGCCGGCCCACGGGCGAGGCAGCGCTTACGGCCGCCCAACGGACAGTGAGTTCTGATGAGTTCAGAAACCTAACCGGCCAGACGGCGACCGTGCGTGCGTTGACTGAGAACCTGAACAGGATGCTCAAAACGCCCTTGGAGCAATTTGTGCCCGCTGGCGGGGGCGGAGGCGTTTCGGACGGCAAAGGGAAGAAGGGCTCGAAGGCATCCGGACCTTCACCTGAAGATCTTGCCCGCCAACGCGAACTGCTATCGCTCCAGGGCCAGATCGAATTGCTCCGAGCGCAGGGGAATGAGGACGCTGCGCGAGCCAAACAGCGCGAGCTCGATGTTCTCAACCTGACGAAGCAGCTGACCGATGCAGGCGTCTCAAACGCCCAGGAGGCTGCAAAGGCGCACGTCGGAGCGGTTGCAGCCGCAGAGGACGCGGCGAGGGGCTTGGCAATCCTTTGGGAAGGCAACCAGAAGGCCCTGGATGACCTTGAGGCTGCTAACCAGCGCTCGAACGATCAACTCCTCGATCGCCTCGGCTATGAGGCCGAATTAGCCCGTCTTCGGGGCGATCCCGTCGCCATTCAGGCCAAAGAACGTGAGCTTTGGATTGAAGAGCGGATCAACGCACTTCTGTCTCTCCGTCCAGGCCTCACCCGCGATGCAGCGCGCGGGATTGCTGAGCAAGAGCGCGGTGGATTGGACGCCGCCACCCGCGACGGCGAACGCAACTATCAGGCCCGCAACATGGCGCGGGACTTCGTGGACGTTCTGGCGTCCGATAACTGGGCCGAGGCTGCCGGCCGCAAGTTCCGCGACGCCGCTTTCGACAACCTTGAAGACCTGTTGACCACCCTGTTTTCCGGTATCACCGGCGGCCAGGGCGGCGGAAACTCGATCGGGTCGATGATCGGTTCGGCGCTCAGGAACCTGATCCCCGGCTTCTCGGCGGGTACCCGCAGCGCGCCCGGCGGCTTGTCCTACGTCCACAAGGGCGAGGTGCTGGCCAACCTGCCAAAAGGCACATCGGTCATCCCGGCGCACGCCGTCCGCGCGATGGGCGCGCTGACAAGCCAGGCGCAGTTGCGCGCGATGCCGGCGGCCCAGCCTGCCGTCGTGAAACTGGTGGTGGACGAGGGCGCGATGTTCTCCGCCCGCGTCGCCGAGGTGTCTGGCCCGATCAGCGTCCAGACGACCGTGCAGGGCGTCGCCACCGTTCAGGACCAACAGCGTACGGCCAATATGCGCCGCAGACAGAGCCTTGTCGGATGATCGAACTTCCTGCCTGCCCTCCGATCAAGGAGGCGGTCCCTCGCTACGTCAGCTTCGGCGTCGACCAGGACCCGATCCTCGGCGGCCCTCAGTCGAAGGTGCTGCGCATGGGCGACCGCTGGGCCATCGATGTCGAGACCTATCCGGCCGAGTACGGCGAGCACGGGATGAAGTACCTGTCTCGGCTGGTGCGCGGCCTGAAGGAGACTGTTCGGCTGGCTTTTCCAGAGCCGGGGGTGAAGCCCCGGTCCTATGGGGCGCCGGTCGTCGCCTCGGCTGGTTCGGCGGGTACGTCGCTGCCTGTCAGCGGCCTGATCCCCGGCGACGTGATCCGTGAGGGCAAGTTCTTCAGCCTCGTCATCGGCGGCCAGTCCTACCTCTATCAGGTCGCGGTCGCGGATGTGGTCGTCGGCAGCGGCGGCACGGCGACCCTGCAGATAGAGCCGATGCTGCGGCGCCAGCCCCCGGCCGGAACCGCCCTGGATTTCGCGCCCAAGATCGAGGGCTTCGTGCAGGGCAATGAGCAAGGCTGGAACACCAGCCGGTCCAAGTACCTGCCGTTCCGCTTCACCATCAAGGA
Source organism: Brevundimonas sp. Soil_N_31 (assembly GCF_057655995.1). Taxonomy (NCBI): domain Bacteria; kingdom Pseudomonadati; phylum Pseudomonadota; class Alphaproteobacteria; order Caulobacterales; family Caulobacteraceae; genus Brevundimonas; species Brevundimonas sp. Soil_N_31. Next base: position 207,292 of record NZ_JBDGLE010000002.1, read on the forward strand.
GCGCGCATGATGTCCATGTCTCCGGCCATGCTGGCCGCGCTCCAGGCCCGTAATCCCCTGCTGGTCCACCTGCTGAAGATTGAACTGCCCGGCAAGACGATCCGGCTGGTGGACGGCTCCGGCTTCGTGCTGTGGGGCGGGGAGTCGTACACGGCCGAGGATGCCGACTTCGGTAAGATCGCGGGCTTTGGCGAGTTCACCGAGGCTGAGGGCACCGAGGCTCCTCGCCAGACGGTGCAACTGCTGCCGACCGGCAACGCGGCCATCGCCGCCCTGACTGCGCCCAGCGCCCAGGGCTCGCCCGTCACCATCTACGCCGCCGCCATCGATCGGCAGACCGGGCAGGTCATCGGCGAGCCTGACGTGCGCTTCGTCGGTGAGCTGGACGACGCTGGGTTCAACCACGCCCAGAACTCGTCGCTGTTGGAACTGGAGCTGGCGACGATCTGGGAGCGACTGTTCGATGACAACGAGGGCCACCGCTGGAACGACGCCTTCTGGACCTACCTTTACGGGTCGAACGCCCGCGCCTTCCAGCACGTCACCAATGCCGGCGAGAAGCTGTTCTGGGGCTACAACGGCCCGTCCTCGGGTTCGGGCGGGTCATACGGCGGCGGCAACGGCTCTATCGGCGGCGGGCCGGGCTCTGGTTTCGAGCAGGCTGTCAAATGACAGAACTGGAAGTGCGCGTGGCTGCGACTGAAGCCACCTTCGGCCGGTTCCATGGGCAGCTTTTGGTCCTGGGGAAGACGGACTGCGCCCGCATGGTGGCCTTCCACCTGAAGCAGCTGGGTTTCAAGGCTTCGCTGCTGAAAGCGGGGTCGTATTCTACGCCAGTGGGCGCCCGCCGCGCGCTGAAGGCGATGGGCGTTTCCTCGCTCTCCGAGATCATGGACCAGCATTTCCCGCGCATCGCACCGGCCGAAGCGCGGACGGGCGATGTGCTCTGCGGGCCATCCGATGACGGCATGGGCGACGCCATGGCGATCCGTCTGCATCGCGAGAACGCCTTGGCCTTCCTGAATGGCGTCTGCGGCGAAGTCGTCATTTCTGAGTACGTGGCCGCCTGGAGGGTCGTGTAATGCCTCAACTGGCTGGCGCTGCTGCTGCATGGGCCGTTACCGCCTGGACCTCGGCAGTCACGGTCGTGAACACGGCTATGGTGGCGGCCGCTGGCGCAGCACTGCCGGGTCTGTCGTTCAGCGCCCAACTGGCTGTCGCCAACTTCGCGACCAAGGCTGTCGTGTTCGGCGGGCTGGCCGCGGCCTCGGCCGCCCTGATGCGCCCGAACATCCCGTCGTCCGGCACGTCGCTAGACTTCAAGCCCGACCCCAAGGCACCAGTCCGCGGCGCGATGGGCTACACGGCGCTGGGCGGCAACAAGGTCTTTCAGGCGACTTGGGGTTACAAGAAGGTGGCCATGTCGCTGGGCGTGGCGCTGTCGCTCGGCCCGATCGATCAGGTTCCGCGCTTCGAGGCGGACGGCGCGACCGTCAGCTTCACCGGCCAGCAGAACGAGGCGACCGGCTTCTACGCGGCCGACATGTGGCAGAGGACGACGCTGGGCCTGCCCGGCGATGCGGCGCTGTTGCCGCCGACCGGCCTGAAGTACGGCAACCCCGGCCTGACGGGTTGGGGCACGCAGCACGCGGCTCCTCAGACCGCGTTCAGCTTCTGGACGATGGTGCTGGCGAAGAACCCGGAGGACAGGGACGTCTTCACCAACGGCGTCCCCGATCCGCGCTGGATCGGTCGCTGGATGAAGGTCTGGCAGCCTCGCTACGACAGCACCTATCCGGGCGGCAGCGGTCCCCAGCGTCGGGACGATTGGCGCACCTGGGGCTGGTCGGAGAACCCCTACGACCACGCCCTCGCTTGGGTGCGCGGTCACTACAAGCTGAACGTCGACGGAACGATCGACCGCACCAAGCGGATCGCGGGCATCGGGGCGCCGGACAGCGCCATCGACATTCCCGCCTTCGTGGAAGGCGCCAACATTGCCGACGCGAACGGCTGGATGATCTCGGGCGAGTGGTCGACTGGCGACGGCAAGTTCCAGACGCTGCTGGCCATGCTGCAGGCGGGCGGCGGGGAGCCGATCAGCCGGGGCGCGCAGATCAGTGTCCTGGTCAACACCCCGCGCGTCTCGACCTACACCTACACCCGCGACGACCTCATCGGGCAGGCCGAGATCCGGCCGCTGACGCCGCGCCGCGAGCGCAAGAACACCATCATCCCGCGTTACAAGTCGGAGGCGAACGGCTGGCAGTACGTCCCTGCCGGCGAGGTCACGTCTTCCGTCTACCGCGACGAAGACCGGGGCGAGCCGCGGTCGCTGGAGATCGAGTACACGCACGTCCGCAACGCCAAGCAGGCCGGGCAACTGGCCGCCTATGACTTGGCGAACCTGCGCGAGGGCCTGACGGCGACCCTGCCGTCCAAGGTCCACCTGATGCACGTCCATCCGGGCGCCTGCATCACCGTGGACGTGCCGGAGCTGGCGCTGGCCGGACAGAAGTTCATCGTCCGCCGCGCCACGACGAACCATCAGGCGGCGAGCGTGACGCTGGAGCTGCGCTCGGAGAGTGACGGCAAGCACGCATGGGCGCTGGGCCAGGCTGCGCAACCGGCGCCGTCGCCCAGCCTGTCGGCTGTCGATCCCAAGTACGTGCCGCCGCCCGCTGCGGAAGACTGGACCGTCCTGCCGAAGCCGCCGGGCGACGGCGGCGTGTCGCAGCCGATCTTCGTGATCGAGGCGCCGGTCGAAACGACGGACATCGTGGCCGTCATCATCAAGCATGGCCCCAGCGCCTCAGGTCCCTGGACCGACGGCTATGAGGGCTCGCCGCGCGCTGATGGCCGGTATGAGGTCGCAGGGCTGACGCCAGGGCAGACCTATTGCGTCTCGCTCCAGTACGTCGCGAAAAACGGCGCCAAGAGCGATCCGGACATCAAATGCGGGATCGTGGTCGGCGACCTGATCGCGGGCGACACCACCCACCTGAAGGGCGAGCCGGTTCAGGACATCCTCGACAGGCTGAGGGACACGGCGGCGCTGACCGATCAGAACCGTCGTGCCGTGGAAGAGCTTGAGGAGGTCTATGGCGACACGGTTTCGGCGGCGGAGAGCGCGGCGGCGGCGGCGGCCAGCGAAGCGGCGACCATCCAGGCCAAGGCTGAGGCTGTTCTTGCGGCGGCGGCGTCTGATCAGCGCGCATCGGCTGCGGACGCCGCGAAGCTGGAAGCCCAGGCGGCGCGGGCTGGCGCTGTATCGGCTCGGAATGAAAGCGTTGAGGCCGCGACAGATTCCAACGCGGCCGCTGCGATATCGAAGCAGGAGCGTCAACTGGCGACGCAGGCCCGCAGCGGCGCCGAAGCGGCTTCCTCGGCATCTGTGGATGCGAGAAACCAGTCCGCGTCCTTTGCCGATGCTGCGGGGGTCAGCGCGGCTGCTTCGGCTGATTCTTCCGTCACGGCGACGACGGCGAAGGAAGCAGCGGTGGCGGCGGCTGTAGCCGCCATGCCGGACGTGATCGCGGCTAACCTGCTGACCGTCTCGCCGGGGGGAGCGCCTGCTACCAGCCCTGACCTCCCCTCCGCGCAGGTCTCAGGCGGCGTCTTCACCTCGCTGGTCGGCGCCAATACGGTCGCCCTCTTCAAGGCGGTGGTGCCGTGGAAGTCCGGCGAAATCTACGAGATCACGATTGATGTAGAGGGTCTTGCTGGTTCGACGGCCCCCACCGCTACGCCCTATGCCGTGCGGCTCAAGAGCGACTACGGCGTCGACTCTGCGGCAACGCCGTATGAGTTCATGAGCTTCGCCAGCACCGCTGTCGGCCAGACCACGCGACGGGTGATCCGTTTCGGCCTGGACGTGTCGCCACCTGCGTCCAGCGGCGCGGCGACGATCGGGATCACGGCCAGCGCGGACGCGGCCTTCGTCCGTTTCGGCGCCCTGTTCAACTACGGCGCGGCGGCGGATCGTCAGTCGCGTCTCAAGTTCCTGTCGATCCGCAACGTGACGGCGCAACTGGCCGCCGAAAGCAGCGCCACCGCCTCGGCGGTCTCGGCCTCCAGCGCAGCGGCCAGCCAAACTGCCTCCGAGCAGAAGGCGGCGGCGGCCAATGAGGCGATGTTGCTCGCCCAGGCGGCGCGCGGGGGCGCTCAGGCGGCCGAGACCGGCGCGGTCGCTGCGCGTGACGGCGCGGAAGGATATGCGGCCACGGCGTCGGCGGCGTCCAACCTGTCGTCTCAGTATCGGGACCAGTCCCAGGCCGCAGCTCAAGCCTCCAACATCGCGGCCGGGATCGCCAGCACCAAGGCCGACGAGGCGGGCGCCAACGCACAGGCAGCGAACGCCCAGAAGCTGGCGGCCGAGGCGGCGCGCGACGCGGCAGACCAAAAGGCCCAGGCTTCGGTGCTGGCAGCGGCTCAGGCCGAGGCGTTCGCGGGCGATGCGGGCTATTGGGCGCGGGCGTCCGAAGGGTCAGCCGTGCGGGCGGAGGCGCAGGCGGCGCAGGGTCTGACCTATCTCAACCAGACGGTCGATGCGCGCGATGGGGCTGTCGCGGCGAGCATTTCGTCGGGGACTTCTGCGGGGCAGGCCGCATCAGACCGTCAACTGGCCGAGGAGGCGCGCGATGATGCGCGCACGGCGGCGGCCACTTCGGTCGAACAGACCGCCAGCGCCAGCGCCAGCGCTGCGGCGGCGAAGATCAGCGCGGATTTGGCGACCCAGGTCAGGCGAGGTGAGCGGGCCAACCTGATCGACAATCCAAGTGGCGCGGCCGACTTCCGGAGCTGGATCAAGGAGGGCAGCCCGGCGTCCTACGTCGATGACGACCGCCTCGCTGGCCGGATTTTCGTGGTCTACGGCTACATGGTCTCGCAGGTCTATCCTGCGGCGCCCGGCGATCAGCACAGCCTAGGCTTCATGGCGTCTCCTTTGGGCGACGGTGGTCACCTGAAAATCCAGTACATGACTCCGGGTGGTCCGGTGGACGCCCTGGTCGTTCCGATTGGTCCCGAAGGTTACGATTTGCGTCGTCGATCATCGGCGCCATCGACGGCGCCTGCGGGGACGACGGGCTTCCGCGTGATCGTGGTCGCACCGACGGGCGGCGTGCTTCCAGTCTGGGCCATCAAGGTCAACTTCGGGTCGGTCGCAGCGGATTTCTCGGACGACTATTCGGCGACCGTGATTCAAGGGCAGCTGAACATCACAGCAGCCGTCGCGGCCGATGCGGCAGACCGATTGGGTTCCGCGCGGCTCAGCGTCACCGGCGGCGCGGGCGGTGATCCATTTGAACTTATGCTGCGGGCTGGGCCGGACGGCTCTGTCGCGATGTTGTCCGCGACCGCGATCGTTCTGCGCAACATCCTTGGTGGATCCGCCGTCGAGGCGCTGAAGCTGATTGACGGAGAAGCCTATTTCGGCGCTCCGGTCAGCACCACCATCAGCGGCCGCCGCCTGACCATCGGCCCCGGCTTCGGCGTCTCCAACGGCTTGGTGATGTGGTTCGGCCCCAGCACGACGGCCACCGTCTCCATGAGCCGCACGAACGGCTACTTCGCCCTCGGGACGGATGGAAAAGTCTACTACGGCAATGCTGAGTTGGCCGGTGGCGGAAAGACCTCGGGCGTCAGAGTCTTTTCTTCTGGAGCCGGAGGATCATCGGTCGAGACGACGATCAACGGCGTCCAGGCGGGCTCTCAGATCAGCGTCCATATCGGCGTCAACGGCGGGTCGCTTTCCACCAACTCGAACTCGAACGGGAGCGTCAGGCTCTACGAGGTCAGCGGCGGGAATAGCCGTCTGCTGTTCACCCAAGGCGTGGTCACGGTGCCGAACGGGCTTCAGAACCCGAACGGGTCCTGGGGCATCCAGGAGGAGCCCGCCGCCTTCGGGACCGTAATGGGGCAGTTCTCCGGGAACGTGACCTATCGCGCCGAATACAGCCGCTCCAGCGGCTCATCCTACGTGCAGGGCGCGGTCATCAATGCGTCCGTCACCATCACCCCGCCGCTCTGAAATCAGGAGATTAAAATGGAAATCACCATCGTGGCCGCTCTGATCGTGGCAGCCGTCATCTTCGTTTTTCTGACGAGGTCCAGAACTCGCGGCGGCAGCGGTCAGCCCGGATCGGGCGGCGGCGGTGCGCCCATCGAGAGCGATCAGCGTGAATAGCCGTCAAACCATCTCGGCCGCCAGCGACCTCAATGGCGTGGCGGCAATACGTTCCCACCTCTGCGGAGACCAAAGATGACAACACCGTTGACGGAAGAAGAGGCCCGCGCCATGCGCGAGCAACTGGCCGCCTATGACGCCGCCCAGCAGGAAGCCGCCAAGGCCGCAAACCGGGCGCTCCTGGCCCCGCTGACCTCCATCGGTCTGGGCGGGACCGAACCGCTGACCTGTTCGCTCGGGGATATGGTCGCGGCGATCCGCGCGAACGCGACCAGCCTGGCGGCGGTCGATCCGGGCTTTCCCACCTATGCCTTCACGATCCTGCCTGTGGTCGAGCGGCTGGATCACAAACTGCGGTCGCTGGTGACGGCCAACGCCCCAACGCCCGAGCCCGAAGCTCCGGCCGAGCCGGAAGCCTGACGAACCCGGTTCGTCCCCCCAAGCCCGCGCCCTGAGCGTCGGCTGCCTCTCACCTATGGCCGACATTCTTGGAGGGGCGGATGCTCGACCCGAGGGACTTCCCCGCGTTCTGGGGCCTGTGCGGCGGCGTGCTTTTCGGCGCCGTCGGTCTGGTCACCGCCTATTCCGCCAAGGCCGGCAATCCGCTGGCTCAGCGCAAGGCGTGGCTGCATCTGGGGCTCGGCGTCGTCGCCGGTCCCATTCTGGCCGAAGCGTTCACGCCCAGCCTGATCGCCGTCGTTCCCGCGCTCGATATGCGCGGGGTGGCGATGACCTTGGGCTGGATCGCGGCGAACGACCCTCGCGGCTTCTTCGGCTTCACCAAGCGCCTGGTCTACGCGGCGCTTCACGCGGTTCTGAAGGAGACACAGCGATGACCGCTCACGACTGGATGGTTCTGGCGACGGGGCTAGTTTTCCTGTCGGCCGGGGCGGTGCTGAGCCAGGTATTCCGCCTGCTCGGGCCGACCTATCACACCAAGATCACGGCCCATTGGGCGGTGCGGGGCTTCTTCTTCGCCTCGACGCTCATTCTGGTGGCGCGGGGCCTGTCGTTCGTCTTCCCCGGCCGGGCCTTTGCGGTCCAGCACATGAGCGCCCTGGTGCCCGCATCGGCCTTCGTCGTGCTCGGCCTGTCGCTGGTCCTGCTGGAATGGGTGATGCGGGACCGGGCGCCGCCGCCGTGGACGGAACGCCTACTGGGCTTTGCTGTCCGTCGGGGCGTCTCCGATCAGGTGGTTGCAGAAATGGCCTTCGCCCTGCCGCCCGAACCCCACGGGCGGTCAGCAAGCGAGCGGGAGCCGTGCCGCTGCGTGCGCCTGTGCATGATGGCCGGGGCTGGTCTCGTCATCCTCATCATCGTGGCCGTGCTGCTTACGGCAGCGTGAGCCCGCGCCATCTCCCCCCACATTTTGAACTGGAGACACCATGCTCGACGCACGTCGATTGCAAGGGCGCCTCGGCGTGCCCGTTGACGGCATCATCGGCGCGGGAACCCTGACGGCGCTGTTCGCGCGGATGGGAGCGCAGAAGCCGATAGCGGAGGAGCTGGGCCTCGCGGCCAACGTCCACTTCCGCACCTACGGCATTCTCGATAGCGGCCTGCGCCTGGCGCACTTCATGGGCCAGTGCAGCCATGAGAGCGGCGGCTTCCGCTACATGGAGGAGATCGCCAGCGGGGCCGCCTATGAGGGCCGCGCGGATCTCGGCAACACTCAGCCGGGCGACGGGCGTCGGTTCAAAGGCCGCGGTCCGATCCAGCTAACGGGCCGAGGCAATTATCGTCGCGTCGGCCGGCAGATCGGGATCGATCTTGAGCGCCACCCGGACATCGTCTCGCATCCGTCGATCGGACTGCTGGTCGGCTGCGTCTACTGGAACGACCGGAAGCTGAACGCCAAGGCTGATGCTGACGACCTGCTGGGCCTGACCAAGGCGATAAATGGCGGGACGAACGGGCTGGAGGATCGCCGCCGCCGCACGGCGCAGGCCAAGGAACTGATCCTGTGATCCGCACTTTGACCGCCACCGGCTGGCTCGCCGTCGCCTGTCTCGCCCTCGCCCTGATCCTGCTGACCATGTGCTCCGTCGATGGCCGCCAGAAGGCCGCTGACCGGCTTCGTCAGGCCGATGTGGGCAAGACCCTAGCCGAGGGCCGCACGGCCGCTGCGCAGGACGCCAGCGCCATTCGCGACCGCGCCGACGCCCGCGACCAGTCCACCGCCTCCATCGTCACCCAGGCTGAAAAGGAAATCCGCCATGCGCCTGATCGCAATGCTGCCGCTGATGCTGCTCGCCGCAGGGTGTGCCAGCTCTCCGATTACCGTGACCCACAGTGCGCCGTGTTCCGCGCTGATCCCGGCCGGGTGGACTGAGCCTGTCCCGTCCGCAGCCCTTCCGCTGGAGCCCTCCGACGAGCGGGACTGGATGGCGTTCGGCGTGGCGCAGACCGGCGCCCTTAGGACTGCCAACGGCCGGACGGCGGATGTAATCGGGATCGTGCGCGCTTGTGAGGCGCGGGATGCTCAGGCCGTCGAGCGAATAGGGCGGCCGTGGTGGGCTCGCCTCAGGCCAGGCTAATCCCCCGAATAATCCGGGGGAATGAAAATCCCGAACAAGCGTCGAGCCTCAGGCTCCGCTATCGAGGCCCGCTCCGGTTCGCCGGGCGGGCCTTTCTTCGTTTAAGGCGCGAGGATGCTTTCCAGTTACTTGCCAGAAACCCCTCGGAACACCGTGAACAAACCCGGAAAGTTTAGAACCACAAACCGTTTAAATACAGGTCTTTAGGTAACAAGCGCTTTCGTTTACACCGAGAGGGTCGGCGGTTCGAACCCGTCGCCGCCTACCATCTTCCTTGCATTTCAGCGGGTTGTGGACGGTCCAGGGGGGGGCTGTTGCCTGCCTGGAGCGCTGACGCGCCTATCAGAAGCGGAATGCCGCCTTTACCCAGAGCTTGTCGCCCTGCGGGCGGTTCTCGGCGTGAAACTCGTGCTGCCATTGGGCCGTGATGGGGACGTTGCCGACGACGTAGCGGACCAGGGGGCCGAGGGCGAAGGCCTCGCCGCGCATCCCGTCGGGGCCGACGCGGGCGCCGGCGATCTTGTCGTCGGTCGTCTGGCGGTAATAGTAGCCGATCAGGCCCAGCGTCAGCTTGCCCGTGGTGTAGGCCACCGCCGCGTCGGTGTGCAGGCTCTGGCCCGACTTGTAGTCGGTGTCGTCGTTGGTGGTGTTGAAGTCGTACATCACCTTGGCCGAAACCTCCCAGCCGCCGCCCGGCTGAGCGTAGGTGGCGGCGAAGACCGGCTCGAACGTCCAGTAGTTGCGCCCGATGTTGGCCAGGTCGCCCGCCTTGTAGTCGCCGGTGGGGATGAAGGTGTCGACGGTGGCGACCAGGTTCCAGTCGCCCTTCTTCCAGCCCAGCACCAGGGGGCTGACGATGATGTCGCCGAGGCCGAAATTGCCCTGGCTCTGACCGCCCGCCTTCACGTCCAGATTGACGACCGGGATCAGGGCGTGGGCGGCGACCGTGGCGCCCAGGAAGGTCTTGTCGCTGACGTGGACCACGCGGGCGATGTTGGCGAAGGCGTTGAGCGAGAAGTCGGGGACAAGATTGTCGCCGTCGCCGTCGTTCAGGCGGTCGGCGGTGTAGTAGTTGGTGTAGGTCAGCAGATAGGTTCCCGGCGGCGGCAGTTGCGCCACGCCGATGGATTCCGCGCCGTCGGCATAGGCCGTGCCGCGCGTTTCGCCAGCATGGGCGGCGCCCGTGATGCCGATGGCCAGAGCGGCGGCCATCAAGGCGGTCGTGTTTTTCAGTGTCTTCATTGTCGTTTCCCTCCCTTGGTTTTTGGGTGCAGGCCGCCGTCCGGCGCGGGTGCGCCGGTCGGAACCCGCCCGGTTTGGATTGCGCCGCGCCCCCTCAGACGCGGCGTTTCGGCGTCAGATCTTGCGGAACAGGGGCGAGCGCGCCGTTGCCTCGGCGTCGCCGGCCGTCAGGAACCGCTCCATGAAGATGTCCCGCTCGAACAGGCGGCCCTTCATCAGGGCGATGACGCCCGCCTCGATCATCGGCGGCGGCCCGCACAGATAGGCCTGACAACCGCTGAACCGTCCTTCGAACAGCCGTTCGGCCGCTTCGTGGACGTATCCTGTCTCGCCGTCCCAGGCGTCGTCGGCCTCGGGCTGGGACACGGCGGGGACATAGCGGAAGTTGTCGTGTTCGGCCTCCAGCCGACGGAACAGGTCGCCGAAGTGCAGGTCGCACGGGCGCCGCCCGCCGTGCAGCAGGGTGATCGGCTCGGAATAGCCTTGTTCCAGCAGGTCAAGGATCATGCCCTTGGGACTGGACAGACCCGATCCGCCCGCCAGAAAGATCAGCGGCTTCTCGGCCGAGCGACGGACGTAGAAGCGACCCATCGGCCCGGTGAACTCCAGCTGGTCGCCGGCCTTCAACTCGTCGTGCAGCCAGGCGGTGCCGGCGCCGCCGGGCACGCGGCGGATGTGCAGTTCGATCAGGTTCGGCTCGGCCGGGCTGCTGGCGATGGAGAAGGCGCGGGCGCCCTCTATGCCCGGCAGGCGCAGGTTGACGTACTGCCCCGCCTGAAAGTCCAGCCCCGCGCCGTCGAGACGCAGCCACAGGGCCATGATGTCCGGGGTGATCATCTCGCGATGCTCGACCTGACCGACATAGTCGTCGACGGTGATGCGGCGGGCGTCTTCGTCTTCGTCGACGTCGGCCTCGATGACCGTGTCGGCCAACAGCATGGCGCTGCAGGCCAGGGTCTTGCCGTCGTCGCGCTCGAAATCCATCAGGGCGAAGGGGGAGGCGCCGCCGTGATCGACCTCGCCTTCCAGCACCTCGACCTTGCAGGTGCCGCACAGGCCGTGGCCGCAGGCGTGGGGCAGCCAGACGCCGGCCCGAAGGCAGGCGTCCAGCAGGGTCTGACCGGGCGCGACCTCGATGGTCTCGCCGATCGGCTCGATGGTCAGGGTCGGCATCGGCGTATCCTCAGGCCGTGGCGGAAAGGCCGGTCCAGAAGCGGATCAGCGACTTGTGGCCGACGCCCTGATCGGCCAGCGATCGGGCCGGATCGGGCGTCCAGTCGGCGCCGTCCAGCATCCAGCGGGCCTTGGACAGGTCGACCTCGGCCCATTCCGGATCCACCGCGTAGAGCGACGGCAGGATCTCGCCGGTCAGGGCGGCGAAGGGCGTCTGCGGCGGCAGCGGCAGGGTGATCGCCGAGCAGAAGTTCAGATGCTCCTCCCAGTGGACATAGACCAGCTGGGCGCCATTGAAGTTCTCGACGCGGTCGCGGACGGGGCCGGTGTAACCGGGGTGCAGGCTTGCGGTGGCCATGAGCTGTCCTCCTTATTCCGCCGCGACCGGGACGACGGGGCGGCGCCCCTCCATCCAGCGGTTCCACTGCTCTTCTTCGGGGGATCCGGCGTAGTCCATGTTATCGGCGCCCTGGTTGATGTGATACCAGTCCAGCACCTCGGGCAGGGTCGCCCCGCCGCAGGCGCCCTGGAAGATCTGGTGCACCGGCAGCCAAGCCTGGGCGTACTTCTCCGGCTCGTGGTCGAAGATGTCCTTGCAGCCGTCCGAACAGGTGTGGAACTTGTCGCCGCCGTGTTCTGAGACGCGGAAGCTGATGGTGTTCGGATCGCCGACCTCGGTGAAGGCCATCGGGATCTGGCAGACCTGACACAGCTGGGGCAGGCCGTCGTTGTAGAAGCGCTTTCCTTCCTCGGCCTGTTCGCGCCACTTGCGATAACGCGGCTCATAGTGCTGGGCGAAGGTGTCGGGATACTTCTCGCGCAGCCAGGCCATGTGGGCCTCGTCGATGTCCCAGGTGTGCATGGCGGCGGCGTGGGTGTAGTTGTAGAAGATGCCCCACGCCTGGTGCGTCATGTGGCCCTTTTCGGCCTTGGCGACGTCGGCGTATTTCGGCTCGCGGATGCCGTAGCGGGCCAGGTCGGCGAACAGGGCGCCGCCCGCCTGCTCATAATAGGTCTCCCACGCCTCGCCCCAGGACATGACCTTCTTGGGCAGCATGTAGTCCATCATCATGCCGACCAGCGACAGCAGGCGGTAGCCGCGCCAGAACCACTTGTCGATCCAGCCCTGGACGATCGGCACATTGGCCTCGTCCTGTTCCAGCAGGAAGCGGACGGCTTCGAGGCCCAGCGTCATGTGGCGGCTCTCGTCAGACTGGGCCGAGAAGCCGAACGTCACCGTCGCCATGTCGCCGTTATAGGCCGCGCCCGACATGAAGGGCACGAACAGCAGATTGGTCAGGACGTATTCGAAGGCGAAGCTGATCGAGGTCAGGAATTCGAACGGCCCGGCGCTGGTCGCATCGTCGAAGAAGGACTTGGGCACCGACAGGTACCACAGGCGGTCATGCATGTGGGCGAAGTCATGGATGCCGTCGAAATACTTGTTGTAGTGGCTGATGGTGTGGATCTGCGTCTGGCAGTGACGCAGTTCGTCGATCGACTGCATCTGCGCCGCCACGCGCAGGCCGGCGCCCGGCAGGTGCCGCGCCAGGTGGGCGAAGTGGCGGTGCGCCTGATACTCCAGCGGCGTCACGCCCTGGATGAACAGCTTGACCGCGTTCAGATAGCGGGCGTCGGTGATGCCCAGCTGGCCGTTGTTCTGGGCCATGGAGTCGATGACGGCGTAGAGCTTGCGCTCCTTCTCCGCCTGGAACTTCCAATAGGCGTCCATGGTCAGCTTGAAGGGGTCTTCCCAGGCGTCCCAGTCGTGGATCTTGATCCCTTCATATTTGGCGAAGGGGAAGATGTCGTCGGCGCTCTGATAGGTCGGTTTCCAGTCCAGACCTCGCGTATAGGCGCCGTATTTCTGCTTCAGGCTCATTTTGCGCGGGGTCATGCCTATCTCCAGAAGATGATCAGAGAGCCGTCGTCCTCGTCCACCGAACCGGACAGGGAGATGACGCTGAGGTGGATTTCCTGAGGATCCCAGTCGCGGCCCAGGCGTTCGGAAACGCTTTCGGCGCGGATCTCCAGCCGACCGGGGCAGTCGATCTTGGTCATGGCCGGCAAGGGGGTGCTCTGGGCCTCGGGGTTGTCGGCCAGGATGGCTTCGACGATGGCGAATCCGTCCTGAGTGTTTTGAATGCTGATGGAAACGGGCTTGATCATGCCGCCATCTCCCGGGCTTCCAGGGCGTTCAGGCCGACCATCCGTTCGCGCAGACGCGCGCCGACGGCGTCCACGGCCGCGTCGCCCTCAGCGCCCAGCACCATGGCGGCGATCGGGCGGACGGCCTCTTCGGCGCGGGCGGACCAGCGCTCGAACCACTCGCCCAGGACGATGCGGTTGGCGTCCGATTCAGCCGCCGCTACCTTGACCACGGCGTCGGTCCAGCGGCTGTTGTCGGCGAACCAGTCGCCGAGGAAGCCGGTCATCATCGACAAGGGCGCGCCGTTGTGCGCGGCGCCGGCGCGGTCGAAGGCGCCGGTGACCAGCGGATAGATATAGCCGTCCAGCACGATCAGTTGGGCGACATACAGCTCGAACCAGTCGTGGACCACCATCTGATCCTCGGCCAGGCGTCGCATCGGCTGCCAGACATCGGCCTCCAGCCATTGGGTCTTGGCTTCGGCCAGGGCGCTTTCCGTGCCCTGACCCAGCAGCAGGCCGATGCGCGAGATGACCTGGGCGATGCCCAGTCGGTCGGCCCCGCAGAAGGCGGCCGCCGAGGTGATCTGCGTCCCGAAGCCCCAGTCGGCCATCAGTTGGCAGTTCATGTTCGCCGCCCACTCGACGTGGCGCAGCGGCAGCAGATAGGCGGCGAACAGGTCGCGCCAGGCCGGATCGACGCCAGCGATCAGGTCGCGCTTCTCGACGAAGTTCACCGCGTCGTCGAACGACTGCTGCATGGCCGCGCGGCTGATGTTGTAGGAGGCGTAGTAGAACTGGCGCGGGTCGCGGAAGACGTACCAATCCTTCATCACGATGCGCGTGCGACGCGGGTCGTACAGCTCGAATTCGGGCGAATAGGTCGGCCGATAGTGGAAGTTGACCATCGGCTGCACGTCATAGGTGGCCTCGTCATAGCGCGAGGCGGGCTTGTCGACGCCGAACCGTCGCGCGATGTGCGAGAAGGTGTGACGCCGCGGCGTGATCGCCTCGGCCTTGAGGTCGATGTTCATTGTGACGCTCCAACAGACACGGGGGCGACGGCGGGGCCGTCCTTGACGAGGCGCAGCACGGCGTGGCTGGCGGCGGGATCGGCGGCGGTCACCAGGCAGCCGTTCTCAAAGCAGAACTCCTTGAAGGCGGCGATCGGCAGAACCAGTTCGACGCTCAGGTCCGGGTCGCCGTAGATGAAGTCGAACTCCACGATGCCGTTGTCCGTCACATGGCGGACGACGGTCTGGAGCTTGGGTCGGCTGCCCGGAACCGGGCAGGATCGCGTGATCGGGCTGGGCGCCGCTGTCATGTTCGTTTCCTGGGTTGGGCCGCTTTTCGCGGCTCGTTGCTTGTCCCTGAAACGAAGACTGTCGGAGGGTCTGATAATGGGCCAATACAAAAAGGGCAGAGTCTGATGCCTTTTGGTTATTGCCTTGCGGTCGGGCGTCAGGCTCTGATGTTGGAATGAAACGCTCGCCGATGCCGGAACCTCTGCCGCGCGCCGTCCTTTCGGGCGTCGATGTGCGGCGTCTGCGCTATTTTCTTGCCGTGGCCGAAGAACTGCACTTCGGCCGGGCGGCCGAACGCCTCTTCATCGCCCAGCCCGCCCTCAGCCGTCAGATCGCCAGCCTTGAGAACGCCATCGGCGCCCTGTTGTTCGACCGTAGCCGCAGCGTCATCCAGCTGACCCCGGCGGGCGAGGCCCTGCTGCCGCGCGCCCGCGACATTCAGGCGCGGGTGGCCGACGCCGTGCGCGTGGCGCGCCGCGCGGCCGAGGGCTTGGTCGGGGTGATCCAGGTGGGCTTCGTCGGCTCGGCGACCTTTTCGATCCTGCCGGGCGTCTTCAACGCCTATCGCGAACAGTATCCTGAGGTTGAACTGGTGCTGCACGCCATGAACACGGCCGAGTTGAGGGTGGCGCTGCGCGACCGCTCCATCGACGTGGCCTTCGCCCGACCCGGCATTCAGGATCCCGACATCGTCAGCGAGGTGGTCCAGCGCGAACCGCTGATCGTGGCTTTGCCCGACACCGACGTGCTGGCCGAACAGAGCCACATCGCCCTGGCCGATCTGGCGGTGCGGCCCTTCATTCTTTACCCGCGCCAGCCCCGACCCAGCTTCGCCGACCATGTGCTGGACCTGTGCCGGGCCGAGGGCTTCACCCCCGAGATCGCGCAGGAGACGCTGGAGATCCAGACGGCCCTGTCGCTGGTTTCGGTGGGGGCAGGGGTGTCGCTCGTGCCGGAATCGACCTCGGAGGCTCAATTGCACGGCGTCGCCTATCGCCCCCTGCTGGGCGAGGAACAGGAGACGCAGCTGAGCCTGGCCTATCTGCGCGACAACCGATCCTCGGTGCTGGGCGGCTTCTGCGCCCTGGTGCGTGAACGCACCCGCAGTCAGATCAGGCCGAGAGGAAGCTGAGTACGGCGCCGGCGAAGAGGTCGGGCTGTTCGACGTTCGACAGGTGGGCGCCGTCCAGCACCTTCAACTGGGCCTCGGGGATGGCCTTCACCAGGGCGGCGGCGTGGTCGGGCGGGGTGGCCGGATCGGCCGCGCCCGAGATGACCAGCGTCGGCGTGGTAATCAACCCGCCCAGCCGTCTTAAGTCCATGTCGCGGATGGCGGCGCAGCACCCGGCGTAACCCTGCGGCGAGGTGGCCAGCAGTCCGGCTTCGATGACGGCGACCGGATCGGGCGCGTGGGCGGCGAAGACCGGCGTGAACCAGCGCGCGACCGAGGCCGCCGCCAGCAGCGCCATCCCCTGCGATAGGGCGCTGGCGATGCGCGCATCCCACGCCGAGGGCGGACCCATGAAGGCCGAGGTGTTGGCCAGCACCAGCCGCTCCAGCCGTTCGGGCGCGCGCACCCCCAGCCACTGACCGACCATGCCGCCCAGCGACAGGCCGCAGAAGGCGACGCGCTCTAGGCCAAGCGCGTCGAGCAACTCCACCACGTCGCGGCCCAGCCGATCGAGACCGTAGGCGCCCGCAGGCGCGTCCGAGGCGCCGTGCCCCCGGCTGTCATAGCGCAGCACCCGGAACCGTGCGGCGAAGGCGGCCATCTGGGCGTCCCACATCTCCATGCGGGTGCCCAGAGAATTGGACAGCAGCAGCACGGGCGCGTCTTCCGGGCCGTCGAAGCGATAGGCCAGACGGCAGCCGTCGCCGAGCGTGACGTGTTGCTCGCTCATACCCGCTCCACGATCATGCCGATGCCCTGACCGACGCCGATGCACATGGTGCACAGGGCGTAGCGGCCGCCGGTACGATGAAGCTGCTCCACCGCCGTCATGACGATGCGGGCGCCCGACATGCCCAAGGGATGGCCCAGGGCGATGGCGCCGCCGTTGGGGTTCAAGCGGGGATCGCGCGGATCGACCTCAAGTTCCTGTAACACGGCTAGCGCCTGTGCGGCGAAGGCTTCGTTCAGTTCGATGACGTCCATGTCGGCCATGCTCAGGCCGGTGCGGGCGAACAGTTTGCGCGCCGTCTCGACCGGGCCGACGCCCATGATGCGCGGCGCCACGCCAGAGGCCGCCATGGCCAGGACGCGGGCGCGCGGGGTCAGGCCGTGGGCGCGGGCGGCGGCCTCGGAGGCGACGATCATCGCGGCGGCTCCGTCATTGAGGCCCGAGGCGTTACCCGCTGTCACCGTGCCCTCCGGCCGCACGACCGGCTTCAATTTGGCGAGGGCGTCGAGGGAGGTGGCGCGCGGATGCTCGTCCACGGCGCAGACGACGGGGTCGCCGCGCCGTTGCGGCACGGAGACGGGCGTGATCTCGGCGTCGAACCGGCCCGAGGCGAGGGCGGCGGCGGCCTTGGTCTGGCTGTCCAGGGCGAAGGCGTCCTGCGCCTCGCGGGTGATCGCCCACTGTTCGGCCACGTTCTCGGCCGTCTGGGGCATGGTGTCCACGCCATAGGCGGCGCGCAGGGCCGGGTTAATGAAGCGCCAGCCCATCGTCGTGTCTTCGATCGTCTGGGCGCGGTCGAAGGCGGTCGCGGCCTTGCCCATCACATAGGGGGCGCGGGTCATGCTCTCGGCGCCGCCCGCGATCATCAGCTCGGCCTCGCCCGCGCGGATGGCCTGAGCCGCCAGCCCCACGGCGTTGAGGCCCGAGCCGCACAGGCGGTTGATCGTCGATCCCGGCACGGTCTCGGGCAGGCCCGCCAGCAGCACGGCCATGCGCGCGACGTTGCGGTTGTCCTCGCCCGATTGATTGGCGCAGCCCAGGATGACGTCCTCGACGGCGCTCCAGTCCAGCGCAGGGTTGCGCTCGGCCAGCGCCCGCAGCGGGATCGTCGCCAGATCGTCGGCGCGCACCGCCGACAGTCCGCCGTTCAGCCGCCCGACGGGCGTGCGGACGGCGTCGCAGATGAAGGCTTGCGTGGGGGCGCTCATGCCGCCGCCGCCGCGATGGCCAGCGGGGCGCCGGTCTTGGCCGTGATCTCCTCGACCGTCACGCCGGGCGCGGTCTCGATCAGCGTCAGGCCGCCCTGTTTGCGATCCACGGCGATGACGCCCAGATCGGTGATGATCAGATCCACGACCTTCCGACCGGTCAGGGGCAGGGCGCATTGCTCCAGAATCTTGGGCGAGCCGTCCTTGGCGACGTGATCCATCACGACGACGATGCGCTTGACCCCGGCGACCAGATCCATCGCCCCGCCCATACCCTTCACCATCTTGCCGGGGATGGTCCAGTTGGCCAGATCGCCGTTGGCGGCGACCTCCATCGCCCCCAGCACGGCCATGTCGATATGGCCGCCCCGGATCATGGCGAAGCTGTCGGCCGAGGAAAAGAAGCTGGAGGTCGGCAGCACCGTCACGGTCTGCTTGCCGGCGTTGATCAGGTCGGGGTCCGCCTCGCCCTCGTACGGGAAGGGACCGATGCCCAGCAGGCCGTTCTCGCTTTGCAGCGTGACCCGGACGCCTGCGGGCACATGGTTGGCGACCAGCGTCGGGATGCCGATGCCCAGGTTTACATAGTAGCCGTCGCGCAATTCCTGACCGGCGCGGGCGGCCATCTCGTCACGGGTCCAGTTCATGACAAGGCCTCCTCGCGCGGCCGGGTCGTCAGCCTCTCGATGCGCTTTTCATTGATGGTCGAGAGGACGATGCGGTCGACATAGATGCCGGGCGTGTGGATGGCGTCGGGATCGAGGGCGCCTTCGGGGACGATCTCCTCGACCTCGACCACGGTGGTCTTTCCGGCGGTCGCCATGTTCGGATTGAAGTTGCGCGCCGTCTTGCGGAACATCAGGTTCCCGGCCGGATCGGCCCGCCAGGCCTTGATGATGGACAGGTCGGCGCGCAGCCAGGTCTCGCGCACATAGTCATCGCCCTCGAAGGTCTCGACGGGCTTGCCCTCGGCGACGACGGTGCCGACGCCGGTGCGGGTATAGAAGGCGGGGATGCCCGCGCCCCCCGCCCGGATGCGTTCGGCCAGGGTGCCCTGCGGGTTCAGTTCAAGCTCCAGCTCGCCGGACAGATACTGCTGCTCGAACAGCTTGTTCTCGCCGACGTAGCTGGAGATCATCTTCTTCACCTGACGGCTCTCCAGCAGCATCCACAGGCCGAAGCCGTCGGCGCCCGCATTGTTGGAGATGACGGTCAGCCCGCCGACCCCGGAAGCCCGGATCTCGGGGATCAGGCTCTCGGGGTTGCCCGAGAGCCCGAAGCCGCCGGACATGATGGTCATGCCGTCGAACAACAGGCCCTCGAGCGCGGCGCGGGGAGAAGCGAAAATCTTGGACACGAACCGCAGGTCTTTCGATCAGGCCGCCGCGCGGGCGCGGCCGGACAGGCTTTCGTCGGTCTTTTCAGCGGCGCGCTGCAGGGTGAAGTCGAAGGCGACATAGGCGCTGTCGCCCTGACGCTGCGGCACCGGCAGCAGGCCGTCGCGGGTGGCGAAGGCGAAGTCGTCGGCCGCGAACGGATCGTCGCCGAAGTTGATCTGGGTCGTCAGCGAACGATAGCCGGGCGCCTCGACGAAGAAGTGGACGTGGGCCGGGCGGTTGCCGTGGCGGCCGATGGCCTTCAGCATCCGGTCGGTCGCGCCGTTCGGCGGCACCGAATAGCCGCTGGGGATCTTGGAGCTGAAGTAGTAGCGGCCGTCCGCGCCGATCTTGATGCGGCGGCGGTTGTTGAACGGCGTCTGTTCGCCGGTCGGATCGAAGTGGGAATAGAAGCCCTTCGAATTGGCGTGCCAGACGTGGAGGATGGCATCGGCGGGCGCCTCGCCGTCGGGGCCGACGATGTTGCCGGTCATATACAGGGTGTCGGTGTCGTCGGCGTCGTCGGTCAGGTTGACGCTGTCGCCCTCGACCAGCGGCGCGCCCTCGACATAGAGGGGGCCTTCGATGGTGCGCGGGGTGCCGCCGGTGCGGCCCGCCTCGGCGTCCTTGGCGTCGAGGAACAGGTCCATGAAATGCTCAAGACCCGAACCCGGCACGATCAGGCCGAACTCCTGGGCGCCGTCCTGGAAGAATTTGATCGCGCCCCAGAATTCGTCCTCGCTGACGTCATGCTTGACGATGACGCGCATCAAGGCCTCGACCACGTCGCGGGTGATGGACTTCAGCCGGGGATCACCGCCCTCGACGGTCATGCCGCTGGCGCGGTCGAGAAGCTGCTGAATCTCGGGCGTGGCGACGAAATCTTCGGTCATGTCTTCTTCCTCTCCATTGTACTTGGCCCTTGGGGGCTCTTAGCGATCGTCCTCGTGGATCGATGACGGATGGCGGCACAGGGCGGTGACCTGGACGTCCATGTAGGGAAACAGCGGCAGGGTGCTGAGCAGGTCATGCAGCGTCTGGGCGTCGGCGACGTCGAAGATGCTGACGTTGCTGTATCGCCCCGCGACGCGCCACAGGTGACGCCAGATTCCCTGACGCTGCAGATCTTGGGCGCGGGCCTTTTCCTCGGCCTTCAGCCTGTCGATCTTCGCCGGGTCGGCGTCGTGCGGAATGCGCACATCCATGGTCACATGAAACAGCATCGTCTTACCCCGCAACCAGTTTGGGCGTGATCACCGAGGTCCGGGAATCTCGGTCGCGGCGGAGCGCCGCAATGGCGTCCTCGTTCAGCTGAACGCCGAGGCCCGGCCCGCTGGGCACGATCAGGCAGCCGTTGGCGTAGTGCAGCGGCTCGACCAACAGTTCCTCGGTCAGCAGCAGGGGGCCGAACAGTTCGGTGCCGAACTCCATCTCGGGCAGGGTGGCGAACACCTGGGCCGAGGCGATGGTGCCGACCGGCCCTTCCAGCATGGTGCCGCCGTAAAGGGCGACGCCCGCGGCCTGGGCGATTCCGGCCAGGCGCTTGGCCTCGGTCAGGCCGCCGGCCTGGGCGATCTTCAGGGCGAAGACGTCGGCCGCCTGACCGCAGGCTAGGGCGTAGCCGCTCTCGGGACCGTGCAGGGCTTCGTCGGCCATGATGGGGATCAGGCCCATGGCCGTCAGCCGGGCCATGCCCGCCGTCGCATGGGCGCGGATCGGCTGCTCGACCAGATCGACGCCCGCTTCGGCCAACAGGGGCAGGGCGCGCTTGGCGGCGGCCTCGCTCCAGGCCTGGTTGACGTCGACGCGGATGCTGGCGCGGTCGCCCAGGGCGCGCTTGATCGCCGTGACGTGGGCGACGTCGTCCTGCACCGGGCGCTTGCCGATCTTCAGCTTGAAGGCGGCGTGGCGGCCCGACGCCAGCATGGCCTCGGCCTCCGCGATGTCCTGGGCGGTGTCGCCGCTGGCCAGGGTCCACAGCACCGGTAGACGGTCGCGGATGCGCCCGCCCAGCAGTTCGCCGACCGGCACGCCCAGCCGCTTGCCCTGAATGTCCAGCAGGGCGGTTTCGACGGCGTTCTTGGCGAAACGGTTGTCGATGATCGAGCGGCGCAGCCGCTCCATGATCACGGCCGGGCGGGTGGTGTCGGCGCCGATCAGCAGCGGCGCGAAATAGGCGTCGATGGCCAGCTTGATGCCTTCGGGGCTTTCGCCGCCGTAGGTCAGTCCGCCGATGGTGGTGCCTTCGCCGATCCCCTCGATCCCGTCGGCGCAGCGCAGGCGCACCAGGACCACGGTCTGCGACTGCATGGTAGCGACCGACAGGACGTGCGGCCGGATGGTCGGCACGTCGAGGACGATCGTCTCCACCCGTTCAATCGCTGATCCCTGCACCCTGTCGTCTCCGCACTTCGTGTTCCGATGGACCTTAGGAGGCGTGCGTCATGATCTAAAATGCCGATTTGTTTGTTTGTGATACCTGTTTGGCATCACGTGCCGGATGTGCACGTGACCTCGCCCGTCCTCTGCACGCTTTCTGCACGTGTTCTGCCTGGATCGTTGACGGCCCGGCCATCAGGGCTTGATGCAGAACGACGACAAGACTCCTTCTGAAAAGGAGGCCTGTTCGCCCGTGTCCCTCTCGCTAAATCGATCATCCTTCTGGCCGAAGGTCGGCGCAGGAGTCTTACTCGTCGCGACGGCTGACTTTCTGTTCTTCATGCAGAGACCGGGCGCGACGCTCGGCGTGTTTGCCTTGCTGTGGCTGGGGGCGGCGCTGCTGTTTCGCAAAGGCTGGAACAGGGATCGACGCGGGCTGGTTGCGGCGGGCCTTGCGGCTGTGCTGGCTCTTGTGATGATTGATCGGCCGGCATTACTGACGTGGGTGTTGTTCGGGCTGGCTCTGATGGTCGCCGTGCAATCGACGCGTGTCCGCCACGGCGAGAACGCTTGGCGCTGGAGCCAAAGACTGCTCGTCCACGCCGCCGTGTCTGTAGCAGGCCCGTGGATCGATTTGATCCGATTGAACCGCGTCAACCGTAGGCGTGGGCGCGCCGCCAACCTGCCGAGCATGGCGCGTCTGCTGATTTTACCTGTTTTGGGCGGCGTGGTTTTTCTGGGCCTATTCGCCAGCGCCAACCCCCTGATTGGCGATTTGATGACTCGGCTGCGGCTGCCCTCTCTGACACATGAGATGGCGGCTCGCGCTATTTTCTGGGGCGCGGTCTTGGTGGCGGTCGGGGGAATTCTGCGGCCGCGCTGGAGGCGTCGCTTGATCGCCTTGCCGTCGCTTGAGGGGCGGGTCGTTCCGGGCGGCGCTGCGACGTCCGTCACCCTGTCTTTGGTGGTCTTCAACGTGCTGTTCGCGGTGCAGAACGGGCTGGATCTGACTTTCCTGTGGAGCGGAGCGCCTTTACCCAAGGGCGTGTCCCTGGCCGAGTACGCCCACCGCGGCGCCTATCCGCTGATCGTGACAGCCTTGCTGGCGGGCCTGTTCGTCCTGGTCTTCCTACGGCCGGGATCAGAGACCGCGTCGAGACCGCTGATCCGCGGACTGGTCATGCTCTGGGTCGGGCAGAACTTGTTGCTGGTGGCGTCCAGTCTCTTGCGAACGGCGGACTATATAGAGGTCTATTCACTGACCCGTTTCCGCATCGCTGCCATGATCTGGATGGCGCTTGTGGGCGTCGGCCTGGGTCTTATCTGCTGGCGTCTGTTGCGGAACAAGAGCGCGAGCTGGCTGATCAACGTCAATGTCGGCGTCGGGCTGGCCGTTCTGGCGATCGTCAGCGTGGTTGACCTGGGAGCGATCGCCGCGACCTGGAACGTGCGCCATGCTCGTGAAATCGACGGGCAGGGGGCGGGACTGGATCTCTGTTATCTGGACAGTCTGAACGGTGCAGCTCTGGCGCCGCTGGTCGAACTGGAGCTGCGTCTGTCGGACCCGACGCTCAGGGACCGTGTCGCTTCGGTGCGCGTTCGGCAACTGGAGGCGATGCAAGCCCAGCAGGCCCAATGGCGCGGCTGGCGCTGGCGGGATGCGCGGCGGCTGGACCGTGTGGCGCGCTTAACCGCAAATCGGCCGTTGACGGCGCCGGTCCCCGGCGTTCGCGATTGCGCCGGAACGCTCTTGCCGCCGCCTGCGCCTGTGGTCGCACCGTTGACCTCTGAAGCCGGAGCCTGAACATGGCCATTATGCAGCGCACAGTTCTGGTCGTTGACGACGACCCGCATATCCGCGACCTTCTGACTTTCGCCCTCGGCAAGGCGGGGCTGGCCACGCGTGAGGCCGGAGATGGAGAGGCGGCGCTGGCCGCCATAGCAGAACGGTCGCCGGACCTGGTGATCCTCGACATCAACATGCCGCGTATGGACGGGATCGAGGTTTGCCGCCGTATTCGCGCGCAAGGACCGCTTCCTGTTCTCTTCCTGTCGTCGCGCGACGACGAGATCGACCGCATCCTGGGTATTGAGCTGGGCGCCGATGACTATGTGGTCAAGCCGTTCAGTCCAAGGGAGGTGGTCGCTCGCGTCGCCGCCATTCTGAGACGGGTGAACCTCTCGCCGCCTCCGCCTCCGCCCGGCGGGGTGCGGATCGGACGTCTGTCGCTGGATACGGACGGCTGGCGTACGCGTTGGGATGATCTGGAGGTCTCGCTGACTCTGACCGAGTTCGGCATCGTCAAGATGCTGGCTTCGGCGCCGCGGATGGTCTTCACGCGCGACGCCATCATTGATCGCATTCACGGGCCGGGCTTCGCCTTGACGGACCGGACCATTGACAGCCACGTCCGCAACCTGCGCGCCAAGTTCGCCGCGCTAGGCGCCGCTGACGTGATCGAGACGCGTGCGGGAGTAGGCTATCAGATGGGGCCCTGTCGCGGCGGTTCGGCGTGATCGGCGACGTTGTCCGGCGAGTTCGAACGTTCGTTCGTGAGCATTGGCCGGCCATGCGCCTGCGCACCATCCTGCTGTCGGTGCTGTTCTTTGCGGCGGTCCTGCCGGGGATCAGTGCGATCTTCCTGCGCGTCTATGAGAATACCCTGGTCCGCCAGACGGAGGCTGAACTGATCGCGCAGACCGCCGCCCTGTCTGCCGCGGCCGAGGCGTTGTGGCCGGGCGCCCTTAACGTCGCCTCGACAGAGGTCCAGCGGTCGGAGCCGGGGTATTACCGACCCGAACCAGCGGACATCGACCTGCGTTCCGATCCGGTCCTGCCGCCACGTCCATCCGTTCGTCGCGCCCTTGGACCCCCGGATCAAGCGGCGGTGGTCGCCGCGGCGCACATGGCGCCGATTATGGAGGAGACCAGCCGGATCACCCTGGCTTCCGTCGCGCTTCTGGACCGAAACGGCGTCGTGGTGAGAGGACTGGGGCGAGGCGGATCATGGGGCGATCTACCCGAGGTGAGGACCGCCCTTTCCGGCGCCTCAGCGACCGTGTTGCGTCGTAACGACGCCTATCTGCCGCGATATCAGATGGAATGGCTCAGTCGAGCTTCGGGACTGCGTATCCATCACGCGCGGCCGGTGGTGGTGAATGGTCGGGTTGAAGGCGTGGTTCTGGCTTCGCGATCGCCGCGCGCCTTGTTCAAGGGGATTTATCAGGACCGAGGCAAGATTCTGTTCGGGGTCATCGCGGTCCTCGGCTTGCTCAGCGTGCTGGCGGTCGTGGTCTCGCGCGGCATCGCGCGACCGATCGAGGCGCTGCGTCGCGTCGCCCGGGACGTGACGCATGGCGGGGGGGCGGTGCCGCCTCCGCCCGCGACGGCGGCGGTCGAGATTCGCGACCTCTATCAGGACTTCGGCCGTATGGCTGAGGCAGTCGATCGTCGCTCACGCTATCTGCGCGACTTCGCCGCCGCCGTCAGTCATGAATTCAAAACGCCGCTGACAGGCATCCAGGGCGCCGTCGAACTGCTTCAGGACCACGGCGACGACATGGAGGCGGAGCAGCGCCGACGCTTCCTCGACAACATCGACGCTGATGCGCGGCGTCTGTCGGACCTAGTGACGCGATTGCTGGACCTGGCGCGGGCCGACATGGCGAAGCCAGAAGCGGGGGCGGCGGTGGATGTTCGGCTGGCGGCGGCTAGGATCGCGGATGCTCTTCGAAACCGTTTGAGGATCGTCATTGATCTTCCGGACGACTTGCCCCGTGTCGCCGTACCCGAGGCCAGTCTGGAGATGGCCTTGACGATTCTGCTGGAGAACAGCCGCCAGGTCGGGGCGGGCGAGGTCGCGATTACCGCTCGTGTCGAGGACGAACAGGTCTGCCTGCGGGTAGCGGACGACGGACCCGGCGTGGCCGAGGGGGACGCCGGGCGTATCTTCGAGCCTTTTTTCACGACCCGCCGAAGCGAAGGCGGCGCAGGTCTGGGACTGTCGATCGCCCGTTCGCTTCTACGAGCCAATCATGCGGACCTGGTGTTGAAGTCCGCCTCAAAAGGAGCCGCTTTCGAACTCGTTCTGCCGTGTTCGCTTGGATGAGACGACCTCTGACGGAACAGGAAACGACGCGTCTGGACGCCAAAGAAAAAAGCTGAGTTCACGCTATGTGTCGGCCGCACACTTTCAGTCCCGCTCATCCCGGTGGACGTCGAGATGAGGGGGAGGCAATCGCCAGCACTCAGCCTCCAATTCGGTCAAGAAAAAACGCCGGAGCTTGCGCCCCGGCGTTTCTGCATTTCGCGCTGTGCGCGGTCTTAGCCGCGTTGGGCCAGCGGCACGTAGTCGCGTTCGGTCGGGCCGGTGTACAGCTGACGCGGGCGGCCGATCTTCTGCGACGGATCGGCCATCATTTCCTGCCACTGGGCGATCCAGCCCACGGTGCGCGCCAGGGCGAACAGCACGGTGAACATGGTGGTCGGGAAGCCCATGGCCGACAGGGTGATGCCCGAATAGAAGTCGACGTTCGGGAACAGCTTGCGCGAGGTGAAGTACTCGTCCTTCAGGGCGACGGCTTCCAGCTCCTTGGCGACCTGGAACAGCGGGTCGTTCTCGCGGCCCGTGGCGGCCAGCACTTCATAGGCCGACTGCTGCATGACCTTCGCGCGCGGGTCGTAGTTCTTGTACACGCGGTGGCCGAAGCCCATCAGCTTGTAGCGCTTGTCCTTAACACCCTGAATGAATTCAGGAATGCGGTCCGGGGTGCCGATTTCCTTCAGCATGTTCAGCGCCTCTTCGTTGGCGCCGCCGTGCGACGGGCCCCACAGGCAGGCGATGCCGGCGGCGATACAGGCGAAGGGGTTGGCGCCCGACGAGCCGGCCAGGCGGACGGTCGAGGTCGAGGCGTTCTGCTCGTGGTCGGCGTGCAGGATGAAGATTCGGTCCATGGCGCGCACCAGGGCCGGATCGACGTGATAGTCCTCGGCCGGCACGGCGAAGCACATGCGCAGGAAGTTCTCGGCGTACGACAGGTCGTTGCGCGGCGAGATGAACGGCTGGCCGATATGGTACTTGTACGCACGGGCCGCGATCGTCGGCATCTTGGCGATCAGGCGGATGGCCGAGATGTTGCGCTGGACCGGATCATGGATGTCCAGGCTGTCGTGATAGAAGGCCGACAGGGCGCCGACGGTGCCGACCATGATCGCCATCGGGTGTGCGTCGCGGCGGAAGCCTTCGAAGAAGCGGTCGAACTGGGCGTGCAGCATGGTGTGGCGCGTGACGCTCTGCTCGAACTCTTCGAACTGGGCGGCGTTCGGCAGTTCGCCGTGCAGCAGCAGGTGGCAGACTTCCAGGAAGTTGGACTTGGAGGCCAACTGGTCGATGGGGTAGCCGCGGTGCAGCAGCACGCCTTCATCGCCGTCGATATAGGTCAGGCCCGATTCGCAGGCCGCCGTGGAGGTGAAGCCGGGATCGAAGGTGAAGGCGCCGGTGCCGCCGTACAGCTTGCGGATGTCGATGACGTCCGGGCCGGTCGAGCCGGAGAGGACGGGAAGCTCAATGGACTTGTCCTGATAGGACAGGGTCGCCGAGCCGGCGGGTTTCGCTTGTTCAGTCATCTAGGCCCCTTGTTCTTCTTTCGACCGGCGCGCGGGGAGGCGGACGGCCTGAGTTGGTTATGGGTGATCACTTAGTCTGTTGCAGCGCATCATCCAAGCGTCCGAGACTTTCGTCGCGCCCGAGCGCGCAGAGAGTGCGTGCGATATCTGGCGACGTCGAGCCGCCCGTCAAGGCGGCGCGCATGGAAGGTCCGATTTTTCCGAAACCTACGCCTTCCTCTTCAGCGAAGACCTTAAGCTCGGCTTCCAGAGCAAAGACGTCCCAGCTCTGGAAAAGACCCAGTCGTTCACGCAGTCGTGAAATATGCTGCCCGCCTTCGCCTTGCAGCAAACCGGCCGATTTCTCGTTTAAGGCGAGCGGACGCACCTGCAACACGAATGCCGTCTGATCGGCCAGTTCGGGGATGGTCTTGGCGCGATCCTTGACGAAGGGCATGGCGCGAAGAAGCCGTTCCTCGTCGTCCGGCTGCAACGTGCGGCCGCGCGCCAGATGGGCGTCCAGGGTCAGCTTGGCCAGGCGATCGTCGTCCGCCAGACGCAGCCAGTGGGCGTTGACGTGGGCCAGCTTGTCGAAGTCCAGGCGGGCGGGGGCCTTGTTGACGCCGGTCAGGTCGAACCAGGCCAGCGCCTGCTCGTCGCTGAACAGTTCATCGTCGCCGTGCGCCCAGCCCAGGCGGGCCAGATAGTTGCGCATGGCCTCGGGCAGATAGCCCATGTCGGCGTATTCGTGCACCGCCTGGGCGCCGTGGCGCTTGGACAGCTTGGCGCCGTCCGGGCCGTGGATCAGGGGGATGTGGGCGAAGGTCGGCCGCGTCCAGCCCAAGGCGTCGTAGATCAGGCTCTGACGGGCGGCGTTGTTCAGGTGATCGTCGCCGCGGATGACGTGGGTCACGCCCATGTCGTGGTCGTCCACCACCACGGCCAGGTTATAGGTCGGCGCCCCGTCCGAGCGCAGGATGACCAGGTCGTCCAGCGACGCCGAGTCCCAGCGCACGGTTCCCTGCACGGCGTCATCGACCGCGACGGCCTGATCCAGCGGGCGGCGGAAGCGCACCGTGTGCGGCTTGGCCAAATCGTCGACGCTCGGCTCCCGGTCGCGCCAGGGCGAGACGAAGTCGCGGCCCTCGGCCTTGGCCTGGTCGCGCAGGGCCGTCGTCTCGTCGGCGGTCAGGAAGTCGCGATAGGCGTGGCCGGTCGCCAGCAGTTCATTGACCACATCGCGGTGACGGTCGGCGCGAGCGAACTGGAAGACCGGTTCTTCGTCGCCGAACAGTTCGAGCCAGGACAGACCGTCGAAGATGGCCTTCACCGCTTCGTCGGTCGAACGTTCGCGGTCGGTGTCCTCGATGCGGATCAGGAATTTGCCGCCGCGCCCCTTGGCGTACAGCCAGTTGAATAACGCAGTTCTCGCCCCGCCG
The DNA here is from genome assembly GCF_057655995.1 of Brevundimonas sp. Soil_N_31. Taxonomy (NCBI): domain Bacteria; kingdom Pseudomonadati; phylum Pseudomonadota; class Alphaproteobacteria; order Caulobacterales; family Caulobacteraceae; genus Brevundimonas; species Brevundimonas sp. Soil_N_31. The sequence goes on from NZ_JBDGLE010000002.1 coordinate 235,791, forward strand.
ATATGCAGGTAGCCTGTGGGCGAGGGGGCGAAGCGGGTGACGACGGTCGAGGAAGGGGAGGTCATAGAGGCAGGGTCCATAGGGCAGGGTCTTATACGCCCGCCCGTGGGGAAGCGAACCCTTATGGCCCGGTTATTTGACAGTCTTCGCCATGACGTGCGGGCGCAGGCGGATCGCTGGCCCCTGTGGTCGTCCGTCTGTTTCGGTGCAGGGTGCGCCGCCTATTTCACGCTGAAGGATGAACCGGAGACGTGGCCGCTGGCGGCGGCCGCCGTCGTGTTGCTGGGCGCCTGGATCGTCGGACGCGTGCGAGGGCTGCCGCGTTGGGGGACTTTAGCTCTGCTGATGCTGGCCTGTTTCTGCGGCGGCATGGCGGTCGCCAAGTTGAGGGCTGTAGCCGTGGCGGCGCCGATCGCACCCGTCGACATGAAGCCTACGCAGCTCGAGGGCTGGGTTACGGACGTGGACTCGCCGGGCCAGAACGGCGCCCGCGTCGTCGTGGCGCCGGTGCGGGTGCGCGGACTGGCGCCTGAGGCGACGCCCGAGCGATTGCGGGTCACGGTGAAGGGGACGCCGCCGCCGCCCGGCGCGGCGATCCGCGTCTTCGGCATTCTGAACCCGCCGCCGCCGCCGGCCAGCCCCGGCGCCTATGACTTCGGCCGCAACGCCTATTTTCAGGGCATGGGCGGGACGCTGTTCGCCCTGGGGCCGACGCGCGCCGCCGATCTGACGCCGCCGCCCTGGCGGGTGCGGATGGCGATGAAGGTCAACGCCGTGCGCTACGCCCTGGCCGAGCGGATCGTGGCGCGCCTGGGCGAGCGGACCGGCGGGGTGGCGGCGGCCATGACCACGGGGCACGAGACCTGGATCCAGAGCCCGGACCTGGACGCCATGCGGGATTCGGGACTGGCGCACATCCTGTCGATCTCGGGCCTGCACATGGCGGTCGTGGGGGGCTTCGTCTTCTTCGCCGTGCGTCTGCTGGTCGCGGCCTGGCCGTGGCTGGCGTTGCGCGTCTCGGGCAAGAAGGTTGCGGCGATCGCAGGCCTGATCGCGGTCGGGACGTACTTGGTGATCTCGGGGTCGCCGCCGCCGGCCGAGCGGGCGGCGGTCACGGCCTCCATCGCCTTTCTGGCCGTATTGGCCGACCGGCAGGCGGTGACGATGCGGGCGCTGGCGGCGGCGGCCTTCGTCGTGCTGTTGCTGCGGCCCGAGGCCGTGGTGACGCCGGGCTTCCAGATGTCGTTCGCGGCGACGGCGGCCCTGGTCGCCCTGGTCGAGGTCTGGCCGCGCCGCATCCGAGAGTTCGCCGCACCCTGGCCCATCGTCGCCGTGCAGCGGTTCGGCAGTTGGCTGCTGGCGGCATGCGCCGCCAGCCTGGTGGCGGGCATGGCGACGGGACCGTTCGCCATGCAGCATTTCAACCGCACCGCCGTCTATGGGCTGATCGCCAATCTGGCGACGGCGCCGTTGGCGGATTTCGTCATGATGCCCGCGCTTGCGCTGGGCGCGGCGTTGGAGCCGCTGGGCCTGGGCGCGCCCTTCCTGTGGCTGGCGGGCAAGTCGGTGGATGTCATGCTGGCGATCGGCCATTGGGCGGCGGGTCTGCCCGGCGCGGTTCAGGCGATCGCCAGCGCCCCGGCGGCGGCGCTGCCGGTCGCTTTCATGGGCATACTGTTCATGTGCCTGTGGCGCGGACGGTGGCGCTGGCTGGGCCTGCCGTTCGCGGCAGCGGTGGTGATCTGGCCGCGCCCGGCGCCGCCGGATGTCTGGATCGGCGACGGCGGGGCGAATGCGGCGTATCGGCAGGGAGAGCAGGCGGTCGTGATGCGGCCTGCGGTGCGCCAGTTCGCCAGTGATCTGTGGTCCCGCCGACGGGGGCTGGAGGCGGTCGGGCGGCCGGGCGAAGGGTGGACCTGCAAGCGGTCCTTCTGCGCGCCGGAGGGCGAGGAAGGCGCGCTGGCGCTGTGGTGGGGCAAGGCGCCGCCTAGCGAGACGCAGATGGATCAGATGTGCCGCAGCGCCGAGGTGGTCAGCGTGCGGGCCGTGGTCGCGGTCCTGCCGTCGTCATGCGAGGGGCGGCTGGTGCTGGACGGCGCGGATCATGCGCGCGGCGGTTCGGTGGAGCTGTGGCGCGATGGGGCGGGCGGCTGGCGCGCCCTGTGGGCGGCGGAGGTGCGGGGACGGCGGCCGTGGAGCGGGGCTCACTCCTAACCGCTCATCCCGGCGGACGCCGGGATACACGCGCTATCGCTGGCCAGATGAGGCCAGAGGACAGGCAAACTTCCAGACGACCCGCTTGAAGCCAAGGCACTGGATCCCGGCGTCGGCCGGGATGAGCGGGATGGGGGAGGGCCTCAGTGATAGCGGCGCAGCAGGCCGACCAGCTTGCCTTGAACCTCGACCTGATCGGGGCCGAAGATGCGGGTCTCATAGGCGCTGTTCGCGGGCTCGAGGGCAATGGACTGGCCCTTCTTGCGCAGGCGCTTCAGCGTGGCTTCCTCGCCTTCGACCAGGGCGACGACGATCTCGCCGGAAGAGGCGTTCTCCACCCGTTTGATGATGACTGTGTCGCCGTCGAGGATGCCGGCCTCGATCATGGAGTCGCCTTCGATCTCGAGCAGGTAGTGCTCGCCCGCGCCCAGCATGGCTTCGGGGACGGGCAGGCGCTCGCGCTCGTGCTGGATGGCGGCGATGGGAGTGCCGGCGGCGATCTTGCCCAGCAGCGGTAGGTCGCGCACGTCGTTGGCGGCCTCGGCGACGGCGGGGCGCGGGTTCAGGCCGCCGCCCTGGATCACGTCGGGCTTGAAGGGCGCGCGGCCATTGGCCGGGGCGGCGGTCGTCGCCTGTTCCGGCAGCTTCACCACCTCCAGCGCGCGGGCGCGGTGGGCGAGGCGGCGGATGAAGCCGCGTTCCTCCAGCGCCGTGATCAGGCGGTGGATGCCCGACTTGGACGCCAGGTCCAGCGCCTCCTTCATCTCGTCGAAGGATGGCGAAACGCCCGTCTCCCGGATGCGCTCATGAATGAACATCAGGAGTTCGTGCTGTTTCTTCGTGAGCATGGCGCAGAATCCAGAACAAGGCGTGAACCGTTGATGATGTTCTGTAAGTGTTCTGGTTAAAAGTCAACTAACGCCACGCTGAACCCCCGCGCCCGCCGCATGACGGGCGCGGGGCCGGGTCTTATTGCGCCGGAGCGGCCGGGGCGCCGTCCTTGTAGCGCGCGAACCATTCGATCAAGGCGTTCATGCGGGCGGCGTTCTGGGACGGGCGGACGGCCAAGCTGTGGCCGACGCCGGGGATCTTCACCAGGGCTGTGGGCACGCCGCGCAGCTGCAGGGCGGTGTAGTACTGCTCCGACTCGCTGACGGGTGTGCGATAGTCCTCGTCGCCGACGACGACCATGGTGGGGGTCTTGACGTTGCCGACCAGCGACAGCGGCGACCGGCGCCAGTAGGCCTCCGGGTTCTCCCACGGATATTCGCCGAACCAGTAGCGGGCGAAGAAGGCCGGGTTGTCGGCCGTCAGCACGAAGCTGGCCCAGTCGATGACCGGCTTCTGGACGACGGCCGCCTTGAAGCGGTCGGTCTTGCCGACGATCCAGCTGGTCAGCACGCCGCCGCCCGAGCCGCCGGTGACGAACAGCTTGTTCGGGTCAGCGATCCCCTGAGCGATAATGGCGTCGACGCTGCTGATCAGGTCGTCATAGTCGTTCGACGGATAGTTGTGGTGGATCAGGTTGGCGAACTCGTCCCCATAGGAGGTCGAACCGCGCGGGTTGACCGACAGCACGGCATAGCCCGCGGCGGCGAACAACTGGTTGTCGGTGGCGAAGTGCGGGCCGTAGGCGGCGAACGGGCCGCCGTGGATCTCCAGCACCAGGGGATAGCGCTGGCCCTCGACATAGTCGGCCGGGAGAGTCAGCCAGCTTTCGACCGCGCGTTGATCGTGGGAGGAGGCGACCTGGATGCGGCGCACCTCGCCCAGGCGGCGGGCGCTGAGGAAGTCGGCGTTCAGGCGGGTCAGCTGGGTGCTGCGGCCGCCTTTCAGGACGTGAACGTCGGCCGGGCGGCTGGAGTCGCCGCGCGTATAGGCGATGGCGCCGTCGTCGGCCACGGTGAAGCCGCCGCCGGTATAGGGGCGGCCGAAGTCGTCGCCGGTCAGATCCTCGATCAGGGTTGTGACGGCGCCGTCCAGCGACACGCGGGCGACCTTGGTGCGGCCCTGATCGTCATAGGCGACGTAGACCGAGCGGCCGTCGCGGCTCCACACCGGAGACTGGACCGAGCGATCGAGGCTTTCGGTCAGGACGCGGCTGTTCGAGCCGTCGGCGTCCATCACATGGAGGCGGGTGTTGTGATAGCCCATCCGCTTGTCGTCATAGCCCAGGTAGGCGATGCGGCGGCCGTCGGGCGAGGCGACGGGGGCGTTGTCCGGCCCGGCGCGGCTGGTCAGGGCGGTCAGGCCGCCGGTCTGGACATCCAGGGCGAAGACTTCGCTGTCGGCGGCTTCGCGCTGCCAGTCGGGGCGACGGTTGGCGCTGAGGTAGAGGGTGCGGGAATCGGCCGACCAGGACAGGCCGCCGCCGTGGTGGAAGTCGCCGTGCGTCAGTTGGCGCGCACCGCCGCCCTGCGACCCGACGACGAAGACGTGGCGGAAGCCGGGCTTCAGATAGCCCTGGCCGTCGGAGCGGTAGGAGACGCTGTCGATGATCTCCAGCGGCGGCGCCCACTGGGCGCCCTCGGGCTTGGCCAGGGGCGATCCGATCTTGGGCTTCTCGCCGGGGACCAGGACGGAATAGGCCAACTGCTCGCCGTTGGGCGACCAGCTGACGCTGGACGGGGTGTTGGGCAGGTTGGTGACGCGGACCGATTCGCCCGACGCCATCCAGCGCACGAACAACTGCGGCGCGCCGCCCTCGGCGCTGGAGATGTAGGACAGGCGCGTACCATCCGGCGACCAGCGCGGCTGGCGGTGCGACCCGGCCGAGGCGATCAGGGGCGAATGGCGGCCGGTTTTCACGTCGATCAACCAGATGGTCGGGCGCATCCGGTCGGTCATGATGTCGGCCGTCTGGCGGACATAGGCGATCTGCCCCCCGTCCGGGCTGATCTGGGCGTCGGAGGCGACCTCCATGCCGAACAGATCTTGCGCGGTGAACAGGCCGCGGTCGGCGGTCGGCAGGCTGGGCGCGGCGGCCGTTTGGGCGGTGGTTTGCGCCATCGCGGGCGCGTGGGCGCTGAGGATCAGGGCGCAGGCCGCCCAGGCGAACTTGTTCATTTGAAACCCCCTCTGGTTGAGAGGGATCATAGAAAGGCCCGAGTGCGCCACAAGACATGGAAAGGGCCGCCGGAACGAATCCGGCGGCCCATTTTCATTCGGGTTCCGAAGAAAAGTCAGAACTTGAAGCTGGCCCGCAGCAACAGGGTGTAGCGGACGTAGTCTTCCAACAGCTCGGCGTCGCCGGTGATGGCCAGCATGCCCAGGTCGTTGCCGACATTCAGACGGAAGCCTAGGATCGGGCCGCCGCCCTCGATGCTGGCGGGATCCAGGGTGAAGGAGTCGCCGCCTGAGGCGAAGCGGGCGATGGTCTTGCCTGCATCGACAGAGAAGTTCTGGCGCCAGCCGACGCGCAGCTCCGGACGAATCCAGCCGTCTTTGCCGAATCCGTAGCCGATGTTGACGGCGGCCACGCCCGAGAACAGATGGCCGTCGCGCTCGTCGATCTTCAGGTCGAAACCGTCGCCGCCGCCTTCTTCGGTGCGAGCGTCTTCGCTCAGCGAGAAATACTCGACATAGACTTCGGGACGGACGTTCACCCGGCCGAAGTGGCGTTCGTACGAGGCGCCCCCGGCTGCGGCGAGGGTGAAGCCGTTCCAGTCGGATTCGTTCTTCAGGTTGACGCCGTCGGCGACCAGCTTGCGCGTGGCGCTGAAGGAAGCGTAACCGCCGGCGGCACGGGCCCATGTGGTCCAGTACTGACCCTGGGCGCGCCAGTAGAGACCGAGTTCCAGCAGATTGGCTGACAGCACTTCCTCAGCCGCCGATTCCGGGTCTTCCAGATCCGACGAGGTGAAGGCCGCCGTCAGACCGAAAGCGCCCATGTTGGTGCCGCGCTCGACGCCGCCCGCGAGGCCGAAGCCTTCCGAACGGAAGCCGTAGGTGTCGGTCTTGTCCTTGTCGGCGTAGAAGTTGATCTCCTGCACCCAGGCGCTGGTCTCGCCCGGCGCGGCGGCGGCGTTACGGCCGGTCAGGGCGCGGGTCACGGCGTCCACGCCGCTGGCCAGGGACAGCAGCGGGCCGCCCGAATGTTCGGGCAGCAATTGCTGGTAGATGTTGAAGAAGCCGTCGCGGTCCGTCTGGTTCAGCATGGCGGCGCGGATGACTTCATTGTCAGCCAGGCCAGCGTACAGAACGTCATAGGCCGATGCTTCGGCCTTGATCATGCCAGCCTCTTCGGCCGTGCGCTTGCGCGCATCGACGGTCAGCTTTCCTGCAGCCTCATCGACGTTCGCGCTGACGACGAAGGCGTAGGGCGAGTTGGACTGCAAGGCGGCCTGGTCGATGTCGCCGACGTTCAGGTCGCCGGCCTCGATAATGGTGAAGGAGGTCGGATCCTGGATCAGAGAGTTGAACCGCACGCCGAGACCGGCGCCGTCGGCCAGATCGGCCGAGCCGCTGACCTTGAAGCCGCCAGAAGCCTGGTTGGCGGGATCCAAGGTCACGATCAGATTGCCGTCAGCGCCGACGTTCAGGTCGCTGACTTGAAGTTGGCCCGTGTGGCGGGCGTCGAGCGTGCCCTTGGAGATATCAATGTCCAACTGGCCGTCGCCGTTGGACAGCTTGCCAGTCACGACGGCGCCGCCGCTGATCGACAGGCGGTCGGCGCCCGTACCGAAGGAGATGTCGCCGTTGATCGTACCGTTGCGGATGTCCAGCACGTCTGCGCCTGAGCCGAGGCGGATGTCGCCGATGATGGCTGGTTCGTTGGCGTCCGGAACACCGTCCTTGTCTGCGTCAGGCAGTTTGTGGTCCGGGATTACTGTCCCGTCCTGCACAAGGTTGACGCCGGTCATGTTGGCGCTGACGTCTACAGCGATGGCGGAGCCGGTACGCTCGACATCCTTTTCGGGCGTGATGGCGGCGACGATCCGACCGGTGTTGTTGATCGACGACAGCGTGCCCGACTCGTCGCGGATCGCCACGGCGTTGCCTTTGGAGCCGTTAACGCCGACGGCGAGGGTGCCCGAATTCGAGAGCGAAGCGACATTGGCGCCGCTTTGAATCAGAACGCCTGTAGCGGTGTCTGCGTCGGAACTGGTGACGGCGCTCTGAATGGCGCCCGTGTTGATGATCGTGGGAAGCGACGCGCCGCTGCCGACAAGCACTGTGCTGCTGTTGGCTGACAGGGCGGACGAGCCGATAGTTCCTTCGTTGCGGAAGCCGCCGGCGATGTTCACGGCTTGCCCCGTGCCGCCGATCTGCACGGCCTTGGCGTCCACGTCCTTATAGACCCCCGACGCCTCGATGGCGCCTCGGTTGATGAGGCCATAGGCGGAATTGCCCGTGCCGACTTCGCCGAGGGTGATGGCGCTGTCCGTGGATCCTACGAGGACGGCGGCCGCGCCGCCGAAGGAGCGGATGCTGGCCGTCGTTTCCTGGGCGTCCAGAATGCCGTCGCCGTCACGGTCGGTGTCTTCGCGATTCTTTTTGCCGTCGCCGTCGTCGTCCTCATCACCGTTCTTGACGCCGTCGCCGTCGTCATCGCCATCGATGCCGCCGGAGCCATACGAAGGTGCGGTGTCGAAGACGACGCCCTTGCCTACATCGCCTGCGATACGCACGGCGGGACCGCCCTGCAGCAGGTCGTCCGCGTCGAGGTTTTCGAGATAGGTCTGGCCTTCACGCGGCTCGCCTGTCGCCGGTTTCGAAGGCGGCGGGACGGTATAGCGATAGCCGGTAGCGGTTACGGCGCCTTGAATCTTGACCCCGCCGCCGACGGCTCCGTCGATAGCTACGCCGGTCGCATTCTCACCGACAGCACTGACCGCGCCCAGCAAGGTTACATCGCCGCTGACGTCCCCCGTGGTTCGCACGCCATAGGTATTGTTGCCGATGGCCGTGATCTGGCCCTGGCTTATGATGTTGCCGGTGAGGGGCGCTTCAACGGACAGGCCGTAGGAGTTGTTGCCCTCGACCCGGATGGAACCGGAATTCTCGATCGTGATGTTGCCGACGAGCGGCGACGAACCGGCGACTCGCACGCCGTAGCGACCAGTTCCATCCGCAAAGGGACCATCCAGGTCGCCGTCCTTGTCGTCGTCCTTATATTCCTCGATCGAGTCAGTGATGTTGATGGCGCCGCCGATGGTGACGTTGCCGGTGTTGCCGCCGTTGACCAGCACGCCCGTGGCGCCGTCGGCGGCTTTCAGCATGTCGATCTTGGAGCCGGCGTCGAGATCGACGCTGTTGCTCGAATCCAGCGTCACCGCCGCACCAGACGTTACCGTGATCGAGCCGCCGTTGGCGATCCGCACGTCGTCGCGCGCGCCATTGTTGGCGGTGGATGTGCTGATCGGCGTGGTGCGGCCGTTCGAGATGACCTGTTCGGCCTGAGCGCCGGCCGCAACCATCAGGGGAGCGATCGCTACAGCGGTCGCGAGCAGAATACGCATTCGTAGGAAACCCCTCGTGGTCGCACGCGCAAGGATTGAGGCGCCCCTCCTAACAGGGTCCGCACCCGCACGCCCCAAGTTTCTTGAATTTGGGGCGAATGCAAGGCCTGGCGTAGGGGGACGAAGCTGAACGCCAGATGAAAACACGGGTTTCACGCCAGTGAAAGCTGGACCTTTCGTGCTTCTCACTTGAGCGTTCTCGGCGACGAATGTAGGGCGGAAAATCTGCAGGGCGCTGATTTCCAACGTTCCGCATCCAAAGTCGGAGCCTTGGCGTTAGCGTGAAGAAGTTCAACGAAAAGGTTTCCGGCATGAGCGCCAGCCCCATCGACGTTCAGGAAAGCGAACTGCGCCTGTTTCCTGGCCTGGACGACGAAGTGGCGGCGACTCTCCGGGCGCTGAAGGCTTCTGCGGCTGGGGAGCGGCCGAGATTGGTGGACACCACCATGCTGTTTGCGCCCCGTTCGGGCGGGGTGAAACGTTATCTGTTGTCCAAGAAGGCCTGGCTCGCGGACCATCGTCCGGATGTGGCGCACAGCCTGGTGGTGCCCGGGGCGGGCTACAAGGCAAGCTTGGACGGAATCGTCCGGTTGCAGGCCGCTAAGCTGCCGTTCGGCGACGGCTATCGCTGGCCCAGTTCGGTGCGCCGCTGGGGCGCCTGGGTGTCGTCGCTCAACCCCACGCTGATCGAGGCGGGCGATCCCTATACGCCGGGCCAGGGCGCGCTGGAGGCGGGCCAGAGGGTCGGCTGCCCCGTCGTCGGCTTTTGCCACTCGGACCCAGCGGCGCTGGCGGCGCTGCATTTCGGTGAATGGGCCAAGAAGCCGGTCGAAAAGCGTTGGGCCAAGCTGTTCTCGCAATTCGATCGAGTCGTCTCGCCCAGCCGATTCATCGCCCAGCGCCTGGAAGAGGCGGGCGTGGGCGGCATTGTGATTCGTCCGCTCGGCGTCGAGGTCGACACCTTCCATCCGGATCGTCGGGATCGCGACTGGCTGTTGAAGAAGCTGGGTCTGGGCGCCGACGCCCGCCTGCTGTGCTTCGCCGGGCGTCCGGCCAAGGAAAAGAACGTCGGCGTCCTGATCGACGCGGTGCAGCGTCTGGGCGCGCCCTATCATCTGGTGCTGGTCGGCGCGGGGGCGGGGATGCCGCCCGAGGATCGGGTCATCTCCCTGCCGTATGAGAAGGATCCGCGCGCCGTGGCCCGCATCATCGCCAGCTGCGACGCCTTCGTGCACGCCAACGACAAGGAGCCGTTCGGCCTGATCGTGCTGGAGGCCATGGCCTGCGGCCGGGCCGTGGTGGGCGTCAACGCGGGCGGGGTGGCCGAGACGGTGGACGAGAGTGTGGGCCAACTGGCCGCCTCGGCCGATCCAATCGATTACGCCGAGGCGATCGAGGCCCTGTTCGCGCGTGACGTGGAGGCTCTGGGTCAGGCGGCGCGGGTCAAGGCGGTGGAACAGTTCGCCTGGAGCCGGGTGTTCGAGGATCTGACCATGCTCTACGGCGAACTGACCGGAAAGGCGGAGTTCGTGACGCCGCAAGAGGCGCTGCCGATCAACTAGCCGTCCTGTGAATCGCCCTCGGGCTTGTCCCGAGGGCTTAAGGCCGGACACGGCGGAACAGACGCGCGAAAGCGGCGTCTGCGATCAATCTCGATTTCATGGAAGAGAGAGGGGAGGGCGGCGCGCCACTCCCTCAGATCCCTGAGAGGAGTGGCGCGAGTGACGGGGCTCGAACCCGCGACCTCCGGCGTGACAGGCCGGCACTCTAACCAACTGAGCTACACCCGCGTTCCCATCCGAAGCGACTGTGCGCCCCGGCGAGGGGCGTCGTTTAGGCGGGGCCGCGTCGCACGTCAAGCGACGCGGCTGTGGATAAATCAAATCATCTTGCCGGGGGCGTAGCGGCGGCTTGCGGCGGGGCTGTGGGACCGGCGATCCCGCCGTCCGCAGGTAGTTGCGACGCCGTGGCGGGCGGCGGCGGTTCATAGTGCACGCCCACGCCCGGCCCCAGCGGCAGGTCCAGAGCCACCCAGGTCGCCACCATGATCAGACCGGCGACCAGGAAGGCTCCGGCGTAGGGCAGCATGGTCGCCATCAGCGAGCCCAAGCCGAACCTGGGATCCCAACGCTGGGCGAAGGTCAGGATCAGCGGGAAGTAGCTCATCAGCGGCGTGGCGATGTTGGTGACGGAATCGCCCATGCGATAGGCGGCGGTCGTCATCTCGGGGCTGATGCCCAGCAGCATGAACATGGGCACGACGATGGGGGCGAGCGCCGACCACTTGGCCGAGGCCGAGCCGATGAACAGGTCGAAGACGCAGGACACCAGCACCACCACGATCAGCAGCAGCGGCGTCGGCAGGGCCAGTTCACGCAGGGAGGCGGCGGCGTTGACCGCCAGGATCGGCCCCAGCCCCGACCAGTTGAACATGGCGACGAAGTGGGCGGCGAAGAAGGCCAGGACGATATAGGGGGCCAGTTGGCTTATCCCCTCGCGCATCATGCGGACCAGGTCGTGGTGGGTCTTGATCGAGCCGGAGCCTGCGCCGAAGGCCGCGCCCGCCATGAAGAAGGTCAGGGCGAAGAAGGCGACCAGAGAGCGATACAGCGGGTTGTAGCGTTGCGCCGGTTCGGCGTCGGCGTCGACGAAGGGCGAGCCGGGCAGGAAGGTCACGGTCGCCCAGACGGCGATCATGGCCAGGATGGTCAGGCCCGCCCAGGCCAGGCCGCGCTTTTCGGCGGCTGTGAGGGGCGTCTTCTCCTCGGCGGCGATCGGGGCGGCGTTATGCGGTACCCAGGGGCCCAGGCGCGGCTCGATCACCCGGTCGGTCAGGAACCAGACGATGGGGGTGAAGACGATCACCACTCCGACGATGAAGAACCAGTTGCCCGCGATGCTGACGGCGTAGGAGGGGTCGATCAGGTGGGCGGCGGGCTCGGTGATGCCCAGGATCAGGGCGTCGCTGGCGCCGGGGAACAGATTGCCCGCATAGCCGCCTGAGACAGCGGCGAAGCCGGCGGCCAGGCCGGCCAGGGGGTGACGGCCCGCCGCGGCGAAGATCACGGCCGCCAGCGGAATCACCACGACATAGGAGGCGTCCGAGGCGTGGTGGGACACCATGCCCGTCACCACCACGATCGGCGTCAGGATGAAGCGCGGCGCATTCAGCAGGGCGCCGCGGATGGCCGTCGAGAACAGGCCCGTCCGTTCGGCTACCGAGGCGCCGTAGATGATGGTGATGACGATCCCCAGCGGCGGGAAGTCGGCCAGGGTGCGCGGCATGCCGATGAACAGCCGTTCGAGGTTGGCGGGGGAAAGTAGGCTCTGCGCCTGCAGCACCTCTCCCGTCACCGGGTTGACCGCCGACCAGCCCAGCCCTGCGCCGACCAGACTGAGGGCCACAAGGCCAAGGATCAGCCATAGGAATAGGAAGACAGGATCTGGCAGCCGATTGCCGATGCGTTCGATGGAGTTCAGCAGGCGGGCGGCCAGGTTCATACGCAAGCTCTCGGCTATGTTGGAGGCGGTGACGCATTTCGCGGATCAACGGCATAAGAGGCAATCGCGCGGCCTGCGGCAAATCGCCCAAAAATCTGCGAACCGTTCGCAATAAAAAACCTTTGCCGACATGGGTTTGAACCCTGGCGAGGTTGGGTCTAAGAAGCCCCGAATCCGCCCCCTACCTCCCGGCGGGCGAGGCAGCTCGAATGAACGAATTTCTTCTAGAATATCTTCCGATCGTCGTTTTCCTGGGCATCGCCATCGTGCTCGGCGCCGGCTTCATGCTGGCGGCCTGGGTGCTGGCCCCCAAGAACCCCGATACCGAGAAGCTCTCGGCTTATGAGTGCGGCTTCAACGCCTTTGACGACGCGCGCATGAAGTTCGACGTGCGCTTCTATCTGGTGTCGATCCTCTTCATCATCTTCGACCTGGAAATCGCCTTCCTGTTCCCGTGGGCGGTGTCGATGTTCGACCTGTCGCACGGCGGCATGGTCTTCGCCTTCTGGTCGATGATGGTCTTCCTGGGCGTCCTGACGGTCGGCTTCATCTACGAATGGAAGAAGGGAGCCCTGGAATGGCAGTGATCGCCCCCTCCAGTCCTCTGGTCCCCGCGGGCTCGGCTTCGCGTTCGACCGTCGAGGGCTATGATCCCAAGATCCACGACAAGTTCTTCGAGTCCGTCAATACGGAGCTGGGCGAGCGCGGCTTCCTGACGACCTCGCTGGATGACGTCATCACCTGGGCCCGTACGGGCTCGCTGATGTGGATGTCGTTCGGTCTGGCCTGCTGCGCCGTCGAGATGATCCACCTGTCGATGCCGCGCTTCGACCTAGAGCGTTTCGGCACCGCGCCGCGCGGTTCGCCGCGCCAGTCGGACCTGATGATCGTCGCCGGGACGCTGACCAACAAGATGGCTCCGGCCCTGCGCAAGGTCTACGACCAGATGCCGGACCCGCGCTACGTCATCTCGATGGGCAGCTGCGCCAACGGCGGCGGCTACTATCACTACAGCTACAGCGTCGTGCGCGGCTGCGATCGCGTGGTGCCGGTGGACGTTTACGTTCCGGGCTGCCCGCCGACCGCCGAGGCCCTGCTGTACGGCATCCTGCAGCTGCAGAAGAAGATCCGCCGCACGGGGACCATCGAGCGATGAGCGAACTGGTGCGCGTTGCGGAGCGCGAATCCGCCCTGACGCCTTTGGGCACGGAAATGGTCGCGGCGCTGGGCGTCGAGGCCGTGGTGGCCTATGGCGAGCTGACCCTGATCGCCCCGCGCGAGAAGATCGTCGAGGTCATGACGGCCCTGCGCGATCAGTTCGGCTTCCAGCAGTGCATGGACGTCTGCGGCGCCGACTATCCCGACCGCGCCGAGCGGTTCGAGGTCGTCTATCACCTGCTGTCGCTGACGCGCGCCGCGCGTGTTCGCGTCAAGGTGTCGACCGATGAGGTCAAGCCGGTCCCCAGCGTGTCGTCGGTCTATCCGTCGGCCGGCTGGTTCGAGCGTGAAGCCTTCGACATGTACGGCATGATCTTCTCGGATCACCCGGACATGCGCCGTATCCTGACCGACTACGGCTTCCAGGGGCACCCGCTGCGCAAGGACTTCCCGATGACGGGCTACGTCGAGGTGCGCTACGACGAAGTGCAGAAGCGCGTGGTCTATGAGCCGGTGAAACTGACGCAGGAATTCCGCAACTTCGACTTCCTGTCTCCGTGGGAAGGCGCCGACTATCCGACCGTCCTGCCGGGCGATGAAAAGGCGGGAGCGCAGTAATGGCCGACGTCAAGAACATGCCCGCGCCGCTCGGCGCCGCCATCGACCCGTTCGAGGACTATGAAGACGGCCTGACCCCGCACGCGCGGGCGATGGACGACCGCAAGTTCACCATCAATTTCGGCCCGCAGCACCCGGCCGCGCACGGCGTGCTGCGTCTGGTGCTGGAGCTGGACGGCGAACTGGTCACGCGCGTTGATCCGCACATCGGCCTGCTGCACCGCGGCACCGAGAAGCTGATGGAGGCGCGCACCTACCTCCAGAACATCCCCTACCTGGACCGGCTGGACTACGTCTCGCCGATGAACCAGGAGCACGCCTTCTGCCTCGCCATCGAGCGGTTGCTGGGTCTGGACGTGCCGTATCGCGGCCAGCTGATCCGGGTTCTGTACTCGGAGATGGGCCGTATCCTGAACCACCTTCTGAACGCGACCATGCAGGCCATGGACGTGGGCGCCCTGACCCCGCCGCTGTGGGGCCACGAAGAGCGCGAGAAGCTGATGGTGTTCTACGAGCGGGCTTGCGGTGCGCGCTTGCACGCCAACTACTTCCGTCCGGGCGGCGTCCACCAGGATCTGACGCCCGAGCTGATCGACGACATCGGCCGTTGGTGCGCCGAGTTCCCGGCCAAGCTGGCGGACATCGAAAGCCTGGTCACCGAGAACCGCATCTTCAAGCAGCGGAACGTCGACATCGGCGTGGTGTCCAAGGAAAACGCCATGGCCTGGGGCTTCTCGGGCGTCATGCTGCGCGGCTCGGACATCGCCTGGGATCTTCGCAAGGCCCAGCCGTACGACTGCTACGCCGACATGGAGTTCGACATCGTCGTCGGCAAGAACGGCGACTGCTGGGACCGCTACCTGGTCCGCGTCGAAGAGATGCGTCAGTCGGTCCGCATCATGGAGCAGTGCATCCACAAGCTGCGCAACTCCCCCGGCGAGCCGGTCCTGACCGAGGACCACAAGATTGCTCCGCCGCGTCGCGGTGAGATGAAGCGTTCGATGGAAGCGCTGATCCACCACTTCAAGCTCTACACCGAAGGCTTCCGCACCCCGGAAGGCGAGGTCTATGCGGCCGTCGAAGCGCCCAAGGGCGAGTTCGGCGTCTATCTGGTGTCGGACGGCACCAACAAACCCTACCGCGTCAAGCTGTCGGCGCCCGGCTTCCGTCACCTGCAGGCGATGGACTGGATGAACCGCGGCCACATGCTGGCGGACGTGTCCGCCATCCTCGGCTCGCTCGACATGGTGTTCGGAGAAGTGGACCGATGAGCGTTCGTCGTCTGGCCAAGGAGCAACCCGCCTCTTTCGAGTTCTCGAAAGAGACGATGGACAAGGCTCAGTGGTGGATCAAGAAATACCCGGAATCGCGTCGCCAGTCGGCGGTGATCCCGGTGCTGTGGCTGGTCCAGAAGCAGGAAGGCTGGGTGTCCGAGCCCTCGCTGCGCGCTGTCGGCGAGCTGTTGGGCATGGCCTATATCCGGGTGCTGGAGGTCGCGACCTTCTACACCATGTTCCAGCTGACGCCGGTCGGTACGGCCGCCCTGATCCAGGTGTGCGGCACGACGCAGTGCATGCTGCGTGGCTCCAACGACCTGATGCGCGTCTGCCGCGAGAAGATCGGCCCCAAGGACGAGTTGTCCGCCGACGGCCGCTTCACCTGGCAGGAGATCGAGTGCATCGGCGCCTGCTCGAACGCGCCGGTGGCCCAGATCAACGACCTCTATTACGAAGACCTGACGCCCGAGAACATGGCGCAGATCATCGACGACTTCGCCGCCGGCAAGACGCCGAAGGCGGGCAGCTATGTCGGCCGTCACACGTCGGAGCCTGAAGGCGGCGCGCGGACGCTGACCGATCCGTCGCTGTACGACGGCTCGGCCGCCAAGAAGATCAAGAAGCTGCCGAACTCGGAGCCTGTCGCTGAAAAGGCTCCGGCCTGATGGCGCGGCCGGACCTCGAAACAGAAACGGGCAGGGCGGCCTATCGGGCCGAGCTACGTCGCGTCGGCTGGCGTCCGCGCTGGGCGGGGCTGGCCTGTATCGTGGTCGCGGCCGCTCTGGTGATATTCGCGCGCGAAGGCCGTTTCGGCCTGACTGAAAACGCCGCGGTGGCGGCCTATGGCCTGTTGGCCGTCGGATGGGTGCTGGTGATCTACGCCGTCTTCCAGCGCACCCGCCACCACAAGCGCCGCATGGCGGAAGGACTTTAAGGGATCATGGTCGGCATCCTCCAAGACAAGGATCGGATCTTCACCAACCTCTACGGTCTCCAGGACTGGGGCCTTGAGGGGGCGAAGCAGCGCGGCGCGTGGAACGCCACCAAGGACATGCTGGACCTTGGCCGCGACTGGATCATCACCAACGTCAAGAACTCGGGCCTGCGCGGACGCGGCGGCGCCGGTTTCTCGACCGGCCTGAAGTGGTCCTTCATGCCCAAGGAAGTGAAGGATCGCCCTCACTACCTGGTCATCAACGCCGATGAGTCCGAGCCCGCGACGTGTAAAGACCGCGAGATCATGCGTCATGATCCGCAACTGCTGATCGAAGGCGCGATGATCGCCTCCTTCGCGATGCAGGCCCACGCCTGCTACATCTACCTGCGCGGCGAATACATCCTTGAGCGCGAGCGCATGGAAGCCGCCGTCAAGCAGGCCTATGAGGCCAAGCTGATCGGCAAGAACAACGTCCACGGCTGGGACTTCGACGTCTATATCCACCACGGCGCCGGCGCCTATATCTGCGGCGAAGAGACGGCCCTGCTGGAAAGCCTGGAAGGCAAGAAGGGCCAGCCGCGCCTGAAGCCGCCGTTCCCGGCGGGCGCCGGTCTGTACGGCTGCCCGACGACCGTGAACAACGTGGAATCGATCGCCGTGGTCGGCACCATCCTGCGCCGTGGCGCAGACTGGTTCGCCGGCTTCGGTCGCCCGAACAACACCGGCACCAAGCTGATGTCCCTGTCGGGTCACGTGAACACGCCCTGCGTGGTCGAAGAGGCCATGTCGATCCCGCTGCGCCAGTTGATCGAGGATCACGGCGGCGGCGTGCGCGGCGGTTGGGGCAACCTGAAAGCCATCATTCCGGGCGGCGCGTCCTGCCCGGTCATCACGCGCGAGCAGGCTGAAGTCGCGCTGATGGACTTCGACTCCATGCGCGAAATGCGTTCGTCGCTGGGTACGGCCGGCGTGACCGTCATGGACGAGTCCACCGACATCGTGAAGGCGATCGCCCGCATCAGCTACTTCTTCAAGCACGAGAGCTGCGGCCAGTGCACGCCGTGCCGTGAAGGCACCGGCTGGATGTGGCGCGTGCTGGAGCGCATGGCCATCGGCGACGCCGACCCGTCCGAGATCGACCTGCTGCTCGACGTGGCCGGTCAGGTCGAAGGCCACACCATCTGCGCCCTCGGCGACGCCGCCGCCTGGCCCGTTCAGGGCCTGATCCGGCACTTCCGTCATGAGATCGAAGAGCGCATCCACACCTACCGCAGCCGCCGCGCGAACTTCGCCGGCCACGCGATCGCGGCGGAGTAGGGCTATGCGATCTCCGATGCTTCTGCTGACGACGACGGTGCTGATGGGCCCTTCGGCCTGCACCCAGTCGGGCGCCATCTCCACCATCGAATGGGCGCAGGACTGACCGCATGAAACGCGCAGCTCCAGTGCTTCTTTGCCTGATCGCTCTCGCCGCCTGCGGCGAGCGGGCAGACACGCGCGAACCGTATGTGCTGCCATCCGAGGTGGGGGACGCCTTCATCCGGGGGGCGGCGGCGCCGTCCGCGCCGCTCGAGGGCGAACAGGCTTGCCGCCAAGCGGTGCTGACGCTGTATGGCCAAGGCGACGATGCCGTGACGTTCGACGCGGCGGCCTCCACCGTGTCGTGGCGCGCGCCGGTCGATGGCGGCCGTGTCACCTTCAACTGTTCGGTCAAGGATTCCACGGTGTCGCTGTCGCGCGACGGCCAGACCCAGACCGTTTCTCTTTCGTCCGAGGCGGGTCAAGCCGCCGAGAGTGAGGCCCGCTGATGCCCATCGCCAAAGTCAACGGCGTTGAAGTCGAGTTCGAACCGGGCATGACCGTGCTGCAGGTCGCCGAGCGCGCCGGGCAGGAAATCCCGCGCTTCTGCTACCACGAGCGCCTGTCCATCGCCGGCAACTGCCGCATGTGCCTGGTCGAGGTGAAGCCCGGACCGCCGAAGCCGCAGGCTTCGTGCGCGCTGCCGGCCGCCGACGGTCAGGAAATCTTTACTGACACGCCGATGGTCAAGAAGGCCCGCGAAGGGGTGATGGAGTTCCTGCTCATCAACCACCCGCTGGACTGCCCGATCTGCGACCAGGGCGGCGAATGCGACCTGCAGGATCAGGCGGTCGGCTACGGCCGCGATGGTTCGCGCTACGGCGAGAACAAGCGCGCGGTTGAAGAAAAGAACATGGGCCCGACGGTCAAGACGTTCATGACGCGCTGCATCCAGTGCACCCGTTGCGTCCGCTTCATCACCGAAGTGGCGGGCGTGCCGGACATCGGCATGATCTCGCGCGGCGAAAGCGCCGAGATCACGACCTATCTGGAAAAGAACATCGACAGCGAACTGTCGGGCAACGTCAACGACCTGTGCCCGGTGGGCGCCCTGACGCACCGCCCGTGGCAGTATCACTACCGCCCGTGGGAGCTGAAGAAGACCGAGACCATCGACGTGATGGATGCGCTCGGTTCGAACATCCGCGCCGACTCCCGCGGCGCCGAGGTCATGCGCGTGCTGCCGCGCGTGAACGAGGGCATCAACGAGGAATGGCTGTCGGACAAGAGCCGCTACGCCGTCGACGGCCTGCAGGCGCGTCGCCTAGACCGTCCGTGGGTGCGTGAGAACGGCAAGCTGCGTCCGGCGTCGTGGGACGAGGCGCTGACCGCCGTCGCCGACAAGCTGAAGGCGGCCCCGGCCGACCGTATCGGCGCCATCGCCGGCGACCTGCAGGACGCCGAGTCGATGAAGGCTCTGCTGGATCTGTTCCGTTCGCTGGGTTCGGCCAACACGGACTGCCGTCAGGACGGCGCAGCGCTGGGCGGCGAGGCTCGCGAGGGCTGGTTGTTCAACTCTGGCCTGCAAGGCATTGAAAACGCTGACGCCATCCTGATCGTCGGCGCCAATCCGCGCACGGAAGCGCCGCTGCTGAACGCGCGCATCCGCAAGACCTGGCTGAAGGGCGGCGTCGAGGTCGGCGTCATCGGGCCGCAAGCCGATCTGACCTATGGCTACGCCTGGCTGGGCGCCGGTTCGAAGACCCTGGGCAAGCTGCCCAAGGCCGCGACCGACTTCCTGACCAAGGCCGAACGTCCCGCCATCATCATCGGCGCGGGCGCCCTGACCGGCGAGACCGGCCCGTCCGTGCTGAACGCCCTGGGCGCGCTGGCCAAGAAGGTCGGCGTGGTCAAGGACGGCTGGAACGGCTTCAACGTCCTGCACAGCGCCGCCGCGCGCGTCGGCGGTCTGGACATGGGCTTCCTGCCGGGCGAGGGCGGTCTGGATGTCGCCGCTATGCTGAAGCCGGGCGCGCTGGACGTGCTGTTCCTGCTGGGCGCCGATGAGGTGAACGCGGACGCATCGGGCGCCTTCCGCGTCTATCTGGGCTCGCACGGCGATCGCGGCGCGCACGGCGCGGACGTGATCCTGCCGGGCGCGGCCTACACCGAGAAGTCGGGCCTGTACGTCAACACCGAAGGCCGGGTGCAGATGGCCGAGCGCGTGGTCTTCCCGAAGGGCGAAGCCAAGGACGACTGGGCCATCATCCGCGCCCTGTCCGAGCGCGTCGGCCACAAGCTGCCGTTCGACACGCTTGAGCAACTGCGCGCCAAGCTGATGGGCGACCATCCGACCTTCGGCCGCATCGACTATCTGGCCCCGGCCGCGACGTTCGACGTCGCCAAGCTGGGCGCCAAGGGAGACCTGGGCGACGTCGCCTTCGTCTCCGTCATCGCCGATCCCTATCTGACCAACCCGATCGCGCGCGCCAGTGAAACCATGGCCCAACTGTCCGCTGAGCGGACGGCGCCGGTCGCCCTGGCGGCGGAGTAAATCATGGACGCTGCGACTTCCTTCTGGACTACGCCTCTGGGTTGGACCCTCGCCACTGTCGGCGGGATCCTGCTGGTGGTGGTCGGTATCCTGATCTCCCTGGCCTTCCTGCTGCTGGCCGACCGCAAGATCTGGGCGGGCGTTCAGCTGCGCAAGGGTCCGAACGTGGTCGGCCCCTTCGGCCTGCTGCAGTCCTTCGCCGACTTCTTCAAGTTCGTGCTGAAGGAGATCGTCATTCCGGCCGGGTCGGACAAGGTGGTCTTCATCCTGGCCCCGCTGATCAGCTTCGTGCTGGCCTTCGTGGCGTGGGCGGCGATCCCGTTCGCGCCGGGCTGGGTGGTCGCGGACCTGAACGTCGGCATCCTGTACATTCTGGCGATCAGCTCACTGGGCGTTTACGGCATCATCATGGGCGGCTGGGCTTCGAACTCGAAGTACCCGTTCCTGGGGGCGCTGCGTTCGGCGGCGCAGATGGTGTCCTATGAGGTCTCGATGGGCCTCATCATCATCAACGTCATCCTGCTGGCCGGGACGATGAACCTGACCCAGATCGTGACCCAGCAGTCCGGCTGGTTCTGGAACTGGAACGCCTTCGGCGGTGGCCTTGAGACCCTGCCGACGATCATCGTCATGCTGCCGATGACCATCGTCTTCTTCATCTCGGCCCTGGCCGAGACCAACCGTCCGCCGTTCGACCTTCCGGAAGCGGAGTCGGAGCTGGTGGCCGGTTATCAGGTCGAATATTCCTCGACCCCCTACCTGCTGTTCATGATCGGCGAATACGCCAACATCGTCTTCATGTGCGCCATGATCACCCTGCTGTTCTGCGGAGGGTGGAATCCGGGCTTCCCGACTGACTTCCTGAACAGCGTCCCGGCCTTTGTCGCCAACCTGTTCTATCTGCTGGTCTTCATCACCAAGGTCGTCTTCTGGTTCTTCATGATCGCCCTGGTGAAGGCCTTCGTCCCCCGCTACCGCTATGACCAGCTGATGCGTCTGGGCTGGAAGATCTTCCTGCCGGCCTCGCTGGTCGCCGTGGTCTTCGTGGCGGCGTGGCGCGTCTTCGCGGTGGGGGCGTGATGGGCGCTCGCGCCACAGTCCTGATCGCGCTGGCGCTCGCCGCCGGCCTGTCGGCCTGCACCTTCAAGCCGATGGATCCGGCTGCGCCCGAGACCGCGTCCGCGCGTCTCGAGCGGCTGGACCGCGAGCGGGCGGAGGAGGCGGACAAGCGCGCCTATTGCCAACGTCTGTCGCGGGACGATCCGCGCTTCGACAGGGACGGCTGCGAACGCCGGATCGGTGGATGAAGACGAAAGCCGCAGCCCTGATGTTCGCCCTGGCCGCGCCCATGCTGGCGTCGGCCTGTGCGCCCTATGAGGCCGACCCGGTGTCGGTCTATCAGTGGGAGCGCAAGGTGCAGGAAATCGAACGGCGCGAGGCGGAACGCCAGCGCCTTTGCCAGACCCTCGACAAGGAAAGCGCCCGCTATGAACGCGAGTGCGCCGGAGTGAAATCGTAATGCTGACCCGTATCGTTCAGGCGGCCAAGGGCGCGATGCTGACCGACGTGTTCGGCGCCGTCGGCCTGTCGATGAAGTACATGATGAAGCCGAAGGCGACGGTGAACTATCCGTTCGAGCGCAACCCGCAGTCGCCGCGCTTCCGTGGCGAACATGCGCTGCGCCGCTATCCGAACGGCGAAGAACGCTGCATCGCCTGTAAGCTGTGCGAGGCCATCTGCCCCGCCCAGGCCATCACCATCGAGGCCGAACCGCGCGCCGACGGCAGCCGCCGCACGACGCGCTACGACATCGACATGGTCAAATGCATCTACTGCGGCCTGTGCCAAGAGGCCTGCCCGGTGGACGCCATCGTCGAGGGACCGAACAGCGAGTTCGCCACCGAGACGCGCGAAGAACTGCTCTATGACAAGGCGCGCCTGCTGGACAACGGCGACCGCTGGGAGCGTCTGATCGCGAAGAATCTGGAACTCGACGCTCCGTATCGCTAAACGGAGCGGCGATTCCGCCACGCTGACCCTGACCTTCGGGCCGGGGCCGATTTTGGAAGGGTCCGAGGTTTCCCCTCGGGCCATTGGTTTTGAAGAGGGGCGTCGTCCCGCACATGTTGCAAGGCCTGGCCTTCTATCTTCTCGCGACGGTCGCCGTGGTTTCCGCCCTGCTGGTGGTGACCGCGCGCAATCCCGTGCACTCCGTTCTCTGGCTGATCCTGACCTTCTTCTCGGCGGCCGGTCTGTTCGTACTGCTGAGCGCCGAGTTCCTGGCGATGCTGCTGGTCGTCGTCTACGTCGGCGCCGTGGCGGTGCTGTTCCTGTTCGTCGTCATGATGCTGGACGTCGACTTCGTGAAGCTGCGCGAGGGTTACGCGCGCTACCTGCCGCTGGCGGGCATCGTGGCGGGCGTGCTGCTGGCCGAGATGATCATGGTGTCGATCACCGTCGTTCAGGGCGGGGCCGCCCGCGACGCAACCGCGCCGGTTCCGGCCGGGCCTGACGTCACCAACATCGAGACGATCGGCCGCGTGCTCTACACGGACTACGTCTACTTCTTCCAGGCGGCGGGCGTGGTCCTGCTGATCGCCATGATCGGCGCCATCGTCCTGACCCTGCGCCACCGTCCGGGCGTGCATCGCCAAGATCTGGCCGCCCAGGCCAACCGCGAACGCGCCAAGGCCGTCGAGATCAAGTCCGTGACCACGGGCCAGGGCGTCACCCCCGAGGAGCTTCTGTAATGGATATCTCGCTCCAGCATTATCTGGCGGTCGCCGCCATGCTGTTCACCATCGGCGTCTTCGGCATCTTCGTGAACCGCAAGAACGTCATCATCATCCTGATGTCGGTCGAGATGATCCTGCTCGCGGTGAACATCAACTTCGTGGCCTTCTCGACTCACCTGAACGACGTGTCGGGTCAGCTGATGGCCATGTTCGTCCTGACCGTCGCCGCGGCCGAGGCCGCCGTCGGCCTGGCCATTCTCGTGACCTTCTTCCGTAACCGCGGCGACATCGCGGTCGACGACGCCTCCGTGATGAAGGGCTGATCGGAACCGTGACTATCCAGACTCTCGTCACTCTCGGCGTCTTCGCCCCCCTGCTGGGGGCCATGATCGCCGGCTTCTTCGGTCGCCGGATCGGCGACGTCGCCTCGCAGGCCGTCACCACGGGCCTGCTGTTCTTCTCGTGCGCGGTCTCCTGGATCGTGTTCAGCCAGTGGACCTGGGGCGGGCTGGAAGCCTTCACCGTGCACCTGGCGCCGTTTATCCACGTGGGCGAGTTCCAGTCGAACTGGTCGATCCGCGTCGACGCCATGTCGGCTGTCATGCTGATCGTTGTGACGTCGGTGTCCTCGCTGGTTCACCTCTATTCCTGGGGCTACATGAAGGAGGACGACAGCCGTCCTCGCTTCTTCGCCTATCTGTCGCTGTTCACCTTCATGATGCTGGCGCTGGTGACGGCGGCCGACTTCCTGCAGATGTTCTTCGGCTGGGAAGGCGTGGGTCTGGCGTCCTATCTGCTGATCGGTTTCTGGTTCAAGAAGCCCTCGGCCACCGCGGCCTCGATCAAGGCCTTCGTAGTTAACCGCGTCGGCGACTTCGGCTTCCTGCTCGGCATGATGACCGTGTTCTGGATGTTCGGCACGATTGAGTTCGCCAAGCTGTTCCCGCTGATCGCGGGCAAGGCCGGGACGGGCTGGGAATTCCTGGGCCACACCTGGTCGGCGCTGGATCTGGCCGGTCTGCTGCTGTTCATCGGCGCGATGGGCAAGTCGGCGCAGTTCTTCCTGCACACCTGGCTGCCGGACGCGATGGAAGGCCCGACGCCCGTGTCGGCCCTGATCCACGCGGCCACCATGGTCACGGCGGGCGTCTATATGGTCTGCCTGCTGTCGCCGCTGTATGAGCACGCGCCCGTCGCGTCGCAGTTCATCGCCATCATCGGCGGCATCACGGCCATCTTCGCCGCGACCGTCGGCATGATGCAGAACGACATCAAGCGGGTGATCGCCTATTCGACCTGTTCGCAGTTGGGCTACATGTTCTTCGCGGCGGGCGTCGGCGCCTATCAGCCCGCCATGTTCCACCTGTTCACGCACGCCTTCTTCAAGGCCCTGTTGTTCCTGGGCGCCGGTTCGGTGATCCACGGCATGCACCACGAGCAGGACATGCGGAAGATGGGCGGCCTGTGGAAGCTGCTGCCCGTCACCTATGCGACCATGATGATCGGCACCATCGCCATCACCGGCCTGGGCATGCCCGGCGTCGGCGGCTTCGCCGGCTTCTACTCCAAGGACTCCATCCTCGAGAGCGCCTATGCGGCGGCGACGACCGGCCACTCGGCCGCGGGCATGTTCGCCTTCGTCATCGGCATCTCGGCGGCCCTGCTGACGGCTTACTACTCGTGGCGTCTGGTGTTCATGACCTTCCACAACAAGCCTGTGTGGAAGGAAGAGGAGGGCGCGCACCATGCGGACGCCCACGCTCATGACGATCATCATGCCCATGACGATCATGCGCACGACGACCATCACCATGGTCCGCTGAAGCCGCATGAGAGCCCGTTGGCCATGGTCGTGCCGCTGCTGGTGCTGTCGGTCGGCGCGGTGTTTGCGGGCATGATCTTCGCCCCGCACTTCATCGGCCATCATGAGGCTGAGTTCTGGCGCGGCGCCATCTTCGTCGGCAGCGCGAACCACGTCCTGCACGAAAGCCACAACGTCCCGACCTGGGTGAAGTGGGCGCCGCTGATCGTGACGCTGCTGGGCACCGCCATCGCCTTCTGGGTCTACGTCCTGAAGGAAGGCGTCGCCAGGCAGTGGGCCGACCGCAAGGGCCCGCTGTGGACCTTCCTCTACAACAAGTGGTTCTTCGATGAGCTGTACGACGCGGTCTTCGTGAAGGGGACCAAGGCGATCGGCGACTTCTTCTGGAAGATCGGCGACGTGAAGATCATCGACGGCCTCGGCCCGAACGGCGCGGCCTGGGCTTCGCTGAAGTCGGGCGGCTGGTTGTCCCGGTTCCAGTCCGGTTTCGTCTACTTCTATGCATTCGTGATGCTGATCGGCGTGGCTGCGTTCCTTGCCTTCGCTATCTTCACGTGGGGAGCCTGAGCCTCGTGCCTCACATTCTGAGCATCGTCACCTTCCTGCCGCTTCTCGGCGCGGCCGCGATCCTGGTCGCGCGCCTGCTGAACAAGGGCGGTCAGGACGCCGCGGCCCCGGCCGCTCGCTGGATCGCCCTGATCACCACAATGGTGGTGCTGGCCGTGTCCGTCCTGCTGGTCGCGCAGTTCGATCCGTCGAACCCGGCCTATCAGTTCGTCGAGAACTACGCCTGGTTCGCGGGCGCCGGCTATCACCTGGGCGTGGACGGGATCTCGATCCTGTTCGTCCTGCTGACGGCCTTCCTGCTGCCGATCTGCATTGTGGCCAGCTGGAAATCGATCGAGACGCGCGTCGTCGAATACATGATCGCCTTCCTGATCCTGGAGACCATGGTCATCGGGGTGTTCACCTCGCTGGACCTGTTCCTCTTCTACATCTTCTTCGAAGGCACCCTGGTGCCGATGTATCTGATCATCGGCATCTGGGGCGGCGCCAACCGCATCTACGCAGCGTACAAGTTCTTCCTGTACACCCTGCTGGGATCGGTCCTGATGCTGCTGGCCATGCTGTGGATGGCCCACACGACGGGCACCACCAGCATTCCGGAACTGAAGCAGTACGCCTTCGACCCGGCGGTGCAGCCGCTGCTGTGGCTGGCCTTCTTCGCCTCCTTCGCGGTGAAGATGCCGATGTGGCCGGTGCACACCTGGCTGCCCGACGCCCACGTTCAGGCGCCGACGGCGGGTTCGGTCATCCTGGCCGGCATCCTGCTGAAGCTGGGCGGCTACGGCTTCATCCTGTTCAACATTCCGATGTTCCCGCTGGCGTCGCAGATGTTCACGCCGCTGGTGCTGACGTTGTCTGTGATCGCCGTGGTCTACACCTCGCTGGTCGCCTTCCGTCAGACGGACATCAAGAAGCTGATCGCCTATTCGTCGGTCGCCCACATGGGCTTCGTGACCATGGGCATCTTCGCCGGCAACGACACCGGCGTTCAGGGCGCCGTCTTCCAGATGCTGAGCCACGGCCTGATCTCGGGCGCGCTCTTCTTGTGCGTCGGCGTGGTCTATGACCGGATGCACACCCGTGAGATCGCCTTCTACGGCGGCCTGACGGCGCGGATGCCCTGGTATGCGGCCATCTTCCTGATGTTCACCATGGCCAACGTCGGCCTGCCGGGCACCTCGGGCTTCATCGGCGAAGTGCTGACGATGACGGGCGCCTATCAGGTCTCGACCTGGGCGGCCCTGATCGCGGCCTCGGGCGTGATCTTCTCGGCGGTCTATGCGCTGACGCTGTTCCGCAACGTCATGTACGGCCCGATCACCAATCCGGCGCTGGAAAACATCACCGACATCGACAAGCGCGAACTGCTGATCTTCGTGCCCCTGGTCGTCGGCACCATCTGGCTGGGCCTCTATCCCAACGCCGTTCTCGACTACACCGGGCCGACTGTTGAAGCCCTGACCAGCGCCTATCGCGCCGCGATCGGCGGGTGAGACCATAATGCCTGATCTGTCCTCCGCTCTCCAACTCGCCGCCCCGGAACTGACCCTTGCGGTCGGCGGGCTGGTGCTGCTCATGCTCGGCGCCTTCGCCGGCGAGAAGTCGACGCGCCTGGTCTCGGGCCTGTCGGTGCTGCTGCTGCTGGCGGCGACGGCTCTGGCCGTCGTCGGCCCGCTGGGTTCGGCCTTCAACGGGGCCTATGTGGCTGATCCGCTGGCTGTCTTCGGCAAGGCGGTGATCTTCCTGTCCGCCGCCGTGGCCGTGGTGCTGGGCGACGGCTGGATGCATCGCAACAACATCGCCAAGTTCGAATATCCGATCCTGATCGTGCTGGCTTCGGTCGGCATGGGCATGATGGCGTCGTCGGGCGACCTGATCTCGCTCTACATCGGCATCGAGATGCACTCGCTGGCCCTCTACGTCCTGGCCGCCTATCGCCGCGACGACCTGAAGGCCTCGGAAGCAGGCCTGAAGTATTTCGTCCTGGGCGCCCTGTCGTCGGGTCTGCTGCTGTACGGCGCCAGCCTGATCTACGGTTTCGCCGGTTCGATGCGGTTCGAGGACATCGCCGCCTTCGCCACCGCCAACCCCGGTCCGGGCTTGATCTTCGGCCTGGTCTTCCTGATCTGCGGTCTGGCGTTCAAGGTTTCGGCCGCGCCGTTCCACATGTGGACGCCCGACGTCTATGAAGGCGCCCCGACCCCGGTCGTGGCCCTGTTCTCGACCGCGCCCAAGGTGGCGGCCATGGTGCTGATCATCCGCGTGCTGGTCGAAGGCTTCGGCCTGGCCCATGCGCAGTGGGCCCAGGTGCTGATCCTGATCTCGCTGATCAGCTTCGCGGTCGGCGCCTTCGGCGGCCTGATGCAGAAAGACATCCAGCGCCTGCTCGCCTATTCGTCCATCATCAACATCGGCTACGCCCTGCTGGGCGTGGCGGCCGGCACCCAGGTCGGCGTTCAGGCGACCCTGATGTTCATGACCCTGTATGTCGTGGACCAGATCGGCTTCTTCGCCATCCTGCTGTCGGTGAGCCGCAATGGTCGTCCGATCCGCAAGATCGCCGATCTGGCCGGTCTGAAGAAGGACCGTCCGGTGACGGCCGTCGCCCTGACGATCCTGTCGCTGTCGGCTGTCGGTATTCCGCCGATGTCGGGCTTCTGGGGCAAGTTCTACGTTTTCGGCGCCGCCGCCGATGCCGGCTACTGGATGGCGGGCGCTGCGGGTCTGGTGGCCTCGGTCGTCGCGGCCTTCTACTATCTGCGCATCATCAAGGTGATCTGGTTCGACACGCCTGAGTTCGACGTGACGACCGACAAGGCGCCGGCCGGCGCACAGTGGATCGGCTGGGCGGCTGCGGCCTTCAGCTTCCCTGTGCTGCTGATCGCCCTGACCTGGCTGGAGCCGCTGACGCGCGCGGCTGCTGCGGGCGTCGGGATCGGATAAGGGGCCTTGGCGGCTCCGGTCCTGATCCTCGAAGAGACCGACTCCACCAACGCCGAGGCGCGCCGTCGCGCCGAGGCGGGCGAGGCCGGGCCGCTGTGGATCGCGGCTCGGCGTCAAACCGCCGGGCGGGGCCGTCGCGGCCGCGCCTGGGACAGCCGGGAGGGCAATCTGGCCACGACCCTGCTGCTGACGCTGAACCGCACTCCGGCCGAGGCGGCGCAACTGACCTTCGCCGCCGCGCTGGCGGTGGCCGATCTGCTGGACCGTTATGTCCCACCCGCGCTGGTCAGCATCAAATGGCCCAATGACGTGCTGCTGGACGGGCGCAAGTCGTCAGGCATCCTGATCGAATCCGGGCCTGCGCCTTCCGGCGGCCTGTGGCTGGCTGTGGGCGTCGGCGTGAACCTGTCCCACGCGCCCGAAGGGACCGAGCGCCCGACCACCTGCATCGCCGAGCACCTGCGTCACGACGTGGCCGCCGCGCCGTCGATGGAGGAGGGGGCGAGGGCGCTGGCCGAAACCTTCGACGCCTGGCTGGAACGCTGGACGCGTCTGGGCTTTCAGCCCGTGCTGGACGCCTGGGTCGCGCGCACGCCGGGCCTGTTCGGCCCCTGCACGGCGCGGCTGAGCCATGAAACCCTGAGCGGGA
This sequence comes from Brevundimonas sp. Soil_N_31, assembly GCF_057655995.1. Classification (NCBI taxonomy): domain Bacteria; kingdom Pseudomonadati; phylum Pseudomonadota; class Alphaproteobacteria; order Caulobacterales; family Caulobacteraceae; genus Brevundimonas; species Brevundimonas sp. Soil_N_31. Next base: position 264,526 of record NZ_JBDGLE010000002.1, read on the forward strand.
TCGCCGACGGCGTCGAGGCCGACGGCGCCCTGCGTCTGAAACTGCCGGACGGAAGCCTGCGGGTCATCTCCGCCGGCGACGTCTTCTTCGGAGAGGCCGCCTGATGCTGCTGGCGATCGAGCAAGGCAACACCAACACCCTGTTCGCCGTTCACGATGGCGAAGAGTGGATTTTCCAGTGGCGCACCGCCACCGATCCCATGCGCACGGCCGATGAATACGCCGTCTGGCTGCATCAGTTGTTCGAGATGCGCGGCCAGGGCCAGACCATGGCCGACATGGACGGCTGCATCATCTCCAGCGTGGTGCCGCAGTCGATCTTCAACCTGCGCAACCTGGCGCGGCGCTATCTGAACGTCGAACCCCTGGTGATCGGCGAGAACGTCGAACTGGGCATCGAGGTGCGCATCCATAAGCCCAGCGAGGCCGGGGCCGACCGTCTGGTCAACGCCATCGGCGCGCTTCAGGTCTATGAGGGCGATCTGTTGCTGATCGACAGCGGCACGGCCACGACCTTCGACGTCGTGTCCGGCGCGAACGGGCAGGGGGCTGGGGCCTTCGAAGGCGGGCTGATCGCGCCCGGCATCAACCTGTCGCTTCAGGCTCTGCACGAGGCGGCGGCCAAGCTGCCGCGCATCGCCATTCAGCGCCCCGACACCGTGATCGGGCGCGACACCGTCACCTCCATGCAATCGGGCGTCTTCTGGGGCTATATCGCCCTGATCGAAGGGCTGGTGGACCGTATCAAGGCCGAGTGGGGCAAGCCCATGACGGTCATCGGCACCGGCGGCGTCGCCTCCCTGTTCGAGGGCGCAACCGACTCTATCGACCGGTTTGATCCGGACCTGACCATCCGCGGCCTACTCGAAATCTGGCGGCGGAACTCCCATCTGTAAGGCCGTATGAAAAAGCAAAATCAAAACGACGAACTCGTCTTCCTGCCGCTGGGCGGCTCGAACGAGGTCGGTATGAACCTGAACGCCTATGGCTTCGGCCCGGCGCATGACCGCAAATGGATCATCGTCGATGTCGGCGTGACCTTCGGCGACCAGTCCACGCCCGGCGTGGACGTCATCGTGCCGGACCCCAGCTTCCTGGAAGGCGAGAACATCCTGGGCATCGTGCTGACGCACGCGCACGAGGACCACATCGGCGCCCTCGGCTGGCTGTGGCCGCGCATCCAGGCACCCCTGTACGCCACGCCCTTCACCGCCTTCCTGATCCGCGAGAAGCTGCGCGACGCCGGCATCTATGAAGATGTCGAACTGCACGAGGCGCCGCTGGGTTCGACGGTGAACCTGGGCCCGTTCGAGGTGACCTACGTCACCATCACCCACTCGATCGCCGAGCCGAACGGCCTGGCCATCAAGACGCCGCTGGGCACGGTGCTGCACACCGGCGACTGGAAGATCGACAACGATCCGGTCGTGGGCGAGCGCACCGACGTCGACTTCATCCAGAAGCTGGGCGACGAGGGCGTCCTGGCGATGGTGTGCGACTCCACCAACGTCTTCGTGGACGGCGTCGCCGGATCCGAGGGCGATGTGAAGGTCAAGCTGGCCGAGCTGATCCAGGGCCTGAAGGGCCGGGTCGCCGTGGGCTGCTTCGCCTCGAACGTCGCGCGGATGCACAGCGTCATCAGCGCTGCTGAGGCCGCTGGGCGCCGCGTGGCCCTGGCCGGGCGCTCGATGCACCGCATCACCGCCGCCGCCAAGTCGGTCGGCATGTTGAACGACATCAAGCCCTTCCTGTCTGAGCAGGAGGCCAAGGTCTGGCCGGCCGACGAAATCCTGTACCTGTGCACGGGCAGCCAGGGCGAGGCGCGCGCCGCCCTGTCGCGCGTGGCCGAAGGGACGCATCCCTTCATCAAGCTGGGTGAGGGGGATCACTGCATCTTCTCGTCGCGCGTCATCCCCGGCAACGAACTGTCCATCGGCCGTCTGCAGGACAAGATGGCCGAGCGCGGAATCCGCATCTACACCGAGAAGGATCACCCCGGCATCCACGTCTCGGGCCACCCGTGCCGCGACGAACTGCGCCAGATGTATCAGTGGGCCCGGCCGCAGATCGCCGTGCCGACCCACGGCATGCGTCGCCACCTGATCGAGCACGGCAACCTGGCCAAGGACATGCAGGTGCCGGAGACGGTCACGCCGCGCAACGGCGACATGGTGCGCCTGGCGCCCGGACCCGCCGCCATCATCGACGAAGTGCCCTCGGGCCGTCTGTTCGTCGACGGCGGCATGCTGGTGGAAGAGGCTGGCGAGGCCCTGCGCGAGCGCAAGCACGCCGCCAGCAACGGCATCCTGATCGTCAGCTTCGCCCTGGACAAACGCGGTCGGATCGCCAGCGACATCGACGTGCGCGGCATCGGCCTGCCGGGCGACGCCGACCGTCCGCTGGGCGATGTGCTGGACGACATGGCCGAGCGCGTCGAGAACACGGTGCGCGGCCTGAAGGGCGAGGCGCTGGAGGACGAAGCCGTCATCGAACAGGCGGTCAGCCGGACCTTGAAGAAGGCCAGCCAGCAGATCTGGGATCGTCGTCCGATCGTGGAAACCGTGGTGCTGAGGCTCTGATGGCGGATCGTCTGTATCTTCTGAACGCCGACTGGTTCGACGATCAGGGCGGGCCGTGGTTCTGCCCGCCCGGCGCGCGGATCGAGGGGGTGCTGGGCCTGTATCCGCGCCTGCGCGAGCATCTGACGGTGACCCACCTGGACCACCCGCGCCCGCGCCCGGCCGTGATCGCCGAAGTGGGCGAGGCGAACCAGAGTTGCCCGCTGCTGGTGCTGGACGGCGAGTTCGACTGGCCCGACGCCCAGGTCAGCGAAGAGACCGGCGCGCGCTTCCTGCAGGACGACGCTATCCTGCCGTACTGGGCCGCGCGCTACGGGATCGGGCGACCGCATCCGTAAGGCCTTCTCCTCCCCATGAAATGGGGAGGTGGATCGGGCGCGTGAGCGCCCGAGACGGAGGGGCTGCTTGGTTCCGCTGTCGCTAAGCCCCTCCACCGCTTCGCGGTCCCCCTCCCCACAAAGTGGGGAGGAATAAGGAGCGCCTCTTTCTCCCCCCCTTCATGGGGAGGGTGGCTGAGCCCGATAGGGCGAAGCCGGGTGGGGGCGGCAAGGCTGTTCAGGCGCGGAGGCCAGGATCGCCTCGCCCTCCCCACCCGGTCGCTTCGCGACCACCCTCCCCATGAAGGGGAGGGAGAGGGAATCAACTCCCCAGCGTGACCTTGCGATAGTTATCCCGGTCGAGATTCCCGATCTCGACCGACACCTGCCGCGGGCCGTCATAGCTGGACACGCCGGCCAACAGGGCGGCCTGCACGGCTTCGCCCAGGGCGGTCTTCTGTTCCTGGGTGCGGCCGCTGAGGATGCGCAGGTCGCAGTGGACCATGGCCTGATCCGGGTCGCCGTCAGCGATGATCAGGCGGCCGCAGCGCACGATGCGCGTCTTGCAGGCGGGAAGGGTCGCGCCGACCGTCTCGACACAGAGGCGATGAATCTCCAGCGCCAGGGCGCGCCAGTCGGTCGCGTCGAAATGGGTGGAGTGTTCCAGCGTAATCTGTGGCATTCAGGGCGTCCTTGTTGCGGCGCCTCTCCTTATCGCGCCGCGACGATGATTGCGATGAACGGACTTTAGAGACGATGCCCCTTGGCCCCTTCACCCTGGTCGCCACCTTTCTGACGGTGTGGTGGATCGTGCTGTTCGCGATTCTGCCGCTGGGCATGTCGGACCAGATCAAGGATCCGCCGACGGACGGCACCCAGTGGGGAGCGCCGAAGAACCCCAACCTCAAGAAGAAGTTCATCACCACGACCTGGGTGTCGATCATCGTCTGGCTCATCATCGTCGCCATCGTCTGGATCGGCTGGACCCCCGTGCCCGACATCACCCACGCCAACGCGCTCTAGCTTTCGCCCCCTTCGCCCGGTTAAACCTCGGGCCTGACTGAATTTGCCGAGAATCCTCCCATGCGCCTGTCGCGCTACTTCCTGCCGATCCTGAAAGAAGCCCCCTCCGACGCCCAGATCGTGTCGCATCAGCTGATGCTGCGCGCGGGCATGATCAAGCAGGAGGCCGCCGGCATCTACGCCTGGCTGCCGCTGGGCCTGCGGGTGCTGCGCAAGATCGAGAACATCGTCCGCGACGAGCAGGTCAAAGCCGGCGCCGTCGAGCTGCTGATGCCGACGCTGCAACTGGCGGACCTGTGGCGCGAGAGCGGCCGCTACGACGCCTATGGCCCGGAGATGCTGCGCATCACCGACCGTCATGAGCGCGAGCTGCTGTACGGACCGACCAACGAGGAAATGGTCACGGATATCTTCCGGGCCTATGTGAAGAGCTACAAGGCCCTGCCGCTGAACCTCTTCCACATCCAGTGGAAGTTTCGCGACGAGCGCCGCCCGCGCTTCGGCGTCATGCGCGGTCGCGAGTTCCTGATGAAGGACGCCTATTCCTTCGATCTGGACGAGGCCTCGGCCCGCATCGCCTACAAGCGGATGTTCGCCGCCTATCTGAACACCTTCGCCCGCCTGGGCCTGAAGGCGGTGCCGATGCGCGCCGATACCGGCCCGATCGGCGGCGACCTGAGCCACGAGTTCATCGTTCTGGCCGAGACCGGCGAGAGCGAGGTCTTCTGCGACCGCAAGCTGGTCGAGATGGCTGCGCCCGGCCACAATCTCAGCGTCGAGCAGTTGGAGGGCGTGTTCAACGAACGCACGGCCCTCTACGCCGCGACCGAGGAAATGCACGACGCGGCCCAGTTCGAGACCCAGACCGCCGAGGGCGACCGCCTGTCGGCGCGCGGCATCGAGGTCGGCCACATCTTCTACTTCGGCACCAAATACTCGGCCGCCATGAAGGCCAAGGTCGCCGGGCCGAACGGCCAGGACACCGAGGTCCACATGGGCAGCTACGGCGTCGGCGTGTCGCGCCTGCTGGGCGCCATCATCGAGGCCAGCCATGACGAGGGCGGCATCATCTGGCCGGACTCGGTCGCACCGTTCGACGTGGCGGTGATCAACCTGCGCGCCAGCGACGAAGCCGTCTCGGCCGCGTGTGAAGACGCCGTGGCCAAGCTGGAAGCTCTGGGCAAGGACGTCCTCTACGACGACACGGACGAGCGGCCGGGCGGCAAGTTCGCCACCGCCGACCTGATCGGCGTGCCGTGGCAGCTGACCATCGGGCCCAAGGGTTTGGCTGACGGCGTGGTTGAACTGAAGCGCCGCGCCACCGGCGAGAAGCAGAGCCTGTCGCTGGACGCCGCCTTGGAGCTGCTGACGAAATGACCGACGCCGCGACGGCTTCCGCCCCGCAGCCCGCGCCCAAGCCGGCCGGCCCGTTCTCCAGCTGGGAGATCGGGCTGGCGCTCCGCTATCTGCGCGCCAAGCGCAAGCAGGGCGGGGTGGCGCTGATCGCCATGATCAGCTTCATCGGCATCATGCTGGCCGTCGCCGTGCTGATCAGCGTGATGAGCATCATGGCGGGCTTTCGCGGCACGCTGATGGATCGGATCCTGTCGTTCAACGGCCATATGTATGTGCAGGGGCCGGTGCTCTATGCGCCCGATCGCGACGCCGCGCTGAAGCGGATCGCCGACGTGCCGGGCGTCGTGTCTGTGACGCCTTTGACCGAAAGCCCCGCCATGTTCCGCGCGGGCAATCTGGCGACCGGCGGCATGGTGCGCGGCGTAAGGCCCCAGGACTTGGCCTCGATGAAGTTCGTCTTTGAAAGCCTGAGTCCGGGGGCGCGCGAACGGTTCGGCAAGGGCGAGTACGGCGGCGATCACGTCCTGATCGGCAAGACCCTGGCGGAGGAAGCGGGGCTGCGCGAGGGGGATCCGATCTCGCTCTACACTCCGACCGGCGCGGACAGCGCCTTCGGCAATTTGGGCGGGCTGGAGAAGACCTATATCGTTGGCGGAATCTATACGTCAGGCGCGGCCGATTACGATCGCGCCTTCATCTTCATGCCTCTGGAGCAGGCTCAGCTCTTCTTCGGCAAGGATGGCGTCTGGGACATCATCGAGATGAAGGTAGCCGAGCCGGATAAGGTCGAGAACTTGCTGGCGCCCGTTCAGCGCGCCGCCGGGTCGGGCAACGCCGTCACCGACTGGCGCAACCGTCAGGCCGCGATCTGGGGCGCGCTTCAGGTGGAGCGCACGGCCATGAGCATCATCCTGGGCATGGTGGTCGCCATCGCCGCCATGAACATCATCAGCGGCATCGTCATGCTGGTGAAGAACAAGACTCGCGACATCGCCATCCTGCGCACCGTGGGCGCCAGCCAGTCGTCCATCCTGCGCATCTTCTTCATGTCGGGCGCGGCCATCGGCATCGGCGGCACCATCGCGGGCCTGGTTCTGGGCCTGCTGTTCTGCTGGAACATCGGGGCGATCCAGCATTTCCTCGAGGGCCTGCTGGGCGTCCAACTGTTCAACGCCGAGGTCTATATGTTGGATTCCGTTCCGGCCAAGGTGGACCCGTGGGACGTGACCTGGGTCGCGGTCTTCTCCTTCTTCATGAGCTGCCTGGCCAGCTTGCCGCCGTCGTGGAATGCGTCGCGCATCGATCCGGTGGAGGCCTTGCGCTTTGAATAGGTTGCTGAAGAAGAAGCCCGCCGTCGCCGCCGAGACGAACGGCGCCATCCTGTCGTTGCGTGGGGTGACGCGGACCTATCCGACCGCCCAGGGCGGGCTGACGGTGCTGAAGGGCGTCGATCTGGAGGTCATGCCGGGCGAGGTCGTCGGCCTGATCGGTCCTTCGGGGTCGGGCAAGTCCAGCCTGCTGCACGCGGCGGGTCTGCTGGAGCGGCCGACCAGCGGCCAGGTGCTGATCGACGGCGAGGACGTCGGCGGCCTGGACGAGCGGGCGCGCACGCGCCTGCGTCTGCACCGCATCGGCTTCGTCTATCAGTTCCACCACCTGCTGCCGGAGTTCGATGCTCTGGATAATGTGGCCCTGCCCATGCGTATCGCGGGCGTAGGGGAAGGGGAGGCGCGGCGTCGCGCGACCGAGAAGCTGACGGCGCTCGGTCTGGGCCAGCGCGTCACGCACCAGCCCGCGCAACTGTCGGGCGGCGAGCAGCAGCGCGTCGCCATCGCCCGCGCCCTGGCCAACAGCCCGCGCCTGCTGCTGGCGGACGAGCCGACCGGCAACCTGGACCCCGCCACCAGCCAGGCGGTGTTCGAATCCCTGCGCGAACTGGCCAAGACCACGGGCGTCGCCGCCCTGATCGCCACGCACAACATGGAGTTGGCCGGTCACATGGACCGCGTCTTCGCCCTGAAGGACGGCCACCTGGAACAGCGGGCGGCCGAAAGCCACGCCTACTAGGAGGCGATGAGCCGCGTCGTCGCCTGCAGCGGCGTGCGATAGGGCATCATGGTCCAATGCAGCGCAGCTGCGCCCAGCAGCGGCGGGACGTCGGCATATCGGGGATGAACCGGGTCGATCGCGCGACGCAGGACCGCTGTCTCGTCCGGCCTGAGCGGCGGTTGAGACAGCGCCAGGACACGGTGGATACGAAACTGCACCGTTTGCCGCCAGGCCTCCGTCGACGCCGTCTCGCAGGGACTGGCGCCGAGCAGTTGAAGGAAGCCGTCAAGAGAGCCGGGCGACCCTTCCATGGCGTAGATGATGACGTCATCCACGCTGGCGGCCACGCCGGCGAGCCCCAATGACCGGGCTTGGTCGCGTCGCATGTCGATCAGGGCCGGTCACCGTGCGCCTTGCGCGAATCCTGACGGAGGCTGGGTCAGGAATACGGCGCTTTGCAACACAGCGAGCCTCCATGTTCGCCTCAGCGTAACTGAAATATCGTTCTGCGTATGCTCACACGGGATCAACTGCGTGGGACTACGAGGTTTTTCCCGCGCTAAGCCTTGCGTAGTTTCAACGACATGATGCGTGATGGCGTGGACGGCGGTCGAAATGAACAAGATGCGGAAAGGGTTGGGCGCGCTATCGCTGAAATCGCCATCATTGATGATGATCGGGCGCTGCTGGAGCTGACCCTTTTGGCGGTGCGTGAGGCGGGGTTCTCCGCCGTCGGTTTTCATGAACCGCTCGACGCCTTGATGTGGGCGTCCGACGCAGATCCGACCTGCCTTGTCGCCGACCTGAAGATGCCGGGTGTCGAAGGGTTGGATCTGGTGGCCGCCTTCTGCGCCCTGAACCGACATGCCGTTATCGTCGTCAGCGCCTTCGTGGACGTGCGGACGACGGTGGACGCCATGCGCCTGGGCGTGGACGATGTTCTGCCCAAGCCCGCGACGATCGATGAGTTGGTGCGCGCCCTGCGTCGCGGGGCGGAGGCCTTGGCGTCCACGCCGGCGCGTGAGGAACTGACCTTCACCCGCCGCGAGCGTCAGGTCGCTGAGATGCTGGTCGAGGGGCTGACCACCAAGCAGATTGCCCAGAACCTGGAGCTGAGCCCGCGCACGGTCGAGTTCTTTCGCGCCAGCCTGCTGCGCAAGACGCAGTCGCCCAACTCGGCCGCGCTGGCCTCGGCGCTGACCCGGCTCGGCTTCCTCGCGAATTGAGGTTGACGAGAACAAAGAGGCAACCTAGAACAAATGGGCAACATTTGATCTGGGGATAAAATCAATGACGCGTTGGGTGAGGGATCTGCTGTCGCTTGCGTCCTGCGGCGGCTTCGTCTGGATGGTCTGGCAGGCGGCCTTCCTGGTGACATGACCGCGCCCCATTGAAGCGCGACTCCCTGCATGATGACGATGCGCCCGTGTGATCGGGCGCTGCGATGCGGGGTTTTCGATTGGCGGATGCGGTGAACAGTCAGGGCTTTGTCCACCTGCGGGTCCGCAGCGCCTATTCGCTGCTGGAAGGGGCGATCAAGGCCGGCAAGATCGGCAAGATGGCCGCCGATGCTGGAATGCCGGCGGTGGGTGTGGCGGACCGCGCCAATCTGTTCGGCGCCCTTGAGTTCAGCCAGACGACCAAGGATGCGGGCGTCCAGCCCATCGTCGCCTGCGCCCTGCCGGTGCTCGATATCGGCGGGCAGGTCGTTCAGCGCTGGGCCAAGACGCCGACGGTCGTGCTGATCGCCCAGAACGAGCAGGGCTGGCTCAACCTGTGCGCCTTGTCGTCCGCCGCCTATCTGGATGCAGGCGAGATGGCTGAGCCGGGCGTGCCCTGGGGACAGGTTGTGGATAAGTCGGAGGGGCTAATCCTGCTGTCCGGCGGCCCGGACGGTCCGATCGACCCCCTGTTCGTACAGAAAAAGCCGGTCGAGGCCGCCGTAGCCCTGGCGGAAATGAAGCGCGTCTTCGGCGACCGCTTCTATGTCGAACTGCAACGCCACGGCCTGTCCAGCGAGACGGTGGCCGAGGGCGGGTTGGTTGAATGGGCCTACGCCAACGACGCGCCGTTGGTCGCGACCAATGACGTCTATTACGCCAAGGCGGCCCAGGCGAAGTCGCACGACGCCTTGCTCTGCATCTCCGACGGCGCCTTCACGGGCCAGGAGGACCGCCGCCGCGTCACCGGCGAGCACTGGTTCAAGTCGGCCGAGGCGATGCGCGAACTGTTCGCGGACCTGCCCGAGGCCTGCGACAACACCATTCAGATCGCCCGCCGCTGCGCCTTCCTGGTCAAGACGCACAAGCCGATCCTGCCGCGCTTCGACACGGGCGCAGGCCGTTCGGAAGACGACGAACTGGCGCACCAGGCGCGCGAGGGGCTGAAGGCGCGGCTGGAGAAGAACCAGGCCTACGCGCCCGAGGAAGACTACTGGTCCCGCCTGGAATGGGAGGTCGGGATCATCCAGCAGATGGGGTTCCCCGGCTACTTCCTGATCGTGGCGGACTTCATCAAATGGGCCAAGTTGCATGACATCCCGGTGGGGCCGGGGCGGGGCTCGGGGGCCGGTTCCCTGGTCGCCTGGTCGCTGACCATCACCGACCTGGATCCCTTGCGGTTCGGCCTGCTGTTCGAGCGTTTCCTGAACCCCGAACGGGTCTCCATGCCCGACTTCGACATCGACTTCTGTCAGGAGCGGCGCGAAGAGGTCATCGACTACGTCCAGGACCACTACGGCAAGGACCGGGTGGCCCAGATCATCACCTTCGGCACCCTGCAGGCGCGGGCCGTGCTGCGCGACGTGGGCCGGGTGCTGCAGATGCCGCTGGGCCAGGTGGACCGTCTGGCCAAGATGGTGCCCGCCAACCCCGCCAACCCCGTGACCCTGGCCCAGGCCATCGACCTGGAGCCGCGCCTGCGTGAGGCGCGCGACGCCGAGCCTGCCGTCAAGGCGTTGCTGGAGACGGCTCTGGAGCTTGAAGGCCTCTACCGCAACGCCTCGACCCACGCGGCGGGTATCGTCATCGGCGACCGGCCGCTGACGGAATTGGTGCCGCTGTATCAGGATCCGCGCTCCACCATCCCGGCCAGCCAGTTCAACATGAAGTGGGTCGAGCCTGCGGGTCTGGTGAAGTTCGACTTCCTGGGCCTGAAGACGCTGACGGTGCTGGATCGGGCCAAGAGCTATCTTGAACGGCGCGGCGCGGCCCAGGACTGGGGCCTGCTGCCGCTGGACGATCCCAAGACCTATGAGTTGATGGCTTCGGGACAGACGGTCGGGGTGTTCCAGCTGGAATCCCAGGGCATGCGCGACACCCTGCGCAAGATGCGCTGCGGCTCGATCGAAGAGATCACGGCTCTGATCTCCCTCTATCGGCCGGGGCCGATGGAGATGATCGACACCTACATCGACCGGAAATTCGGTCGGGCCGAGGTCGATTACCTGCACCCCAGCCTGAAGGAGGTGCTGACCGAGACCTACGGCGTCATCATCTACCAGGAACAGGTGATGAAGATCGCCCAGATCCTGGCGGGCTACAGTCTGGGCGAGGCCGACCTGCTGCGCCGCGCCATGGGCAAGAAGAAGAAGGAGGAGATGGATTTCCAGCGCCTTCGCTTCGTCAAGGGCGCGTCCGAGAAGTCCGTGCCGGAGGCCCAGTCGGGCTCTATCTTCGACCTGGTGGCCAAGTTCGCGGGCTATGGCTTCAACAAGTCGCACGCGGCGGCCTATGCGCTGATTTCGTTCCAGACGGGCTGGCTGAAGGCCAATCACCCGGTGGAGTTCTTCGCGGCGTCGATGAGCCTCGATCTGTCGAACACCGACAAACTGGCGGTCTTCTATCAGGATTGCCGACGGTTTGAGGTTCCGGTCCTGGCGCCCGACATCAACCGTTCATCCGCCGACTTCGACGTGTCGTGGAAGGACGGTCAGGGCAGCGTGCTCTATGCGCTGGGCGCCATCCGCAACGTGGGCCTTGAGGCGATGAAGCACGTCATCGAGGTGCGCGAGACAGGCGGGCCCTTCCCCGATATCTTCGACTTCCTGGAGCGGGTCGATCCGCGGGCGGTGAACAAGCGGGCGTTGGAAGGCCTGGCGCGCGCGGGCGCGTTCGACAGCATCCATCCGAACCGTCGCCAGCTGTTCGAACAGGCTGATGTGCTGATCGCCTATTGCCAGAGCGTGGCGGCGGAGCGGGCTTCGTCCCAGGTCAGTCTGTTCGGCGCCGATCAGGCCGCCGCGGCGCGGCCGCGTCTGAAGAGCGTCGAGCAGTGGGCCGGACCGGACAAGCTGGATCAGGAGCTTTACGCCGTCGGCTTTTATCTGTCGGGCCACCCGCTGGAAGAGCTGACGCCTGCATTGAAGCGCAAGCGCGTGACCTTCGTGGCCGAGGCGCAAGGGCTAGCCGAGGCGGGGCATGAAGCCTTCCAGATGGCCGGTGTGGTGCGCCGCCGTCAGGAACGGGCCAGTGCCCGCACCGGCGAGAAGTTCGCCTTCGTCACCTTCTCGGACCCGACGGGCGAGTTCGAATGCCTGTTCCCGCCTGAACAGCTTCGGCGGTGCCGCGAGGTTCTGGAGGTCGGGACGTCGGTTCTGGTCAAGGTTCGGGCCAAGGCGGCCGACGGCGAGGTGCGCTTCTTCGGCGACGACGCCAGCCGCATGGACGTGCTGCTGGACGACGCCCAGATCGGGCTGCGCGTCGTGCTGTCGGCTCAGTCAGCGGACGCCGAGGCGCTGAAGGCTCGGCTGGACCGGGCGCGAGCGCAGGGCAAGGGCGGCGAGGTCTGGCTGCAGGCGACGCTGGGCGGCCGCACCGAGGTCGAGATCAAGTTGCCGGGACGATACCGGCTGGACGCGGCGCTGCGCGGCGCGTTGAAGTCGGCGCCGGGGGTGGTGATGCTGGAGGACGCCTGATGAGCGAGACGAGCGTGAAGACCCATGCCGGGTCGTGCCACTGCGGCGCCGTGGCCTATGAGGTGGATGTCGGGCTGGACGGCCTGGTGGAGTGCAACTGCTCCCATTGTTATCGCAAGGGGTTCGTCCTGGCCTTTACGCCGCGTTCGGCTTTTCGCCTGATCAAGGGCGAGGAGGCGATGACTTCCTACTTCTTCAATCGGCACAAGATCGAGCATCGCTTCTGCCGGACCTGCGGGGTGCAGCCGTTCGGTTACGGCGTAGCGCCGGACGGCAGCGAGGTGGCGGCCATCAACATCCGCACCCTGACCGATGTCGAACCCTGGGACTGGACAGCTCAACGCGTGGACGGACGCAGCTTCTGATCAATCTTCTCGTGGGGGGAACTGTTCGCGCGGCGTTTTGAGATCGATGCTTCTGGCTAACCGCTCTGTAGCCCATCATCTTCGATGCCTTGCCTTTTTCGGCCGGTTCGCCTACATGCGCGGCGCACTTCGCACGTGGGCGTGGCGCGGCCCGGGGAGACATCCCGGTCTGCACCGTTCCGAGGGATCAGCCGGTCCTTTTAACCGCCCGCGCTAGGTTTGATCGGAAAAAGGAAAAGACGATCATGGCTCTGCCTGAATTCTCGATGCGTACGCTGCTGGAAGCCGGCGCTCACTTCGGCCACCAGACGCACCGCTGGAACCCGAAGATGGACCGCTACATCTTCGGTTCGCGCTCGAACATCCACATCATCGACCTGTCGCAGACGATGCCGCTGTTCCACCAGGCTCTGGTGGCTGTGCGCGACGTCGCCGCCAAGGGCGGCCGCGTCCTGTTCGTCGGCACCAAGCGCCAGGCCGCCGGCCCGGTGGCTGAAGCCGCCACGCGCTGCGCCCAGTACTACATGAACAACCGCTGGCTCGGCGGCACGCTGACCAACTGGCGCACCGTTTCGGGCTCGATCGCTCGCCTGCGCGAGCTGGAAACCATCGTCGGCGCCGGCGGCGAAGGCCGCAACAAGAAAGAGCTGCTGACCCTGCAGCGCGAGAAGGACCGTCTGGAACTGTCGCTGGGCGGCATCAAGGACATGGGTTCGGTGCCGGACATCATGTTCGTGATCGACACCAACAAGGAAGCGATCGCGATCCAGGAAGCCCGCAAGCTGAACATCCCGATCATCGCCATCCTGGACACCAACTCGGACCCGGACGGCATCACCTATCCGGTTCCGGGCAACGATGACGCCGCTCGCGCCATCCAGACCTATTGCGATCTGATCGCTGACGCCGTTCTGGACGGCCTGGCCGCCGGCGCCGCCGCTCAGGGCATCGACCTGGGCGCTTCGGAAGCTCCGGTCGAGCCGGCCCTGCGTGAAGCCGCCGTGGTTGAAGCCGAAGCCGCTCCGGCCGGCGCTGAAGGCGCAGCTGAAGAGCTGGTCGCCGCCGAGGCCGAGAAGGTCGAGGGCTGAGACTGACGTTCCGGCGCCGCCGCGCGCCGGACCGACGTCAACTTGACATGCGGCCGGGCTAAACAGTCCGGCCGCCCATTTTGAATTTCAGGAGAAGAACATGGCCGAGATCACTGCCGCCCTTGTGAAGGAGCTTCGCGAGCGTTCGGGCGTCGGCATGATGGACTGCAAGAAGGCGCTGGTTGAGACCAACGGCGACATCGACGCGGCTATCGACTGGCTGCGCGCCAAGGGCCTGTCCAAGGCCGCCAAGAAAGCCGACCGTGTCGCCGCCGAGGGCCTGGTGGCCGTCGCCGTGCGTGAAGAGGGCAAGGGCGAAGTCGCCTCGGCCATCGAGTTCAACGCCGAAACCGATTTCGTGGCCCGCAATGACCTGTTCCAGGCTGCGGCCAAGGAATTCGCCCAGCTGGGCCTGCACCACGACGGCGTCGACGCCATCCACGGCGCGACCCTGGAAAACGGCAAGAGCGTTCAGGACGAAGTCACCAACCTGATCGCCACCATCGGCGAAAACATGCAGCTGCGTCGTGCGGCTCGCCTGTCGGTCGATGAGGGCGTGGTTTCGACCTACGTTCACAACGCCGTCTCGCCCAGCGTAGGCCGTATCGGCGTGCTGGTCGCCTTGGAAGGCGCCGGCGACAAGGAGGCCCTGCGTGAAGTGGGTCGTAAGATCGCCATGCACGTGGCGGCCACGGCTCCGCTGGCGCTGGACACCTCGGACCTGGACCCGGCCGCGATCGAAAAAGAACGCGCCGTCCTGATCGAGAAGGCCAAGGAAGAAGGCCGTCCGGAAAACATGATCGAAAAGATCGTGGAAGGTCAGATCAACAAGTTCCAGAAGGACGTGGTGCTGTCCAAGCAGCCGTTCGTCATGGATCCTGACGTGACCATCGAGCAACTGGTCGCCAACACCGGCAAGGAACTGGGTTCCACGCTGAAGCTGGCCGGCTTCGTCCGTTTGGCGCTGGGTGAAGGCGTCGAGAAGGTCGAAACCCCCGACTTCGCGTCGGAAGTCGCCTCGATGACGGGCGGCAACTAACTCGAAACATCTTCCCGAAAGGGAAGAAATTTCAAAAGGGCGCGTTCGGCTTTGATGGCTGGCGCGCCCTTCGTCTATGATGAGCCGCCGATTCACCTCGCGCGGATGCGTAACCCCTGTATCCACGGACCCATGCCCATGCCTGACGCCCCCTCCGAGTTTCGTTACAAGCGCGTGCTGCTGAAGGTCTCGGGCGAAGTCCTGATGGGCGATCAGTCCTACGGCATCGACATGAAGACGGTGGACGTGGTCGCGGCCGCCGTCGCCGCTGTGGCGCGTCAGGGGGTTGAAATCTGTCTGGTCATCGGCGGGGGCAACATCTTCCGCGGCCTGTCCAAGGCGGCGGCAGGCATGGATCGCGCCAACGCCGATTACATGGGCATGTTGGCGACCATCATGAACGCCTTGGCCATGCAGGGCGCGCTCGAGAAGATCGGCGTCGATACGCGGGTTCAGAGTGCGATCCCGATGGCCGCCATCGCCGAACCCTACATCCGCCGTCGCGCGATGCGGCATCTGGAAAAGGGCCGCGTGGTGATCTTCGCCGCCGGGGTGGGCGCACCCTTCTTTACTACGGACTCCGGCGCGGCGTTGCGCGCTGCCGAGATGGGCTGCGACGCCCTGCTGAAAGGCACCAGCGTCGACGGCGTCTATACCGCCGATCCGAAGAAAGACCCCACGGCCACGCGTTATGAGACGCTGACCTATCAGGAGGTTCTCGCCAAGGACTTGCGAGTCATGGACGCCTCGGCCATCGCCCTGATGCGAGACAGCGGCATTCCGATCGTCGTCTTCTCGATCCGCGAGGAAGGATCGATTCAGAAGGCGCTGACGGGAGAGGGCACCTTCACCGTCATCACCAACAAAGCCGCCTGAGCGGCTTCGTCATCAAACGACAGGACCAAGGACACACGTCATGGCCAAACCCGATCTCAAGACTTTCCGCGACCGGATGGACAAGTCCGTCGCCGCCCTGAAGGACGACTACGCCGGCCTGCGTACCGGCCGCGCCAACGCCGGTCTGCTGGAGCCGGTCGTGGTTGAGGCCTATGGCGCAACCTCGCCGCTGACCGCCGTGGCCGCGATCAGCGTGCCGGAGCCGCGCATGATCTCGGTCAGCGTCTGGGACAAGGGGATGGTGGTTTCGGTCGAGAAGGCCATCCGTTCGGCGGGCCTGGGACTGAACCCGGTCGTCGACGGTCAGACGCTGCGTATTCCGATCCCGCCGCTGACCGAAGAGCGCCGCAAGGATCTGGCCAAGCTGGCCGGCAAATACGCCGAGGACAAGAAGATCGCCGTGCGAAACGTGCGCCGCGACGCCAACGACGAGCTGAAGAAGGCTGAAAAGGCCGGTGAGATCAGCCAGGATGATCAGAAGAAGATGGAGGCCGAGGTCCAGAAGGACACCGACGCGGCCATCAAGCGCATCGATGAGACCTTGAAGGCCAAGGAAGTCGAGATCATGCAGGTCTGACGCGGTCGGATCTGCTCAGGAAGGACTCCCCACATGTCGGCCCAGACCGCCGCTACGCCTCTTGAAAAGGGGCCACGTCACGTCGCCCTGATCATGGACGGTAACGGCCGCTGGGCGCAGAGTCGGGGCTTGCCTCGGGCTGTTGGTCACCGCGAGGGCGTTCAGGCTTTGCGCCGCACGATCAAGGCGGCGCCGGAACTGGGCGTGCGCTGCCTGACGGTTTTCGGCTTTTCAACCGAGAACTGGAACCGTCCGGCGGACGAGGTTTCCGATCTGATGGGCCTGGTGCGCGCCTTCGTCGGCAGCGACCTGAACCGGCTGGACGCTGCGGGCGTGCGGGTGAAGGTGCTGGGTCGTCGCAAGGGCTTGCCGGACGACATCGCCGCCATCGTCGCTCGAGCCGAGTCCCAGACAGCGGGCAATGAAAAATTCCTGCTGCAGGTGGCTTTCAACTATGGAGGCCGCGCTGACCTGGTGGACGCCGCTCAGCGTTTGGTGGACCAGGCCAGGGCGGGGCAGGCGATCGAGGTCGATGAGGGGGCGCTGGGCGCGGGTCTGTCCACCGCGGGCGCCCCGCCGGTTGATCTGATCGTGCGGACTTCGGGCGAGCAACGACTTTCGAACTTCCTCCTATGGGAGGCGGCCTATGCTGAACTGGTCTTCCAAGACATTCTGTGGCCGGACTATGGGGCGGAGGCCCTGGCGGATGCGATCGCCCAGTTCGGTAATCGTGATCGTCGCTACGGTGGTCGTGAAACAGTAAACGCCTCTTATGGCGAGGCGGTGAGCTGACATGGCGTTGAAGCCTAGGGATATCGCTCTGCGCGCGGCGTCAGCCGTAGTGTTGGCGCCGGCGGCGGTGCTGGCGACCTGGGCGGGCGGCGGCTGGTTCTGCGCCCTCGTCGTTGTAGCGGCGGTCCTGTTGGCGTTCGAATGGGCGCGGATGAGCGCTCCTGCTCTGTGGCGCTCGGTCGGCACGGGTGTCGCCCTGGCGCTGATCGTCGCCATCATTGCAGCGCATGTCGGACAGATTTCCCTGGCGTTGATCCTTATGGTGTTCGGCGCTCTGGCCTCGGGACTTTTTGCGCGGACGCGCGGAGAGTCGGCGCTAGATGCGGCCTATGGGGTGCTCTACCTCGGCTGGCCCTGCATCCTGCTGATCTGGCTGCGTGATCTGAACGAGGTTCAGGGGCTGTACTGGACCGTGCTGGTTTTCGCCGTCGCCTGGTCGGCGGACATTCTGGCCTATCTGGTCGGTAGCGCCGTGGGCGGGCCGAAGTTGTGGCCGCGCTTTTCGCCCAACAAGACATGGTCCGGATTCATTGGAGGCCTGTTAGCCGGAATGATCGCGGGTGCGGCCATGGCCGGTTGGTTCGACATGGGGCGTCTGAACCTGTTCTGGGGAGGGATGCTCGGTCTGGCCGCCGCCCTGGCCACGATGGGGGGAGATTTGTGGGAATCGGCGCTGAAACGGCGCTTCGGGGTCAAGGATGCGGGTAATATCATTCCGGGACACGGGGGTCTTCTGGATCGTGTCGACGGCTTGATGTTCGCCGTGGTCGTCGTGGCGGCGGGGCGTGTGATCGTTCTTTTGCTGGAGCGCGCGGCATGATCACGCGCCGTGTAACGATTCTGGGCTCGACCGGCTCGGTTGGTTCCTCGACGCTGGAACTGATGGAGCAAGCTCAAGCTGCTGGTTCCGGACGGTTCGAGGTCGAGGCGCTGACCGGCGGCGCCAATATCGCACGTCTGGCTGAACAGGCGCGCTGCTGGCGGCCGCGTATCGCCGTAACGGCCGATCCGGCTCGCCTGAACGAACTGCGCGAGGCTTTGGCGGGGACCGGTGTCGAGGCTGCGGCGGGGCCGGAAGCCATTGTCGAGGCGGCCGTACGGCCTGCCGACTGGATCATGGCCTCCATCGTCGGAGCGGCGGGTTTGCGTTCAGCCTGGGCGGCGGCGGGGACGAGCGCGACGCTGGCCCTCGCCAACAAGGAAAGCCTGGTCTGCTGCGGTCCGGCGCTGATCGAGCGGGTCAAGAGCAGCGGCGGGCGACTAATTCCGGTCGATTCCGAACACTCGGCCATCTTCCAGGTCTTTCCGGCAGGGGCGCCGGAGCGCGTGTCCAAATTGGTGCTGACCGCGTCGGGCGGACCGTTCCGCACCCTGCCGCGCACGGCCATGACGCGGATCACCCCCGAGCAGGCCGTGGCCCATCCGAACTGGAGCATGGGCGCAAAAATCTCGGTCGATAGCGCCACCATGGCCAACAAGGGGCTGGAACTGATCGAGGCCGCCTATCTGTTCGACATGCCGGGCGAGCGGATCGACGTGGTGGTTCATCCGGAATCGATCATCCACAGCCTTGTGGAATATGTGGATGGTTCGACCCTGGCCCAGATGGGTGCGCCGGACATGCGGACGCCGATCGCCTGCGCCCTGTCCTGGCCGGACCGTCTGGCCTGGCCGGCGCCCAAGCTGGACCTGGCGGCCCTGGGGCGACTGACGTTCGAGGCGCCGGACGAGGGACGCTTTCCGGCGCTGCGTCTGGCGCGCGAGGCGTTGGCGGCGGGCGGATCGGCTCCGATCATCTTCAACGCCGCCAATGAGGCGGCGGCCCTGGCTTTCCTTGACCGGCGGCTGGGCTTTCTCAATATTGCCGCAGTCGTCGCCGACACCCTTGAGAAGGCGGCGGGCGCGGGCGCGTCTTGCGGTTCCGACGATGCCTGCGATGCGGCCTTGGCCGTTGATGCGGAGGCGCGGCGGATCGCGGGCGATGTCATCGCCTCGCTGAATGTCGCGGCTTAAGGGCCGACAGGAGATACGAACGGAATGCTAGGCGTCATCAGCCAGGTTCTGACCTATGTCGTGCCGTTCCTGCTCGTGCTGACGCTTGTCGTGACAGTGCATGAACTCGGCCATTTCCTGACCGCGCGCGCCTTTGGCGTGAAGATGGATCGTTTCGCTATCGGTTTCGGCCGACCGATCTTCGCTCGTACGGACAAGCATGGCGTCGAATGGCGGATCGGCTGGTTGCCGCTGGGCGGATATGTGAAGTTCTCCGGTGATTTGGACGCCACGGGCGTGCCGGACCGGGCCGGGCTGGACGCCATGCGCAAGGAACTGGTCGCCACCCACGGGCCAGGCGCCGAGCGTGAGTATCTCTATTTCAAGCCTTTGTGGCAGCGCGCCCTGGTCGTGGCGGGCGGGCCGATCGCCAACTTCGTCCTGGCCGTCTTCATCTTCACTCTGTTGTTCAGCCTTGTGGGCGTCGAGCTGCGTCCGGCGCGGGTCATGCAGGTTCAGGCCGGATCGCCCGCCGCCGCCGCCGGGTTCCAGCAGGGGGATCTGATCACCCATGTAAACGGCAAGCTGATCAAGGACGGGGGCGAAGTGACGCGCGTCGTGGCTCTCAGCAGCGGCGATCCTGTTCAATTCACCGTGGAACGAGGCGGCGGGTCCGTGCAACTGACGGCGACGCCCGAGCGCCGGGTTGAGAATGATCCTATCGCAGGCCGGGTCACGGTGGGCCGGATCGGCCTGGCGATGGGCTCGACGCGCGAAGAAGTCCGCCACGTTCGCTACGGACCGATTGCGGCGGTGGGGCAGGGTGTCCGTGAAACCGGCACGATCCTGAACACTACCCTGACCTATATCGGGCGCATCTTCACCGGCCGTGAAAGCGGCGATCAGTTCAGCGGCCCGCTGGGCATCGCCAAGGCGTCAGGCGCCTTGACCAACGCCGCCGTGGCCGCGAATCCGGAGCCATGGGCCGTTGTTCGCAATCTGTTGCTGACGCTGACGAGCTTCGCCGCCATACTTTCGGTCGGAATCGGCTTTCTTAATCTGATGCCAATTCCGGTTCTGGATGGAGGGCATCTGCTGTTCTACGCCTATGAAGCCGTGGCGCGCCGCCCGATGGCGGCCAAGGTTCAGGAAGCGGGATACAGGGTCGGTCTTGCTTTGCTGGCGGGTTTGATGTTGTTCGCGACCTGGAACGATCTGCAGAAACTCAATCTCTTCAAATTCCTCGGCGGGCTCGTCTCGTGAGCCGACGCCAGCCCCCGATGGTATCCCGCATGAATCAAAACGACAGCCGCTCCATGACCCAGACCCGTGGCCGCATCTTCGGGGTCAGCGCCCTGGCCCTGACCTTCGCCGCCGGCCTGGCGAGCCCCGTTCTCGCGCAGGAGGCGCCGGCCCCAGCGGCGGCTCAACAGACGCCTAACGTGGTGGTTCAGGAAGCCCCCCCGCAGGCTGACCGCGCCGTTGTCAATCGCATCGTGGTGCGCGGCAATCAGCGTATCGACCAGACTACGGTCCTGTCCTATCTGCCGATTCAACCAGGCGACACCATCGATGCGGTGACGATCGATGTGGCGGTGCGCACCTTGTCGCGAACAGGCCTGTTCGCCGACGTGCAACTGGGATTGCAGGCCAACGGCGACCTGATCGTCGAGATCGCCGAGAACCCGATCATCAACCAGGTGACCTTCGAGGGTAACAAGGCTCTGGCTGAGAAGAAGCTGCGCGACGAAGTCACAATTCGCCCGCGCGGCATCTACACCCGTGCGCGGGTGCAGGAGGACGTTGGCAAGATCGTCGAACTGTACCGCCTGTCGGGCCGCATTTCCGCGACTGTCACGCCCAAGCTGGTGCAACTGGATCAAAACCGCGTCGATGTGGTGTTCGAGATCGACGAAGGGCCTGAGACGGGCATTTCGGCGATCACCTTCCTGGGTAATCAGGCGTTCTCGGACAGCGATTTGGCCCAGATCATGGTGACGAAGCAGTCGTCGTGGTGGCGCCTGTTCAGCTCGAACGACAACTATGATCCGAATCGCCTGGACTACGACCGCGAACAACTGCGCAAATTCTATACGAACCGCGGCTATTATGACTTCCGCATCCTGTCATCCGTCGCCGAGCTGAAACCGGACAACAGCGCCTTCGGCGTGACGGTGACTGTGGACGAGGGGGACCGCTACAACTTCGGCGAGATCAAGGTCGTCACCGAGAACGACCGTCTGAACGCCGACTTCCTGCAGCTTCTGCTGCCGATTCGTTCCGGCGATCTGTATGAGAGCGATCGCATCCAGGCGGCGGTCGACACCCTGACCTTCGCCGCTGGTTCGGCGGGCTACGCCTTCGTTGAAATCAATCCGTCTTATCGCGCGGATCCGGAGACGGACACGGTCAATGTGACCTTCAACGTGCGCGAGGGACAACGCGTTTACATCGACCGCATCAATGTGGTCGGCAACACGCGTACCTTGGACAGCGTCATCCGCCGCGAACTGATGGTGGGCGAGGGCGACGCCTTCAACCGCTCCCTGGTCGAACGCTCACGCAACAACCTGCGCGCCCTGGGCTTCTTCAAGGACGTCAAGATCGAAGAGACGCGCGGCAGCGCGCCGGACCGTTCGGTCGTCAACGTCACCGTTGAAGAGCAGCCCACCGGCGAACTGTCGGTCGGCGCGGGCTTCAGTTCGGTCGACTCCTTCGTGCTGAACCTGGGCATCACCGAGCGCAACTTCCGCGGCCGGGGCCAGAACGTCGTGGCGCGCGCCGAATGGGGCTCGCTGCGTCAGCAGATCGACTTCCGCTTCACCGAGCCAAAGTTCCTGGGGCGGGACGTTCGCGCGGGCTTTGACCTGTTCCACATGCGCTATGACCTGAGCAAATACTCGTCTTACGATTATCGTTCGACCGGCGGCGGGGTGCGCATCACCTATCCGTTGAACGGTTACGCCTCGTTTAGCGCGCGCTACTTCCTGAAGGACGACGAGGTCGTCATTCCGTTCGGCTACTGCAGCGGCGTCGGCGCCGGTTCATCGGCGCTATGCGACCAGGCGGGTTCGTTCATCAACTCATCGGCGGGCTATACACTGTTGGTGAATCGCCTGAACGACCCCGTCCGTCCAACGCGCGGCTGGACCGTCTCCTTGCGTCAGGACTTCGCCGGCATTGGCGGCGACGTGAACTATCTGAAGACCGAGGCCGACGCGTCCTGGTACTATGGCGTCCGGCCGAACTGGGTGGTCAGCGTTCAGGGGCAGACCGGTTATGTCAGCGGCTGGAACGGCGATCCGATCCGGATCAATGACCGTTTCTTCAAGGGCGGCAATACGTTCCGTGGCTTCGAGACGGCGGGCATGGGCGCGCGCGACCTGACCACCACTGACGCGCTGGGCGGAAACTTCTACGCCATCGGTACGGTCGAACTGACGGTTCCGAACATGCTGCCCGAAGAATACGGCATCAAGACTTCGCTGTTTGCGGACTTCGGTACGATCGGTATGTTGGACGACCGCTATCTGGTTGATCCGGCGACGGGGCAGCGTAATCCGAGGATCGTCGATGAGCTGTCCCTGCGCGCGGCTGCAGGTGTCAGCATCCACTGGCGTTCGCCCATGGGGCCGATCCGTTTCGACCTATCGAAGGTTCTGTCCAAGGAAGACTACGACAAGACCGAGACCTTCCGTTTCTCGACCTCTACTCAGTTCTAACCGCGGCTTGATCGCCGCCACTAAGGCTTAGATTATGAAACTCATCGCTCTCGGCGCCTTCGCTCTCGCCTCTTTGACCGCATCGGCCGCTCTGGCTCAGACACAAGGCCCGGCCAACCCCGGCCCGGTGATCCCTGGCGTTTGCGTCTATTTCAACCAGCGGGTCTTGGCCCAGTCCACCGCCGGCCAGGCCGTCCAGACGCGCATGGAACAGTTGGCCCAGGAAGTTCAGGGCGAACTTCAGCCTTACGCCACCGCTATCCAGACCGAGGTCCAGGCCCTGCAACAAGGCGCAGCCACCATCCCGGCTGACCAGATGAACCAGCGTCGGCAGCAATTGCAGCAGCGCGTGCAGGAAGCCCAGCAACTGGAAGGCACGCGCGAAAACGAACTCCGCTACACTTTGGCTGAGCAGCGTCGGAAGATCTCGGAGGCGGTCGAGCCCCTGCTGGTCGCTGTCTATCAGGAGAAGGGCTGCGGCATCATGATCGACCGCGAGAGCGTCTTCATCCTGAACCCGTCCATGGACGTGACGGACACTGTCATCCAGCGCCTGAACGCCCAACTGCCGACGCTGAGCTTCAACCGCATGCCGGTTCCGGCCCAGCCGCAATCCTAAGGCGGGCCATGCCCGATCCGAGGTTTTTTGAGACCCTGTCGTCCCTGACGGTCGCCGCCCTCGCCGAGCACATCGGCGGGGAGGTGGTCCGGGGCGGCAAGGTCATCGTCTCGGCCGTCGCGCCTCTGTCCAGTGCGGACCGGGGCGCGATTGCGTTTCTGGGCGACCGCAAGTTTGCCGCAGCGCTAGCTGAGACGAAGGCCGGCTGCGTGATCGTACCGGCCTCGGCCGTGGACGCGGCGCCCGCTGATACCGCCGTCATCGTATCGGGTGAGGCGCAGGCCGCCTGGGCGCGGGCCTCGGCCCTGTTGCACCGACCGATCCGTCTGGACCACGCCATCAGCGCCGCCGAGGCCGCCGAGGACGACACCGTGGTGGTCGAGCCGGGCGTCATCCTGGGCGAGGGTGTCCGCATCGGGCGTGGAAGCCGCATCGGCGCCAATACCGTCATCGGGCCGGGCGTCCAGATCGGCCGCGACTGTCTTATCAGCCCTGGCGTCACCGTCGGCTTCGCCCTGCTGGGCGACCGGGTGAAGCTGCTGGCGGGCGCACGGATCGGCGAGGCGGGCTTCGGCGCCGCGGGGTCCAAGGCCGGGCCGGTGGACATCCCGCAGCTGGGGCGCGTCATCCTGCAGGACGGGGTGACGGTCGGCGCCAACTCCTGCATCGATCGCGGCGCCTATGACGACACCGTCATCGGCGAGAACACCAAGATCGATAATCTGGTGATGATCGGCCACAACTGCGTCATCGGCCGCAACAATCTGATGGCGGCGCACACCGGCATCTCGGGCTCGGTCACCAGCGGCGACAACTGCATCTTCGGCGGCCGGGCGGGCGTGGGCGACCACATCACCATCGGCGAAGGCGCGCGCGTCGCGGCCGGCGGCGGCGTGTTGGCTGACATTCCGCCGGGCGAGATCTGGTCCGGCTATCCCGCCAAGCCCCTGCGCCAATTCTTGCGCGAGACGGTGTGGCTGTCCAAACAGGCGTCCCAGAAGAAGGGCGCAAAGGAATCGAAAGAATGAGCGAAGACAACAACATCGACTACGCCGAGGTGATGCGTCGCCTGCCGCACCGCTATCCCTTCCTGCTGGTCGACAAGGCGCAGGACTTCGTGGCGGCGACCTCGATCGTCGGCATCAAGAACGTCACCCACAACGAGCCCTTCTTCCCCGGCCACTTCCCGATCGACCCGGTCATGCCCGGCGTCCTGATCGTCGAGGCCATGGCTCAGACCGGCGCCCTGCTGATGTCCAAGTCGCTGGACGTGGCGGTGGCCGACAAGGTCATCATGTTCATGTCGATCGACGGCGTGCGCTTCCGCAAACCCGCCCGTCCGGGCGATCAGCTGCGCATGGAGGTCAAGGTGATCAAGGCGCGCGGCGACGCTTATAAGTTCCGCGGCGAGACCTTCATCGACGGCAAGCTGGCGGCTGAGGCCGAGTTCATGGCCATGGTCGTGACCGTGGCGGAGCCCGCCCAGTGACCATCCACCCGACCGCCGTCGTCGACGCCTCGGCGACCCTGGCGGACGGGGTCGAGATCGGCCCGTTCTGCACCGTGGGGCCGGGCGTGGCGCTGGCCTCCGGCGTGCGTCTGGTCAGCCATGTGGTGATCCAGCAGGACACCGGCGTCGGCGCGAACACGACGATCCATCCCTTCGCCGTCATCGGCGGCGATCCGCAGCACGGCGGCTACAAGGGCGAGCCGGTGCGGCTGGAGATCGGCGAGAACAACCTGATCCGCGAGCACTGCACCTTCAACCGGGGCACGCCTCAAGGAACGGGCGTCACCCGCGTCGGCTCGAACAACCTGTTCATGACCGGCGCCCACGTCGGCCACGACTGCGTGGTCGGCGACAGCGTCACCATGGCCAACAACGCCACCCTGGGCGGTCACGTCCATGTCGGCGACCGGGTGTTTCTGGGCGGCCTGTGCGCCATCCACCAGAACGGCCGGGTGGGGCAGGGCGCCATCGTCGGCGGTCTGGCCGCCGTGACGCGCGACGTCATTCCCTACGGCTCGGTCTGGGGCAACCACGCCAGCCTGCACGGGCTCAACCTGATCGGGTTAAAGCGCAAGGGCTATGGCAAGGACGCGGTGCGCCGCCTGCTGGCCGCCTATCGCGACCTGTTCGAGGGCGAGGGCGTCTTCGCCGAGCGTCTGGACCGGGTCGAACAGGCCTACGCCGACCTGCCCGAGATCATGGAGATCACCGCCTTCATCCGTGACGGCGGCAAGCGCCCGCTGTGCCTGCCGGGCGCGGAATGACGACCGCGCCCAAGCTGGCCCTGATCGCGGGGTCGGGCGATCTGCCCATCCGCGTCGCCCAGCGCTGCGAGGCCGAGGGGCGCGAGGTCTTCATCATCCGCCTGAAGGGCTTCGCCGACGCCCACCTGCACCGCTGGCCGGGGCAGGATTTCGGCATGGCCGAGATCGGCAGGATCGTGAAGGCCATGCGCGCCGAGGGGTGCCGCGCGGTCTGTCTGGCGGGCTATGTCAATCGGCCGGATTTCAAGACGTTGAAGCCTGACCTGAAGGGCGCGTCCCTGCTGCCCGGCATCATTGCGGCGGCGTCAAAGGGCGACGACGCCCTGTTGCGCAAGATCCTGTCGGTTTTCGAGGATGAAGGCTTCGCCGTCGAGGGCGCGGACGATATTCTGGGCGGCGAGATGCTGGCGACGGGCGCCCTGGGCCGCGTGACACCGACCGACGAGCAACTAGCGGACCTGAAGAAGGCGCTGCACATCGCTGAAAAATCAGGCGAACTGGACATCGGTCAGGGCGCGGTCGTCTGCGACGGACTGGTGCTGGCGGTCGAGGCTCAGGAAGGCACGGACGAGATGCTGCGCCGCGTGGCGGGTTTGCCTGCCGACCTGCGCGGCTCGCCCGGCTTTGCGCGCGGCGCTCTGGGCAAGGCGCCCAAGCCGATCCAGGATCTGCGCGTCGACATGCCCGTTATCGGACCGACGACGGTTGAACTGGCCGCCGCTGCGGGTCTGGCCGGGATCGGCGGGTTCGAGGGGCGGCTGATCGTCATCGACCACGAAGGTCTGGTCGAGGCGGCCGACCGTCTGGGTCTGTTCGTCTGGGGAGAGCCGCGATGAGCCGTCCGTTGAAGGTCATGCTGGTGGCGGCCGAGGCCTCGGGCGATGCGCTGGGGGCCGGGCTGGCGCGGGCGTTGAAGGCGCGGCTGGGCAAGGACGTGGTCTTCGTCGGCGTGGGCGGCCCCAAGATGGCGGCCGAGGGCGTCGCCAGCCCGTTTGACATCGCCGAGCTGTCGATCCTGGGCTGGATCGAGGGCCTCAAGGCCTATGGCCGGGTCAAGAAACGGGTGGCTGAGACGGCGGCGCTGGCGGCGGCGGAGAAGCCGGACGCTGTGGTGCTGATCGACAGCTGGGGCTTCACCATCCGCGTGGCGCAGGCGATCCGCGCGGCCTCGCCGAAGACGCCGCTGATCAAATATGTCGGACCGCAGGTCTGGGCCTCGCGACCGAGGCGGGCCAAGACGCTGGCGGGGGCGGTCGATCACCTGCTGGCCCTCTATGCGCTGGATGCGCCGTGGTTCGAGAAGGCGGGTCTGCCGACGACGGTCGTGGGGTCGCAGGCGCTGCATGTCGACATGGCGGGGGCCGACGGCGCCCGCTTTCGCGCGGCGCGCGGGATTGCGGCGGACGCGCCGCTGCTGCTGGTCCTGCCGGGCAGCCGACCCAGCGAGATCACGCGCATGACGCCTGTCTATGAGCAGGCGGTCAAACAGTTGAAGGCGCAGATTCCGGGGCTTGAGGTGGCCGTCGTTGCGGCGGGCACGGTGGCCGCCGACGTGGCAGGCCGGGTCGCCGCCTGGCCGTTCCGCGCCCATGTGGTGCAGGAAGCCGACAAGTACGACGCCATGAAGGCCGCCAACGCCGCCCTGGCGACCAGCGGCACGGTCTCGACCGAACTGGCGCTGGCGGGCGCGCCGATGGTCATCGCCTATAAGATCGACGGGCTGAGCTATGTGCTGATGAAGCGGCTGGTGACGGCCAAGCACATCACCCTGTTCAACATCGCCGCCGATGAAGCCATCGCGCCGGAGTTCATCCAGCACGAAGCGACGCCGCAGGCGTTGGCCAAGGCGGTCGGGCGCCTGCTGACCGATCCCGAGACGGCGGCCGATCAGGCGCGGCGTCAGACCGAGGCGCTGGACCTGATGGGACGCGGCGGGCCGGACCCGTCGGAACTGGCGGCGGACGCCGTGTTGCGGGTGATTGCGGCGAAGGCGGGCTGATCCTCCACACCCCGCTCATCCCGGCGGACGCCGGGATCCAGCAAGAGTCACGCGCGCAGTTTTTGGTAAGCTGGGCTTGGGACGGCTGCCGCTGCGCCCTTAGCCAAAGCACTGGATCCCGGCGTCCGCCGGGATGGGCGGTAAGTGGGGAGCTTAGGCTAGCAAGGCTCGCGTCGCGGCTTCCACGTCGGCCTGGCGCATCAGGCTTTCGCCCACCAGGAGAGCGCGGGCGCCGGCTTTAGTCACGCGCGCGACGTCGTCTGGCGTGAACAGACCGCTTTCGGCGACCAGCAGCGCGCTCTCGGGGCTCAGCGCCGCCAGTTGCTCCGTCGTCGCCAGATCGACCTCGAAGGTCCGCAGCGAGCGGTTGTTGACGCCGATCAGGGCGTCGTCGCGGCCTTGAACCAGCTTGGCGGCGCGCGCCATCTCGTCGGCGTCGTGCGTCTCGATCAGGGCGTCCATGCCCCAGCGGGTCGCCTCGGCCAACAGGTCGGCGGCCAGGGCGTCGTCCACCATGTCCATGATGATCAGAATGCAATCCGCGCCCAGCGCCCGGCTCTCGGCCACTTGCCACGGATCGACCAGGAAGTCCTTGCGCAGGCAGGGCAGGGCGACGGCCGCGCGCGCGGCGACCAGATAGGCGTCGTCGCCCTGGAAGCTCGGCCCGTCGGTGAGGACGGACAGGCAGGACGCGCCGCCGCGCTCATAGGCCTGCGCCAGCACGGGCGGGTCGAAGTCGGCGCGGATCAGGCCTTTGGACGGGCTGGCCTTCTTGATCTCGGCGATCAGGGCCGGGCGGCCGGTTTGCGCGAAACGGCTGGCCAGGGCGACGCGGAAGCCGCGCGGGGCCGATGCTTCGCGGGCGCGCGCCTCGATGGCGTCCTGTGATACGGCGGCCTTGCGGGCGGCGACATCCTCGCGCTTGTAGGCGGCGATGCGGTCCAGAACGTCGCTCATCAGGCGTCCTCGTCTTCGATCGGCGCGTGAGAGACGCGCACCAGTTCAGCCAGGGCGGCGGCGGCGCGGCCGTCGTCGATGACGGCGGCGGCCAGCTCTGCGCCCGATTTCAGATCTTCGGCCCGCCCGGGCACCACCAGAGCGGCGGCGGCGTTCAGCAGGACGATGTCGCGATAGGGGCCGCGCTCGCCCGCCAGTAGGGCCGTCAGGGCGGCGGCGTTATGCTCGGCGTCGCCGCCGCGCAGATCATCCATCGTCGCCAGCGGCAGGCCAGCGTCGGCGGGCGTGACGGTGAAGCGGCGCACGGCGCCGTCCTTCCATTCGGCTACCTCAGTCGGGCCTGTGGTGGTCAGTTCGTCCAGATCCTGACCGTTGACGGTCCAGGCGCGCTGGGCGCCCAGTCGGCCCAGCACCTCGGCCAGAGGCTCCAAAAGCGCAGGGTCATAGACGCCCATGACCTGATGCGTGGCGCCCGCCGGATTGCACAGCGGCCCCAGCAGGTTGAACACGGTGCGGAAGCCGATCTCGCCGCGCATCGGCCCGACATGGCGCATGGCGCCGTGGTAGGTCGGGGCGAACAGAAAGGCGATGCCGGCCTGATCCAGCGCTCGCGCTTGCTGGGCGGGCGTGGCGTCCAGATTGACGCCCAGGGCGGCCAGAACGTCCGACGAACCGGACTTGGAGCTGACGGCGCGGTTGCCGTGCTTGGCGACCTTCAGCCCCGCGCCCGCCAGGACGAAGGAGGCCGCCGTCGAGATGTTGTAGGTGTGCTGGCCGTCGCCGCCGGTGCCGCAGGTGTCGATGACCTGTTCGAACGGGTGATCCAGCGACCGGGCGGCGTCACGCATGGCGCTGGCGAAGGCGACGATCTCGTCCACCGTCTCGCCGCGGATACGCAGGGCGGTGACGGCGGCGGCGACCTGGGACGGGGTCGGCTCGCCGCGCAGGCAGGCGGCGAAGAAGCTCTTGGCCTCATCCAGGTTCAGCACCTGTCCGTCGACCAGCTTGGCCAGCAGAGGCTTGATGCTGTCCATCAGATGTTCGCCAATCGTTTGACGCCCGCCAGATCGAGGAAGTTGGCGATCATCGCGTGGCCGTGTTCGGTGGCGATGGATTCCGGATGGAACTGGACGCCGTGGATCGGTCGCGTGCGATGCGACAGGCCCATGATCTCGCCGTCCTCGGTCCAGGCCGTGACTTCCAGCGCGTCGGGCAGGGTCTCGCGGCGCACGGCCAGAGAGTGGTAGCGCGTCGCGGTGAAGGGCGAGGGCAGGCCGCCGAACACGCCGCGCCCTTCATGCAGGATGGGCGAGGTCTTGCCGTGCATCAGGGTCTTGGCGCGCACCACTTCGCCGCCGAAGGCCTGGCCGATCGACTGGTGCCCCAGGCAGACGCCGAGGATGGGCATGGTCTCGGCGGCGGTCTCGATCAGCGACAGGCAGATGCCCGCCTGATCGGGCGCACAGGGGCCGGGCGACAGGAGCACGGCCTCAGGCTTCAGAGCCCAGGCCTCTTCGACAGTCAGGTCGTCGTTGCGGACGACGTGCGTCTGGGCGCCCAGCTCCGCGAGGTAGTGGACGAGGTTGTAGGTGAAGCTGTCGTAGTTATCGACGACGAGGATCATGGCGAAGGCTTCTTAGTACGGGGAGGCAGGGCGGTCCCAACATGGAAGGCAAGCGGGCCGATTGAAAGCGGACGTTAAGCTGTCCGGGAGATACAGGAGCATCGCCATCGGAAGAAATCCGTCTTGACCCCTATCCAAGCCATTCGCGACGCCCGCGCCCTGTTGAAAGAGGCCCCGGCGGAACAACCGAAACCCTTGCGCCTGCTTGCCGCAGCCGCCTTCGCCGCCATGACGGCGGTTCTATTGGCGGGGACTATGGTCGCAGGCCCCGGCGTATCGTTCGACCAGGGTTCCACGGTTTCCAATCCTTAGACTGATCCGCCGGCGCCCTGGCCGCGAGTGGTCGCGGTGAAACGCCACGCGTCCGCAGCCGCTTTCATCGGCGCGCGGGCCTTGGCCAGGGTTTCAGCATATTCGGCGGCCGGATCGCTGTCGGCGACGACGCCGGCGCCGGCCTGGACGAAGATTTGGCCCTTCGCGAACATGGCGGTGCGCAGGACGATGCAGATGTCCGCCTCGCCATTGGCCGAGATATAGCCCACGCCGCCGCCGTAGCCGACGCCGCGCTTCTCGGTCTCCAGTTCGTCGATGACCTCCATGGCCCGCACCTTGGGCGCGCCCGAAAGCGTGCCTGCTGGCAAGGCGGCTAGAAGCGTGTCCACCGCGTCCAGCTTGGGATCAGCCGCGCCGTTCACGTTGGAGACGATGTGCATGACCTGGCTGTAGCGTTCGACCACGAAGCTTTCCGTGACCTCGACCGAGCCGGGCTTGGAGACGCGGCCCACGTCGTTGCGGCCCAGGTCCAGCAGCATCAGATGCTCGGCCCGTTCCTTGGGATCGGCCAGCAGTTCGACTTCCAGCGCCTTGTCTTGGTCGGGCGTGGCGCCGCGCGGACGGGTGCCCGCCAGCGGGCGGATGGTGACGCGGCCGTCCTTCAGCCGGACCAGGATTTCCGGGCTGGACCCCGCCAGTTGGAAATCGACGTAGTCGAGGAAGAACAGATAGGGCGACGGGTTGCCGCGACGCAGCGACCGGTAGAAGGCGAACGGATCCTGGCTCCACGGGGCCGAGAAACGGTGCGCCAGCACGACCTGGAAGATGTCGCCGGCGGCGATGTAGTCCTTGGCCCGCGCGACCATGCGGCCGAAGGCGGCGTCATCGACGTCGGAGTGGAAGGCGGGCGCGGGAACCGGCTCGACTTCGCGCTGGATCGGCAGGGGGCCGCGCAGGCGGTCCTCGAAATCCTCCAGACGGGCCTCGGCGGCGGCATAGGCCTGGACTGGATCGCTTGCCGTGTCCGGATAGGCGGCGGAGATCAGGACGATCTCGTGCTTCACCGAATCGAAGATGGCGACCAGGGCCGGGCGCGCCATGACGGCGTCGGACAGGTCCAGCGGATCGGGATTTGCGGCGCCCAGCGGCTCCAGCAGACGCACCATGTCGTAGCCGAACACGCCGAACAGCCCGGCGGCCATCGGCGGCAGATCGGCGGGCAGGTCGAACTTGGTCGCCGCGATCAGGGCGCGCAGGGATTCCAGCGCGGGCCGGTCTTCGGGCGTGAAGACGTCGGACAGAACGGCGGCGCCGCGCGCGATCTCGGCTTTGCCGTTCCGGCAGCGCCAGACCACGTCCGGCGACAGGGTGACGAAGGAGTAGCGGCCGTTGACGGCGCCGCCTTCGACCGACTCGAACAGGCTGGCGTAGCGCCGCCCGTGCCCGACCTTCAGGAAGGCCGAGACGGGGGTCTCCAGATCATCGACCAGGCGGCGGACCAGAACCTGAGGGCGGCCCGCCGTCAGGCCGGCGATGAAGGCGTCGCGTTCTTCGTGCATTACTTCTTGGCGGGAGCGGGCGCAGCCGGAGCCGCAGGCGCAGCGGCCGCAGCCTCCACGCCCAGGGCTTGCAGGGCCAGGGCCGGGTCGTTGCGCGACTTGGTGCGTGCAGCGGCGGCGGCGATGGTGCGGTCGGCCAGGGTGTTGGCCAGTTCTTCGGTCAGACGCGGGCGGGCCTGTTCGGCCAGCGGCGCGGCCAGGGCCGGGTTGGCGGCGTGGATGGCGTCCACGCGGCCGACGACGAAGGCGGTCTGCGACTGGGCGTCGGAGAAGACCTGGCCCTTGCTCTGACCGAACAGGCCGCGCAGCACGCCGTCGCCGACCTGGGCCTGCGACTCGCGGCTCTGCTGCACGCCGGTGCGGACCGTCAGCGGGGCGCCGGCCTCGGCGGCCACCTTGGCGATGTCCTCGCCGGCGCGGACGCGGCCGGCCAGTTGTTCGGCCTTGGCCGACAGCAGACGGGCGTTTTCACGCAAGGTCCACTGCTGGCCCAGCGGGGCGCGCACTTCGTCCAGCGTCGGCAGGGCCGACGGGCGGATGTCGTCTAGACGGACGGCGAAATACTGGCCGTCGCCTGCGTCGATCACGTCGCTCTCGCCGCCCTTGGTTAGGGAGTAGGCGCTTTCCAGAACCTGGCGCGGGGCGTTCATCGGCTGGCCGTCGGGCAGTTGGCCCTGCTGGGTGAAGGGCGGCAGCTGGATGACGCGGGCCTTGGCGGCCGTGGCGGCGTCGGCCAGGTTCTTGCCTTCCTGACGGGCCTTCTCGAACTGCTCGACCTTGGCGTAGGTCGCGGCCTTGACGGCCTCGGCCTGAAGCTCCTGGGTCAGGGCGGGGCGGGCGCTTTCCAGCGTCACGGCCTGACCGGCCTGAATGGCGGCCAGCTTGGCGACGGTGAAGCCCAGGCGGCCCTGGATCGGGGCCGAAACCTGGTCGACGGCCAGGCCGAACACGGCGGCGCCAACGGCAGGGTCGCCCACTGCGGCCTGCGGCGTGCCCTTGTAGTCGCCCAGCTGGATGTTGTTGGCCTTGGCGACCTCAGAGGGGTTCTTGCCGGCGCGCAGGTCGGCGGCGATCTTGTCGGCGGCTTCCTTGGTCGGAACGGTCAGGGTGACGAAAGTGCGCTTCTCCGGATCGGCCAGGGCGGCCTTACGGAACTCATAGCGCTCTTGAATCTGCTCTTCTGTGATGGCCGGACGCGGATCGTTCGGACCCGGCGTGAACAGCACCAGGGAGATCATGCGGAATTCGGGGCTGCGCAGACGCGCCTCGTTTTCCTTCATGAAGGCGGTCAGTTGGGCGTCGGTCGGTGCGCCCGCGCGACCGGCCATATCCTGAGTGACCGAGAACCAGCGACCGTCACGGCTTTCCAGCGCCTGGCCCGCCAGCAAGGCGGCGTAAACACGCGGTGCTTGCAGGCCGGCGAAGACAGCCGAGCCGACGTGGGCGGTGACGTACTGGTCGCGCAGATCGTCTTCTAGCATCTGCGAGGTCAGGTTTTGCTGGGCCAGAGCCTGGGCGTACAGTTCCTGATCAAATTGGCCAGTGATCTGATTGAAGAAGGCCGGAATCTTGCGAATCTGGGCCAAGACCAACTCTTTTCCGGGACGGATCCCCGCCTTATAGGCCCAGTCTAGGAAGCCCAAGCGCTGCGTCTGGCTCTCCAGATATTGAACGTGCAGGTTTTCCTTGACCATGTCGTCATAGCTGACGGGGCGGCCGGCCTGTTCCTGAAGATTGGCGCGCACGCGCTCGAAATCATTGCGGAACTGCATGGAATCGACGCTGCGTTCGCCGGCGCTGATGATGTGACGCGGTCCTAGGCTGGCAAAGATATCGGATTGAGCGCCGACCACCAGGAAGCTGAGGATGATCAGGGCGAACAGGCCCCCAGCCCACTTGGACTTGGCGAAGTTGCGGAAGTGCGTGATCATCTAAGAAGAACCTGACGAGGGCCGGCGTCGAAAGGGCGCCAAGGGTCGCGTATAGGGGGTGCAGGGCCGCCGCCGCAAGTGAGGCTTGACGACATCTTGGCTTCCGCCGCCGTCGCCACTAGACAGGCCGCATGAAACAATCTGTGAAGCTGGTCGCTGGCAACTGGAAAATGAACGGCCTGGGCGCGAGCCTGGCCGAGGCTGAAACCCTCGAGAAGGCGCTGAAGGAACAGGCCGCGGCCTGCCGCGTGGCCCTGTGCCCGCCCGCCACCCTGATCGACCGCATGGCCCAGGCCCTGAAGGGCGGCGTCGTCGAGATCGGGGGGCAGGACTGCCACGCTGAAACCTCGGGCGCCTACACCGGCTCGGTCTCGGCCGAGATGGTTCGCGATGCGGGCGCGGGTCTGGTGATTCTCGGCCACTCGGAGCGCCGCGCCGGATTCGGCGAGACCGACGCCGATGTCGCCGCCAAGGTCGAGGCCGCCCTGGCCGCCGGTCTGGAGCCGATCATCTGCATCGGCGAGACGCTTCAGCAGCGCGAAGCCGGGCAGGCGGTCGAGGTCGTCAGCCGTCAGGTCGCCGGTTCGCTTCCGGCCTCGCTGGCGGGCAAGGCGTTCGCGGTGGCCTATGAGCCGGTCTGGGCCATCGGCACCGGCCTGACGCCGACGCTGGAGCAGATCGAGGAAGTCCACGCCGCCGTGCGCGCCGCCATGGTCGTCAAGCTGGGCGAGGACGGCCGCGCCGCGCCGATCCTGTACGGCGGCTCGGTCAAGCCGTCGAACGCCAGGGAGATCCTGGCGGTGGCCGAGGTCGGCGGCGCCCTGGTCGGCGGCGCCTCGTTGAAGGCCGAAGACTTCCTGGGCATCATCCGCGCGGTTTGACCGCGCGCCTGAGCGTTTGCCCGAAACCTCCATCAATGTTAGAGGCGGCCGCTTGATCGGCGCGCTTCTGCGCCCACATGAATGACGCCATGCTCCAGACCATTCTGCTCGTCGCCATGATCCTGATCTCGGTCGCCCTGTCGGCCGTGATCCTGCTGCAACGTTCCGAGGGCGGCGCCCTGGGCATGGGCGGCGGTCCTTCGGGCTTCATGACGGCGCGCGGGGCAGGCAATCTGCTGACCCGCACCACGTCGATCCTGGCGATCGCCTTCTTCGTCTGCGCCATCGGCCTGACGATCGCGGGCAACTATGCGCGCGGTTCGCGTTCAGTGATCGACGCCGACGCCGTCGGCTCCATCGCCGTGGATCAGCCGCAGCAGACGGCTCCGGCTACGCCTGAAGCCGCACCGGCGACCCCGGCCGCTCCGGCCGCCCCGTCGCTGGACGATCTGGAAGCCAGCCTGCCGGCCGGCCAGGGCGCGCCCGCCCAATAAGGCGGTCGCCGCCATCGAGTTTGGGGAAGCGCGCCGCAAGGCGCGCTTTCTTCTTTTGATCAACAGTTGGATTTTTCCTGAGCCTCTCCGCGCAGGACGAATCATGGAGTAAGGTGTCCGCCCATGGCTCGCTATGTGTTCATCACCGGCGGCGTGGTTTCCTCTCTTGGAAAAGGCCTCGCCTCCGCCGCTCTCGGCGCTCTTCTGCAGGCGCGCGGCTACAAGGTCCGCCTGCGAAAGCTGGACCCCTATCTCAACGTCGATCCGGGCACGATGAGTCCCTATCAGCACGGCGAGGTCTTCGTGACCGACGACGGCGCCGAGACGGACCTCGACCTGGGCCACTATGAGCGCTTCACCGGCGTCTCGGCGGCCAAGTCGGACAACATCACGACCGGTCGCATCTATCAGACGATCATCGAGAAGGAGCGTCGCGGCGACTATCTGGGCGCGACCGTCCAGGTGATTCCGCACGTCACCGACCAGATCAAGCAGTTCTGCCTGAACCCGGCCAAGACGGACGGTGGCGAGGATGTGGACTTCGTCCTGGTCGAGATCGGCGGCACGGTCGGCGACATCGAGGGGCTGCCCTTCTTCGAGGCGATCCGTCAGCTGGAGCAGGATCTGCCGCGCGGCCAGTCGTGCTTCGTCCACCTGACCCTGCTGCCCTTCATCAAGACCGCCGGCGAGATGAAGACCAAGCCGACGCAGCACTCGGTCAAGGAACTGCGCTCTATCGGCATCCAGCCCGACATCCTGCTGTGCCGCTCCGAAGCCCCGATCCCGGCTGACGAGAAGCGCAAGATCGCTCAGTTCTGCAACGTCCGCCCGGACAGCGTCATTCAGGCGATGGACTCGGCTGACATCTACGCCGTGCCGCTGGACTATCACCGCGAGGGCCTGGACACCCAGGTGCTGGCCCACTTCGGCATGACGGACGCGCCCGAGCCGGAGCTGTCCGGCTGGAACGAGATCGTGCGCCGTCGCCTGCACCCGGACGGCGAAGTCACCATCGCCGTGGTCGGCAAATACACCGTCCTGAAAGACGCCTATAAGTCGCTGATCGAGGCCCTGCAGCACGGCGGCGTCGCCAACAACGCCAAGGTCAACATCGACTGGGTCGAGGCCGACACCTTCGCCGGCGATCCGCAGGCTTGCGCCGAACGGCTGGAAGGCGCCCACGCCATCCTGGTGCCCGGCGGCTTCGGCGAGCGCGGGGCCGAGGGTAAGATCGAGGCGGCGCGCTACGCCCGCGAGCGCAAGATCCCGTACTTCGGCATCTGCTTCGGCATGCAGATGGCGGTGATCGAGGCGGCGCGGAATCTGGCGGGCTATCCCAAGGCGACCTCGACCGAGTTCGGCCCGGCGGAAGAGCCCGTCGTCGGCCTGATGACCGAATGGGTCCAGGGCAATGAGCGCGTGAAGCGCGAGCAGGGCGGCGATCTGGGCGGCACCATGCGTCTGGGCGCCTACGCCTCCACCCTGGCGCCCGGCTCCAAGATCGCCGAGATCTACGGCCAGACCGACATCAACGAGCGCCACCGTCACCGCTATGAGGTGAACATCAACTACCGCGAGGCGGTGGAAGAGAAGGGCGGCCTGTTTTTCGCCGGTCTGTCGCCGGACGGCGTGTTGCCCGAGACGGTCGAGCGCAAGGACCATCCCTGGTTCATCGGCGTGCAGTATCACCCCGAATACCGCAGCCGCCCGTTCGCTCCGCACCCGCTGTTCGCCAGCTTCGTCGAGGCGGCCCTGGTGCAGAGCCGTCTGGTCTGATCACAGACGATTGTAGCGGTGTTCTCCGAATTTCGTGTCAAGTTGTCGTTAACGATTGGGAA
Source organism: Brevundimonas sp. Soil_N_31 (assembly GCF_057655995.1). Lineage (NCBI taxonomy): Bacteria > Pseudomonadati > Pseudomonadota > Alphaproteobacteria > Caulobacterales > Caulobacteraceae > Brevundimonas > Brevundimonas sp. Soil_N_31. The sequence goes on from NZ_JBDGLE010000002.1 coordinate 301,685, forward strand.
CGACGCCGATGGCCGGAGACATTCTCTACTTTCTGCACCGCCACTTTAAGGCGGTGTTCGCGATCAGCCTGACGCTGGGCGTGCTTCTGGCGTGCGCCGTGGCTCGAATGACGCTGCGCTTGATTTTCGGGATCTAAGAAAGCCAGCCACTATCCGTAGTGGCGGACAGGGTGGGATTCGAACCCACGGTAGGCTTCCACCTACGGCGGTTTTCAAGACCGCTGCCTTAAACCACTCGGCCACCTGTCCAACGCGACTCGGCGCGCACGCGTGCATAGCCGTAAAGCTGCATGTGATCCAAGTGGAAAGCGCGCCTTAGCTGCGGGTGGGTGCTCGACTTGAGCGGGTAACCAGCCAGATCCCGACGCAGACCAGGATCAGCGCGATCAGATAGCTCCATTTGAACATGGATTCTCCCAGGAAAACGGCGGACAGCGTCACGCCGAAAACAGGGATCAGGAAGTTGAAGGCGGCGATCAGGCCGACTGGATTGTGCTTCAGCAACAGGCTCCACACAGCGAAGGCGACCGAGGACAGCAGCGCCAGATAGAGCAAGAGGGCGCCAGATGCGGCGTTCAGCGCCTCCAGGTGGCCGCCCGTCGCCCATCCGCCGCCGGTCAGCACGGCGCCGCCGATGAATAGTTGCCAACCAGTCATGACCATGGGGTCCATCTCGCGAGAGATTCGCTTGCCATAGATGGAGGCCGCCGCCAGCATGAAGGCGGCGATGACGATGAAGCCTTCGCCCAGCAGTGTGAAATCGAATCCCAATCCTGCTCCGCCTAGATTGACGACGACGACGCCCAGGAAGCCGATCAGGCAGCCCAGAGCCTTGCGCCCGTTCAGACGGTCGTCGGCATAGAGGTAATGAGCCAGTACGACGCTGAAAAAGACGCTGGTGGCGTTCATGATCGAGGACTTAACGCCGGTGGCGTGAGCCAGGCCGATGTAGAAGAAGACGTATTGAATCGTGGTCTGCGTCAGGCCCAGCAGGGCGACTTGTGCGACCTGTCGAGGCCTGAAGCGCAGAATTGGTTTTCTGAGCGCGGCGGCGACGATCAGCAGGATCAATCCGGCCAGGGCGAACCGCCAGCCTGCGAACGCCAACTGGCTGGGAATGTCATTCTGAGCGATGTGCAGCAGGGCGTAGCCGCTTTTTACGGCAGGGAAGGCGCTGCCCCACAATGCGCAGCACAGGGTCGCAAGAACGAAGACCCCGGAGCGGGTCTGATACAGCGGTTGGGTCAAGATCTGCTTCAGGGAGAGGGAGGAAGGAGAGTCGCGACGTTCAGTCGCGCTCATAGGCGCAAACGCCACGTTAACCAAACCGGAAAACCCCCTGGCCCATAAAGGCGGCGTTTCCAGTCGGTCGGAGTAAGTTGATCATGTGGGCCAGAACGTTGAAAGGCGCGATTGTCGCCGCCGCCTTTTCGACCCTGGCGGCGTGCGCCAGCCTTGGGGGCGAACGTGACGCGCCGCTGAATCCGCCCGTGGTGACAGACCCTGCGCCCTTCGTGTCCGGGACCATGCGCCCATATCAGGTGCGCGGGCGCTGGTATCACCCGAAGGAACAGCCCAACTACGATGAAACGGGGCAGGCGTCGTGGTACGGCGCGTATCATCATGGACGCTCGACCTCGACCGGCGAGCGTTTCGACATGAACGCCCTTACGGCTGCGCACAAGACATTGCCCCTGCCCAGTCTGGTCGAAGTGACCAATCCTGCGAACGGTCGTCGAGCGATCCTGCGCGTCAATGACCGCGGGCCCTTTGTGGATGGTCGGATCATTGACCTTTCGCGAGGCGCGGCGGAGGCGTTGGGGTTGCTGAACCAGGGCGTTGGCGAGGTGCGGGTCCGCTATGTCGGTCGTGCGCCGCGCCAGGGCGGCGGAACGCCGATGCAACGCGCGGAGGCGTCACCGCCACGCTCAACCCCGGTAGCGACGCGAGGATCCGGGCCGCGTCCTTATTATGAATCTGCCGCTGTTGAGCAGCCTTCATCGTTTCCGATGCCGCCGCCGCTGCCGGCTCAGCCTGTTCAGCCGTATGTGACGCCGGTCGCCACGTCGCCTGCCGCGGCCTATTGGGTTCAGGCTGGCGCCTATGCGGACAGACGTGGAGCCGACGAGGTCGCACGACGTCTTGGCGACCGTGCTTCCATCCAGAACGTCGATCGCAACGGCCGCCCCCTGTTCCGTGTCGTCGTCGGTCCCTGGCCCGATGCGACCGCCGCCGAACGCGCTCGCCAGGCCGTGATCGCACGCGGTTTCAGCGACGCCCTGTTGATAGGCGGCTGACGGGTCTTGCGTCCCTCGCCCGGGTCGCCATTGTGCGCAGGTGCAGCGAGGCAGATTCATTACGTTCGAAGGCGGCGAAGGCGCCGGCAAGACCACTCAGGCGCGCCTGTTGGTCGAGCGGCTGCGCGCTGCGGGTCTGGACGTGATTCAGACGCGCGAGCCTGGCGGTTCGCCGGGGGCGGAGGAAATCCGCAACATCGCTGTTTCGGGCGAGGCCGACCGCTGGTCGCCCCGCACCGAAACGTTGTTGATGTACGCCGCCCGCTCCGACCATCTGGAGCGCACCATCCGCCCGGCGTTGGCTGCGGGCTCTTGGGTCGTCTGCGATCGCTTCGCCGATTCGAGCCGCGTCTATCAGGGAGCGGGCGGCGGCGTATCTGAAAGCCTGATCGAGGCGCTGGATGCGGCGGTGGTTGACGGCGATCAGCCGGACCTGACCCTGGTGTTCGACCTGCCGGTGGATGTGGGGCTGGAGCGCGCCTTCGGCCGTGGACTGTTCGAGACTCGGTTTGAATCCAAGGGCGTGGCTTTCCATCAGAAGTTGCGTGATGGCTTTCTGGATGTCGCCGAACGTCATCCCGACCGCTGCGTCGTCATCGACGCCACGGGCGAGGTGGACGAGGTGTCCGAACGCCTTTGGGCGGTGGTGGAGGCGCGGCTGCTTTGAGCGAGCACCCGCGCGACCGGTTCGATCTGATCGCGGACCTCAAGGCCGAGGAGGCGTTTCTGGACGCCCTGGATCGTGGCCGTCTGCATCACGCATGGCTTTTGTGCGGGGTCGAGGGATCGGGCAAGGCCAGTTTCGCTTACCGCGCCGCGCGGCGTCTGCTGGGCGCGGCGCCCGACCTGTCGCGCGGGCCGCTGGGCGCTTCGCCGCATGATCCGGTCAGCCGTCTGGTTTCGGCCCAGTCGCATCCTGATCTGCTGGTGCTGGAGCGCCTGGTCGAAGGCGGCAAGCAGAAGAAGTCGATCTCAGTCGAACAGGCGCGTGATCTGCCCGAGTTCTTCGCCAAGAGCCCGTCTCAGGCGCGGCATCGGGTGGCGATCATCGACGCTGCAGACGACCTGAACGTCAATGCCGCCAACGCCTTGTTAAAAATTCTTGAGGAACCGCCTGAAAGCGGTGTCCTGTTCCTGGTGACGCACGCGCCGGGCCGTTTGCTGGCCACCATCCGGTCGCGGTGTCGCCGTCTCAGCTTTCCCGTCTGGTCTGAACATCGGCTGGCGGAACTGGTTCTGCAGCGTACGGGCGTTTCGCCGTCCGAGGCGGACGAGGCCGCGCGCATGGCCGGAGGTTCGCCGGGCGCGGCCCTGGATCTGGCTTCCGGCGCCATGTCCAAGACGGATCGGCTGGCGCGCGCCTGGGTCGAGGGCGGCGCCGTGGACCGCGCTGAGCAATTGGCTGTCGCCGACGGTTTTCGCGGAGCCGAGGGGCAGGCGCGATTCGAGGCCCTGATGGATCGGCTGATCGCGGCGGTGAAGCGGCGAGCGGTCGAGACCGGCGGGCGCGAGGGCGCGCAATGGGCGGAACTGTGGGGACGGTTGTCGGAATTGCCGGATCGCGCGGCGGGTCTGAACATGGACAAGGGAGATGCTCTGGCCGGCGCCCTGGCTGATATCGCCCGCGTCAAGGCATCTGTATGAGAGCGTCCGCCTGAAATGATCATCGACAGCCACGTCAATCTTCACGCGCCCCAGTTCGACGAGGACCGCGACGCCGTGATCGATCGTGCGAGAGAGGCGGGCGTGCGGCTGATGGTCGAGATTTCCGACAAGCTGTCCACCTTTGAGGCTACGCACGCCCTGGCCATGAACAACGCCGACATCTGGTGCACGGTCGGGGTCCATCCGCATGAGGCCAAGGATTACGCCGGGCTGACGGCTGACCGTCTGGTCGAACTGGCTCAACGTCCGCGGGTCATCGGCATCGGCGAGTGCGGACTGGATTTCCACTACGACCTCAGTCCGCGCGATGTTCAGGCGGCGGTGTTCCGCCAGCACGTAGAGGCGGCGCGTCGCACGGATCTGCCTTTGGTGATCCATACCCGCGAGGCGGATGGCGTCATGGCCGACATCCTGCGTGAAGAGCAGGCCCGCGCGCCGTTCAAGTTCCTGATGCACTGCTACACCAGCGGGATGGAACTGGCGGAACTGGCGATGGACTTGGGCGGCTGGTTCTCAGTCTCCGGCATCGCCACCTTCAAGGCCGCCGAGGAGGTGAGGGAGGTCATCCGGCGCATGCCAGAGGATCGCATCATCGTCGAGACGGACTGCCCCTATCTGGCGCCGATTCCGCATCGGGGCCGCCGCAATGAGCCGGCCTATGTCGGCTTGGTGCTGGGCAAGCTGGCCGAGATTCGGGGCTGGTCGCCTGAACAGGCGGATCGCCTGACCACCGACGCTTTCTTCAACCTGTTCGACCGCATCCCAAGGCCTGCGGAATGAGTGAGCTTGAGGTCGTCATCCTGGGGTGCGGCTCATCGGGCGGAGTGCCGCGCGGCGACGGCGACTGGGGCGACTGCGATCCGGCCGAGCCGCGCAATCGGCGCACGCGCTGCTCGTTGCTGGCCCGCCTTCATGGCCCCGATGGCGTGACTAGCGTGGTCATCGATACCTCGCCCGATTTCCGCCAGCAGATGCTGATGGCGGGAGTCCGCCGTGTTGATGGCGTTCTTTATACCCATGACCATGCAGATCAGACTCACGGCATTGATGATCTGCGTGTCTTCGCCGCCCATGCCCGGCGACGTATTCCCGCCTGGATGGATGAGGCGACTCGTACGGCTCTGACGCGGCGGTTCGACTACATCTTCGAGAGCCAGCACGGCTATCCCGCCATCGTCGAGGCGAGGTCGGTTCCATCGCACGGCGAGGTCTGGAGCGTGACCGGACCGGGCGGCGATCTGCCCGTCATCACCTTTGATCAGGCGCACGGGCCGATCCGTTCAGTCGGTTACCGGATCGGCGGCCTGGTCTATTCCAGCGATGTATCTGACCTTGACGAAGCGGCTCTGGATGCGGTGCGCGGGGCTGATTTGTGGGTTCTGGACGCTCTTCGCTATACGCCGCATCCGACCCACGCGCATGTCGACAAGGCGCTGGACTGGATTGCGCGTACGAGAGTGAAGCGGGCCGTGCTGACCAATCTGCACATTGATTTGGATTACCAGCGGTTGAAACGCGAGCTTCCGGCTCATGTTGACGTCGCCTACGACGGCTGGAGCGACCGGCTGTCGTTGGCTTAGGCGCGCATCGGCGTCTGATCCGACATGGATCGCCGGGAGAATATGTGATGGGCGACGACGTTTTTATCGTTTATTCGCTGCTGCCTGAATTGCGGCGGGTGGGGGCCCTCCATTGGTACAACGGCGATGACGGGGCTCCCGTCACGCGAGCCTGGACGACTGTATGAAACGTTTGTTCGCTTACTTCATCATCGGGGCGATGGTCCTCGGGGTGTTGACGGGCTGGGGCCTGAACCACTTCCTGACCGCAGACCAGGCGTCGTCTGCGGCGTCGAACCTGAATCTGATCACCGACGTCTTCCTGCGCCTGATCAAGATGATCATCGCGCCGTTGGTGTTTACAACCCTGGTGGCGGGCATTGCGCACATGGAGGACGCGGCCTCGGTGGGACGGATCGGCGTCAAGACCATGACCTGGTTCATCGGCGCCTCGATCGTGTCGCTGGTGCTGGGTCTGGTGATGGTCCAACTGCTGCAGCCCGGCGCGAACATGCATCTGCCCGAAGCCGTGGCGGCCAGCGCGCCTGCGGCTTCGACGGACGCCTTCTCGCTGCATGGCTTCATCACCCATCTGGTGCCGACCTCGATCTTCGACGCCATGGCCAAGAATGAGATTCTGCAGATCGTCGTCTTCTCGGTCTTCGTCGGAACGGCGGTCGCGGCCCTGGACGACAAGGCGCCGGCGGTGCTGCACCTGGTCGAACAGGCCGCCTCCATCATGCTGAAGGTGACCGAGTTCGTGATGAAGCTGGCGCCCTTCGCCATCTTCGCCGCCCTGGCCTCGACTATCGCCACCCAGGGTCTCGAGATGCTGGGCACCTACGCCAAGTTCGTGCTCGGCTTCTACGGCTCCATGGGCGTGCTGTGGGGTTTGCTGTTCCTGGCCGGAGCCGTGGTGCTGGGCAAGCGGGTGATCCCGCTGTTCCGCGAGATCCGCACCCCGACCCTGCTGGCCTTCTCGACGGCCAGTTCGGAAGCGGCCTATCCGCGGATCCTGGAGGCCCTGCCCAAGGTCGGCGTGCGCCGCCGTATCGTCAGCTTCGTCCTGCCGCTGGGCTATTCGTTCAATCTGGACGGGTCGATGCTCTACTGCACCTTCGGCACCATGTTCATCATGCAGGCCCACGGCGTGCAGCTCAGCGTGTCGCAGCAGATATTCATGCTGCTGCTGCTGATGGTGACGTCCAAGGGGATCGCCGGCATTCCGCGCGCGTCGCTGGTGGTGATCATGGCGACCCTGACCTACTTCGGCCTGCCCGAGGCGTGGATCGCCATCGTCCTGGGCGTCGACCACCTGCTCGACATGGGCCGCTCGGCCACCAACGTCGTCGGCAACTCTGTCGCCGCCGCCGTGGTCGCCAAGTGGGAAGGCGAGCTGGATGACATGCCCGAGGCCGACGGGCAGGACGGCCAGGCGCAACCCGCCACCGTCTGAGCGGGCTCCGGCTGTTCAAGATCAGGGCGTGGAGGAAACATCCTTCACGCCCTTTTTCGTAGCCGCGTTCAGAGGCGTTGCAGCGGCAACCCCATGCCTGCCGCGATCAGCCAGGTTTCGTCCGCCAGGGCAGCGATTCGCTGGTTCAGACGGCCAGCCTCGTCTCTGAAACGGCGGCCCAGAGGGTTGTCCGGCACCAGAGACCACCCGACCTCGTTGCTGACGACCCATAGACGCGCTGGGCAGACGGCCAGGGCCTGGGTCAGGTCGTCGACGGCGGCGGCCAGGTCGCGCTCGGCCAGCATCTGATTGCTGAGCCACAAGGTCAGGCAGTCGACCACCGCCACATCCTCGACCGACAGGGCGCGCACGGCCTCGGCCAGATCCAGCGGCGCTTCGACTTGGCGCCAGCCCTGGCCGCGTTCGGCCTGATGGCGGGCGATGCGGTCGCGCATCTCATCATCGAAAGCCTCGGCGGTGGCGATGAATACGGGCGAGCGGCCCGCCGCCTCGGCGGTCTGTTCGGCCTGCCTTTGGGCGTAGCCGCTCTTGCCGGAACGGGCGCCGCCGAGAACCAGGCTTAGGGTCATGCGTCGTCTCTCCGGTTGACCTGAACTGCGCGCAGTCCTACTGCCACGGTCGCGTCAGGTTCCCCGAAAGGGGATTGAAAGGGAACGGAGTGTGAAACTCCGGCTGTTCCCGCAACTGTAAGCGGCTAGCCCGCGCGTCATACGCCACTGGCGGTCCGGAAGGCCACGGCCTGAACGACTGCTGGGAAGGCGACGCGCACCGGCCTTGATCCGCGAGCCAGGAGACCTGCCTGTCGCCGTCGTTCTCCGTGCGGTCGGGATGTGCCGGGCGGTCGAGGCAACTCGTGTGACGACAGTCGTAAACCAGCCGCGTCAGCGGCCGCTTTCGCTCATCCGGGCGACGGGCGGTCCGGCGCGGCGTCGTCATATGGAGAACCGGAATGAACCGGACCGCATTCGCTACCCTGGCCGCCGCCAGCCTCCTGGCCGCCGCGCCCGCCTTCGCCGCTGAAGTCCTCGATCAACAGGCCGCCGCCCCCGATGTGGCGGGCCGCGCGGGCGCCACCGCCGTTGAGGACGTGGTCGTCACCGCCAACCGCTCGGCCCAGCCGATCGAGCGCGTCGGGGCCTCGGTCACTGTCTTGACCCAGGCCGCCATCGAGGCGCGCCAGACCCCGGCCGTGGTCGAGCTTCTGGCCCAGACGCCGGGCGTCAGCTTCACCCGCAACGGCGGCGTCGGCACCTCGACGGGCGTCAACATCCGCGGCGCCGAGAGCCAGCACACCGTCGTCCTGATCGACGGGGTCAAGCTGAACGACCCGTCCTCGACCCAGGGCGGCTTCAACTTCGGCAACCTGCTGATCGGCGACACCGCACGTATCGAGGTGCTGCGCGGCGCCCAGTCGACCCTGTGGGGCAGCCAGGCCATCGGCGGCGTGGTCAATATCGTCACGGCCGAACCGACCGAAGCCCTGCAAGGCAGCCTCGACGCCGAGGCCGGCGCGCGCGGCACGACCTATTTCCGCGGCGGGATCGGCGGCGCCAACGAGCGCCTGAGCTGGCGTCTGGCGGCCAGCCGCTACGACACCGACGGGTTCTCGGCCTTCGCCAAGGGGACCGAGGATGACGGCTACACCAACACCGGCCTGTCGGGCCGCCTGAACCTCAAGGTGACGGACGCGGTGTCCCTGGACCTGCGCTCGGTCTGGTCCAGCGGCCGCAACGACTTCGACGCCTTCAACGGCGACAGCCGCGAATACGGCAAGACCCAGGAGCTGGTCGCCTACGCCGGACTGAACTTCGACCTGCTGGACGGTCGTTTCCGTAACCGCATCGGCTACGCCCATACCGACACGGACCGCCGCAACTTCAACCCCGACAACAAGGTCCAGACCCTGACCTTTGACGCCGAGGGCCAGAACCGCCGCTGGGAATATCAGGGCGCCTTCGCCTTCACCGAGGCGCTGAACGCGACCTTCGGCCTGGAGCACGAGAAGTCGGAGATGAAGACCCGCTCTCCCGGCGACTGGAACCCGAACCCGGCCTTCGGTCGCGGCGAAGCCGAACTGAACAGCGCCTATGGCCAGGTTCAGTGGACGGTGCTGGACGGCCTGACCTTGACCGGCGGACTGCGCTATGACGACCACGCGCAATATGGCGACAACCTGCTGGGCCAGGTCGCGGCGGCCTGGGCCCTGAACGAGGGCGATACGGTGGTGCGCGCCAGCTGGGGTCAGGGCTTCCGCGCGCCGGGCCTGTATGAGCTATACAGCGAGTACGGCAATCTGAACCTGCAACCGGAAGAGTTCGACAGCTGGGAGATCGGCGTCGAGCAGCGCCTGTTCGACCGCGCCGTCGTCTCGGCGACCTACTTCAACCGCCAGGCGGACAATGAGATCCGCTACAACGGCTGCTCGACGCCCTCGACGGACCCGCTGTGCACCGTCAACGGCGCAGGCCGCTGGGGCTATTACCGCAACGTCCAGAAGACCGAGGCGCAAGGCGTCGAACTGGTCGGCCGCGTGGATGTGACGGAGCGCCTGAACGTCAGCGCCAACTACACCTGGACCGACGCCAAGAGCGCCTCGGGCGCCACGGACGGCAAGCGTCTGACGCGCCGTCCCGAGCATATGGCGAACTTCGCCGCTGACTACGCCTTCACCTTCGGTCTGAAGACGGGCGTGGCGGTGCGTTACGTCGGCGAGACGTTCAACAACGACACGAACACGGCGAAGGTCGACGCCTACACCCTGGTCGATCTGCGCGCCTCCTATCCGATCAACGACGCCCTCGAAATCTACGGCCGGATCGAGAACGCCTTCGACGAGGACTATCAGACGGTCCTGAACTACGGCGCGCCGGGCCAGGGCGTGTTCGGCGGCGTTCGCGTCCGGTTCTGATGCGATGAAGGACGCCGCGTTCCTGACGACGGCGACCCGGCACGGCGGCGGCCTGATAACGGCCGCCGCCGCCTATCCCGACGCGCCGCAGCCCTGGCTGGACCTGTCCACGGGGATCAATCCCGAGCCGTGGCGGGGAGCGCGCGCGTCGGAGGAGGCGCTGAACCGCCTGCCCGATCCCGCCGCCCTGGCGGCGTTGGAGGCGGTCGCTGCGGCCGCCTTCGGCGCTTCGCCTGAGCGGACGGCGGCGGTCGCGGGAGCCGAAGCGGCGATCCGTCTTCTGCCCCTGCTGCTGGGCGTGCGGGCGGTCGAGGTCGTCGGCCCGACCTACGGCGCCCATGCCGAGGCCTGGCGGGCGGCGGGCGTGGCGACGCGCCTGATCGCGCCGGATCAGGCGGCGGCCTCGCAGGCGGGCGTGCTGGTCGTCGTCAATCCGAACAATCCCGACGGGCGCCTGACCCGGCGGGCCGATCTGATCGCCATGGCGCGGGCGCGGTCCAAGGCGGGGCGCTGGCTGGTGGCGGACGAGTCCTTCATCGAATGCGCGCCCGGCGACAGCGTGTCGGACCTGGCCGAGCCGGGGCTGATCGTCCTGCGCTCGTTCGGTAAGTTCTACGGTCTGGCCGGGGTGCGGCTGGGCTTCATGCTGGCGGCGCCCGAGCTGATCCGGCGATTGCGCGCGCTTCAGGGCGACTGGCCGGTCAGCGCCGACGCCCTGACGCTGGGGCTGGGCGCCTACGCTGACGAGGCCTGGCGGCGCCGGACCGAGGCGGCCCTGGCCGAGCGGGCCGATCGGCTGGACGACTTGCTGGCGCGGGCGGGGTTCCAGATCATCGGCGGGACCAGCCTGTTCCGCATGACGCGCACGCCCCACGCCGCGCGCTGGTTCCAGCACCTGTGCCGCGCGGGCATCCTGACCCGGCCGTTCGACCATACGCCCGACGCCCTGCGCTTCGGCGTTCCGGTCGAGCGCGACTTCCCTCGACTGCGACGCGCGCTGGAGGCCTTCGGATGAGGGCGAGCCGGCGACAGGCGCTGGCGGGCGCGGGAGCCATGCTGGTCGTCGGGCCGGCTGCGGCCGACGCTGCGCCGCGCCGCGTGGTGTCGCTGAACGCCTGCCTTGACGCCATCCTGGTCCACGTCGCCGACCGGGGGCAGATCGCCTCCCTCAGCCACTATGCGCGCGAGCCGGTCGGCTCGACCATTTCCGAGGTGGCCGAGACCCTGCCCTTCACCTGGGAGACGGCGGAAGAGGTCATCGCCCTGCGCCCCGATCTGGTGCTGACCAGTCGCCACAGCGCCCTGGCGACCCGCAATGCCCTGGGCCGTCTGAACATCCAGACCGAACTGTTCGCCGTGCCCGACAGCGTGGCCGCAAGCCTGGACCAGGTGCGCGAGGTCGCCCGCCTGGTCGGCCGCCCGGCGCGGGGCCAGGCCCTGATCGCGCGCATCGAGGCGGCCATCGCCGCCGCCGCCCCGCCGCCGGGATCGGCGCCGCTGACGGCCCTGATCTACCAGCCCAACGGTTTCGCCGCCGGGCGCGGCACCTTGATGGACGAGATGATGACCCGCGCCGGTTTCGAGAATGTCGCCGGCCGCTATGGCCTGGGCAAATGGGGCAATGTCCCGGTTGAGCGCCTGCTGGCCGACCCGCCCCAGGTGTTGCTCAGCGGCGTGCCGGTGCGCGGCTCGCGCACCTGGGCCGACCGGGTGATGCGTCATCCGGCGCTGAAGTCCCTGTCCGGGCGGATGGTGCAGGCGCAACTGGAAGAGAAGCTGCTCTATTGCGGCGGGCCGGTGCTGATCCAGACCGCCGCCGCCCTGGCTCGCGCGCGCCGCACGGCGCTGGAGGCCCTGACATGACCCTGCCGCGTCCCCTGGTGATGATCGGGCTTCTGCTCCTGATCGTCGCCCTGTCCGTCGCCAGCATGAGCGCGGGCCGCGTCTGGATTCCGTGGAGCGACTGGGCGAGCCAGCGCGGCGATCCCGCCTGGGCCATCCTGTTCGAGCTGCGCCTGCCGCGCACCGTGCTGGCCCTGATGGTCGGGGCGGTGCTGGGCCTGACCGGGGCGGCGTTGCAGGGCTATACGCGCAACCCGCTGGCCGATCCGGCGATCCTGGGCGTCTCGACCATGGCGGCGCTGGGGGCGGTGCTGACCTTCTATCTGGGCGGGGCGGCCAGCGCGCCGTGGGTGCTGCCGGTCGTGGCCATGGTCGGGGCGGGGATCGGCGTGCTGTTGCTGCTGGCCCTGGCGGGGGCGACCAGCAGCGTCGTCACCTTCATTCTGGCCGGGGTGGTGATTCAGACCATGGCCGGGGCGGGCGTGGCCCTGGCGCTGAACCTGGCGCCCAACCCCTGGGCGGTGAACGAGATCGTCAACTGGCTGATGGGGTCGCTGGCCGACCGCAGCGTGGTCGAGCTGAGGCTGGCGGCGCCGGGCATGATCCTGGGCTGCCTGCTGCTGTTGACCCAAGGGCGGACGCTGGACGCCCTGACCCTGGGCGAGGCGGGGGCGCGGTCGCTGGGGGTGCGGCTGGACGTCGGGCGGATGATGCTGGCGCTGGGGGCGGCCCTGGCGGTCGGTTCGGCGGTGGCGGTGACGGGGTCGATCGGCTTCGTCGGCCTGATCGTGCCGCATCTGCTGCGGCCCCTGATCGGCGCGCGGCCCAGCGGCCTGCTTCTGCCCTCGGCCCTGGGCGGGGCGGCGTTGACGTTGGCGGCGGACATTCTGGTGCGGCTGACGCCCGCTTCGACCGAGATCAAGCTGGGCGTGGCCATGGCGGCCCTGGGCGGCCCCTTCTTCCTGGCCCTGCTGATCACCATGAGAAGGAAGCTGGCATGAGCATCCTGAGCGCGGAGAACCTGTCTGTCCGACTGGGCGACAAGGCGGTGCTGAACGGCGTCGACGCCGCCTTCGCGCCGGGGCTGGTGACGGCGATCGTCGGACCGAACGGGGCGGGCAAGTCGACGCTGCTGGACTGTCTGGCGGCCCTGCGGACGCCTGACGCGGGCCGCGTGACGCTGGACGGCCGAGCCTTGCGCGACCTGCCCGCGCGCGCGCGATCACGGCGCATCGCCTACCTGCCCCAGAACGCCGAGATCGCCTGGGCGGTCGAGGGGCGCACCTTCGTCGGCCTGGGCCGCACCCCCTACGTCGGCGCCTGGGGCTTGAGGGCGGACGACCGCGCCGCCGTGGCCCGCGCCATGGCCGTGGCGGGGGTGGAGGCCTTCGCCGACCGCGTCGTTTCGACCTTGTCGGGGGGCGAGCGGGCGCGCGTCCTGATCGCCCGCGCCCTGGCCGGAGAACCGCAATGGCTGCTGGCGGACGAGCCGCTGGCGGGCCTCGATCCGGGTCATGTGCTGGACGCCTGCGACCTGTTCCGGCGGCTGGCGGATGAAGAGGGGCGGGGCGTCGTCCTGACCCTGCACGACCTCGACGCGGCCTTGCGCGTGGCGGATCGGGTGATCGTTCTGGCTGAGGGACGCGTGCTGGCCGACGCCGCCCCGGCCGAGGCCCTGTCGCCCGAGGTGCTCAAGACGGCGTACGGCGTCGAGGCGCGCACCCTGGACGGCGCGCGCGGCCCGGTGCTGGAGATGGTCGGCCGTGCCCGTTAGCAGCCTGCCCATGCCCTGGATCGTCGCGGGGGCTTTGCTGGTCGAGGGCGTCGTCGGCTGGTCCCGGCGCCTGTCGCATCCGGTGGCGTGGCTCGGCGCCCTGATCGCGGTGCTGGAGCGGCGCTGGAACAAGGCGGAACGGCCCGAAGGCGCACGCCGCATCCTGGGCGTCGTCACGGTCCTGATCCTGATCACGGTCGCAGGCGGGGCGGGCTGGGGCGTACAGGCGATGGCCGCCGCCTCGCCGTTTTGGCCGGGGGTGGCGTTGCTGTTAGTCTGCGGCGCGACGGGACTGGCGGCGCGCAGCCTGTTCGACCACGTCCGCGCCGTGGCTCGGCCGCTGAAGGCGGGCGACCTGCCCGCCGCGCGTCTGGCGGTCGGCATGATCGTCGGCCGCGACGTCGAGGCGATGGACGAGAACGAGGTCGCGACGGCCGCTCTGGAAAGCCTGGCCGAGAGCTTCTGCGACGGCGTGGTCGCGCCGGTCTTCTGGTTCGTGATCGGCGGCCTGCCGGGCCTGTTTGCCTATAAGGCCATCAACACCGCCGACAGCATGATCGGCCACAGGGAGCTGCGCTGGCGGGCCTTCGGCTGGGCCGCGGCGCGGATCGACGACGTGATGAACTGGATCCCGGCGCGCATCGCGGGCGCCCTGATCGCTCTGGGCGGCGCAGGCGGTTGGCGCATCATGTGGCGCGATGCAGGCAGGCACGCCTCGCCCAACGCCGGGTGGCCCGAGGCGGCCATGGCGGGCGCGCTGCGGGTTCGACTGGGCGGGCCGGTCCGCTATGACGGCGTCATGACCGACCGACCTGTCTTCGGCGACTGGGCGCCGCCGTCCGCTCATGATCTGAAACGCGGGCTGAAGGTTTACGGCCTCGCCTGCGCCCTGTTGCTGATGCTGCTGATCGGCGGGGGCTTCGCATGGCCGCGCTGATGATTCAGGGCTGCGGTTCGGACGTGGGCAAGTCGGTGCTGGTCGCGGGCCTGTGCCGCGTCTTCGCCAATCGCGGCCTGAAGGTGCGGCCGTTAAAGCCGCAGAACATGTCCAACAACGCCGCCGTCACAGCGCCTGACTCTGAAGGCCGCACCGGCGAGATCGGCCGTGCTCAGGCGCTTCAGGCGCTGGCCTGCCGCACGCCGGCGACGGTCGACATGAACCCCGTCCTGCTGAAGCCGCAGAGCGACACCGGCGCCCAGCTGGTCGTGCGCGGTCAGGTCGAGGGCGTGTGGCAGGCGGCCGGCTATCAGGACCGCAAGGCCGCCCTGCTGGACGTGGTGCTGGACAGCTTCCGCCGTCTTCACACCGAAGCCGATCTGGTGATCGTCGAGGGGGCGGGCAGTCCGGCCGAGACCAACCTGCGCGCCGGGGACATCGCCAACATGGGCTTCGCCCGCGCGGCGGACGTGCCGGTGGTGCTGGTCGGCGACATCGACCGGGGCCATGTGATCGCCTCTCTGGTCGGCGCCCATGCGGTGCTGGACGATGAAGACCGGGCGATGATCAGGGGCTTCATCATCAACAAGTTTCGCGGCGATCCGGCCCTGTTCGATCAGGGGCGGGCCGAGATCACGCGGCGCACCGGCTGGGCGGATCTGGGCATGGCGCCGTGGCTGGCGGACGCGCGGGCGCTTCCGGCCGAGGACGCCGTGGTGCTGGAGCGGTCGGGGGGGCAGCGTGGCGGAAAGGTGCGGATCGCCGTCCCCATGCTGTCGCGCATCGCCAACTTCGACGACTTCGATCCGTTGCGGCATGAGCCGGGCGTGGACTTCGGCTTCGTGCCGCCGGGGCAGGCCCTGCCGGGCGATGCGGACCTGATCATCCTGCCGGGGACCAAGGCGACGCTGGCCGATCTGGCCTTCCTGCGCGCGCAGGGCTGGGACGTGGATATCGCCGCCCATGTGCGACGCGGCGGGCGGGTGCTGGGCGTGTGCGGCGGCTATCAGATGCTGGGCCGGACGATCAGCGATCCCGACGGCGTCGAGGGCGTGGCGGGTTCGGCGCCGGGGCTGGGCCTGCTGGACGTCGAGACGGTGCTGGCGGGGGCCAAGACGCTGCGCCGGGTGGAGGGGCGGCTGACGCCCTCGGGCGCGGCGGTTCGGGGCTATGAGATCCACATCGGCCGCACTGACGGCCCGGATACGGCCCGCCCGGTCGCCGTGATCGACGGGGCGGCGCATGGGGCGCGCTCGGGCGACGGCCGGATCGCGGGCCTCTATGTCCACGGCCTGTTCGACCGGGTCGAGGCGCGGGCGGCGCTGCTGGCGGAGGTCGGCGCCATATCCGACGGCGTGGACCAGGGCGCGCGGGTGGATCAGGCGCTGGACCGCATCGCCGCCGTTCTGGAAACCCAATTCGACATTCCGGCGCTGGCCCGGATCGCAGGACTGACATGACCGAACTGACCGACCTTCTTTCCGTGCCGACCGTGGATCAGGGGCTGCGCGCGCCGCTGCGGCAGGCGCTGGACGGCAAGGCCAAGCCGGTCGGCGCCCTCGGCCGGATCGAGGATCTTGCCCTTGCGCTGGGCCTGATCCAGCAGACTCTGCGGCCGACCGTGACCCGGCCGGTGCTGCTGGTCTTCGCCGGGGATCACGGGCTGACGCGCTCAGGCGTGGCGGCCTATCCGGCGGGCGTGACCGTCGCCATGGTCGACACCCTGCTGACAGGCCGGGCCAGCGCCAACGCCTTCGCCGGGGTCGTCGGCGCGCAGGTGCAAGTGATCGACGCGGGCGTCGCCGCCGACCTGTCGGAGCGCGCAGGCCTGATCCACGCCAAGGTCGCGCCGGGCACGAAGGACGCCTCGGTCGAGCCCGCCATGGCGCCCGATCAGGCGCAGGCCGCCCTGCTGGAAGGCGCCGCCATGGCGCGGGCCGCCATCGACGACGGCGCCGATGTGATCGCGCTGGGCGAGATGGGCATCGGCAACAGCGCCTCGGCGGCCCTGCTGATGCACCGGCTGGCGCCCGCGCCTCTGGCCGACTGCGTGGGGCAGGGGGCGGGGCATTCGCCCGAGGGCATGGCGCGCAAACAGGCCGTGCTGGCCAGGGCCGCGGCCCGGTCGGACGCGACGGCGCCGATGGAGGTGCTGACCCAGTTCGGCGGCTTCGAGATCGCCATGATGGCCGGGGCCCTGCTGGGCGCGGCCAAGGCGGGCGCGCCGGTCATCGTCGACGGCTTCATCGGTTCGGCAGCGGCCCTGCTGGCGATCCGGCTGGCGCCGGAGGCGCGCGACTACTGCATCTTCGCCCACGCTTCGGCCGAGGCCGGGCATCGTCGGATGCTGGAGGCGGTCGAGGCGCAACCCTTGCTAGGCCTCGACATGCGTCTGGGCGAGGGGACGGGCGCGTTGCTGGCCGTGCCGCTGTTGAAGGCGGCCTGCGCCCTGCTGTCCGACGTGGCCGAGCTGAAGGACATATTGGAGGCCGCGCGATGATCGGGCGCGAGGCGCGACTGTTCGTCTGCGCCCTGCAGTTCCTGACGCGCCTACCGACGCCGTCGCTTCGTGATTTCCAACCCGAGTGGATTCAGCAGAGCGCGCGCTGGTTCCCGCTGGTCGGGCAGGTGGTGGGCCTGATCGCGGCGGTGATCCTGTACGGCGCGGCGCAGGTGTGGAGCCCGTGGATCGCGGCCCTGCTGGCCGTGGCGGCGGGCGTGGCGATGACCGGCGGCTTCCACGAGGACGGGCTGGCCGACACCGCCGACGGTCTGGGCGGCGGCCAGACGCGGGCGCGGCGGCTGGAGATCATGAAGGACAGCCGCCTCGGCTCATACGGCGCGCTGGCGCTGGGGCTGACGCTGGCGTTGCGGGTCGCGGCGCTGGCGATGTTGGTCGCCGTCTCGCCGTGGATGGCGGCGGCGGCGCTGGTGGCCTCGCATGGCCTGGGCCGGGCGGCGGCGGTCGGGGCGATGGCGCTTATGCCCTATGGCGGCGACCCCGGCATGGCCAAGGAGGGCAAGCCGGACCGGGCTTCGATCGCGGGGCTGGCGGTGGCGGTGCTGGTCGCCCTGTGGCCGCTGGCCCTGCTGCCGGTCGCGGCGGGCGTGGTCGGTGTGGCGACGGGGCTGGTCGTCGGCGCGGTTCCGGCGTGGCAGGCGCAGCGGCTGATCGGCGGGCGCACCGGCGACGTGCTGGGCGCGGTCGAACAGATGTTCGAGGTCGGCTTCCTGCTGGCCGTCGCCGGATTTCTGGCGGCATGAGGTTGATCGTCTCGTCCCTGCCGCAGGTCGAGCGGCTGCTGGCCGCGCATCAGCCGTCGCATCTGGTGACGCTGGCCTCGCCGGGAGCGGAAGCGGCCTTTGACACCGAACACCGGCTGGACCTGCGCTTCAACGACATCGCCGCCCCGCGCGAGGGGCTGGTCGCGCCGTCGGCTGAACATGTTGAGGCCCTGATAGCGTTTGCGCAGGGATGGACCGGCGCGCGGCCTCTGCTGATCCACTGCTGGGCGGGGGTCAGCCGCTCGACGGCGGCGGCCTATGTCGTCGCCTGCGCCCGCACGGCGCGGGGGCGCGAGGATGAGTGGGCCGCGCGTCTGCGCGACGCCGCGCCGACCGCTACGCCCAACGCCCTGATCGTCGCCCTGGCCGACCGCCTGCTGGACCGCGGCGGCGCCATGGTCCGCGCCGTCGAGGCTATCGGCCGGGGCGCGGAGACCGACTGGGGCGCGCCCTTTGAACTGGACCTGACCGCTGAAGGAGACGGCCGCCGATGAACGACCCGCACGACGCCGAACTGAACGCCCGCCACGCCGAGAAGATGAAGCGCATCCAGGCCGCCCGCGCCCGGATGATGCAGTCAAAGACCGTCGAGCGCGGCCTGGTCATCGTCCACACCGGGACGGGCAAGGGCAAGTCGACGGCGGCCATGGGCATGGTCTGCCGCATGATCGGCCACGGGATGAAGACCTCCATCATCCAGTTCATCAAGGGCGCGATGGAGACGGGCGAGCAGACCCTGTTCGACAGCTTTCCCGATCTGGTCGAGATGCGGCCGATGGGCGAGGGCTTCACCTGGGACACTCAGGACCGCGCCGCCGACATCGCCAACGTCCGCCGCGCCTGGGAGGCCGCCAAGGCCCGCATCATGGACCCGGAATGGAAGATGGTCGTCTGTGACGAACTGAACATCGCCCTGCGCTACGACTACCTGCCGGTCGAGGAGGTGCTGGAGGTTCTGGCCGCGCGTCCGGCCGACACCCACGTCGTCATCACCGGCCGCAACGCCCCGGACGCCCTGATCCAGGCGGCCGATCTCGTCACCGACATGCAGATGGTCAAGCACCCGTTCCGCAGCGGGGTGAAGGCCCAGGCCGGGGTGGAGTTCTGATGACGGAGGCGACGGCGCGACTGATCGTCTGCACCACCTGCCGTCTGTCGACGGACGAGCCCGTGGACGCGGACGGCGTCTCGGGCGGGCGGTTGCTGCTTCAGGCCGTGGCGACGGCGGCTGAACGCGCGCCCGAACTGCGGGTCGAGGAGCAGGCCTGCCTGTGGGCCTGCCGCAGCCACTGCACCGTCTATCTGGCCCAGGGCGGCAAGCCAGGCTACCTAGCCGGAACCTTCATGCCGACCGCCGAGGCGGCTGAGGCTATCGTCGACTTCGCGCGCCGCTACGCCGCCAGCCCGGACGGCGCCGTGCCCTATCGCGACTGGCCCGAGGGGATGAAGGGCCACTTCATCGCCCGCCTGCCTACGGTCTAGAGCCTATTTTTCTCGCTCGGCCCAGCGCAGCAGGGGAATGAGCGGAAGGCCCCAACCGACGCCCGCGACGGTGAAGAAGATCAGATCGATCCACCGGGCGTCCGGCAGCAGATCGTGCACCGTCACCGCCCCCCAGATCCAGAAGATCAGGAAGAAGATAACACCCAGAGTGGCGACGAAACGGCGCGCGCGGGGAGGCATCATCGTTTGCTCCGGAACAGGAAGAAGGCGATCAGGCCGATCACCGTCGCCGCCATCGACCAGGGCAGCCATGCCCAGTCGGCCAGGGTGGCGATGGCGAAAACCCGAATGGCCAGGAAGGCTCCGCACGCCCCACTGACCAAGGCGACAAGCATGACCGCGCCGATTCCGCGCCGACCTGTCAACAGGTCGGCGACCCACGCAAGGAGCAGGGCGCCGGCGACGGCGATGGCGATCTCGATATATGGCACCGACCGGCGCTCCCTGACTGCTGTGCGACGCTTTGGCGAAGAAAGCGACTCGATCTTGTCTCGCGAGAGGGGCATATCCCTCGGTTCCGCCGCCCGCGAAAGAGGCGGCAGCATATCGGGGCGAACGGCAGGCGTCGAATGAAGCGTATAGGTGAATTGGACCACAGCCGCGCGGTGGCGCTGTGGTTGTTTTTCTGCGCGACCTTGGTGTTCGCCATGGTGGTGGTCGGAGGCGCGACGCGCCTGACCGGCTCGGGCCTGTCGATCACGGAATGGAAGCCCATCATGGGCGCCCTGCCGCCGATGAACCACGCCGACTGGGTCGAGGCGTTCGACAAGTACAAGGCCATCCCCCAGTACGTCGAGGTCAACGCTGGCATGAGCATGGCGGAGTTTCAGTACATCTTCTGGTGGGAATGGGCGCACCGTCTGCTGGGACGTCTGATCGGCGTGGTCTTCGCCGTGCCCTTCGTCCTGTTCCTGGTCTTCCGCGCCATTCCGCGACGCCTTATCGGGCGCTGTGCGATCCTGTTGGCCCTGGGCGGCCTGCAGGGGCTGATCGGCTGGTGGATGGTGTCCAGCGGCCTGGCTGAGCGCATCGATGTGGCGCCGGAACGGCTGACGACCCACCTAGGCCTGGCCTTCCTGATCTTCGCTGGACTGATCTGGACGGGGCTGGAGGCTTGGTCCGGTTCGGACTTCACGCGCGCGCCGCGCGGCTGGAGCTGGGGCGCTGGCCTGCTGCTGGGCGGCGTCTTCTTCCAGTGTCTGCTCGGCGGCCTGGTGGCCGGGGCCAAGGCGGGCATGATCTATACCGACTGGCCGATGATGAACGGCGCCTTGTTCCCGCCGGTCGAGTGGGGGCAGGGGGCGCTGGCCTTCCTGCACGATCAGGGGCTGGTGCAGTTGAACCACCGGATCGGCGCCTATGTGCTGCTGTTCGCGGGCACCTTCTATGCGGTTCAGGCCCTGCGCGGGCGTCTGGGCGAGGGGCTGGGCGCTTCGGCCCTCGTTTTGGCGGGCGCGCTGTGGCTGCAGGCGGGGCTGGGCGTCCTGACGCTGATCCACGCCGTCCCGGTGACGCTCGGCGTGCTGCACCAGGCTGTGGCGGCGCTGGTGCTGGCGACGGCTACGGTCAATCTGTGGCTGGTGCGGCGTTCACGTCCGAGGATGTTCGTCTCGGGACTTCGCTAAGAAAAAAAGGCCGCCTTCCGGATCTGGAAGGCGGCCTTCTCAATTGCGCGAGGGGGAAGCCTCTAGCCGATCTTCACCCGCGTGGCGGATTCCGGCAGGTCTTCGCCGAAGGCGCGTTGATAGAATTCGGCGATGGTTGGCCGTTCCAGTTCGTCGCACTTGTTCAGGAAGGTCAGACGGAAGCTCAGGGCCACGTCGCCGCCGAAGATGATGGCGTTCTGGGCCCAGGTGATGACCGTGCGCGGCGACATGACCGTCGAGATGTCGCCGTTCATGAAGGCGTTACGGGTCATGTCGGCGACGCGGACCATGGCGGCGATGCGGCGCTTGCCCTCGGCGTCGTTCCACTCGGGCACCTTGGCGGCGACGATCTCGGCTTCCACGTCGTGGTCGAGGTAATTGAGCGTGGTGACGATGTTCCAGCGGTCCAGCTGCGCCTGGTTGATCTGCTGGGCTCCGTGGTACAGGCCCGTGGTGTCGCCCAGGCCGACCGTGTTCGAGGTGGCGAACAGGCGGAACCACTTGTTCGGACGAATGACGCGGTTCTGGTCCAGCAGGGTCAGGCGGCCCTGCGCCTCCAGCACGCGCTGGATCACGAACATGACGTCCGGACGGCCCGCGTCATATTCGTCGAACACCAGGGCGACCGGGCGCTGCAGCGACCACGGCAGGATGCCCTCGCGGAATTCGGTGATCTGCTTGCCTTCCTTCAGGACGATGGCGTCCTTGCCGATCAGGTCGATGCGGCTGACGTGAGCGTCCAGGTTGACGCGAACCATGGGCCAGTTCAGGCGGGCGGCGACCTGCTCGATGTGGGTTGACTTGCCGGTGCCGTGATAGCCCTGAACCATCACGCGGCGGTCGTAGGCGAAGCCCGCGCAGATGGCGAGCGTCGTCTGGGGATCGAAGCGATAGGATTCGTCGATCTCGGGGACGTGGCTGTCGCGCGTCTCGAAGGCGGGCACGACCATGTCGGAGTCGATGCCGAACGCTTCCTTCAGCGTGACCTTGCGGTGCGGTTCAAGGATGACGAGCGGATCGGGGGAGGCGTCGAGCGGAGAGGTCATGACCATCCACCTAGCGCCCTCGCGCGCGCGGCTCAACACGCGCGAGGGGCCGGATGATTTATTCGCCCTGGGCCGGTCGGATTATTCCGCCGACAGGTCCACGTCGACGTTGCCGCGCGTGGCGTTGGAATAGGGGCAGACCTGGTGCGCCTTCTGGATCAGGTCGTCGATCACCGCACGATCCAGCCCATGGTCCGTCACCCGCAGGGTCACGTCGAGATTGAAGCCTTCACCGCGGATGTTCTTGCCGAAGCCGATCCCGGCCGAAACCTTGGTGTCCGGGCCGACCGGCGTACCCGCCTTGCCCGAGACCAGCCGCAGAGCGCCCATGTAGCAGGCGGCGTAGCCCGTGGCGAAAAGCTGCTCGGGATTGGTCCCGTCGCCGCCCTTGCCGCCCATTTCGGTCGGAACGGACAGGCGAACGTCGATCTTGCCATCGTCGGTAGCCGAGCGACCTTCGTCGCGCCCTCCGCCGGAGGCCGTGGCGTGGGCGCGGTACAGGACTTCCATGGGGCAGGCTCCATAAGAGGTGAAGGAAGAATGGACGTGGGGACGCCGTGTATCAGAAACAACGGTTCTGTGATTCGAAACGTCCACAGGCGGGTGTTAATAATTGCGACATCGCTCCCATAGGGGAGGGGCTGAAATGACCACGCTGCCGCAGTTCTTCTGCTATGTTTATGATGCGCCCGGCCGGACGCCTCAGATGCTCGCTCTTGAGGCGAACACCTTCACGGAAGCGATCCGCGAGACGCGGCGCGTGATGCGCGGCGAGAGCGGCGTGGAGGCTTTCGCAGAAATATGGGATTCGTCCGAACTGGGCGGCCAAGTCACACGCATAGACGCTCCACCCGGCGGCGGGGGGCTGTTGCGGGCGATCAGGCGTAACCGGCCTTTTTCAAGGTTTTCCAGGCTTTAATGACGCTTTGAAGCTTGGCCTCTGCGCCGCGGTCGCCGCCGTTGGTGTCAGGATGAAAGCGTTTCAACATCTCATGATAGCGCGCCTTGACGGCGGATTTGTCCGCACCCGGTTCCAGGTTCAGGTCTGCCAAGGCGGCGCGCTCTAGCTTGCCCATGCGTTGTTCGGGGGCGTCGGCGACAGGCGCGTCCTGGGTGCGGCGCCCGAAAAGGCCAAAGCTGTCGCGCCATGAACCGGCGCCCGCGTTGTTGTTCGTGCCGAACTTCGCGGCGAAGGCGGCGGCCTCACGCGTTTGCGGGCCAGCTTTCATCTGCCAGGTGGGGCGGCCCCCGGTCATGGCCTCGTTTTCTTGGGCCGCGCGAATCTGACCTTCGTTCATGCCTGCGTAGAAGTTCCAACCCTTGTTGTACTGCCCGGCATGGACCTGGCAGAAGTTGTAGAACTCGTTGAGCTGTTCGCGCGACTTGGGCGCCTTGGCGCTGGCGGGCTGGGTGCAGTCGGGCCACTCGCAGCGCTTCTGGCCGGGTTTCAGGCGCAGGACATCAGCCTCGGCTTCTTCCTCTTCGGGCCGAGGGGGCTTCACACGGATGTCGGTGAAGCGAGGCTTGTATTGAAAAGAAGCGGACATCCTCCGAAGTGTAGGCCTGATTTGGACAGCTTCAAGGAATGACCCATGTCTGATGGCCCCGTAGCGACGATTATCCGTGAAAAACTGACTGCAGCGTTCGTTCCGAGCGTGATTGAGCTTGAAGACGACAGCTGGAAGCACGCCGGCCACCACCATGAAGGCGGCATCGACGCCCAGGATGGCGGAGAAAGCCATTTTCAGTTGACGATCGTTTCCAGCGCCTTCGAAGGCCAGAATCGGGTCGCGCGTCAGCGGGCGATAAACGCCGTGCTGAAAGCCGAACTCAGCGGTCAGGTTCACGCGTTGTCGATCCGCGCCCAGACGCCTGGAGAAGCAGCGAGCTAATACCCGCGCCTTTCACATTACGTGGTTCTTTGCGTTCACGCCGTCTTAGAACATTTGGTCATAGCGTCCGTCCCCGAAGCATTTTTGCAGCGGGCGGGGGCGTCGTATGGTAGGTTCCGAGGGCATAGGGAAGGGGTTGGAAAGCCAGGAGGCCGGTAGCGCCGCCCAGGCCCTGTCCGCCATCCTGCAAACCCACTACTTGCGCTATATGATCATTGCCAGCTGGGCGCTGGGCCTGATCGCGACGGTCGGCTTGCCGCACGGCCTGCTTTGGTTTGCCGGAACGCTCGCGGCGGGCGCCCTCCGCGGCGTCGCCGAAAAGCGGATCAGTGAAAGCCAGGACGCCGAGGCCGGTTGGGGCAGAATATTCCCCATTGTCGGTGCGGTGACTACGGCGGCTTGGGCCGTTGCGCCCTTGCTGGCGTGGTTTTCGCCGTCGTACTTCGGGCGTGAGCTGGCGATCGCCTTCCTGATTTCAGGTTATGTTCTGGTTTTCGCCCAGCTTCGCAGCTCGCCGAAGCAGGCGCTGATCATCTCGTCGCCCTACGGTTTGGCGGCTGCGATCATCGGCGTGACCCTGATCGGCCATCCAGACGCGTTCTGGCCTTTTGTGGCGCTGATACCCGTTACTGTGGCCTCGCTGTTTGTCCTGGTGACCATGACCATGCTGCGCGAAGACCGCATCCGCGCCTTCCAGGAGCATCAGGCTCATCTGATTGCGGAGCTGGAGGCCGCTCGTGACAAGGCCGATGCGGCGAATGAGGCGAAGTCCAACTTTCTGGGGGTTATCTCTCACGAACTACGCACGCCGATGAACGGGGTATTGGGCGTGGCCCAATTGTTGAGCGCGACGCGCCTTGACGGCGCCCAACGCGAATACCTGGCGATCATCCGCAACTCAGGCGACAATTTGCTGAGCTTGCTGAACGACATCCTCGACATGACCAAGATCGAGGCGGGGCGGATGAATTTCGAATCCATTGATATTCAGCTCGACGACCTGCACCGTCGGATTGTCGGGCCGTTTGAGGCGCAGGCCGAAGCCAAAGGGCTGACGTTCGTGTCTGAGTTCGAAGGCGAGGTGCCTGCGGTCGTACGCGGCGACCCGCTGCGTGTCTGCCAGGTCGTGCAGAACCTTCTGTCCAACGCTGTGAAATTCACTGATGGCGGAGACATCCGCCTGGTGACGCGAGGGCGTCGCATCTCGGAACGGCGCGTGGCGTTAGAATTCGCCGTGTATGACAGCGGGGCGGGCATTTCCGAAGCGGACATGGATCAACTGTTCCAGCCGTTCACGCAGATCGACGCCTCGTCCACGCGGCGATTTGGCGGGACGGGCCTGGGCCTCACCATCTCGCGGCGGCTGGCCAACATCATGGGCGGGGATATCTCGGTGACGTCCGAAGTCGGCAAAGGATCGGTCTTCGTCTTCGCCGTCGAGGGGGAGGTCGTGCACTGGGTCGATGAGACTGCTGAAGTCGACGCAGACGCTGAGATGACCCAGGAGGATGCGATGGAGGTGCTGGTCGTCGAGGACCACGCCGTCAACCGCATGATCCTGGAGGCCTGGATGGGGTCGACGGGACGACGCACGACTACCGCCGAGAACGGCCAGGAGGCTGTTGAGATCGCTCGCCACCAGACGTTCGACCTGATTGTCATGGACGTGAACATGCCGATCATGGATGGGCTGACGGCGACGCGGCTGATCCGTGAAGGGGGCGCCAACGCCGAGACGCCCATCGTCGTTCTATCGGCCTCGGCGCGGAACGAGGATCAGGAGGCGGGGCTGGCGGCGGGCGCCGACGCCTATCTAAACAAGCCGATCGACTTCCGTAGTCTGGCGGGCCTGATGAGCCAGGCCAAGGGCGGACGTTCGATGTTGCGGCGGATGATCGAAAGCGAAGCGGCCTGAACCGACGCGGAAACGACTGCGAGGTTCGCCGTTCTAAAGGAGCGTTTGAACCCAAGGAGCTGAATTGCACGGCTTCGCCGAACTGCTTGATCGACTGTCGTTGACCGCTTCGCGCAAGGCGAAGCTGCTCCTGTTGCGAGATTATATGCGCGCCACGCCCGATCCGGATCGCGGGTGGGCGTTGGCGGCGCTGACCGGCGATCTGAGCTTTTCGGCGGCCAAGCCGGCCATGATACGCAAGGCGGCCGAGGCGCGGGTCGATCCTGTGCTGTTCGGCTGGTCTTATGACTACGTCGGCGACCTGGCGGAGACGGTCGCCCTGATATGGCCGATCAATCCTGATTGTCGCCTTAACCGCGAACCATCCTTGGCTGAAGTGGTGGACGCGCTTCAGGGTGCTGACCGGCAGGAGGCGTCCGGTCTGGTTGAAGATTGGCTGGACTTCCTGGAGCCCAAGGGTCGCTGGGCGTTGCTCAAGCTGGTCACGGGCGGTTTGCGCGTCGGCGTGTCGGCGCGGCTAGCGCGCACGGCCGTTGCTATGGTGCGGCCAGAGGCGGTCATTGAACACCCGACGCCTGAAGGCGGTGAACAGGCTGCGTCCCTGCCGCCGGTCGATGTCAGCGAGGTCGAGGAGGTCTGGCATGGACTGACAGCCCCCTATGGCGACTTGTTTGCCTGGCTGGAAGGTCGGGGAGAGCGTCCTAGCGCTGAAGTTCCAGGGCGGTTCCGCCCCGTCATGCTGGCGACAGCGCTGGACGCGGCGGTTGATCTGGCGCGGCTGGATCCGCAGGCCTTCATCGCTGAATGGAAATGGGACGGCGTCCGGGTGCAAGCCGTGTGTGAGGCGGGCGTCACGCGATTGTACTCGCGCACCGGAGACGACATTTCGGCTGCATTCCCCGATGTGACGGCGAATCTGGCGTTTGACGGAGCGGTGGACGGCGAGCTTCTGGTGATCCGCGACAACGTCGTTGCACCGTTCGGCGATCTGCAGCAGCGATTGAACCGCAAGACGGCCGACGCCAGACTGCAGGCGGCCTATCCGGCAGCGATACTGGCCTATGACCTGCTGGCCGAGGGAGGCGAGGATCTGCGGCGCCTGCCGTTGACCAAGCGTCGCACGCGGCTGGAACGGCTGGTCGCGACGCATGGGGGGCGACGGCTTTATCTGTCCCCGTTGCTGCAGCATGAGACGTGGGCGGAGTTGGAGGCCTTGCGCGCCGATCCTCCGGTGGGTGCGGCGGCGGAGGGGCTGATGCTGAAACGCCGGGACAGCGTCTATACGGCGGGCCGCCCCAAAGGCCCCTGGTTCAAGTGGAAGCGTGATCCGCACGTCATCGACGCCGTGCTGATGTACGCCCAGCGAGGACATGGGAAGCGCTCCGGCTACTACTCCGACTACACCTTCGGCGTCTGGACGGAGGAGGGGGCGCTGGCGCCCGTCGGCAAGGCCTATTTCGGCTTCACCGACGAAGAGTTGAAGCAGATCGACAAATTCGTCCGCGATCACACGACGGACCGCTTCGGCCCGGTCCGCGCCGTTCGCGCCGAGCGCGATTTCGGCCTGGTGCTGGAGATCGCCTTCGAGGGACTGCAGCGCTCTACGCGCCATAAATCGGGCGTGGCCATGCGTTTTCCGCGCGTCAGTCGCATCCGCTGGGACAAGCCCGCGCGGGAGGCTGACACCCTCGCCTCTGTTCTGGACCTGCTGGACGCCATCGAACGCGGCGGCGGGCGGGTCAGCGCGGGTGAAAAAGCTTGACCTGCGGGGCTTCCAATCGGCGGCGCGTGCGTTAGACCCGGCTCATGCTCACGAATTCCCTGCATACCCCTGTCGTGCTCGCCGAGCCTCTGGCTCAAGTGGTGGCCGCTGGCGAGCAGAAGTTGACCGTCGACGCCGCCATCCTGGCCAAGGCCATGGATATGCTGGGTGATTTCGCCATCAACCTGACGGTGGCGGCGATCATCTTCGCCCTGACGCTGATCGCGGCGCGCTGGGCGTCGGGCGCGGCGCGCAAGCTTCTGGGTCGCACCAAGGCCGTCAGGCGCGACCCGACAGTGCTGGCCTTCATGGTTCAGATCGTGCGGGTGGTGGTCATCATCGTCGGCATGATCGCAGTGCTGCAGCGCCTAGGCGTGCAGACGACCTCCATCATCGCCGTTCTGGGCGCCGCCTCCCTGGCGGTCGGCCTGGCGTTGCAAGGCACGCTGTCGAACGTGGCGGCGGGGGTGATGCTGCTGGTCCTGCGCCCCTATCGCGTGGGCGAGGTCATCGACGTGGGCGGCGCGTCGGGCACGGTGCAGAAGCTGGATCTGTTCACCACCCAGCTGTCGAACGCCAACAACCACAAGATCGTCATTCCGAACTCCAAGGTGCTGAGCGACGTCATCATCAATCTGACGGGCCAGCGAACGCGCCGGATCGAGATCAAGTTCACCGTCGGTTATGGCGAGAACCTGAAGGAGGCGCGCGACGTGCTGGCGGCGGTCGCGCGGCTTCACGACAAGGTGCTGACGGATGCGGCGACCTGGACGGGGGTGACGGCGCTGCTGGACAGCGCGGTCGAGATCACTCTGCATGCCTGGGTGAACAACGCCGACTGGTGGCAGACCCAGGCTGACCTGATTCAGTCGGGCAAGGAGGCCCTGGACGAAGCCGGCATCGAGATTCCCTTCCCGCACCAGGTCGAGGTGCCGGCGAAGGACGCCAAATTCGCGCGGGTCGTCATGGCTCCGGTCCAGGATGGTGCGGTTCAGGGCGAGGCCTCTGACCAAGGGGGAGAATGAGCCGTGCGTTTTGATTTCGGTTCCGACAACACGACGGGCATGGCGCCCTCGGCGCTTCAGGCCCTGGTCGCCGCCAATGCCGGGTTCGCGCGAGCTTATGGCGCGGACGAAACCTCGACGCGCGCCGCCGATTTGATCCGCCAGACGCTGGATGCGGACGCCGAGGTGCGTTTTGTCTTCAGCGGCACGGCGGCCAACGCCATCGGCCTGTCGATGTTGGCGCGGGCCTATGAGGCGGTACTGGCGCACCACGCGGCCCATGTCTGCACGGACGAGACGGGCGCGCCCGGCTTCTTCGGTCAGGGCGTCGGCCTGATCGGCCTGCCGGGCTATTCGGGTAAGGTTGATGTGGCCGCGCTTTACGCCGCTCTGGAAGAACCCGTGGTAGGCTACCGTCAGCCGCCGGCGGCGCTCAGCCTGACCCAGACGACCGAATACGGCGCCGTCTATTCCGAGGAAGAACTGCGCCATTTGATTGAGCCCTCCAAGCGAGGAGGTCTGGGCGTGCATATGGACGGGGCGCGACTGGCGAACGCCGCAGCGGCGGGCTTTGACCCCAAGGACATTCCGCGTCTGGGCGTCGATGTGCTGTCGTTCGGCGGGGCCAAGGCGGGCGCCCACTGCGTCGAGGCCCTGGTGATCTTCGACAAGACGTTGACCCGCCGCATCGACAACCGGCTGAAACAGGCCGGACAGACCGCGTCCAAGGGCCGGCTGCTGGCCGCGCCAATGCTGGGGCTGCTGGAATCGGGCGACTGGTTATCGGGCGCCGCTCACGCCAATCTGATGGCGCAGCGCCTGGCCGACGGGATTGAGACGAAAACGCCCTTCGTCCTGGCTCATCCGGTGGAATCGAACACCGTCTTCGTGCGGATGCCGGACGAGGCGCATCAGGCGCTGAATGCAGCGGGCTGGGCCTGCTATCAATTCGACGACGGCTCGGTGCGGTTCGTTTGTTCCTGGGCGACTGATGAGGCGTCGGTTGACGCCTTGATCGACGCCGTTGCGAGCCTGGATTGACGTGGCGGACGCGTTCCGCCTCGGTGGCATGATGGCGGCGGGACGTGACGATGCGCGGTGAACGCTCGGGACGGCGTGGCGACGTCGCAAGCAAGGCCATGAACGCTGGGACGGATCCCGCGCAACAGGAGGCGCCGCCTACGCTGGAGGCGCTGAAGAACCTGATCGGCGTGGTGGCCCGTTCGGGCGCGCCGCAACTGCCGTGGCGCGTGGCGGGGGCAATCCTGCTGACGCTGGCGGGCAAGGGGCTGGGCGTGCTGGCGCCGCTGGTCCTGGGCGCAGCGGTCAACCATCTGGCGGCGGACCAGGGGCCGGCGGCGTCGGTGGGGCTGGGCTTCGCCGCTTTCGCCGTGGGCTGGGCCCTGGTGCGGTTCCTGTCGGCGGCGACGCCTCAGTTGTCGGATGTGGTGTTCGCCCCGGTGCGCGCGGCGGCTCAGCGCAAGACGGCGGCCGAGACGTTTGCTCACGCCCTCAGCCTGTCGCTGGACTTCCACCAGACCAAGCGGTCCGGCGCCCTGTCGCGGGTGATGGACCGAGGCTCTCGCGCGGTCGACTTCCTGCTGCGTATCCTGATGTTCAACCTGGGCCCGACGGTGCTGGAGCTGGTGCTGGCGGCGGCGGTTCTGGGCGGCAAATACGACTGGCGGTTCGGCGTCGTGGCGGTGGGCGTGGTGCTGGTCTATGCGGTCACGACCTTCGCCATGGCCAACTGGCGGCTGGAGCATCGGCGCGCCATGAACGCGGCCGACAGCGAGGCGGCGGGCCTGTCGGTCGACGCCCTGCTGAACTATGAAACCGTCAAGTCGTTCGGCGCCGAGGGCCGGGCGGCGCAGGCCTATGAGGCGTCTCTGGCGACCTATGCGAAGGCGTCGCTGAAGGCGAACACCTCGCTGGCGACCTTGAACCTGATCCAGGGCCTGATCATGAACGTCGGCCTTGGGATCATGGCCGTCATGGCCGGGTTCGAGGCGGCGGCGGGGCGCATGGGGCCGGGCGATGTGACGGCGGCCGTGCTGATCATGATCTCCCTCTATGCGCCGCTGAATATTCTGGGCTTTGCCTATCGAGAAATCCGCCAATCCTTCATCGACATGGAGGAGATGCTTAAGGTGACGCGGCAGGCGCCGCAGGTGGCGGATGCGCCCGACGCGATCGATCTGCCGCGTCCTGAAAGCGGCCGAGGGGCCGAGGTCGTGTTTGACCATGTCGGTTTCCGGCATGATGCGCGGGCGGCAGGTCTGGACGATGTCAGCTTCGTCACGTCGGCGGGCACCACGACCGCTCTGGTCGGGCCGTCGGGGGCGGGCAAGTCCACCATCGTCAAGCTGGCCTTGCGGCTGCTCGACCCGCAGGAAGGCGCAGTGCTGATCGACGGTCGGGACGCGCGCAGCGTGACACAGGCGTCGCTGCGGGCGGCCGTGGCCCTGGTGCCGCAGGACGTGGCCCTGTTCAACGACACCATCGCGGCCAACATCGCCTTCGCCCGACCCGACGCGGACGAGGCGGCGATCTGGGCGGCGGCCGAGGCGGCGGAACTGGCGGACTTCATCCGCAACCTGCCCGAAGGCATGGACACGCGCGTAGGCGAGCGGGGACTGAAGTTGTCGGGCGGCGAGCGTCAGCGGGTGGGCATCGCCCGCGCTCTGTTGGCCGACCCCTGCATTTTGATCCTGGACGAAGCGACCAGCGCGCTCGACAGCCGGACCGAGGCGGCGATCCAGAAGACGCTGCGCAAGGCGCGGACCGGTCGCACGACCCTGGTGGTGGCGCACCGTTTGTCGACCGTCGCCGACGCCGATCAGATTCTGGTGCTGAAGGCAGGCCGCATCGTCGAACGCGGCGCCCATCATGAGCTGGTGGCGCGTCAGGGCGGGGAATACGCAGCCCTGTGGCGCAAACAGACGCGCGGGGCAAAGACGCCGACCGCAGAGATCTGATCCCTGTTAGTCCTTGGCGCCAGGAACCTTGGCCTTCAGCACGTCCTTGAGGCTGTCTAGCACTTGGCTGCGGGCGTCGGCGGCCTCTTTCGGCAGGGTCAGCAGCAGACGCAGCGCCTGGGCGTGGACGGTGACGATGCGCCAGTCGAAGGCGCGGTCTTCCGGCGCAGCGTCGATCAGGTCGCACAGGTTGGCGGCGGCCGTGCAGATGTCCTTCATCTCGAAGGGCCCGGCCGCGTCGATCACGGCGCTGGAGCGGACGTACGCCTGATCCAGGGTGACGGAGACGTCTTCAAGGCCGGCGGGCGGCGTCATGGCGGCCAGGGCTGCGACCTGTTCCTCGATGACCTGACGGCTGCGGGCCTCATACTCGGTCAGGTTGGCGCGCGCCTGGGTCAGGGCGGTTCCGACGCTGACGCCGCCAGGCTGATCGATCAAGGTCGACAGGCGCGAGCGGCGGCGATTGTGCGTGATGACGGTCATAGATCGATCGAGGCTCTGCGTTGGGCTTCGAATTGCGCTTTGCGGATTTCTTCGGAACGACGCTCGGGGCCAGGCCAGGGTTCCTCCTTGAACCGTCGATCTGGCCCGAAATAGTCGCCGACCTCAAGGAAGGGGCGTGCATCGCGCGCCACCCAGACGATGCGCTCCAACAGCACGCCGGCGCTGAACGGCTTGGTGATCAGGAAGTTGGCGCCGCAGTCTCGGGCCTCTGATACCTTTGAGCGGCGTACGTGGGCGGCGGTCATGATGACGGGGGCGTAGGCGTTCGGTTCCAGTCCCGAACGGCGCAGCCAGCGCACGAATTCATAGCCGCTCATGCCTGGCATCTCGCAATCGACCAGGATCAGATCGACGGGATGGGTCTGCAGAACCTTGATAGCCTCGGCCGCGTCGGCGCAGGCGTGGCGCACCTTGATACCGAAGCCCAGCAGGGCCTGGGCCGTCAGCTCCATCGCGAAGGGGGAGTCGTCGATGACCATGGTCATCGCCCCGTCGAAGTTGAAGACCGCGCTTTCGCGCAGGGATTCGCCAACTCCGTTCATGCCGCGCATGGAAGACTCGAATCACGCATCACTGAACCTTCGACGAATCGCATCGGCGCAGCTTCGGCGGCGGCGGCCCGCCATGCAACGGGTTGAACGTCTCGATTCAGCCCAGGCGGCCGATGGCGTAGAAACGGTCGGCGCGTTGCTTCTTGAGCTGTTCGGCGGACAGGCCCGACAACGCCTTCAGTTCTTCTTCCAGAACCTGGCCGACGTTCTGCATGGCCTTTTCGCGATCAGCGTGGGCACCGCCCAGGGGCTCGGGGATCACGCGATCGACGATCTTCAGCTCGATCAGATCGGGCGCCGTGATCTTCATCGCATTGGCTGCGTCCTTGGCGCGCGTGCCGTCACGCCACAGGATGCCCGCTGCGCCTTCCGGCGAGATGACCGAGTAGATCGAGTGTTCCAGCATCAGCACGCGGCTGGCGGCGGCGATGGCGATGGCGCCGCCCGAACCGCCTTCGCCCGTCACCGTGGCTATGGAGGGGACGCCCAAAGTCAGGCCGCGCTCGGTCGAGCGGGCGATGGCCTCGGCCTGTCCGCGCTCCTCGGCGCCCAGGCCCGGATAGGCGCCGGCGGTGTCGACGAAGGTCAGGACCGGCAGGCCGAACTGCTCGGCCATGTCCATCAGGCGGACGGCCTTGCGATAGCCCTCGGGGCGGGCCATGCCGAAGTTGTGGGTGATGCGGGTCTGAGTGTCGTGGCCCTTTTCGTGGCCCATGATCACGACCGGCTGGCCGCGGAATCGGGCCAGGCCGCCCAGGATGGCCTGGTCGTCCCCGAACTGACGGTCGCCGTGCAGCTCCACGAAATCGGTGAACAGGCCGTCGACGTAATCGACGAAGTGGGGACGCTGCGGGTGGCGCGCGACCTGGGTGCGCATCCATGGATCAAGGTTGGCGTAGGCCTTGGTGCGCATGGCGTCGGCCTTTTTACGCAGGGCGGCGATCTCGGTCTCGAACGATCCGCTGGTCGGCGCCAGCAGCGACAGCTCGGCGATCTTGGCGTCCAGTTCGGCGATCGGCTTTTCGAATTCGAGATAGTGCGTGGCCATAAGGCGTCCGTGAGGAAGAAGCGCGCTTGGCGCTACGGAAGGCGGCGGAACCTAGAGCGCTGAACGTCTCGGAGCAAGCGCGGGTTCAGTCGTCTTTCGCCAGGGGATGGTTGGCGTGAACCACTTGAGACAGGCGGTCGACGGCGACGTGGGTGTAGATCTGGGTGGTCGAGATGTCGGCGTGGCCCAGCAGGGTCTGCACCACGCGTAGGTCGGCACCGCCTTCCAGCAGGTGGGTGGCGAAGGCGTGGCGCAGGACGTGGGGGCTGACGCGGGCCGGGTCGATTCCCGCCATGACGGCCGCTTGATCCAGAAGCTGGGCGAAGCGGCGCGGCGTCAGATGTCCCGTCTTGCCGTGTGAGGGGAACAGCCAGGCGCTGTCGGGCGTGTTCGGCTTGCGGGCGGCGTCGCGGGCGTCCAGCCAGGCCTTGATCGCCTCGCGTGCGGCCGTGTTCAGCGGGGCCAGCCGCTCCTTGCCGCCCTTGCCGCGCACGATCAGATAGGCGGGGTCGCGGCGCACGGCCTCGACCTTGAGCGCCAGCAGCTCGGATACGCGCAGGCCCGAGGCGTAGGCCATCTCGACCAGGGCGATCAGGCGTAGGCCCGCCGTGCTGTCGGCGGCGCCGGCGGCGGTCAGCAGGGCCTCGATTTCGTCGCGGCTGAGAGTCTTGGGCAGGCTGCGGCCCTGTTTGGGTGCGTCCAGGCGGCGCGAAGGATCATCGGTTCGCCAGCCCTCGCCCAGGGCGAAGCGATAGAACTGCCGCACGGAGGCGCGGCGGCGCGCGGCCGTGGCGGCGGACAGGCCGCGCCGCGACAGGTCGGCGAACCAGGCCTCCAGCGCCTCCTGCGGCGCGTTCATCAGGCCCCCGGCGTCGTTCAGCCAGGTCTCGGCGTCCGCCAGATCGCGGCCATAGGCTGACAGGGTGTGAGGCGAGGCGTCGCGCTCCACCGCCATCATCTCCAGAAAGGCTTCGATCTGCGGGGTCATGCGGGCGTCAGGTCATCGCTTCTGGGTGTGGAGCCGGGCGGCGTCTGGTGTAGAGGGTGTACGGACCATGCCTTCCGACGCCTCGCCTGATTCCTTCCCGTTGTCTTCGGTCCGCACCATAGCCTTGGTGGGGCTGATGGGCGTCGGAAAATCGACCGTGGGGCGACGCCTGGCGGCTCGATTGGGCTTGCCGTTCGCTGACGGCGATCATGTGATCGAGGAAGCGGCGGGCATGACCGTCAGCGAAATCTTCGCCACGCGCGGCGAGGTTGAGTTCCGGGCCGGCGAGGCGCGGGTGATGAAGCGTTTGCTGGAAGGGCCGCCGATCGTGCTGGCGACCGGGGGCGGGGCGGTGCTCAACCCCGACATCCGCGCCCTGATGAAGCAGCACGCCGTCAGCGTCTGGATGCGCGCGGACCTGAAGGTCATCGCTGAGCGGGTAGGGCGACGCGACACCCGGCCGCTGTTGCGCAATCGCGATCCTCTGACAGCCCTCAACGACCTGGCCAAGGCGCGCTATCCCATCTACGGCGAGGCCGATCTGACGGTCGATGTGGGTGGCGGATCGCATGCCCAGGCCGTCGAGGCCATCCTGAAACAATTGCGCCGGTTCGGACGGCAGGAGACCCAGTCATGACCACGACGATCCCGGTCGCAGGCGGCGCCTTCGCCCCCTATGAGGTCGTCGTCGGGCGCGGTCTGCTGAAGACGGCGGGAGCCGAGGTCGCCGCGTTGAAGCCCACGCGAGCCTTCATCGTCAGCGATGAGACGGTCGCGGCGATCCACGGCGAGACGGTGCGCGCCTCTCTGGAAGGCGCGGGCCTGGCGACCGGGATTGTCGCCGTGCCCGCAGGCGAGGCGTCCAAGTCGTTTGAACAGCTTGAGGCGGTGCTGGACCGATTGCTGGCCGAGGGGCTGGATCGCAAGAGCCTGGTCGTCGCCCTGGGCGGCGGCGTGGTGGGCGACCTGGCCGGGCTGGCGGCGGCGCTGTTCATGCGCGGCATCGACTTCGTGCAGGTTCCGACCACGCTTCTGGCTCAGGTGGATTCCTCGGTCGGCGGCAAGACGGCCATCGACACCCCGCGCGGCAAGAACCTGATCGGCGCCTTCCATCAGCCGCGTCGGGTGCTGGCGGACATCGAGGCCCTGGCCACCCTGCCGGTGCGCCAGGTGCGTTCGGGCTGGGCCGAGGTGCTTAAGCACGGATTGATCTGCGACGCGGCCTTCTTCGACTGGCTGGGCGGCGAGGGGGCTGCTGGGGCGAAGGGCGATCCCGACGCGCTGGAGCGTGCTGTGATCCGCTCGGTCGAGATCAAGGCCCAGATCGTCGGCGAGGATGAGAAGGAGGCGGGCCGTCGCGCCCTGCTGAACCTGGGCCACACCTTCGGCCACGCCCTGGAGGCTGAACTGGCGTTTGACGAGACCCTGACCCACGGCGAGGCGGTGGCGCTGGGCTGCGCCATGGCCTTCCGTTATTCGGCGCGGCAGGGGCTGTGCCCGGCGGCTGAGGCCGAGCGGGCCGAGGCGGGCATCCGCGCGGCGGGCCTGCCGACGCGACTGTCGGATGTCGCCCACGCTTTTGCCGCCGACGCCCTGATCGCGCGCATGGCGGGGGACAAGAAGGCCGAGGGCGGCCGCCTAACCCTGATCCTGGCGCGGGCCGTGGGCGACGCCTTCACCGACAAGGACGCGGACGCCGAGGCGGTGCGCGCCTTCCTGATCGAGGAAGGCGCGGCGTGAAACTGTCGCCCGTCGTCCTTGAAGACGCCTTCGTGCGGCTGGAGCCGTTCACCGAGGCGCTGAAGGATGAGGTTCGGGCGGCGCTGGACTGCGACCCGGACGCCTGGAACGGCATGGTCGCGGCCGCCTATGGCGCGCATTTCGACGGCTGGTGGGATGCGGCTCTGAGGGCGACGGCGGCGGGGTCGCGCATCGCCTATGCCGTGCGGCGTCGCAGCGACAACGCGGTCGTCGGCACGACCAGCCTCTATGAGATCAAGCCCGAGCATCGGCGCTGCGAGATCGGTTCGACCTTCTATCGCCCCGAGGCGCGGGGCGGGCCGATCAACCCGGCGTGCAAGCGCCTGTTGCTGGACTACGCCTTTTCGAACGGGGCGATCCGGGTCGAGATCATCACCGACGCTCTGAACGCCGCCAGCCAGGCCGCCATCCGCAAGCTGGGCGCGACCCATGAGGGCGTGCTGCGCAAGCACAAGACGACCTGGACCGGGCGGGCGCGGGATACGGCGCAGTTCGCCATTCTGGACGAAGACTGGCCCGACGTGCGGCGACGGCTGGACGAACGGTTGGCGGCCTTCGCCTAGTCGACGGCCCGGCATTCGGTGGGTTCGCGGTCGGCGGCGATCCATGTGGCCATGACGCCCTTGCCGCGCAGTTCATAGCCCGAGGCGCGATACCAGATGCCGTCTGCGGCGCGTTCCTGAAATAGATCCACCGCCTCGCCGCTGGAGTTGCGCACGGTCGCCATCTGGCGCGGGTTGTCGAAGTCGACCGACAGGCGCTCGGAGTTGTTACAAAGATAGACAGCGTGGACGACGCGGTTCAGGGCGCGGTCCTGAAGCTCGGCGCCGGTGCGGCGGCGGGCGGTTTGGGCCTCGACGGCGCGTTCACGCACCTCGTCGCCGTCGGTCGGAGCCTTGCGCGGTTCCTGACCACAGGCGGACAGAAGAACCACGACGGAGACGGCGACGGTCGGCCAGAGGATACGGGTCGGCAAAATGAAGTCCTCTCAAGGTCAAGCTTGGAGGCTCAACGCTCGGCGTCGCCCGGCGTTCCTGATCGTGACTTCCGGCGCGAGCGGAAGAAGCCGCGCAGCATTTCAGCGGCGGGATCGGCCATGACCCCGCTCTCGGTCGCGGGCCGCCAGTGGCAGGTCGGCTGGTCGAAGAAACGCCCGCCGTGCAGCACGGCGCCGCCCTTGGGGTCGTCCGCTCCCCAGACCACGCGGCCGATGCGGGCGTGGCTGATGGCGCCCGCGCACATGGCGCACGGCTCGAGCGTGACATAGAGAGTCAGGTCCGTAAGGCGATAATTCTGCAACTTCGCCGCCGCATCGCGCAGGGCGACGATCTCGGCATGGGCGGTCGGATCATGGGCCGTGATGGGCCCGTTTTGCCCGCGCCCAAGCACTTCGCCGGTGTTTTCGTCCACGATCACGGCCCCGACCGGCACCTCGCCAGCGTCAGCCGCCGCTTGCGCCAGATCGAGCGCCATGCTCATGAACCGCTCATCATGGATCGCCATCCCAAAGACAACGACAAGAAGCCCCGCTCCCGTCAAGACGACGGCGCGCGCGGTCCCCGCAATTTCGCCGATAAAGGCCCGCGAAAGTCCTTCGACAAGGACGGAAAGCCGGGCGGCAAGCCGCGCGACCGCGCCGGAGGCAAGCCGGGCGACAAGTCTGCGCCCGAGGCCAAGGGCCCCGAACGCACCGAACGAATCGCCAAGGCCATGGCGCGCGCGGGCATCGCCTCGCGTCGCGAGGTCGAACGCCTGATCGGTCTGGGTAAGGTGGCGGTGAACGGCCGCATCCTGGCCACGCCCGCCGTGCTGGTGAAGCGCGACGACAAGATCACCGTCGACGGCAAGCCGATCGGCGCAGCGCAAGCGACGCGCGTCTGGCGCTATCACAAGCCTGCTGGCCTGATCACCAGCCACAACGACCCGGCGGGCCGTCCGACCGTGTTCGACGCCCTGCCCAGCGGTCTGCCGCGCGTGATCTCGGTCGGTCGTCTCGATCTCGCGACCGAAGGCCTTCTGCTGCTGACCAACGACGGCGAATTGAGCCGGGCGCTGGAGCTGCCGGACACGGCGCTGGTGCGCCAGTATCGCGCCCGTGCGCGCGGCCGCATTACCCAGGAGCAGTTGGACAAGCTGAAGGACGGCGTCGTTGTCGACGGCGTGCGTTACGGTCCGGTGGAAGCCACCATCGACAAGGCCAAGGAAAAGGCGGAGGGCGAAAAGTCGTCGGCCAACCTGTGGCTCAGCGTCCAGATCACCGAGGGCAAGAACCGCGAAGTCCGCAAGGTGCTGGAGAGCGTCGGCCTGACGGTCAACCGCCTGATCCGCCTGGCCTATGGTCCGTTCCAGCTCGGCACCCTGCCGGTCGGATCGGTCGAGGAAGTCGGCCCGCGCGTGATCCGCGAGATGCTGGCCGAGCATATCCGTCCCGAGAACCTGCCGACCGGCAATACGGTCGCGACGCCGGCGCCTGTTCCGGGGCGTCGCGCCAACACGCCGATCGTGCGCGGCAAGTCCGGCTCGGCCATGTCGGATCCGTCGCGTAAGCCCAGCCGCGTGCGCGCCGCAGAAACGGCGGCCGAGGAAGGCGCTGAGTTCGGCAAGCCCGCTCGCAAGGAGGGCTGGGCCAAGGCCAAGCCGAAGTTCGAGCACAAGAAGACTTTCAAGCCGCGCGCCCGTCCGGGTCATGACGAAGGGACGGAAGGCGGCGATCGTCCGCGC
The DNA here is from genome assembly GCF_057655995.1 of Brevundimonas sp. Soil_N_31. NCBI lineage: Bacteria > Pseudomonadati > Pseudomonadota > Alphaproteobacteria > Caulobacterales > Caulobacteraceae > Brevundimonas > Brevundimonas sp. Soil_N_31. The sequence goes on from NZ_JBDGLE010000002.1 coordinate 340,748, forward strand.
CGTCCGTTCACGCCGCGCGAACCGCGCGCCGACCAGTTCATCGACGACCGCCGCGGTCCGCCCAAGGGCGGCCGTCCCGGCGGAAAGCCCGGCGGCAAGCCGTTCGGTCGTCCCGGTGGAGCCGGTGGGCGTCCTGATGCGCGTTCGGACTCTCGTTCGGGCGACCGACCAGGCGGTCCTCGTGGGGGGGGCAAACCGTTCGGAGGCAAACCTTTCGGCGGCAAGCCTTCGGGCGGTGCAGGCGGTCGTGGCGGCCCGCGCGGACGCGGCTGATTATTGAGCAGAGGCGCAAGGCATGGCGGACGTTGAAACCCAGTTGAACGGCCGCTGTCTGTGCGGGGCGGTGCGCTTCACCGCCACGCCCAAGGGCGGAATGCACGCCTGCCATTGCGAACGGTGTCGCCGGACCTCGGGCGGGGTGTCGCTCAGCGTCGACTGCGGCGACACTGTCGAGGTCGAGGGGCCGCTGTCGACCTATGATTCGTCCGATTGGGCCGAGCGGCAGTTCTGCTCGGCCTGCGGCTCCAACCTGTTCTGGCGATTGAAGGCGGGCGGTATGGTCATGGTCTCGGTCCAGGCGTTCGACGATCCGTCGGCCTTCGCCTTCGACAGTGAGATCTATATCGACGCCAAGCCTAGCAACTACGCCTTCGCCGGCGACCGCACCCGCATGACCGGCGCCGAGGTCGAGGCGCTTTACGCGGAGGGCTGAGCGCGTCGGGCGCGCACGATCCGTTCGACGACGATCAACACCACGATCAGGGCGACGGCTTCATAGGCAAGCGCCGACAGCGGCGCGATTTCTCCTGGCGGAGGTTCAGTAGAAATCGGTTCCTCCAGCAGGGCGATAGCGAGGTTGCCGGCCCAGTGGGCGCCGATGGCGAACTCGATCCCGCCAAGGCGCAAGGCCGCCCAGGTCCAGATCAGGCCTGACAGGGCGCGTGCGACGAAGGCTACCGGATCGGGGTCCAGGTGAATGGCGGAGAACACGACGGCGTTGAACAGGCACAGGATGATTAGGCTGCCTGTGAATCCGCCCGTCACCCGGAGCAGGACGCCGCGAAAGACGACCTCTTCGGCGGCTGCTGCGGCGAACAGGCCGAGAGTCGCGGCGGCGACGTAGAACAGTCGGCTTTCGATCGAATAGGCGGGATTCAGGATCGGCGCCGGACCTGCAGGGTCAATCAGGTTGTAGATAATAGCGCTGGCGCTCCCCACCACGGCCATAACGGCGAACCCGAGCCGCAATTGTCGCAGCGAGAAGCGGCGGCGGGGCCAGAGAAAGGCCGTCGTCGGCACGCCATAGGCGATTCTGGCGCTGAGCAGGGCGGCCCCCGCCAGCAAACCAAGGAAAGCTCCGAGTTCCAGCACGTATGCGCCTTCGCCATACAGGCGGTCAGGGCCTTCCGGCACAGTGGCCAAGGCGTCTGCATCAAATATGCCTGCGGCCTCTAAAGCGGACATCGCCAGACCGATGACGATGCCGGTGGTGATTATCAGCACGCAGGATAGAGCGATGAAGCCCGCGAGCCGCTTCCACCGCGCCGCAGGCCGAACGCCGACGATCAGCGGACTGCTTCGTGCTTCCTCGACCGCAGTGAAGAAAGGCGAGGGGGTGGAACTTGAGAATCCGGCGTTCGACATGGGCCGAACGTTGCATTGCGCGCGTGGTCGGTCCAGAGGCGGGGCCATGAGAATCGTCGCTGGACAATATCGTGGTCGGGCCATCGTCACGCCCGAGGGACAGAACACGCGGCCGACGTCGGATCGGGCGCGTCAGGCGATCTTCAACGTGCTGGAGCATGCGCCGTGGGCCGAAGGCCTGCATGAGGCGCGGGTGATCGACCTGTATGCCGGTTCGGGCGCGCTGGGGTTCGAGGCGCTGTCGCGCGGGGCGGCCTTCTGCCTGTTCGTGGATACGGACGACGGCGCGCGGGGTGCCATCCGCGAGAACATGGACGCCTATGGCCTGTTCGGGCGGTGCCGGGTGCATCGGCGCAGCGCGACCGATCTGGGGCCGCGTCCCGGCTCGGCGGGCGAGGCCTTCACCCTGGCGTTTCTGGACCCGCCCTACGCCAAAGGCCTGGGCGAGCAGACGCTGGCGCGGCTGCTGGAGGGCGGCTGGCTGGCGCCGGGCGCCATCGTGGTGTTCGAGCGCGGCTCGGACGAGCCTGAGATCGACACGCCCGGCTATGAGCGGTTGGACGCGCGCGACTACGGCGCCGCGCGCGTCCTGTTCCTCAGGGCGTCAGAAGCTTCGACCTGAGGTCCGGTTGTCGGCCCGGCTGCGCAGGCGGCTGAGGCCGTCGCGGTTGACGACATAGGGGCCGCCGTTTCGCGACTTGATGACGCCCTTGCGCTTCAGGCTGCGCCATTGATCCAGATTGCAGCCGTCCAGCACCCAGCCTTCGCGGGTGAAGCAGCGGGCGGCCAGGATGCGGCCCTGTTCGTCGCGCTCCAGCAGGATGCGACCGCCCTGGGCGAGGGCGTGGAGCGTGCGTTGCTCCGCACGGGACAGGTTCATGGGATTGAGATTTCCAAGGCATGAGAAGACACGCGCCCGGCGCAACGGGGCGCGGGGCGGGTTCAGGTGGCCTCGGGACGATCAGCGTCCGGGCCTATGCCGTGGCTACAATCTCAAACATGGTTCGATCCCATTGGGGGAAGGCGCGGCTTATAGCGTGAGGGGCGGGCGGCGGCTAGGCGCTTCAACCTCTGCGGCGCTGAAGCTCGGAGGCCAAGGCGCGGGCGCCGGCCGTGACATCGGTCCAGGTGACGTCGAAACCGTCGTCTTTGCCGAAATAGGGATCGGCCACGGCCTGACCGGCGCGGCCCTCGACGTGATCCAGCAGCAGGGACAGTTCGGCCGTGGCGTCAGGCGGGGCGAGGCGGCGCAGGCTAGCCAGATTGTCGTGATCCATCGCCACCAGATGGGTGAAGCGGCGGAAGTCGGCGGGCTTCACCTGACGGCCGCGCAGGGCCGAGATATCGACGCCGTTCCTCAGGGCGACCGCTTGGGCGCGCGGGTCGGGCGGAGAGTCGACGTGCCAGCCGCCCGTGCCTGCAGAATCGGCGACCACGTCCAGCTTCAGGCGACGCGCTTCCTCACGGAAGGCCGCCTCGGCCAGCGGTGAGCGACAGATGTTGCCGAGACAGACGAAGAGGACGGAAGGGGTCATACGCTCAAGTAGCGAAGCGGTAGGGCGACGAAAAGATCAGCGCCGCCCGAACAGCTTCTCAAGGTCGTGCAGCTTCAGCTCCACATAGGTCGGGCGGCCGTGGTTGCATTGGCCGGAGTGGGGCGTGGCCTCCATCTGGCGCAGCAGGGCGTTCATCTCGGGCGCGGACAGGACGCGGCCCGAACGCACCGAGCCGTGGCAGGCCATGGTGCTGCAGACCTCGGCCATGCGCTCTTTCAGCGACAGGGCGGCGCCGTGTTCGGACAGGTCGTCGGCGATGTCGCGGATCAGGCCCTGAACGTCGGTGTCGCCCAGCAGGGCGGGCGTTTCGCGCACCAGCACCGCGCCCGCGCCGAACGCTTCGACGATCAGGCCCATCTCGGCCAGTTCCTCGGCCTTGGCGGCGACGCGCTCGGCCTCGGCGGGGTCCAGTTCGACGACTTCGGGCGTCAGCAGGGCCTGACGGGTGACGGCGCCGTCGGCCATCTGGGCCTTCATCCGCTCATAGACCAGTCGTTCGTGCGCGGCGTGCTGATCGACGATGACCAGGCCGTCGCGGGTCTGGGCCACGATGTAGTTGGCGTGCAGCTGCGCCCGCGCGGCGCCCAGCGGGTAATCGATCAGATCGACCGGGGCAGGGGCGCCCGGCGTGATCTGGCCCGCGTGTTCGGCCTGGATCTCGCCCAGGGTGCGGAAGTCGGGAGCAGCGGCTTCCCCGCTCCACGTATGCTCGACGCGGGCGGAGCGTTCGTTGAGGCCCGGCAGGTTCTGGGCGGCGGCGGCCGGTTGCGACCAGCCCTGCCAGCCGCTCCAGCCCGGCGCGGCATTGCTGAACGTCTGCGGCGCGGCCGGGTTGTAGAGGGCCTCGCCCGTATGCGGGCGGAACCCTGACAGGGCGTCGGCGGCGACTGTGGTCGAGGCGCGGTGTCCCGCGGCGTGCAGGGCGTGGCGCAGGGCGCCGACGATCAGGCCGCGCACCAGCGCCGGATCGCGGAAGCGGACCTCCGCCTTGGCCGGGTGGACGTTCACGTCGACATACAGCGGGTCGATGTCGATGAAGAGGGCCGCAGCCGGGTGCCGGTCGCGCGCCAGGAAGTCGGCGTAGGCCCCGCGCAGGGCGCCCTGCAGCAGGCGGTCGCGCACCGGGCGGCCGTTGACGAACAGGAACTGGTGCGCCGCATTGCCGCGTGAATAGGTCGGCAGGCCCGCATAGCCCGACAGGCGCACGCCGTCGCGCTCCTGATCGATCAGCAGGGCGTTGGCTTCGAAGTCGCGGCCCAGCAGGGCGCCGAGGCGTTTCAGCCGTCCCTCGTCGCCGGGGTGTTCGGCGGGCAGGCGCAGGGTCGTCTTGCCGTCGAGGCTAAGAGTGAAGGCCACCGCCTCATGCGCCATGGCCTGGCGCTTGATCTCTTCGGAGATGGCCATGGCCTCGGCCCGCTCGGACTTCATGAACTTCAGCCGGGCAGGGGTGGCGTAGAAGAGGTCGCGCACCTCGACCCGCGCGCCGTGCGGGCCGGGGAAGGCGGCGGGCGACAGGGGCCGCTGGGCGCCGCCCTCGACCGAAATGGCCCAGGCGTCGTTCTGAGGCTGGCCGGTTTCGGCGCGCGCACGGGTCGTGATGTTCAGGCGAGCGACCGAGCCGATGGAAGGCAGGGCCTCGCCTCGGAAGCCGAGTGTGAAGATGCGCAGCAGGTCCACGTCGCCCGCATCGTCCGGCTCCAGCTTCGACGTGGCGTGGCGTTCGATGGCGACGGGCAGTTCGTCGCGAGGAATGCCCTTGCCGTCGTCGGCGATCAGGATGCGGGTCAGGCCGCCGCCGTCCGCCTGAATCTCGATGCTGCGGGCGTCGGCGTCGATGGCGTTCTCGACCAGTTCCTTGATGGCGCTGGCGGGGCGTTCGACCACCTCGCCGGCGGCGATGCGGTTGACGGTTTCGGGGGGGAGGCGACGGATGGTCATGTGAGTCGCGAGGATAGGCGCCGTCGCTTGCAGACGCACCTCAATCCTTTTTTCGTGAGGTCAAAAGCGGATTTCGTGATCGGGGGGCTTGAAGCGCGCAAATGGCAACTTATACTGTTGCAGTCCGACGGCGCGGCCGGACGGACACTCGACCTGTTTCCGGACTGTCTGTCCAGTTTTCGTTTCAACCGCCTGATTGAGGTTTCCTCTCCCATGAAGATCAAAGCCGCCCTGATCGCCGTTTCGGCCGCCGCCCTGCTGGCCGCCTGCAGCCAGCCCGCCGACACCGCCGGCGCCCCGACGACCGACGCCGCCTCGACCGCCCCGGTGGCGCTGAAGGCCACCTCGGGCGTCTATGTGATGGACCCGACCCACGCCTCGCTGCAGTGGTCGCTGCCGCATAACTCGATCTCGAACTACACGGCGCGCTTCAACAAGTTCGACGCCAAGATCACTCTGGACACCGCCAACCTGGCCAACAGCACGGTTGAGGCGACCATCGATCCGGCCTCGGTCGACGCCAACTATCAGGGCGACTATGTCGGCACCCACGCCGCCACCGGCTTCAAGAGCTGGAGCGAGGACATCGCCAAGAACAAGGTCTTCCTGAACGCCACGGCCTTCCCGCAGATCACCTTCAAGTCGACCAAGGTCGAGCTGACCGGCACGCGCACCGCCAAGGTGACGGGCGACCTGACCTTCCTGGGCGTGACCAAGCCGGTGACGCTGGACGCCACCTTCAACGGCGACCTGGAGAAGCACCCGTTCGTGCCGGCGCCGGCCATCGGCTTCTCGGCTGAAGGCAAGTTCAAGCGCACCGACTTCGGCATGGCGCTGGGTCCGGTCGGCGATGAAGTGACGATCCGCTTCGACGCCGAGTTCATTCAGGAAGTCGCCCCGGCGGCTCCGGCGGCTCCCGCCGCCTGATAGGCTGCGACACGACGAAGGGGCGGGGCCGTTCGGTCCCGCCCTCTTCATGTTCAGACTGACGCGAGAGCTCTCATGACCCGCCGCCGCCCCAGCCGATACAGCGCCGTCGCCATCACCCTGCACTGGTTGATCGCGGTCGCCATCCTGTCGATGATCCCGATGGGCTGGTGGATGAGCGACGCCATTGTCGAGCCGGACAGCCAGGCGCTGGCCTATCGCGTTTTCCAGATTCACAAGTCGATCGGCTTCCTGATCCTGGCGCTGACGGCGCTGCGGATCGTGTGGCGGCTGACGCACCCGGTTCCGGCTCTGCCCGGCGCCATGAAGGGGTGGGAGCAGTTCGCCGCGCGGGCGACGCACGTCGCCTTCTACGCCCTGATGCTGGCTCTGCCGCTGACGGGGTGGGCCTATGTCTCGACCGGATGGGCCGTGGTCACGGATACGCCGCTGGCCGTGGCGACCAGCTGGTTCGGCCTGTTCACCATTCCGCACCTGCCTTTCATCGAGCACGCCTCTGAAGCCGCTCGCCGCGCAACGGCGTGGATGGCCATGGGCGCGCACAGCAAGCTGGCCTGGGGCGCGATCGTGCTGGTCGCCCTGCACGTCGGGGCGGCGCTGAAGCACCAGTTCTTTGACCGTGACGGCGTGCTGTCGCACATGATCCCTGTCCTGCCGCATGGCGATGACGCGCATGGCGTCGCGCCCGAGCCGACGCTGGCCCTGCGCTGGGCCGAGCGGCTGGCGGGCGTGGCCTTCGTGGTCGTGATCGGCGCCGCCTTCGGCCTGGCCGCCAAGCCCACGCCCAAGACGGAAGGGCAGGCGGTCGCCTCGGCGCCTGCCGCCGCGCCCGCGACTGACGCGGCGGTGACGCCGGGCACGGCCGCCGCCTGGACCGTGGACAAGGCCGCTTCGAGCATCCAGTTCACCGGAACCCACACCGGCAAGGCCTTTACCGGCCGGTTCGAGCAGTGGGACGCGCAAGTCTGGTTCGACCCGGCCGATCTGGCGGGCTCCAAGGCCGTGGTGACGGTCCAGACCGGCACGGCCAAAACTGGCGACGCCACCCAGGAAGGCAGTCTGCCGGGCGCCGAATGGTTCGACACGGCGACCTATCCGACCGCCCGCTTCGAGACGACGGCGTTCAAGGCGCTGGGCGGCAACCGCTATGAGGCGACCGGAACCCTGCGCATCAAGGCGACGACGGTCCCGGTCGTCCTGCCCTTCACCTTCGACGAGGCGAACGGGACGGCCACGGTCGCGGGCAAGCTGGAGCTGGACCGCACGGCGCTGAACATGGGCATGATGTCCGACGCGGGCGGCGACTGGGTGTCCAAGGCCATCGGCGTCGAGATCAAGGTCCAGGCGACGCGTCAGGGTTAAGAAATCGAGCGCGGGGTTTGCCCGACTCCGCGTGGGGCGCTACAGCCTTCGGCTCTCCCTCCCTTGAGCGCCGAAAGAGCGACGCCATGCACGATATCCGAGCCATTCGCGACAATCCCGAAGCCTTCGTTGCGGGCTGGTCGTCGCGCGGCGTGGATGACGCCGCCGATGTGGTCGCGCGCATTCTGGCGCTGGATGTCGACCTGCGCGCCGCCCAGACGCGCGGTCAGGACGCTCTGGCCAAGCGCAACGCCGCTTCCAAGGCCATCGGCGCCGCCATGGGCAAGAAGGACATGGCCGAGGCTGACCGCCTGAAAGCCGAGGTTGAAGCCCTCAAGGGCGAAATCGCCGATGCGGGCGATGCTGAAACCGCCAAGGGCGCCGAACTGCGCGACCTGCTGGCCGGGCTGAAGAATCTGGCCGCCGCCGACGTGCCGGACGGCGAGGACGAGAACGACAACGTTGAAGTCCTGAAATGGGGCGAACCGCGCACGACGGGGCCGGCCAAGGACCACGCCGATCTGGGCGAGGCGCTGGGCCTGCTGGACTTTGAAGCCGCCGCGAAGATGTCCGGCTCGCGCTTCGCCGTGCTGAAGGGTCAACTGGCGCGTCTGGAGCGCGCCATCGGCCAGTTCATGCTGGACCTGCAGACGGACAAGCACGGGTATCAGGAAGTGAACCCGCCGTTGCTTGTTCGCGATGAGGCGATGTTCGGTACAGGCCAGCTGCCGAAATTTGAGGAGGATTTGTTTTCTGCGCCAATGGAGTATTTCGAGGCGCGAGACGATGAATTCTCAATAGTGAAATGGGACGATGGAGCATCGCACCCCTTCAGGTTTGCCGACGAGAAAACGGCTGCCCGTTTTGAGGAGGCGCTTTTAAGAGGCGCATGGTCCTATCGAGCATCGAAGGACAATTGGAATCGTAAGCCGGGGCAAGTGCTGATCGTTTCCTCTCGGTATTTCATGATCCCCACCGCCGAAGTCTCCCTGACCAACCTCGTGCGTGAGCAGATCCTGTCCGAGGACGAGGTCGCCCAGCCCCTGCGTATGACTGCCCTGACGCCCTGTTTCCGGGCCGAGGCCGGGTCGGCGGGGCGCGATACGCGCGGTTTGATCCGTCAGCACCAGTTCTCCAAGGTCGAGATGGTCTCCATCTGCCGCCCGGAGGATTCCGAAGCCGAGCATGAACGCATGACCGGCTGCGCCGAGGCGGTGCTTCAGGCGCTGGAGCTGCCCTATCGCAAGGTGCTGCTGTGCAAGGGCGACATGGGCTTCTCGGCGCAGAAGACCTATGACCTCGAGGTCTGGCTGCCCTCGCAGAACACCTATCGCGAGATCAGCTCCTGCTCGAACTGCGGCGACTTCCAGGCCCGGCGCATGGACGCCCGGTTCAAGCGCGCGGGCGAGAAGAAGACCGAGTTCCTGCACACCCTGAACGGTTCGGGTCTGGCGGTCGGCCGCACCCTGGTCGCGGTGATGGAAAACTATCAGCAGGAGGACGGGACCATCGCGGTTCCGGCCGCCCTGCAGCCCTATATGGGCGGACTCAAGACTGTAGGCGTGGCGTCGAACTGATGCGTATTCTTCTGACCAACGACGACGGCATCGAGGCCGAGGGTCTCGCCTGCCTGGAGAAGATCGCCCGCGCCCTGTCGGACGACGTCTGGGTCGTCGCGCCGCAGACCGAGCAGTCGGCCAAGGGGCGGGGCATCACCCTGACCGAGCCGCTGCGCGTCAATCAACTGGGCGACAAGCGGTTCGCCGTGACCGGCACCCCGACGGACTGCGTCATCCTGGCCGTCAACGACATCATGCCCGAAAAGCCGGATATGGTGCTGTCGGGCGTAAATCGCGGCCACAACGTGGGCGAAGACGTCAGCTATTCCGGCACGGTGGCGGGCGCCCTTCAGGGCATGGCCTTCGGCATCCGCTCCATCGCCCTGTCGCAGTCGCTGGAGCGTTTCCACGACGAGGCGATCGCCCACTGGGAAACGGCCGAGGCCTTCGGTCCCGGCATCGTCGCCCGCCTGCTGGAGCAGAAATGGGGGGAGGGCGTGGTCATGAACGTCAACTTCCCGCGCCTGCCGCCGGAACTGGTCAAGACGGTCGAGGTGACGCGCCAGGGCTTCCGCGACATCGGCGAGATGCACGCCATCCGCCGCACCGACCTGCGCGGCCGCGACTACTACTGGATGGCCTTCCGCGGCGCACCGCAGGAACACGCCGAGGGCACCGACCTGCGCGCCATGGACGAGGGCCGCATCTCGGTCACGCCGCTGCACATCGACTTGACGCACATGCAGTCGGTCAATGATCTGAAGAAGGTGCTGGGCGGGGCGCCGCCCAAGGGGCCGCAGGAAAAATGAGTCTCAGGGACGACCGCGCGGGCCGATTGATCCTGTCGCTGCGGCGTCAGGGGGTGACGGACGCGCGGGTTCTGAAGGCGATGGAATCCATCGACCGCGCCGTCTTCGTCCATGAGAAGTTCCTCGATCAGGCGTGGGAGGATCAGGCCCTGCCGATCGACTGCGCCCAGACGATCAGCCAGCCCTTCATCGTCGGCCTGATGACCCAGGCGCTGGACGTCCAGCCGCGCCACCGCGTGCTCGAGATCGGCACCGGCAGCGGCTATCAGTGCGCGGTTCTCAGCCGCATGGCGCGTTTCGTCTATTCGGTCGAGCGCTACAAGAGCCTCTTAAATGAGGCTGAAAACCGATTGAAAATACTCGGCATCGATAATGTCTTCACTCGCCACGGCGACGGCGGGCAGGGCTGGATGGAGCAGGCGCCGTTCGACCGCATCATGGTCACAGCCGCTTCGCCGCACGAGCCGACGGAGCTGCTGAAACAGTTGAAGCCAGGCGGCGTTCTGGTCGCGCCGGTGGGGCGCACCTCGGTGCAGATGCTGAACCGCTACACGGGCCAGCCGGACGGCAGTTTCCAGCGCGAGAGCCTGTGTGAAGTCCGCTTCGTGCCGCTGGTCGAGGGTACGGCGAAAGAGGGGTGAGGAGCGAAATCTCACCGCTCCATTAACCTTTCCGCCCCACTTTCGCGCGGGTTATTGGGTTGGATTTGGCGGCGGACCGGGGCAAACCGGGTTCGAATGCTGAACAAGGTTAATACGGAGAGACGCATGAGCGGCTTCACAGGCTGGATCAGGGCGGCGGTTGTCGTCGGCGGGGCGCTGGCGGTTACGGCGTGTTCGACCTATCCGAGCGAGCCGCGCTATTCGACCCGGCCGACGGGGGCGGGCGGCTATCCGCAACAGCCGGGGCAACCCCAGGGCCAGCAGCCCGGCGCCTACCCGAACAATCCCTATTACCAGGGCCCGGCGACACAGCCGCAGCAGCCTGCGCCTCCGCCGTACGAGGAAGGGCCGCGTGCTCCGGCCAGCAGCATCGAGGGCGGCGGCCTGCCCCCTCCGGGCGGTCCAGCCTATCCCTCGACCGGCGCCCCGGTCACGGTGACGCCGCCCCCCGCTGCAGGCAATCCGACGATGCCGGGCGCGACCTATGTGATCCAAACGGGCGACACCATCTCGGGCGTGGGGCGTCGTTTCCGTACGCCGGTGCAGATCCTGATCGACCTGAATGGCCTGGGGCCGCGCGGCGCGATCTCGGCCGGGCAACGCATCATCCTGCCGGATAGTGCGGTGGACGCCGGGACTGATCCTTACGCCATGGGGCCGTCGCCTGTCGGCGTGCGTACGCCGAACAGCGGCGTGGTTCCTCCGCCTCCGCCGCCGCCCAGCGGCAATGCGCCGTTGCCGCCGCCTCGCACGCCCGCTGCGGCGACGCCTGCTTCGCCGGTTCGCACGCCCTCGACGGCGGTCGGTCAACCGCTGGCCCTGCAATGGCCGGTGCGTGGTGACATCCTGCGTCGTTTCGGTCCGGTGGGCATGGGCGAGCGCAACAACGGCATCAACATCGGCGCTTCGGCCGGAACCGAGGTGAAGGCCTCGGCCGACGGCACGGTGGCCTATGTCGGCGATGACATCGTCGGGCAGGGGCTGACGGTTCTGGTCGTTCACCGCGACGGCTGGCGCACGGTTTACGGTCATCTGGGCTCGGCCACGGTGCGGGATGGGGCGCAGGTTCGGGCCGGTCAAGCCATCGGCACGGTGGGTCTGACGGCAGGCGATGGACGCCCGTCGATCCATTACGAAGTGCGTCAGATGCGCGGCGATGATCCGGTCGCCCTGGACCCGCTGACGGTGCTTCCGCGCTGATTGGATGAAAAGACGTGTCCGGGCGGCGACGCCCGGATGCTCTTGTCACTGCGTCGCGTTGCAAATCGGCCCGGCGCGCCCTAGGTTCCGCGCCTTGTTTTTGATGGGCCCCCGATGAAGGCGCGGCCCGCGTCGGGGAGTTTCCAATGACTGCAACCCAAGACGGCGGCCTGATGGCCCTAGTCATCCAGATCGCGCCGATCGTCGCGATCTTCATCCTGTTCTACTTCCTGATGATCCGCCCGCAGCAGAAGCGGATGAAGGCGCACCAGGCCCTGATCGCCGGCGTCAAGCGCGGCGACGAAGTCGTCCTGTCGAACGGCATGGTCGGCAAGGTCACCCGCGTCGAGGACGCCGAGGCCATGGTCGAGATCTCGCAAGGCGTGAACGTCCGCGTGGTCAAGGCGATGATCGCCGAAGTCCGCAATCGCACCGCCATCGCAGCTAACGACAAGGGCTGATAGCCCGGTCCCTGACCTTCGCCCGAAGAGAGCCCTGACATGATTCAGCTTGCGCGCTGGAAAGTCGTCCTGGTCGTGTTGTCGCTCGTCATCGGGCTGCTGCTGGCCTTCCCGAGCATGCTCAGCCAGGAGCAGCGCGATGCGCTGCCCGGCTGGCTGCCCAAGAACGGCCTGAACCTGGGCCTCGATCTGCAGGGCGGTTCATACCTGCTGCTAGAAGTTGACGTGCCGGAGATGCGTGAAAAGCGCCTCACCAACCTGATGGAGGACGTTCGCGTCACGCTCAGGGAAGAGCAGATCAACATCGCGAGCATGCAGCGTGAAGCTGGCGGCGTAGTCGTGACCGTGGCCGAGGGCGCGTCATACGACGCCGCCTTTAACGCCCTGCGCACCATGGCTCAGCAGGGCGCAGGCGCGACCGGCCAGCCGGATCGCGTGGCTACCAAGCTGGGCGGCGGCCGTATTCGCTATGCCTTCACCGATGTGGCTCTGAACAGCATGGGAGCCACGGCAGTCGATCAGTCGATCGAGGTCGTGCGTCGTCGCCTGGACAGCTCGGGCACCAAGGAAATCTCGATCACGCGTCAGGGGGCCGACCGCATTGTGGTTCAGGCTCCGGGCCAGAGCGATCCGGCCGAGTTGGAGCGCCTGGTGGGCCGCACGGCTCAACTGACCTTCCAGATGGTGGATACCTCGCCGACGGGGCTAAACGACGCCCTGGCCGGCCGGGTGCCGCCGGACGCCCAACTGCTGACCGATGACCTTGGCACGCCTTACCTGGTCAAGAAACGCATTCTGGTCTCGGGCGAGAACCTGACCCGCGCCGGCGTCGGAACGGACCAGAATCAGCGTCCCGCCATCGACTTCCAATTCGACGGTCAAGGCGCCCGCCGCTTCGCTGAAGCCACCGCCCAGAACATCGGCAAGCCCTTCGCCATCATCCTGGACGGTCAGGTCATCTCGGCTCCGACGATCCAGGGCGCCATCGCTGGCGGCAGCGGTCAGATCACCGGCAGCTTCACCATCGCTTCGGCTTCGGAGCTTGTGAATCTTCTGAACGGCGGCGCCCTGCCGGCCCCGCTGAACGTTGAAGAACGCCGCGTCGTCACCGCCGAACTGGGCGCTGACGCCGTGTCTGCGGGCATGGTGTCGACCGTCATCGGCTTTATCCTGATCTGCGTCTTCATGATCGGTGCCTATGGCTTCCTGTTCGGCGGCGTTTCGGTGCTGGGTCTGATGCTGAACGGCATCCTGATCATCGCCGCCATGTCGCTGTTCGGCGCCACCCTGACCCTGCCGGGGATCGCGGGTCTGGTGCTGACCTTCGCCGTGGCCGTGGACGCCAACGTGTTGATCTTCGAGCGGATGCGCGACGAAGCGCGGGCCGGCCGTTCGGTCATCGCCTCGATGGACGCCGGCTTCAACAAGGCCATGGGCACCATCATTGACGCCAACCTGACCACCTTGGTCGCGGCGCTGATCATGTTCATGTTCGGCGCGGGCCCCGTGCGCGGCTTCGCCTGGACGCTGACCATTGGCGTCTTCACCTCAATGTTCTCCTCGGTGATGGTCGCCCAGGTGCTGCTCGGGTATTGGCTCAAGGTCGCCAAGCCCAAGAAACTGCCGATTGCGGAGTGATGGCGATGCGTGGATGGCCCCTCATCAAACTGCTGCCGCAGAAGACGAACTTCCGGTTCGTCAAATATGCGCCCGCCGCCGGCGTGATCTCGCTGATCCTGTGCGTGGCGGCGATCGTCGGCTGCTTCTATCCAGGTCTGAACCTGGGCATCGACTTCCGCGGCGGCGCCTCGATGGAAGTGTCGAAGCCCGCCGGTCAGGTTCTGGAACTGGATCAGGTGCGCGGCGCCGTCAGCGATCTGGGGCTGGGCGACGTTCAGGTGCAAGGCATCGACAGCGCCTCCAGCGCCATCGTCCGTTTCCAGATTCCTGAAGGCGAAGGTCAGAGCGTTGTCGTCGCGCGGGTCGAGAAGGCGATCGACGACGCCGTGGGCGAGGTGAAATACTCGGGCGTCAGCGTCGTCGGCTCCAAGGTATCGGGTGAGCTGTTTACCAGCGGCCTGTTGGCGCTGGGCGCGGCCATTGTGCTGATGTTCATCTACATCTGGTTCCGGTTCGAGCCGCAGTTCGGCTTCGGCGCCCTGGCCGGACTGGTGCACGACATGGTGTTGACGTTCGGACTGATCGTGCTGTTCCGTTTCGAGTTCAGCCTGAACACCGTCGCGGCTGTCCTGACCGTTATCGGTTATTCGATGAACGATACCGTCGTCGTGTTCGACCGTCTTCGCGAGAACCTGCGCAAGTATAAGACCATGCCGCTGCGCGAGGTCATCGACCTGTCCCTGAACGAGACACTGTCGCGAACCATCATCACTGGCGTCACGGCCGTCGGCGTTCTGGCGGTGCTGGCCCTGTTCGGCGGCGAGGCCCTGTTCGGCTTCTCCATCGTGCTGATGGTCGGCATCATCATCGGCACCTATTCGTCGATTTATGTCGGCGCCCCGATCATCCTGATGTGGGGCGTGAAGCGCGGTGGTTCGGCCGACGAGGACGCTAAGCCGATCAAGTTCGGCATGGCCAGCCGCCCCTAAAAACAGGCGCGCTCGTGCTCCGTTCAAACCCGCTCTTCCAGTCAGGAGGGGCGGGTTTTTACGTTCAGGAAGGGCCGATCCGCTCATCTGGACTTGAGCCGCGAACCGCAATGGTCGATGGCCCTGCGCATGAACAGTTCCGTTGATCTCGATGCTCAGGTCCGTGCGGCCGATCCCGACCGCTGGCTGTCCAGCCGGTTTGTCGCCGATGAGCAGATGCGCGCTGACCTGATCGCCCTGTACGCTTTCGAGGCCGAGCTGCTGGCCATACCCACGCGGGTCACTCAACCTCTGCTGGCCGAGATGCGCTATACGTGGTGGGCCGAGCAGATGGACGGTGCGTTCAGCGATGCGCCGCGCGTCGGCCACCCGATCCTGGAGGCTCTGACCGCCGCGGTGACGCGGCGCGGCCTGTCACGCGAACCCTTTGACGCTCTGATCCGGGCGCATATCGGCCGAGTGCATGGCGAAGCGCATGATCTGGACGCCTTCTATACTGGGCCGATGCAGGTCGCGGCGCGCATTCTGGCGGGCGAGGGGCATGAGGCGGAGGTCGCCGAGGCGGGCCGTATGCGTGGCCTGGCTCAGACGGGGCGGAATGATGAGGCCAGAAATATGCGCCGGGCGGCGAACACAGCCTTGAAGGGGCTGCCGACGGCCGCCTTTCCAGCCGTGGCGCACGCGACGCTAACGCGGGCGGATGAAGCCGAGCCGTTCAAGCGGCTGCGGCTGTTCTGGGCTGTGCTGAGCGGGCGCGTCTAGACTGAGTTCAACGGCAGCTTGATGAAGCGCTTGCCTGATGCTTCGCTTGGGGGCAGGGCGCCGGCGCGGATGTTTACCTGAAGCGCGGGCAAGATCAGCTGCGGCGCCTTCAATGTGGCGTCTCGCGCCTCACGTAGGGCGACAAAGGCGGATTCTGAGCAACCGCCGCCGATGTGGATGTTGTCGTTCTTCTGTGCGGCGACCGTTGTTTCCCAGTGAAATTCGGTGCGACCTTCGGGCAGGTAGTCGTGGCCGACGAAGACGCGTGTGTCGTCTGGCAGGCTGAGGATGCGCTGGATCGAACGATACAAGGCGCAGGCGTCGCCGCCTGGGAAATCACAGCGCGCCGTGCCGAAGTCCGGCATGAACAGAGTGTCGCCGACGAAGACCGCATCACCGATTCGATAGCTGACGCAGGCGGGCGTATGACCGGGCGTGTGCAGCACTTCGACCGGGATCGAGCCGAGCATGAAGCGCGCGCCGTCGGCGTATGTCTCGTCGAAGACTGCGCCGTCGGGCGTTACGTCCACGGCGTGGAACAGGTCGCCGAAGGTTTTTTGTACGTGTGCGATCCTATCGCCGATGCCGATGGGGGCGCCGGTGCGGGTGCGGATATTATCGGCGCCTGTCAGATGGTCGGCGTGTGCGTGGGTTTCGAGGATGCGCTCAAGCCTCAAGCCGCGCGCGGCGAGGACGTCGAGTACTCGCTCCACCGAAGCGGTCGATGTGCGCGCCGTCGCCGGATCATAGTCCAGCACGGGATCGATGATGATCGCCGCATTGGTCGCCGGATCCGAGACCACATAGGTCACGGTGTGGGTGGCCGGATCGAAGAAGCCGAGAACGTCAGGGCGGGCGGGAAGGCGGGTCATGGAGGTCTCCGTTCCTCTCCTAAATATTAGTTATTGCTAATTTAGCAAGATTGAATATATGAGCATCATGATTGATCTCGAAGCCATGGGGCTGGAACGTTTCCAGGTCAGCGCCGGCGACGCCGCGGGCTTGCTGAAGGCGTTGTCCAACGAAAACCGCCTGATGATCCTGTGTCAGATCGGCGAGGGCGAACGTCAGGTGTCCGATCTTCAGCTCGGCCTGTCGCAGTCGGCCCTGTCGCAGCATCTGGCGCGCCTGCGTGAGGACGGGCTGGTCAGCGCGCGCAAGAGCGGCACCGCTGTCTTCTATCGCATCGCTGATCCCGCCGCCCTGAAGGTGATCGGGGTGCTGGCCGAGATATTTTGCCCGCCTGAGGCGCGTTGAGCGCCGCCTCCCTGACGGAGAATCCGATGAATACGCTAATCTCTTTGTCGCCCGCAGACGTCGCCGCCCGCTTGAAAGCCGGTCAGGCCGTTCTGATCGACGTACGCGAGCCGGACGAGCACGCGCGCGAACACATCGCCGGCGCCGTGGCGGCGCCTTTGTCCGCTTTCGAGGCTGCTGATCTGGGACTCGATCCCGGCAAGGACGTGATCTTCATGTGCCGCAGCGGCAATCGCACGGCCGGAAACTGTGACCGGCTTGCCGCCCGCATCGATGGCCCGGCGCATGTCCTGGCGGGCGGTCTGGATGCGTGGAAGAAGGCGGGCCTGCCGGTCGTCGCCGACCGCAAGCAACCGCTGGAACTGATGCGTCAGGTGCAGATGGCGGCGGGCGGGCTGATCCTGGCGGGCGGGGCGCTGGGCGTCATGGTCCACCCCGGCTTCTGGGGGATCAGCGCCTTTGTCGGGGCGGGCCTGTTCGTGGCGGGCGCGACCGGCTTCTGCGGCATGGCGCGTCTGCTGGCGGTCATGCCCTGGAACCGCCGGATTAAGCGGGCCTAGGGCTCCAGCGCGCCGATCAGCCGAGCGAGCAGGGCGCCCAGCGTGGCCTGCTCCTCGCGCGACAGGCCGGCCAGCATGGCCTGGCTTTCAGCCATGTGCAGCGGCATCAGGCCGTCGATCAGGTCGAAGCCCTTGGGCGTCAGCCTGACCAACGAAGCGCGGCGGTCGCTGGGGTGGGGCGTGCGCTCGATCAGGCCGGATTTCTGCAGCCGGTCCAGCCGCGCCGTCATGCCGCCGGACGACATCATCGTCGCCTCATAGAGGACCGTCGGCGTCAGCCCGTCCGGCGACGGCGCGCGGCGCAGGGTGGCCAGGACGTCGAACTCGCCATGCTGCAGCCCATGGCGGGCGTAGAGCGGCGCCTGCCGCTCGCGCGTCACCAGAATCGAGGCCTCGTGCAGACGCCCCAGCGTCTCCATGGCCAGCAGGTCGAGGTCGGGGCGCGCGACCGCCCATTGGGCGGCGGCGCGAGAAGCGCGATCGGTCATTGTCTTGATATCAAGATACTTGATAGAGAGACACTATCGCCTTTCGCAGCCGGAGTCACCTCGGATGGATCAGTCGAACGCCCCGCAACCGTCGCGCGGCGCGGGTCTGCTGCTGATCGCGGCCATCTTCGCCCTGGCGCTGAACCTGCGTCCGGCGATGGCGGCGGTAGGGCCGCTGCTGGACCTGATCGAAGCGGCGACCGGCATGGATTCGACCACGGCCAGCCTGCTGACCACCCTGCCGGTGGCGATGATCGGCTTCGGCGCTCTGTCGATCCGGCCGCTGCGGCGACGTCTGGGCGAGCGCAAGGGCATCCTGCTGGGCGCGGTGCTCATCGGCCTGGCCTGTCTGGCGCGAGCGGTTTTCGACGGGACGGCCGGTCTGATCGCCAGCGCCGTCGTGGTCGGCGTCGGCGTGGCCTTGATCCAGGCCCTGGTGCCCGTTGTCATCAAGCGGGCCTTCCCGACACGCTTCGGCACGGTCATGGGCGTCTATACGACCGGCATCATGGGCGGGGCGGCCGTGGCGGCGGCGACGGCGGCAGGCTTGGCGGGAGCCGTCGGCTGGGCCGGGGCGCTGGCGCTATGGGCGGTCCCGGCCTTCCTGGCGGCGGTCGTCTGGATCGTCGCTGCGCGCGACCCGGCGGCCGAGGAGCCGAACCGCGCCGCCGTAGCTGAAGGAACTCACCCCGAGGTTCCGTTCTGGAAACAGCCCAGGGCGTGGGCGCTGGTTCCGATTCTGGGGCTGGGCACCTCGGCCTATACGCTCGTGCTGGCCTGGCTGCCGCCTTACTACGTCGACATGGGACAGGCGCGCGCGACGGCGGGATTCCTGCTCAGCGGCATGACGGGCGCCGAGGTCGCGGCGGGCGTGCTGGTGTCCCTGTTCATCGCGCGCTTTCCTGACCGGCGCTGGCCGATGCTGGCGGCGGTGGCTCTGGCGTTGATCGGTCTGGCGGGATTGGTGCTGACCCCGGTCAGTCTGGCGGTTCCGGTCATGCTGCTGCTGGGCCTGGGGATCGGCGCGGTGTTTCCGCTGACCCTGATCCTGGCCATGGATCAGATCGACGATCCGGTGCGCTCAGGCGATCTGCTCGCCTTCGTTCAGGGGGGCGGCTACATCATCGCCAGCCTGTCGCCGCTGGCGGCCGGGCTGCTGCGCGACCGCCTGTCGGACCTGAGCCAGGCCTGGATGCTGATGGGACTGGGCCTCGTCGCCATGGCGGCTATGACACTGGCCTTCAAGCCTGGCGGCGCGAAGCTGCGTTAGGCCGCCGTGTCGCGCCAGGCCTTCAGAGCGTCCATGGCCCGGATGCTCTGCAGGCGCTTCTTGGCGCGGCCGCGCTCCTTGGGATGGATGCGCTTGCCGTCTTCATCGACCTTGGGCGCCTCCAGCGGCGGAAGCAGGCCGTAGTTGATGTTCATCGGCTGGAACTTCGAACCTTCCAGATGCCCGCCGGTGATGTGCTCCACCAGGGCGCCCATGGCCGTTTCTGGCGGCGGCGCGGCCAGATCGCGACCCAGTGCCTGGGCGGCGGCCAGTCGGCCGGTCAGCAGGCCCATGGCGGCGCTTTCGACATAACCCTCGACCCCCGTCACCTGACCGGCGAAGCGCAGGCGCGGAATGGCCTTCAGCCGCATCTGCTTGTCCAGCAGTTTCGGACTGTTCAGGAAGGTGTTGCGGTGCAGGCCGCCCAGACGCGCGAACTGGGCGTTCTCCAGGCCGGGGATCATGCGGAAGACGTCGGTCTGAGCGCCGTATTTCAGCTTGGTTTGGAAGCCGACCATGTTGAACAGGGTGCCCAGCGCATTGTCCTGGCGCAGCTGGACGATAGCGTAGGGCTTGACCGTCGGATTGTGCTGATTGGTCAAGCCGACCGGCTTCATCGGGCCGTGGCGCAGGGTTTCACGGCCGCGCTCGGCCATGACCTCGATCGGCAGGCAGCCGTCGAAATAGGGGACGTTCTCCCACTCCTTGAACTCGGCCTTCGGACCGCCCAGCAGGGCGTCGATGAAGGCTTCGTACTGGGCCTTATCCATCGGGCAGTTGACGTAGGCTGCTGCGTCGCCGCCGGGGCCTTCCTTGTCATAACGCGACTGGCGCCAGGCGACGTCGAAATCGATGCTGTCGGCGTGCAGAATGGGCGCGATGGCGTCGAAGAAGCTGAGGCTTTCTTCGCCCGTCGCCTTCAGGATGGCGTCGGCCAGGGCGGGCGAGGTCAGCGGGCCGGTGGCGACGATGACGTTGTCCCAGTCTTCCGGCGGAATGCCCGCGATCTCCTCGCGCACGATGGTCACGAGGGGGTGAGCTTCCAGCTTGGCCGTGACAGCATCCGAGAAGGCGATGCGGTCGACCGCCAGGGCGCCGCCCGCCGGCACTTGATTGGCGTCGCCCGAAGCCATGATCAGGCTGTCCAGCGCCCGCATCTCGGCGTGCAGCAGGCCGACGGCGTTGTACTCCCAATCGTCCGACCGGAAGGAGTTGGAGCAGACCAGCTCGGCCAGGCCCGTGGTGTGGTGGGCGTCGGTGCGCACCTGCTCCGGCTCGTCCCGACGCATTTCGTGCAGGATGACGGGCACGCCCGCTTGGGCGATCTGCCAGGCCGCTTCGGATCCGGCGAGACCTCCGCCGATGACGTGGACGGGACGGGGAGAGGAGGACGTGTTCGACATGGCGGCCTAATAGCCGTCCGCCGTGGTCCTGTCATGCACCTGTGCGGCGTCATGCGGGCGGGGTGTCGTGGCGGCGGTTTCCCCCCTATAGAAAACGGCGGAGGCTGTTCATGACCCAGGGATTCTTGATAGGCGATGCGCTGACGGACGGATTTCGTCTGATCGGGCGCAAACCGCTTAACGTGATGGCCTGGGGGATTCTGCTGACCCTGCCGGTGTTGCTGTCGGCGTTTCTGGTCATCGACATGCTCGCTTCGATCGGCGTCGATGCGATGGCCGCCGAGGAGCCGGGACCAGAGGCGTTCGCCGCCATCATGCGGGTACAGGCGCTCTCGGGGCTGCTGAATCTGTTGCAGATGTGCGTCTATGTGCTGGTGATCGCAGCGGTCTGCCGGGCGGTGCTGTGGCCTGGACGGGCGCCGGGCCGCATTTTCGATCTTCGAGTCGGCATGGACGAGGCGCGGGTGGCGGTGGCCTGTGTGGCCATCATGATCGGTTGCTACGGAGTTCTGTTCGTCATCCTGCTGCTGGCCTTCGCCTTTGGCGCGGCGCTGTGGATGGTGTCCGAGGCCGCAGCGATGAGCCTGGGCGCCATTGTCGGTCTGGCGGGCCTGTTCGGCGTGGCCTGGGCGGCGCTGAGGGCGTCGATGATCATCCCGGCCAGCGTGGGGCTGAAGGACTTCGCCTTTGTCGACGGTTGGCGTTTGACGAAGGGACGAGTCGCGCCGTTGCTGGGGCTGGCCGTAACGACGTTTCTGCTGGCTGTGCTCGTTCAGATCCTGATTGTGACGATCGTCGCTGTCGTAGTGTTTGCGATCAGCATTCCCTTCTGGCCGCAATTGCTTGCCTGGGCTGAGGGGATGGCGGCCGGTGCGGCGCCGCAGCTCAACGCCGGCGTCGTCATGGCTGTGAGCCTGGCTCTATTTCCCGTGATTGCGGCCTACTATGGTGTGATCACCGTGGTCACGACCGCGCCCTGGGTTTCGGCCTGTCGTCAGATGCTGGATGCGAAGGCGCGGGACGAAACTTCCGTCGCCGCGTTAAGCTGAACGGGAATCGTGAGGAGCAGCATGAGTTTCAACGCCACCGAATCCGCCTTTGAGGGCTTCCGTCTGGCGCGCCGCGTGCCGCTGGCCATCCTGGCCTGGGCCGCAGCCTATGTGATCTTTTTCGCCGTCTTCTTCGCTGTCGCGGGCGGCAGCCTGATCAACGTCGTCACCTTGGCTGAACAACTCCAGCAGAGCGCCGAGCCGTCGATGGAGGAGATGGCGACCATAATGCGGGCCTATGGGGCGCTGATGTTCCTGGCCTTGCCCCTGTCGATGTTGTTCAGCGCCGTGCTGAGCACGGGGGTGGCTCGCGCCGTCATTCGTCCCGAGGACGGCCGTTTCGGCTATCTGCGTCTGGGCCTGGATGAACTGCGGATTCTGGCGGCGATGCTGGCGGTTGGATTGCTGATGCTGGGTGTGACGGCGGGCGGCATGGGGGTGGCCGGCGTGCTGGGCGGCCTGGCTGCGGAGACCAGCGCACCGGTGTTGATCCTGCCGGCGGTGCTGGTTGGGTTGGCGACGGTCGGCGTCTCGATTTGGCTAGCCGTTCGTCTGAGTCTGGTTGTGCCGATCAGCTTCGCCGAGCGAAAGATCGCCCTTAAGGAAAGCTGGGTCATGACCAAGGGTCGCTTCTGGCCGCTGCTGGGCATGGCGGTGCTGGCGGGCGTCATGTCCATGTTGGTGGGACTGCTGGGCTCCATCGTCATCGCGCCGTTGAACCTGATCTTCGGCGGTCTGGAGAGCCTGGCGGGGGCGGAGACGACCAATATCGCCACGCTGCTCGTGAAGTTCTGGCCAGCTCTGTTGGTGTGGGGCGTGGTCAACGCCCTGCTGTCGGCGGCGCAGGCGGCTATCATCTATGCGCCGTTCTCGGCCGCCTATCTGGGCATAAAGGGCGTGCCGCGCGTCTGATCCGACGGTATCGCCGGAAATGAAAACGCCGCGCTCTTTCAGGGCGCGGCGTTTCTGTTGAGTCTGACCATCACATCCCGCTCATCCCGGCGGATGCCGGGATCCAGTGCTTTGGCTTTAGGACGGGACGCCTGACTTACAGATTGCCGATTGACGCTATCACTGGGCCCCGGCGTCCGCCGTGTGAGCGAGTTGGAGGCGGCTCAGGCGCTCTTGCGGGCCTTGGCGCGCTTAGACGGAGCGGAATCGGCGGTCAGGGCGGCGACGCGGCCCTTGCGGCGTTCCTCGTGCCGGTCCAGCACCTCCTTCAGGTAACGGCCGGTCCAGCTGGCGGGGTTCTCGGCGACCTGTTCCGGCGTACCGACGGCGACGATCTCGCCCCCGCCGTCGCCGCCTTCGGGGCCGAAGTCCAGCAGGTGGTCGGCCACCTTGATGACGTCGAGGTTGTGCTCGATCACGACGATGGTGTTGCCGTTCTCGACCAACTCCTGAAGCACCTCCAGCAGCTTGCGCGTGTCCTCGAAGTGCAGACCGGTCGTCGGCTCATCTAGAATGTAGAGCGTCTTGCCGGTCGCCCGTTTCGACAGTTCCTTCGACAGCTTGACCCGCTGCGCCTCGCCGCCGGACAGGGTGGTGGCGGGCTGGCCGACTTTGACGTAGCCCAGACCCACCCGCTCCAGCGTCAGCATCTTGTCGCGGATCGACGGCACGGCGGTGAAGAAACGCGCGGCCTCTTCCACCGTCATATCCAGAACGTCGGATATGCTCTTGCCCTTGAAGACGATTTCCAGGGTCTCGCGGTTGTAGCGCTTGCCCTTGCAGACATCGCAGGTGACGTAAACGTCAGGCAGGAAGTGCATCTCGATCTTGATGACGCCGTCGCCCTGGCAGGCCTCGCAGCGGCCGCCCTTGACGTTGAAGCTGAAGCGGCCGGGGCCATAGCCGCGCGCCTTGGCCTCGGGCAGGCCCGCGTACCAGTCGCGGATCGGGCCGAAGGCGCCGGTATAGGTCGCCGGGTTCGAGCGCGGGGTGCGGCCGATGGGCGACTGGTCGATGTCGATGACCTTGTCGAAATGCTCCAGCCCCTCGATGCGGTCGAAGGGGGCGGGGGCGTCGGACGCATTGTTCAGACGCCGCGCGGCGGCCTTGTAGAGAGTCTCGATGGTGAAGGTCGACTTGCCGCCGCCAGACACCCCGGTGATGCAGGTGAAGACGCCGACCGGGATCTCGCCTGTGACGTTCTTCAGGTTGTTGCCCGTGGCGCCCGACACTTTCAGCATCCGTTTGCGGTCGATGGGGCGCCGGCCCTCGGGCGGCAGTTCGATCTCGCGCGCGCCGGTCAGATACTGGCCGGTCAGAGAGTTGGGGTTGGCCATGACCTCGGCGGGCGTGCCCTCAGCGCAGACCGTGCCGCCGTGGACCCCGGCGGCCGGACCCATGTCGATGACATAGTCGGCCGTCAGAATGGCTTCCTCATCGTGCTCGACCACCAGCACCGAGTTGCCGAGATCACGCAGCCCCTTCAGGCTGTCCAGCAGACGGGTGTTGTCGCGCTGGTGCAGGCCGATGGACGGTTCGTCCAGAACATAGAGGACGCCAGTCAGGCCCGATCCGATCTGCGACGCCAGCCGGATGCGCTGGCTCTCGCCGCCCGACAGGGTGCCGGACGAACGCGACAGGTTCAGATAGTCCAGCCCGACGTTGTTCAGGAAGCGCAGCCGGTCGGTGATCTCCTTCAGGATGCGCCGGGCGATCTCGACCTGCTTTTCGGTCAGGGCGTCTTCCAGGGTCGAGAACCACAGGAAGGCCTTGGAAATCGACAGGTTGGAGATGTCCGCGATGTCCTCGCCCCCGACCTTGACCGCCAGAGCCTCGGGTTTCAGGCGCTTGCCGCCGCAGACCTCGCACGGGGTTTCCGACTGATAACGGCCCAGTTCCTCGCGCACCCAGGCGCTGTCGGTCTCGCGCCAGCGCCGCTCCAGGTTCGGCAGCACGCCCTCGAACGGCTTGGAGACCTCGTATTTGCGGGCGTTGTCGTCATAAACGAACTTGATCTTGTCGCCGCCCGAGCCGCGCAGGATGACGCTCTGCGCCTTCTCCGGCAGGTCGCGCCACGTCTTGTCCATCGAGAAGCCGTAGTGCAGGGCCAGCGACTGCAGCGTCTGCGTATAGAGGGGCGACGGGCCGCGCGCCCACGGCGCCACCGCCCCCTTGTGCAGGGTCTTGTCGCGGTCTGGGATCACCAGATCGGCGTCGAAGGCCAGCTTGACCCCCAGGCCGTCACAGGCCGGGCAGGCGCCGAAGGGGTTATTGAACGAGAACAGCCGCGGCTCGATCTCGCTGATGGTGAAGCCTGAGACAGGACAGGCGAACTTCTCGGAAAAGACGATGCGGCGCGGCTCTTCGCCTTCGGGCGCATTCGCCCATTCCGCCGTGGCGATGCCGTCGGCCAGACCCAGTGCGGTCTGAATGCTGTCGGCGTAACGGCCTTCAAGACCCTCTTTGGTTACAATGCGATCGACGACGATATCGATGTCGTGCTTGAACTTCTTGTCGAGCGTGGGGGCGTCTTCGATGGCGTAGAATTCACCGTCGATCTTCAGCCGCTGGAAGCCCTGACGCTGCCACTCGGCCATTTCCTTCTTGTACTCGCCCTTGCGGCCGCGAACGACCGGGGCCAGGAGCAGGATACGCTCGCCGTCGGGCAGGGCGGTCAGCTTGTCGACCATCTGGCTGATTGTCTGGCTCTCGATCGGCAGGCCGGTGGCGGGCGAATAGGGAATGCCCACGCGCGCCCAGAGCAGACGCATGTAGTCGTGAATCTCGGTGACCGTGCCGACGGTCGAGCGCGGGTTCTTCGACGTCGTCTTCTGCTCGATGGAGATGGCCGGGGACAGGCCCTCGATCAGGTCCACGTCCGGCTTGCCCATCAGCTCCAGGAACTGGCGCGCATAGGCCGACAGGCTTTCGACATAACGGCGCTGGCCCTCGGCATAGATGGTGTCGAACGCCAACGAGGATTTGCCCGACCCCGACAGGCCGGTCATGACCACCAGCTGCTCGCGCGGAATGTCGAGATCGACGCCCTTGAGGTTGTGCTCGCGGGCGCCGCGAACGCGGATGAAGTTGTGCTTTTCGATCATGTGATCCGAGGAACGCGGGAGACCCCGAAAACGGTCCGGGGCGACGACGCTATATGAGGATCAATTCGCCCGAAACAGCAAGAACAATATGAGAACTTCTAGCCTGCTTCAGGCGTCCACGGCGTTTCCGGGCGGCGGTAGCGTTCACCGGGACCGACCAGCACGCCGTTGGCGTTGGCGACCCCCCACTCCAGGCTTTCGGCGATGCGGTGCGCGCGGACGATGAAGTGTTCGGCGGCGACGGGCGGGCATAGTTCGCGGGCGGTGGCTTCGAACAACCCCAGCCAGTGATCGAAATGACGCGCGTCGATCGGCAGGGGCAGGTGCTTCGGCATGGGCCGCCCCTGATAGACGCCGGTCGACAGGGCGACCGACGACCAGAACAGCTTCATCTGCTCCAGATGCGGAGCCCAGTCGTCGATATGGGCGGCGAAGATCGGGCCGATGACGTCGTCTTCGCGCACCTTGGCGTAGAAACCCTCGACCAGGGCGTCGATCATGGCTTCGTCGATGCCGGTCTCGGCGCGGATGCGGGCGACGGCGGCTTCGCGACGGGCGGCGGCTTCGGCTCGATCCGGCGCGGGACGATCGATGCGGAAGGCGACGGGACGGTCGGGCGTGCTCATGTCGGGAAGATAGGAGGCGACGACGACGAAGGCCATGACGCCGATTGTCCAAGGCGGCTCGCTGCATTGCGAAAGCTGCGCCGCAAATTGGGGGTTGCGTTACGAAACGTCCGTCCCCATCCTTCACTCAGCCAACGCATCAGTGAGGAGGCGCGACGATCATGATCAGCACCCTGGAAATCGGTTTCGCCCTTTCCGTGCCGCTGCTCGTGTTCGCCTATGTCCTCGCTCAACCCAAGCCCAAACCGGTCCGCATCCGCGCTCGTGACGCTCAACAGCGTCGCGGCCCGCACGCCTGACGGTAGAGGCCTCTTCGACAATCTGACGCTCGCCTTCGGGCGCGAACGCACGGCCGTCGTGGGTCGCAACGGCGTGGGCAAGACCACGCTGCTGCGCCTTGTCGCCGGTCTGAGCGCGCCTGCTGAAGGCGCGATCACACGCGCCGGAACCGTCGGTTGGCTGGCGCAGGCGCAGACTCCGGCTGATGATGAGACGGTCGCCGATACGCTGGGCGTCGCTGCGCCTCTGGCCGTTTTGCGCCGAGTGCTGGCGGGCGACGGTTCGCTGGATGACATGGCCGAGGCGGACTGGACGCTGGAAGAGCGGATGCAGGCGGCGTTGGCCGAGGTCGGTCTGGCTGATCTGGCGCTGAACCGCCGCACGGCGGACCTCAGCGGCGGCGAACAGACGCGGCTGCGGCTGGCGGGTCTGAAGCTGGCAGCGCCGGACCTTCTGGTGCTGGACGAGCCGACCAACCATCTGGACGCCGAGGCCCGCGCCATGATCGCCGATGTCGTGGCCGAGTGGCCGGGCGGGGTGGTGCTGGTCAGTCACGACCGCGCCTTGCTGCGCCGCGTGGATCGCATCGTGGAGCTTTCCGGCCTGGGCGCGCGGGTGCATGGCGGCGGCTGGGATCTGTATGTCGAGCGCCGTGACGCCGAGCGGGCCGCCGCCGAGCGAGATCTGGAGCAGGCCGAACGCGCCGTCGGCCGCGTGCAGCGTGAAAATCAGGCGGCGCAGGAACGTCAGGCCCGACGCGACCGCGCAGGCAAGGCGGCGCGCGCCAACAGCTCCGATCCCAAGATATTGCTCGACGCTCAGGCCCAGCGGGCCGAGGAGAGCGGCGCGCGCGGCCAGCGTCTCGCCGAACGCAAGCGGCAGGCGGTCGAGGCCGACCTGACCGAGGCGCGCGAGCGGGTCGAGCGCGTGCGCCAGATGGCGCTGGCCATGCCGCCAACCGGCCTGCCTGGCGGGCGCATGGTGCTGAATCTGAGCGAGGCGGTTGTGACGGTCGATGATGGGCGTCGCCTGCTGGGACCGCTTTCGCTGCGCCTGACCGGGCCGGAGCGCGTCGCCGTGGTCGGTCCCAACGGAGCGGGCAAGACGACGCTGTTGCAGCTGATCGCGGGTCTGATCGAGCCTTCGTCAGGGACGGTCGAGCGGCCGGTCCGCGTGGCTCTGCTGGATCAGCAGGCGGCGATGCTGAAACTGAACGAGACCCTGGTCGATGCTTGGTTGCGACTGAACCCGCAGGGCGCGCCGAACGCTGCGCGGGCGGCTCTGGCGCGCTTTCTGTTCCGCAATGTGCAGGCGGATCGACGTGTGGGCGAGCTGTCAGGCGGTGAGCGGCTGCGCGCGGCGCTGGCCTGCATCATGACGGGCGCGCGGCCGCCGCAATTGCTGGTGCTGGACGAACCCACCAACCATCTGGACATCGATTCCGTCGAGGCGGTCGAAGCCGGCTTGTCAGGCTATGACGGCGCTCTGGTGGTGGTCAGCCACGACGCAGATTTTCTGACGAATCTGGGTGTCGACCGGACCCTTGTGCTGAAGAGCGGTCAGCTCCAGCCTTCGACCACGCCCTGACGGCGGCCGCGGATCGCGGGGGTGTTCAGGATGGTGCGCGGCTCGGCCTCGGCGCGCCCAAACAGCCACCCCTGGCCGTGGGTGACGCCCAGATCGCGCAAAGCGTCGGCG
Source organism: Brevundimonas sp. Soil_N_31 (assembly GCF_057655995.1). NCBI lineage: Bacteria > Pseudomonadati > Pseudomonadota > Alphaproteobacteria > Caulobacterales > Caulobacteraceae > Brevundimonas > Brevundimonas sp. Soil_N_31. The sequence continues at coordinate 368,943 of NZ_JBDGLE010000002.1, forward strand.
ACCTGATCCGTCTCGATCATCTCGGCGATGGTCTCCAGGTCCAGCGAGCCGCACAGTTCGACCAGATGGGCGACCAGGGTGCGGGTTCGGGCGTCGATGTCGATATCGCGCACCAGGGCGCCGTCGATCTTCACCGCGTCGACTGACAGGCCGCGCAGATAGTCGAAGGAGGCCGAACCGGCCCCGAAGTCGTCGATGCAGACCTTGATCCCCGCGTTGCGCAGGGCGCCCAGGCGACGATCAGCGGCGGCCAGATCGGCCAGGGCGGCGGTCTCCGTCACCTCGACCATCAGACGGCGGCGATCATCGGGCGCCGAGGCGGTCATCTTCAGCAGGGCGGCGACATAGGCGTCATTGGCCAGAGAGGCGCCCGAGACGTTGACGGCGATCTTCAGCAGGCCGCCGCCCGGCTCGCGCAGGCGCCGCACCGCTTTCTCGGCCACCGCCAGGTCGAAGCCGTCGATCAGGGCCAGTTCCTCGGCCATCCGGATGGCGGCGGCGGGGCCGGATCCCTTGCCGAAGCGGGCCAGGGCCTCGAAGTGATGCACGGCCCGCGTCTTCAGGTCGACGATGGGCTGGTAATAGAGGGCGAACTCGCGGTCGCGCACGATGCTGCGGAAGCGTTCGGCGTCCTTCAGCGTGCGTTGCAGGGAGTCGGCGAAGGACAGTTCAGGCTGATCCATCCCGCCGTCCTTCAAACAGCCTTCGATGGCGAAACGCATGGCGCGCAGGGCCGAGGCGGCGTCGCCGCCCAGGGCGCTCTGGGTGGCGATGGCGGACAGAGCCAGACCCTCTGCCTGACCGGCCTTCTGCATTTCCGCCGCCAGGTCGCGCGTATCGTCCAGATTGCGGATCAGGGCGTAGCGATCAGGCGTCAACCGACCCGCGCTGGCGCCGTCGTGAGAGGCGGCGTTCAGGGTCGCGCCGATACGGCTGTGAACCCGCTCCAGCGTGGCCGGGTCGACGCCTTGCAGGCCGTTTACGTCGATGAAGGCGAGAGCCAGCCGCTGCAGGGCGCCTGTCTCGCCGCCCGACAGGCCGGCGCGGGCATGGTTGAGGAAGCCTTCGGCGTCTCTGATCGAGGCGCCGACAGGAAGGGGCGTGTCCTCGACGACAAAGGGCTCGCCTTCATAGGACAGGGCGCAGGACTGCGCCGGGGCGATGTCGGGCAGGGCGAAGGCGCGCAGGGTGGCGCGGCGCATCCGGCCGTCGCCGCAGTCGACCAGCACCTCGGCGGCCGGACTGCGCTGACCGGGACGAAGCGCTCCCAGCAGATTCTGAAGAGCCGTCGCGCTGTTGATCGACAGACGGTCGCTAAGGGGATGGCCGACCCAGGCGGCTGTCTGCTGGCCCGCAACGGCTCCTGAACCTAGTGCGAAGCGCACCACGCCATGCTGATCGACTTCGATCAGGGCGTCGGCGGCGGCGAAGGCCAGGCCCAGAAGGCGCGGGGTCAGGGTCATGCCAAAGCCATAGGACGCGGGCTGTTAAGGAATGGCGACGGTTGGCGTCAGGCGGTGCGGTTCAACGCCACAGCCCGCCCGTCGCCCTGCATGGCCTGGCCAGAAGCGCCATAGCCCACGCCCTGTGCGCGGGCGCCCGCCACCTCGGCTGCGATGGTGCGGACCAGGCCTTCGGAGACTTGGCGCGCCGCTTCCACGGTCACGGCGTGCTCGGCCAGCACCGCTTCAAAGGCCTCGGTCGCCTCGATCAGGGCGCGGCGGTCGGCCTCCGGCGCGACGGCGATGGCGGCCGGGTTGGCCTTCACCTGGGTGGATTCGCGACGATAGAGATTGGCCATCTCTTGCGTCTGGGCCATCCCCTCGTTCAGATCCTGGGCGCGATGGGCGCGCAGCGCCTCCATTTCCAACGACAGGCGCTCGGTCAGGTCGCGGGTCAGGCGCGTCAGGTGCTGTACGCGCAGGGCGGCGGTTTCGACATCGGCGGTCATGCGCCTTGCTCCTGCATCTTGATCATCTGGGCCAGAACACTGTCGGCCAGGCCGATGCCGCCCGCCTTCACCGTTTGCTGGGCCATGGCGTCGACCAGGAAGCCGCGCCAGGCGGCCTCGCCGGCGCCGCCGCCGAAGGGCGCTTCGGTGCTCAGACCCTCGAACATGGGCTTCATCATCTGCGACAGGAAGCTGGCCTCGAAGGCTTCGGCCGTACGGCGCATGGCCTTCTGGTTCTCCGACAGGGCCGGATTGGCGGGGGCGTTGGCGCGCAGCAGGTCGGGAGAGACGGCGAGGGGGCTCATCAGATCACCTCGATTTCGGCTTGCAGGGCGCCGGCGGCCTTGATGGCCTGCAGGATGCTGATCATGTCGCGCGGGCTGACACCGAGGGCGTTCAATCCGTTGACCAGGGTGGACAGGGAAGTCGAGCCGCCGACGATCCGCATCTGGCGGCCGGTTTCCTCGGAGATGCTGATGTCCGACTGGGGCACGACGACGGTCTGGCCGCCGCGGCTGAACGGTTCAGGCTGGCTGACCAGAGGGGTCTCCTGGACCGAGACGGTCAGGTTGCCTTGGGCCACGGCGACGGTCGAGATGCGCACGGCCTCGCCCATGACGATAACGCCGTTGACCTCGTCGATAATGACCTTGGCCGGAGAATCGATCTGGACCGGCAGGTTCTCGACCCGGCTGAGGAAGCCGGCCATGCCGAAGTTCTGGGGCGCGCGGATGGCGACCACGGTGCCGTTTTCGGCGAAGGCGCTCTGGGGGTAGGTCTGGTTGATGGCGGCGGCGATGCGCTGGGCCGTAGTGAAGTCCGGATTGCGCAGGTTCAAGCGCACCACCGGCATGGAGCCGAGGTCGAAGCCGGTCTCGCGTTCGACCACGCCGCCCGAGGCGATGCGGCCCGCCGTGGGAACACCGCGGGTGATCGATGAGCCGGAGCCGCCCGAGGCCGAAACGGCTCCGGTCTGAACCGAACCTTGCGACACAGCGTAGATTTCGCCGTCAGCGCCTTGCAGGGCGGTGACCAGCAGCGTGCCGCCCAGCAGGCTCTTGGCGTCACCCATGGCCGAGACGCTGACGTCCAGCCGCGAGCCGGGCGTGGCGAAGGGCGGCAGTTCGGCCGTGACCATGACGGCGGCCACGTTCTTGGTGTTCAGGTTGGCGCCGCGGATGTTGACGCCCTGGCGCTCCATCATCCCCTCCAGCGACTGTCGGGTGAAGGGGGAGTTGCGGACGCTGTCGCCCGTGCCGTTCAGGCCGACCACCAGGCCGTATCCGACCAACTGGTTCGAGCGGACGCCCTCGATGGAGACGATGTCCTTGATGCGCGACTGGGCCTCGGCCGCGCCTGGCTGGGCGGCGAGAACCAGGGCCGCGATGGCCGGGCCGATAAGGGCGGTAAGCAACTTCTGCATACGACAGACGTCCCTGCGTGAGCGTTCGCGATTAACCATGCGAGGATCGTGCCGAAGGAAAACGTCAGTGAATTCAACATTGATCGATTTTGGGTCCGACGCCTGGCGGCAGGTTTTGCCGAGCCGTTAACCAAGACTTCAGCCCCTGAGGGCATGGTGCGAGGCGTAGAAGGAGACGTCTTGCATGAAGGTCACCGGACCCTTGGGCGCCGCTTCGACGCCGACCACGCGACCCGCTGCACGTGCTGCGGGTGGTTTCGCCCTGCCGACGACCGGAGGCGCGGTCTCTGCGGCTCAGGCCGGCGCGACCTCATCCGCGTCAGGCGTCGCGAGCGCTGCGGCTCTGATGGCGTTGCAAGGCGTGGAAGACCCGACGGAGCGCCGCCGTCGCGCCATTCGCCGGGGCTCTGGTCTGCTGGATCGACTGGACGAGCTGAAGCTGGCGCTGCTGGGCGGTCAGGACGGGGCGGCGGCTCTGGGGCGTCTGGCCCGTGACCTGCGCGAAGAACGCGATGAGGACGCTGAGCCGGGCCTGAAAGCTGTGCTGGACCAGATCGACCTGCGCGCTTCGGTGGAATTGGCAAAAGCGGAAATAAGCCGGTCGCGCGCTTGAAGGCGTTGAAACTTCGGATGAACCCCGGATTTCCGGGGCTTTGTGAGGATAATTCGCCACACTGCCCCTGCGGAAGCGCAGCTTAGCCATATCACGGACTCGCGAACGCCATTGCCGCGACTCTTGCGCTTGCCTATACGGCCCATGCGCCGCAGGGGGGCGCGATTAGGGAATGAGTGTGAGTGCGATGACCGCATTGGCCTCTGTAGTGTCCGGGGATACGGCTGTTTATCGGCCGACCGACGACGAACCGTTCATGAACGAACGACAGGTCGCCTATTTCAAGACCAAGCTCTTGTCCTGGAAAGACGACATTCTTCGCGAGTCGAAGGGCACCGTCACCAATCTGAAAGCCGAGACCGAGAACCACCCAGACTTGGTGGACCGGGCCTCGTCGGAATCCGATCGCGCGCTGGAGCTTCGGACTCGCGACCGGCAACGCAAGCTGATCTCCAAGATCGACGACGCGCTGCGCCGGATCGAGGATGGCTCTTACGGCTATTGCGAGGATACCGGCGAGCCGATCGGTCTGGGCCGCCTGGAGGCTCGCCCGACGGCGACCTTGTCGGTGGAAGCTCAGGAGCGGCATGAACGTCGTGAGCGGGTTCACCGAGACGACTGAAGCGATGCAAACTTTCGTCAAATGACGAAAAGTTCGGGTTTGCTCCAAGCTTGAGCCATTTTACGCTGCGATAAGCGCGACGACGGCGTTGATCTGCCGTTGTTGCTCTTAATCTATGCAAGGATGTTTCATGACCCGTACGTTCGCCTCTCTTTCGGCTGTCGCCTTGTTGGCGCTGGGGGCCTGCGCTCAGACATCGACTGTCGAACCCGCGCCGCTGGTCCCTGCGGGGCAGGACGGCGTTGTGGAGAAGGTTGTCTACGTGGCCTCTGAAATGCGCCCATGCACGGCAGGCGTGGCGCGGACGACCTGCCTGCAGGTGCGTGAGACCGAGAACGCACCCTGGGAACTGCACTATTTCGGCTACGAAGGCTTCGAGCATAAGCCGGGCGTGGAGTACCGCCTGCGCGTTCGCGGCACGCCGGTCGCCAATCCCCCGGCCGACTCCTCCTCGATTCGCTGGTCGCTGATCGAGATTCTGGACCAGAAGCCGGCGCAGAACTGATCAGGGGTTCCGGTCGCGTTTCTCTTGACTTCGAGGGGGACGTGATCGACCTAGACGCTTATCGGAACGGCGTCGCACCTGCACAGGTGCGACGCCTTTTCGACGTTTTCAGAGACTGGACGCTCTGCCCGGATCATCATGGTCTGCGGCGGGCCGCCCGGCCGCCTTCGCTTTCAGGCTCGCAGGATCCTCATGTCCGTCAAGGTTCGTTTCGCTCCGTCTCCCACGGGTAAGCTGCACGTCGGCAATGTCCGCACGGCTCTGGTGAACTGGCTGTTCGCCAAGGGGCAGGGCGGTTCCTTCGTGCTGCGGATCGACGATACCGACCTGGTCCGTTCGACCCAAGAGTCGGAAGACAACATCGAGATCGACCTGAAGTGGCTGGGCTTGACCTGGGACGAGCGCTACAACCAGTCCAAGCGGTTCGATCGCTATGAAGAGGCCGCCGCCAAGCTGAAGGCCGATGGCCGCCTCTACCCCTGCTATGAAACCGCCGACGAACTGGACCGTCGCCGCAAGGTGCAGTTGTCGCGCGGCCTGCCGCCCATCTATGACCGCGCCGCCCTGTCGCTGACTGATGCTGAGAAGGCCGCGCTGGAGGCCGAAGGCCGCCGTCCGCACTGGCGCTTCAAGCTGGAAGGCAAGCGCGTCGCCTGGGAAGACCTGGCGCGCGGCCACGCCGAGGTAGACACCGCCTCCATGTCCGACCCGGTGCTGATCCGCGAAGACGGCCTGTTCCTCTATACGCTGCCGTCGGTCGTCGACGACATCGACATGGAGATCACCCACATCATCCGGGGCGAGGACCACGTCACCAACACCGGCGCCCAGATCGAGATCTTCGAAGCGCTGGGGGCCAAGGTTCCCGGCTTCGCTCACATGCCGCTGCTGGTCGGCGCTGACGGCACGGCCCTGTCCAAGCGACTGGGTTCGCTGGCCATCATGGACATGCGCGCCGACGGCTATGAGCCGATCGCCATCACCAGCCACCTGGGCAAAATCGGCACCTCGGACAATCTGGAGGTCGCCGCTTCGCTGCAGGAACTGGGCGAGGCCTTCGCCTTCTCCAAGATGGGCCGTTCGCCCGCCCGCTATGACACGGCCGATCTGGATCGCCTGAACGCCCAGGCGGTGCACGGGATCGACTACGCCGCGGCCCAGCCGCGCCTGGAAACCCTGGGCGTCGACCTGGGCGAGACCTTCTGGAACACGGTGAAGGGCAACCTCAGCAAATTCGGCGACGTCGTTGAGATGGCGAAGATCGTTACGGGGCCGGTGACGCCGGTGATCGAGGACGCCGCCTTCGCCGCCGCGGCTCTGGAACTGCTGCCCGAAACCATTGACGCCGACGCCTGGTCGACCTGGACCTCGGCGGTGAAGGACAAGACCGGCGCCAAGGGCAAGGGTTTGTTCATGCCGCTGCGCCTGGCGCTGACGGGTCAGGCGCACGGCCCGGACATGGCGGCCATGATCCCGCTGATCGGGCGCGAACGCATGATCCAGCGCCTGAAGGGCGAAACCGCCTGACGGTCCGCCCAAGGGATAGAAGAAAGGCCGCCCTCGTCATGAAGGCGGCCTTTTTCATTTAGGACTGAAGTCGGGATCAGCCCGCGTTGCAGGCGGCGATCTCTTCTGCGCTCAGGGCCTGGCCCTTGTAGGAGAAGCTGGTCACCGGGCCGATCTTGGCGACCACGCGACGGCAGGCGCGCGTCGCGGGCTGATTGGAGCCGCCGGTGGCGGTGCAGGCGTCGCCTTCGCAGCGCCAGGTGGCGCCGTCGACGATCACACGGCCGGTCGGGGCCTTGGCGGCGTCAGCCAGGGTGGCGCTGGTGGCCGGGGCCTGGGCGAAGGCAGGGGCGGCCGCGAACAGGACGGCGGCGGCGAGAAGAGCACGCATGAACAGTCTCCGATAAGGGTAGGGCGCACGCCCAGCACCGCCATAGTCCGTTCTTTTAGAAAACTGTCAATGCGGCTTTCTGTCGAGGGATCGGCGTTTACTGACCTACGTTTACTTACCGACGATCATGTTTCAAGTGGGGCGTGTCCTGAGCTGATTTCATGGCTTCGATCGCGCCTTCGACGGAATCGACGCTGACATAGGCCTCCAGGAAGCTGGGCGGGGTCATGCCCTTGGCCACCGTATGCTCGATCAGGGTGAAGAAGCCGTCCCAGAAACCATCCAGATTCAAGAAGATGACCGGCTTGGCGTGCAGGTCCAACCGTTTCCACGACAGCAGTTCGACCACTTCCTCCAGGGTGCCGACGCCGCCCGGGGCGACGACGAAGACGTCGGATTCGTCGTACATCAGTTGTTTGCGTTCGTGCATGGAGGTGACGACGATCGTCTCCACATCGTCGAACAGGCGCTCTCGGCTGCGCAGGAAGGCGGGCATGATGCCGACGACGCGACCGCCGGCTTCATGCGCTGCGCGAGCCGAGGCGCCCATAAGGCCCACGCCGCCGCCGCCATAGACGAAGCGCCAGCCCGCCTCGGCCGTCGCCTTGCCGAATTCCGCGGCCGCCTGGATGTAGCGCGGGTCGGTTCCGTCAGACGAGCCGCAGAACAGGCAGACGGATTGGCCTTCGAAGGGGGCGATGTTGACGGAGGGCAAGGACATGGAGTGTTTGACGACCTTCACGATTAGAGCGCCAGCACTAACCGGCTGGCCTGTATGACGCCACAACCTATAGTGACGCGCGGCAGGATGGAACGAGCGAAGGAGGGCGGGATGAAGGCGAAAGCGACGGGACTGCAGGGTTTGGGCCTGGGGCTGGCCGCGTGTCTCGGTCTTGTCGCCGCCGGCTGCGGCGCGCCTTCGTCGGTGCAAGAAGAACCGACCGAAACCGAGCAGGAAAGCTGGGCCGCTGCTCCGCATATCGACAGGGTAACGATACAGAAGTCTGGCTTCCTGATCAGCGGTCAGGCGCCGCCCGGTTCACGGGTGGTCCTGAGCAGCGCTGTTGGCGCCGCCATGGCTGCGGGCGCGGATGCGAGAGGACGCTTTGAACTGCCTGTGGGGGCGGAGGCGGTTGGTTATGTTCTGACGCCGGAAATTCAGATCGGCCAGACGCCTGTCCCGGGGGCTGAACGGCTTCTGCTGGCGGGGGAGAGCGCCGTGGTCGGGGCCTTGCTGATTGATGGCGGGGCGAGCCGGCGATTGACGGAAGGCCCCAGCCTGGACGCGGTCGACGGCGACGGGCGCGGACTGCTGCTTTCGGGACGGTCTGACCCTGGGCGAAGAATCGAAGTGCGTAGCGAAGGCGAAACGGTCGTCGCCGTGGCGGATGAGGCTGGTTTCTGGGTTGCACCGCTGTCACGTGTCAGCGACCGCGAAGCGCATATCGAAGTGGGTGATGATCGTTACATTTACCCAGGGCCGGGACCGGCGACAGGGCGCGCCGAACGTGCAGCGCAGGGCTGGCGGGTCACGCGCGTGCTCTCGGGCGCAGCGCGACAGACGAGCTGGTTTCCGGACGCGACCAAGGCGGCTCCGCTGACAGAAACGTCGTTAACGCCGCATTAACCAAACTGGGTGATTTACGGAGCGTCTTCTTTTTGTGAGGACACCCACCATCACCGAATGACTTCAAGCCCGGCGCCTGGCGTCGGGCTCTCTTTTTGTGGTCATGTGCGCGGGTGCATGGTCAAGAAGGCTGGCAGGAGGCTGGCCACGACCTGACGGCTGGCTCCATCGGGTTGGCCCAGCATCTCGCGCAGCGGATCGCCGATCAGCGCCTCGCCGAACGCGCTCAATGCGATGAAGAGCACGGCCGAACCAATGGTCTCGTCCGCCTGTTCGCCGCTGAGGCCGATCTTTTCCTTGATGGCCATGACCAGATTCTGAACCGCTTCACGCACGGGCTCCAAGTGCGACAGGTCGCCGGACAGGGCGATCCACGCGGCCAGTCGTCCAGCGCCGCCAGTCGAGAAGGCGTCGAAAACGGCGTTGATGAGTTCAAGCGGCGCGCCTTCGTCGGTTCGCAAGCGAGCGACGGCGGCGTCCAGTGCGTCGCTGAGGTCCGCCACCATCGAGCCCATGAGCGCTGATTGAAGGCCTGCAGCTGAACCGAAGTGGTGGATCAGGTTCGCATGGGTGACGCCGATCTCTCCCGCGACAGCCGCCAAGGTCACGGCGTTTGGTCCCCCTGACAACAAAAGATCACGGGCTGAGGCCAGGGCTTCGCGTCGCGCTTCTTCGGGAGAGCGCCGTCTGCGACGAGGTTTGTCGGCGATTTTAATTGACATTTGTGTAAATGACATCCATGTAGATAACGTGTCTTACGAGTCGTCCAAGGAGACTGCAAGCCATGGTCGCGACAGCGCTTGATGATAATGCTGGCATATTCGGCGTTCGCGAACCCTCTCGTACGCTAACCCGTCGAGTTCAGCCCATCCGCGCCGCTCGCGCCATACGGCGACTGGTGGCGGACAAGGATGATACCGAACAGGTGTTCGAAATCATGAACGCCTTGGCGGGCCGATCTGTTGACTGGGGTTACGCCAAGTTGATGAGCACGTCAGAGGGCGGACTTCAGGCCTATCGGCGGCAGGAATTGGCAGACCGTCTTCAGGACCGGGACTGGCTGAAGGCGCTCCCAGCGGGCAGCGTCGGCGCCGCGTATCTGGATTTCGTCGTGGCTCAAGACCTGTCCGCCTATGGACTGGCGGATGAAAGCCGCAAGGTGGCGGACAGCGAGATCGAAGCCGCCCATCCGCGCGCCTGGTACGCGCGTCGTCTGCGTGACGTGCACGATATCTGGCACGTTCTGACCGGCTATCGGACTGACGCCTTGGGTGAAGCCTGCGTGGTGGCTTTTTCACTGCCGCAGACTCGCAGTTCAGGATTTGGCCTGATTGCGGCGGCGATCGCCGTGCAGTTCGCACGCGCTCGCACCGGCTATCCTTGCGCCCGCGCGGTGTTCAGGGCGTGGCGCGACGGACGTCGTGCAGCCTGGCTGCCGGGGCAGGACTACGAGGCCTTGCTGGCTGAACCGCTGGACCAGGCGCGTCGCCGCCTGCGCATCTCTACGCCTTACATCTATGAGCGCGTGCCGCGCGACGTCTGCAACGCCTACCTGGGCGGCAAGGGCTGAAAGACGGCGTTCGGGGAGCGTGGTCGGGGCGGCCGCGTTTCCTCGAAAGTAGTGAACTGAAGAGCGCCTGCGCGACGTGGTTCGCAGGGGAGGGATGACATCATGTTGATAGGGATCACGGTCGCCACTGTCGTGGCGGTCTTTATGACCCTGGTCTTCGCGCCTGTACGCAGAAGCCTGTTGTCGCGCCCGGCGATGGGAGCCTTTCGTCGCATCATGCCGCGCATGAGCGCGACCGAGCAGGCGGCGATCGAGTCCGGCAACGTCTGGTGGGACGCGGAGTTGTTCTCCGGCCGGCCGGATTGGAAGCGGCTGCTGGCGACGCCTGCGCCGCGACTGACTGACGACGAGCAGGCTTTCCTCGACGTCGAGACCGAAAGACTGTGCGATCTGTCCAGCGATTGGGACAGTACGTCGGTGTGGCAGGATTTGCCGCCCGACGCCTGGACCTATGCACGGGAGAAGGGCTTCCTGGGCATGATCATTCCCGAGGCTTACGGCGGTCTGGGCTTCTCGGCCTATGCGCACAGCCAGGTGATCCAGAAGCTATCGACGCGTTGCTCGGCGGCGGCGGTGTCCGTGATGGTGCCCAATTCCCTGGGGCCGGCTGAACTGCTGCTTCACTACGGCACGGAAGAACAGAAGAGTTATTATCTGCCGCGCCTGGCGCGCGGTGACGAGATTCCGTGCTTCGCCCTGACCAACCCGTTTGCAGGCTCCGACGCCGCGTCGATCACCGACACGGGCGTGGTCTGCAAGGCTATGTGGGAGGGACGCGAGACCCTGGGTTTCCGCATCACATGGCGAAAACGTTACATCACCCTGGCCCCCATCGCGACGGTGATCGGTCTAGCCTTCCGCGCGGTCGATCCGGACGGGCTGCTGGGCGAAGGCGAGGAGCCGGGGATTACCTGCGTCCTGATCCCGCGCGAGCATCCGGGGGTGCGGATCGGGCGTCGTCACTGGCCGTTGAACGCCGTCTTCCAGAATGGGCCGATCGAGGGTGACGACGTCTTCGTGCCGATGGAGATGGTTATCGGCGGGCGCAAACAGGTCGGCAACGGCTGGCGGATGCTGATGGAGTGCCTAGCGGCGGGTCGCGCCATCTCCCTGCCGTCCTCGAACGTAGGAATGTCCAAGCTGGCCGTCGGCATGGTCGGCGCCTATGTCGCCATTCGACGCCAGTTCAACCAGCCGATCGGCGCCTTCGAGGGCGTGCAGGAGGCCCTGGCCCGGATGGCTGGACACCTCTACGCTACGGATGCCGTGCGGCGGCTGGCCGCGACAGCGCTGGACCAGGGCGAGAAGCCCTCGGTCGTCTCGGCCATCGCCAAATACCACGTGACTGAACGCGCCCGGATCATCGTCAATGACGGTATGGACGTGATCGGCGGCAAGGGCGTCTGCATGGGGCCGAGCAACTTCCTGGCTCGCGCTTATCAGCAGATTCCGGTCGCTATTACGGTCGAGGGCGCGAATATCATGACTCGCACCCTGATCATCTACGGCCAGGGCGCGATTCGCTGTCATCCTTACGTCCTGCCGTTGATGCGGACAGCCGAGGCGCAGGATCTGAAGACCTTCGACCGAAACCTCTTCGGTTACGTGGGCTTTGTACTTGGCACTATGGCGCGCGCGGTCGGGTTCAGCCTCACGGGCGGAGCGCTGATCTCGGCGCCGGGCGACGCAGCGCCGGAGCTTAGGCGCTACTATAAGCAGGCAGTGCGGCTTTCGACTCTGCTGGCGCTGGCGTCGGATATCTCGATGGCTACGGTCGGTGGCGCGCTGAAGCGCAAGGGCGCGCTGACCGGACGGCTGGGCGATATCCTATCCCAGCTCTTCATCCTGTCGTCCACGTTGAAGCGGTTTGAGGACGAAGGGCGTCCGGCGGAAGATCTGCCCTTTGTGCATTGGGCGGCACAGGATGCGCTGAATCGTGCGGCGACCGCTTGGCGGGAACTGCTGACCAATCACCCGAGCCGAGGCGCGGCCCTGTTTCTGAAATTGACGGGGACGCCGTTCGGTCTGAAGGCGCCGACGCCCGGCGACGCCTGTGCGGCCGAGGTTGCGGGATTGATACAGCGCCCCGGCCCCGCGAGGGATCGTCTGGTGGCCGGATCGTGGAGAGCCAGTCTGGAGGTCGATCCCATCGCCGCCGTTCTGGTCGCCTTCGATCTGTACCCGCAAGTGGAGGCTGTGGAGGCGCGGCTGAAACCGGCGATCAAGGGCGGGCGCTTGTCGCGTGCGCCGCAGGATCTGACCCAACTGGACGCCTGGGCGATCGAGGCCGAGGCGCAAGGCCTGATCGACGCCGAGGAAAAGGCTCTGATCGCGCGCTACGCCGAGGTCGCGATCCGGGCGATCCAGGTCGATGATTTCCCACAGGACTTCGGCCTGGCTGAAGGCTTGGCGCGGCGCGAGGCGGCCTCGGCGGGCAAGGGACGCAAGGCCGCCTGATGTCGGACCGCTACCTGGACTTCGCCAACAGCGGGATCGGCGGATGGCTGACGGGAGCGCTGGGCCTGCCGCGTCCTTTGCCGCTTCGTCGTCGAGCAGAGGGCGGCGCGACACCCGTGGGGCCGTTGCTGCTGGGCGGGAGCATGCGTCTGTCGTCGCTATCGCATCGACTGGCCGAGCGGTGGGGCGTCGAGCTTCACGCGGCAGCTAGAGAAGATGAGCGCTACGGCGGACTGATCTTCGACGCCTCAGACGTCGCTGATATGGCAGGCGCGGCGGATCTCTATCGTTTTTTCCATGAAACGGTGCGCCGACTTGGGCCTTGCGGACGCATGGTGGTGATCGGCCGCCCCCCTGAAAGCATGGTCGATGCCGAAGGCGAGGCTGTGCAACGCGGGCTGGAAGGCTTCGTCCGATCGTTGGCCAAGGAAGCGCGTGATGGCGGGACCGCGCAGTTGCTGCGGATCGCGCCGGGTGCGGAAGAGGCGGCGTCGTCCAGCCTGGGCTTCTTCCTGTCGCCGCGTTCGGCCTATGTCTCTGGACAGGTGGTGACGATCGGGGCGGCGGCCCCTGTCCAGATGTTCGCCGAGCGAAGACGCGTTCTGATCACCGGCGCGTCACGTGGGATCGGCGAGGCCATGGTGCGGTTGTTTACGACCGAAGGCTATGCCGTGACGGCGCTCGATGCGCCGGAAGCAGAGACCGACCTACGTGCGCTGGTCACCCAGATCGGCGCTGAGGCGCTGAGCCTCGACATCACTGCGGTCGATGCGGTGGAGCGATTGATCCATTCCGCGCGGACCGCGGGCGGATATGACGCCGTGATCCACAACGCCGGAATCACGCGCGACCGCACCCTGGCGCGGATGTCCGAGGCCGAGTGGGACGGCGTCATGGCGGTCAATCTTGGCGCGCCCCTGGCTTTGACGCGGGCGTTGCTGGGGGCTGGGCTGGTCCGGCCAAACGGGCGGATCGTGGCGGTGTCCTCGCTCAGCGGTATTGCGGGGAACAAGGGCCAGGCCAACTACGCCTTGTCTAAGGCGGGCTGGATCGGCGCGGTGCGGCGTCTGGCGGTCGAGGCGGGCGCCGGGATCACCATCAACGCCGTCGCGCCGGGTTTCATCGAGACCCGCATGACGGCCGCCATCCCCTTCGCCATTCGCGAGGCGGGACGGCGAATGAATAGCCTGGGACAGGGCGGCCAGCCGGTCGACGTGGCTGAGACTGCACTGTGGCTGGCTGAACCGGACAACGGCGGGGTGAATGGGGCCGTGGTTCGTGTCTGCGGTCAGAGCTTGCTGGGGGCCTGACGAATGCGGCGGATGGAAGGATGAGGGGAGCGGCGTCGCCGATCACCATACTGCAGATGGCGCGCGGGCTGCTGCGTGGCGAAACGAAGACGCGTGACTTGCCGGGGGCTTGGCTGAGGGCGAACGACATACGGCTGGATGCCGATGCGATCGCCGACTACGGTCGGTTGTGCGGCTTTCAGGAAGGGCAAGGCGTGCCGTTGACCTGGCCGCATATCCTGGCCTTTCCAATGCATTTGCGCTTGATGATGCGGCCGGATTTCCCGTTCCCGCTGGCGGGCCTGGTGCATCTGCATAATCGTATCCGCCAGCGAGCGCGTCTGACGCCAGGCGAAACCTTAAGTCTCGATACAAGCTTTGGTTGCTTGATGACGCACGAACGGGGCCAAGCGTTCAGCATCCTGACCGCCGCGCATCGAGATGGCGTGGTCGTGTGGGAGGGTCAGAGCGTTTATCTGAAACGCGGCGGCCAGGGACGAGGCTTGGCGGCCCCGGCGATGCGAGCGGCGTCTGAGATGGCGCGCGACCAGGCCTGGCGAGTCCCAGCTGATCTAGGACGCCGCTACGCCGGTGTATCGGGCGACGCCAACCCCATCCACACCTCGGCGCTGGGCGCGCGGCTGTTCGGCTTTCCGCGCGCCATCGCTCACGGCATGTGGACCAAGGCGCGGGCGCTGGCCGTCTTGACCCCCCCGAGGGGCCTTGATGCGGCGGAGATCGAAGTTTCTTTCCGCTCGCCCTTGCTGCTTCCTGGCGAGGCGGCGTTTTTTGTCACGCCTGATCGCCGCGATTTCGAGGTGCGTGATCCGACAGGCGAGCGCGTTCATCTGCGAGGGCGGCTGAACGTTCTCGCGTCATCGGAGATTACCGTCTGATGCTGACCCTGTCTGCGCCGCGCCGTGTCGCCATCGTCGGCGCCAATCGCATTCCCTTCGCCCGATCGAACACGGCTTACGCCGAGGCGTCGAACCAGGACATGCTGACGGCGGCGTTGCAGGGGCTAGTCGATCGCTTTGATCTGCATGGGCTGCGGCTGGGCGAGGTGGCGGCGGGCGCGGTGCTGAAGCTCTCGCGTGATATCGCGCTGACGCGTGAAAGCGTGCTGGGTACGACCTTGGGTCACGACACGCCCGCCTATGACGTCCAGCAAGCCTGCGGCACAGGTCTGGAAGCCGCCATACTGGTCGCCAACAAGATCGCCTTGGGCCAGATCGAGGTCGGGATCGCGGGCGGAGTGGACACGACATCGGATGCGCCCATCGCTCTGAATGAAGGCTTTCGGCAGGCGTTGCTGGCCGCCAATCGCGAGAAGACCGCGTTGGGGCGGTTGAAGGCCTTGTCGCGCGCAGGCTTGACCGCGCCCTTTCGGCCCGAACCGCCGCGCAACGCCGAGCCGCGCACGGGTTTGTCGATGGGCGAGCATTGCGAGCTGATGGCCAAACGCTGGGCCATCCCGCGTGAGGCGCAGGACGCTCTGGCGATCCGCAGCCATCGCAATATGGCGGCGGCCTATGAGGCGGGGCTGTTCGACGAGATGATCACCCCCTTCAACGGGTTGACGCGCGACAACAATCTGCGGCCCGATATCGATCCGGCCAAGGTCGCGGCGATGAGGCCGGTCTTCGATCGCGAGAACGGCACGCTGACGGCGGCCAACTCCACCCCGCTGACGGATGGCGCATCGACGGTACTGTTGGCCAGCGAGGAATGGGCGAAGGCGCGGGGACTGCCGATCCTGGCCTGGATAAGGGCGGGCGAGACGGCGGCCGTGGACTTCGTCAGCGGTGAGGAAGGCCTGCTGATGGCGCCCGCCTACGCCGTGCCGCGGATGCTGGCCAAGCTGGGACTGACGCTGCAGGACTTCGACTTCTACGAGATCCATGA
Organism: Brevundimonas sp. Soil_N_31; assembly: GCF_057655995.1. Taxonomy (NCBI): domain Bacteria; kingdom Pseudomonadati; phylum Pseudomonadota; class Alphaproteobacteria; order Caulobacterales; family Caulobacteraceae; genus Brevundimonas; species Brevundimonas sp. Soil_N_31. Next base: position 384,802 of record NZ_JBDGLE010000002.1, read on the forward strand.
GGCCTTCGCCGCCCAGGTGCTGTGCACGCTGAAGGCCTGGGAAAGCGACGACTATGCGTGCGCCCGGCTGGGACTGGATCGGGCGCCTGGCGCCATCGACCTAGAGCGACTGAATGTCCACGGCTCGTCTCTGGCGGCCGGGCATCCGTTCGCGGCGACGGGCGGACGCATCCTGGGCAATCTGGCGCATATGCTGAACAGGATGGGCAAGGGGCGCGGTTTGATCTCCATCTGCGCCGCCGGGGGGCAGGGCGTCGTCGCCGTGGTCGAGAAATGAGCGCGACGCTGGATGTGACGAAGACCGAGGCCGATCGCCTGTGGGCCGAGCGCTTCTGGACACGCGCCTATCGGCCCGACGTGCCGGCGACGATCGACGACGAATTGGTGCAATGGGCTTCGGTCGCCGACCTGTTTGCGGCGGACGCCCACAAGTATGCGGACCGCGTCGGCTTCGTCAGCATGGGTTCGGGTGTGACCTATGGCCGGACGCTGTCGGAAGCGCGAGCATTTGCGGCCGGGTTGCAGGCCAAGGGCGTGCAGCCGGGCGACCGGGTGGCGCTGATGATGCCGAATTGCCTGCAGTATCCGGTGGCGCTGTTCGGCGTGCTGTTCGCCGGGGCGGTGGTGGTCAATGTCAACCCGCTCTACACCCCGCGTGAGCTGCGGCATCAGCTCAAGGACAGCGGCGCGGTCGCCATCGTCGCGATGGAAATGTTCGCCGCCACTCTGGAACAGGCGCTGGAGGGGACAGACGTTCGCCATGTCATCGTCACGGCCATGGGCGACATGATGGGGCGGGTGAAGGGGACGGCGATCACCGCCCTGTTGCGCCATGTCGAAAAGCTGGTTCCCAAGTGGCGGATTGCTCAGGCGGAGCGCTGGCCCGCCGTGATGCGTCGGGCGCGGCGCCTGACGCTGAAAACGGTCGAGACGAAGGCAGAAGACCTCGCCTTCCTGCAATATACAGGGGGTACGTCCGGGGTGGCCAAGGGCGCCATGCTGACCCATCGGAACATCATCGCCAATGTTCTGCAGGGGCGCGCCTGGATCATGGCCCAGATCCCGCAGGATCAGGTGGTCGGCAACGTCACCATGCTGCCGCTCTATCATATCTTCTCCCTGACGGCGAACCTGCTGATGTTCGTGGGCGTGGGCGGGCGCAACATCCTGATCGCCAATCCGCGCGACGCGAAGCGGGTGGAATGGGTGCTGAGAAAAGAGCGGTTCGCGGCCTTCACCGGCCTGAACACCCTGTTCGCCGGCCTGCTGAAGAATGACGCCTTCCGCGATCGCGATTTCTCCGATCTGCGCCTGACCGTGGCCGGGGGCATGGCGACCCAGGCGTCGGTCGCCGAGGCCTGGCAGTCCGTGACCGGGGCGCCGCTGATTGAAGGTTACGGCCTGACCGAAACCTCGCCGGTGGTCTGCATCGGCTATGTGGATATCGAGCGCCCCGAGACGATGGGCTTCGACGGCACGGTCGGCCTGCCTGTGCCTTCGACCGAGGTGCGGATGCGGCGGGACGACGGTAGCTGGTGCGGGATCGACGAGCCGGGCGAGCTGTGCGTGCGCGGCCCCCAGGTCATGCGCGGCTACTGGAACCGGCCAGAGGAGACGGCCAAGGTTCTGTCGCCCGAAGGCTGGCTGGCGACAGGCGATGTCGGGGTGATGCAGGCGGACGGCCGGGTGCGGCTGGTCGACCGTATCAAGGACATGATCCTGGTGTCCGGCTTCAACGTCTATCCAAATGAAATCGAGGACGTGGTGGCGGCTCACCCTCTGGTGGACGAGGTGGCGGCCGTCGGCGTGCCCGACCCGATTCAAGGAGAGCGGATCAAGGTGATCATCGTGCCGCGCTCGCCCGAGCTGACAGAGGCGATGATCATCGCCCACTGCCGCGAGCGGTTGACCGCCTATAAGACGCCCCGCATCATCGTCTTCCGCGACCAGCCCCTGCCCAAGACCAATGTCGGCAAGGTGCTGCGCCGTGAACTGCGGGATTAGGCGGCTTCGGTCTTCCCGCGCGTGATCAGGAAGCCGAAAGCGGCCGCCAGCGGGAACATTAGTACGCCATAAACGGCGCCGGGCAGGGTCATCTCCGAGCTGTTCAGCACGGACTGGGCGATGACAATGGCCAGGGTGGCGTTATGCAGCCCGACTTCGAAGGCGCTGGCGACGGCTTGTGGGCGCTCGATCTTCAGCAGGCGCGGCACGCTGTATCCCATGCACAGGCTGAGCAGGCAGAAGGCCACGGTGACGCCGGCCAGATTGCCGATCTGGCTCATCAGCACCTCGAAGCTGGACGCCGCCGCGCCGAGGATGACCAGCACCAGGATCAGGATGGAGGCCAGACGAACAGGCTTGTCCATTAGGGCGGCGAATGCCGGGCGCCATCCGCGCACCAGCATCCCCAGCGCGACCGGCGCCAGAACGATCATGAAGACCTCGACCGTCTTCTTGAACTGCAGGCCGACGTGCAGGTCGCCGGGCTGGAAGTAGGCGATCGCCAGATTGACCACGACGGGCAGGGTGACGACTGCGATGACCGAGTTGATCGCCGTCAGGCTGATGTTCAGGGCCACGTCGCCGCGGAACAGATGGCTGTAGAGATTGGCCGTCGTCCCGCCCGGTGAGGCCGCCAGCAGCATCATGCCGACCGCCAGCACGGGCGGCAGACGGAACAGCAGCACCAGGCCGAAACAGAGGGCCGGCAGCAACAGCAACTGACAGGCCAGCGCCACGCCCGCCGCCCTGGGCCGCTTGGCCACGCGGGCGAAGTCTGTGGGCGTCAGCCCTAATCCCAGGCCGAACATGATGATGCCCAGCGCCACGGGCAGGCCGATGGTGGCCAGTGCGGAATCCATGCGTCGATCCTCCCCCCAGCGCCCGGTATTGGCGCGGTTGTCCCTCTTAATCAGCGCCCGCCAATGCGCGCCCCGCCGCCCGTCCCGAGAAAATACATCCGCCCAGGAAGGTGCCCTCCAGCGCATTGTAACCATGTAATCCGCCGCCGCCGAAGCCCGCAGCTTCACCTGCGGCGTAGAGTCCCTCCAGCGGCGTTCCATCTGGCGTCAGCACGCGGCTGGATAGATCGGTCTGCAACCCGCCCAGCGACTTGCGGGTCAGGATATGCAGCTTGACCCCGATCAGGGGCCCGGCCGACGGGTCCAGCACCCTGTGCGGCGCTGATGTGCGCGCCCAGCGGTCGCCGCGATAGCGCCGACTGTTGTGAATGCCCTGAATCTGTATGTCCTTGGCGTAGGGATTGGCCATCTGGGCGTCGCGGTCCTCGATCTGGGCGCGGATCAGGGCCGGGTCCAGCAGCGGCTGCTCCGTCAGACCGTTCATTCGGCCGACCAGGGTCTCCAGGTCGTCGGCGACCACGAAGTCGGCGCCCTTGTCGCGGAAGGCGGCGACCTCTCGCGGCGCGCCCTTGCCGAGACGCGAACGCAGCACGCCCAGAATATTACGATTGGTGATGTCCTGGTTCTGCTCCGAGCCGGACAGGGCGAATTCCTTGGCCAGCATGGCTTCGGTGACGATGAACCAGGAGTGGTCGTGCTGGATCAGATCGGGCGTGGTGCGCAGATACTTCAGCGTGGCCATGGTGTCGTAGCCAGGCAGGGCGGGGAAGGGCAGGCGCCGCCCCAGGGCGTCGAACCACAACGGTGATGGTCCCGGCAGGATGCGGATCGCATGGTCGGGCCAGATCGGCGCCCAGTTCCGTACGCCTTCAACGTAGTGCCACATACGATCCCGGTTCACGAGCCGGGCGCCGGCTGCGCCGGCGATGTCCAGCATGCGCCCGTCCACATAGTCGGGTACGCCGGTGATCATGTGATCTGGCGGCGCGCCTAGGCGCTCAGGCCAATGGCGTCGCACCATCTCATGATTGCCGCCGATGCCTCCGGTTGCCAGAATCACGGCGTCGGCCTTCAGGGTGAAGTCTCCAACGACATGGCGGCTGGACGGCGCCCCACGCGGCGAATCGTCGGTCGCTAGAATCGCGCCGGATACGCCAGTCACGCGACCGCTTTCGACTCGCAACTGGTCGACGCGATGACGATGGTGGAAGGTCAGACGACCCGCCTTGGCCGCTTCTTTTGCCCGAAGAGCGAAGGGTTCGGATACGCCGGTTCCCGTGCCCCAGGCGACATGGAAGCGCGGGACGGAATTGCCGTGGCCGAACGCCTTGCCTGCGCCGCGCTCGGCCCAACCAACCATGGGTGTCAGTTTGATATCGTGCCGCCTCAGCCAGTCGCGCTTTTCACCTGCTGCGAACTCAACATAGGCACGGCCCCAGCGCATCGCCCATTCATCCTCAGCCTGAGGGCCGTCCAGGCGATCCCATCCAGCACTGCCTCGCCAGTCGCGCCAGGCCAGATCCAGGCAGTCGCGCACGCCCAACCGGCGCTGTTCCGGCGAATTAACCAGAAACAGTCCGCCGAAAGACCAGAAAGCCTGACCGCCTAGGTTCGCCGCGTTCTCCTGATCGACCAGAGCGACCCTGCGTCCCGTTCGAGTCAGTTCATGGGCCGCAACCAGACCCGCCAAGCCGCCGCCTACGACGATGACGTCTGCATCCATTGGTTCACCCAAGAATAGTCAAAGTGCATTTCATAAACTAACAATAATGTAAGTACAATGGAATTGGCGTAGAGAATGCGGGCCCTGAGTGCGCATTGCAGCGCGAAATACAAGTTTCGCGAGTGCGAAAACTTACCCTACGTCATCGCACATTGGTGTAAGTAGTGTATTGACAGGGCGGTGAATAGATGGATCGTTGGGCTTCAATCCTGTGACGTTCCGCCCAGTCTCAGGATGATACATCACAGGGCGGGGGAAACATGTCGGTGCGTCTGGGGAAGGGCGTCCGATGTCTGGGGAGGTACGTTTCATGGCTTTAACGGCCTGTAATCGCGCGCGTCTGGCTGTCACCGCGTCCGTTTTCACTCTTGTCGTCGCTGCGGGGCCTGCATTGGCTCAGGACGCCGCGCCGTCTCAAGAGGCGACTACGGTGGGCGACATCATCGTTACAGCCCAGAAGCGCGAGCAATCGATTCAGGACGTGCCGATCGCCGTAACGGCTCTCTCGGCCGAAAATCTTGACGCCATGAAGATCGAGGGCGGGTCGGAATTGATGCGGGCGATCCCGAACGTCAGTTTCTCCAAGGCCAACTTCTCCATGTACAACTTCTCGATCCGCGGGGTCGGGACTAAGGCGATTTCGGCCAGTAGCGACCCGGCCGTGGCGGTCAGCTTCAACAACACGCCCCTGATCCGCAACCGCCTGTTCGAGCAGGAGTATCTGGACGTGAACCGCGTCGAGGTGCTGCGCGGTCCGCAGGGTACGCTATATGGCCGAAACGCCACCGGCGGTGTGGTCAACATGATCCCAAACCTGCCGGGCTTTGACTTCGAGGGTTTCGTCAAGGGCGAGGCGGGCAATTATGACACCCGGCGCATGTCGGCCATGGTCAATGTACCGATCACCGACACCTTCGCCGTTCGTCTAGCCGGATCGGCGACCAAGCGCGACGGGTTCGACTACAACAGCTTCAACGACACCCAGGTGAACGACCGCGACATGTGGTCGACGCGCTTTTCGGCCCTGTGGGAACCGACGGACCGCTTCCGCACCAGCTTCATCTGGGAGCATTTCGAGGAAGACGATCAGCGTTCCCGCACAGGCAAGCAGTTGTGTACGCGGGATCCGGGGCCGACGCGCGTGGGTGCGGTCAATATTACTTCCGATCTGATCCGTAACCGGCTGAGCCAGGGGTGCTTGCCCAGCTCGCTCTATGATGACGCGGCCTATGGCGCGCCGAACGGCGGCGCGTTCGCCCATATCTTTCTAGCTTCCCTGTCCTTTGGTCGGGATGCCTCGGGCAAAACTATCGTGGGTGTGCCCTTGGGCACTGATCCCTATGCGGGTCTGACCCAGTCGCGAAATCTGCGCGAGATCGCGACCAGCTATGATCCGATCTTCCGGGTAAAGAACGACGTCGCTCAATTCAATATGGAGTTCGACCTAACCGACCGGCTGAAGCTTATTTCTCAAACGGCCTATGCCGAGGACGCCTACTATTCCGCGCAGGATTACAATCGATTTGTCTCTAACCCGATCTTCAACAGCACTGATGGTCAAAGAGATCCGTTTGGCCAACCAATTGTAGGCCCCTCGCAGCTTCCTGGCGGGTATTACACAGATCCTCAGTTGGGCACTTCCAACCGAATGATATCCACGGACCTAAGCAAATCGGACAATCGCCAATGGTCGCAGGAAATTCGATTGCAGTCGGATTTTGATGGAAGGTTTAATTTCAATCTCGGAGCTAACTATTTAGATTTCAAGTCTCAAGACGATTATTATGTATTTAACAACGTTTTTACCTTCTTGGCGGAGTATTACTACAACGTTGATGTCGGTCTTCATACCTCGATGGGCAGGCAGCCGCTTCTTTGTACGCCTCAGGCGACCAAGGAGTGCGTCTATGTCGATCCGACGCCAATCGCGAACTTGGCGGGCGACGGGCATAACTATTTTCGGAGCAAAAACGCTGTTCACACGCGGTCCTGGGCGGTCTTTGGCGAGGGGTATTGGGATCTGACGTCTGACCTGCGGCTGACTGCGGGGTTGCGTTACACGGATGATCGCAAGATCAGCACGCCCTATCCAAGCCAGCTGCTTCTGGGTGCGGATCGCGGCAATCCGGGACCGTCGTCGGGCGGTTATGTCAGTCGCGGCTATCCGGCGCTGCCGGACGTCAAGCAGCAGTGGGGCGCCCTGACCGGGCGACTGGTGCTGGACTGGAAGCCGGTGACGCCCTTTACGGACGACACCCTGATCTACGCCTCCTACGCTCGGGGTTATAAGGGCGGCGGCGCCAACCCGCCTCGCGTCGACATCAATCCGTCGGTCATCCAGTATCAGCCGCTGGCCGAGTTGTTTGAGCCGGAATATGTCAACGCCTTCGAGATCGGAACGAAGAACTCCTTCCACGATGGAAAGGTGCGGTTGAATCTGACCGCCTTCTATTACGACTACACCGACTATCAGGTGTCGCAGATCGTCGATCGTATCTCGCTGAACGAGAACTTCGATGCGCGCATGATGGGGTTGGAGCTGGAAACGGTGTTCCAGCCGACGCCTAACCTGCGCTTGGATGCGAACATCGGCTATCTGGACACCAAGATCGGCGATGGCGAAGGCTCCATCGACGTCATGAACCGAACCCAGGGCAATCCCGACTGGATGGTGCTGCGGCCCTGGCTGCAGGTGCCGTCGAACTGTATCGCGCCGACCAAGCATGTCGAAAAAATCCTGGGCTCGGCTTTTCTGGAAAATTTGAAAACCGGCGCGCTTCAGGCGCTGTGCGGCGGCTCGCTGCGGACAGGGACGTTTGATCCCAACTACACCTCCAGTGTTCCGTTCTGGCGTCTGTTCGGTTTCACATACGATCCGTTCAAGGACGCGCCGAACGGGGGGCGTGGTTTTGAGGCGGATATCAGCGGCAATGAATTGCCCAACGCGCCGAACATCACGGCCAACATCGGCGCCCAGTACACCTTCTTCCTTGGCGATTGGGATCTGACGCTGCGCGGCGATTACTACTATCAGGGAAGCAGTTATGCTCGTGTCTATAATACGGAATATGATCGCCTGAAGGCATGGGATAATGTGAATATCAACGTTACGCTCGAAAATATGTCGAGCGGCCTAGTTTTACAAGCATATGTCAAGAATTTGTTTGATAACACACCAATAACTGACGCCTTCACCAACAGTGATGATACTGGTTTGACGACAAACGTTTTCACTCTTGATCCTAGATTGATAGCTGTAAGTGTAAGTAAGAAGTTCTGATTTTAAACTCTGCGCCGCCATCTGAAATAAGATGGCGGCGTTTTTTGCAATTATTTATCAAATTTGAGACGAACAATTTAGTATTAATCATGTTTATAATTTGACTTACATTGAGTTCAATTGTCTTGTGTTTGTGTCACCATTAACTGGTGAAATATTTGGGAGGAGATGACATGTTTAAAACCGCTTCTATTGCTTCGGCCGCCGTTCTCGCCGTCGCTGGCTTTGCCGCTCCGGCCATGGCGCAATCGATCAGCCCGGCGGGCACCTCGTTTGTCTTGTCGGGCGCCTTGATCCTTGAGCAATCGACGACCATCGAATGCAACGTCTCGTTGAACGGGACTGTGGCTGCTGACGGCAGTTCGGCCACCATCACCGGCGGCAGCTTCAGCCCAGGCGACTGGCAATGCGGCTTCCTGGTTTCACCGTCGGGCTTCCCCTGGACGATCACGCCTAACGGAGGTGGTTCGATTACCATCACCAACATCGGCGCCAGCTCGATCCTGGGCAGCTGCAATGGCGTCATCACGACGAACTGGGACAATGGAACCAGTAGCGTGAGCTTCCCCGGTTCCACCATTCCCGGCTCGCCGAACTCGTGCAAAATCACGGGCACGCTGACGAGCTCGCCGGGCCTGACCATTTCCTGATCATGCCTGATGGTGCGGTCGTCTTTTCCATGACTGCATCGTTTCCGACGCCGGGGGTTCGCAAGAGCTCCCGGCGTTTCTTTGATTTGCATACTGACAGTTCAGCAAACGGCGTCGTCTGTAAGGGCTAGGCCCGGGGCTTAATTTGACTTAGCTGTCAGGCGAGACGTCGCGTACGACGGAGTATCGCATGCTGTTGTGGCTGCCCTTGGTCAGTCTGGCCGCTATGGGGCAGGCGGATGTCGCGCAGGCGGCGAAGGCCCGCACCTCTGTGGCGAGCGCCGCAGCCGACCAGGCCATGCGCCAGAACCTGGAAGAGCCGGTCAGGGTCGATGACGTGGAGGTTCGCGGCCGTCGCGGCGCAGCCCTGGTTCCGCCTGAGGTCGAGTTGGGCGGCGCAGAGATCGACGCCCTGGGCGCCTGGGACATCAGCGAGGTTTTGCAGCGCCTGGGCGAGACGCATGGCGTCGGTGAAGCGCCTTTGGTGATCATCAACGGCAAGCGGGTGGCCAATTCCGGCGCCTTCACCGGCTTTCCGCCCGACGCTCTGGTTCGGGCCGAGGTGCTGCCCGCGGAGGCGGCTGCCCTCTATGGCGGCGCGCCTGGTCAGAGGGTAGTGAATCTGGTCCTGCAACGACAGTTCCAGAGCCATGACGGCCGGGCGACGGGCGGGCGTCCGACACAGGGCGGGATGTCGTCATTGTCCGCCGATCTGCGTCGCTCTGCGATTGAGGGCGAGCGGACCCTTCAGTTCGGCGCTCGCGTTTCTCGCGACACCGCCTTGCGCGCCGACGAACGTGACCGGGAGGGGGGCGAGGGCTTGATGGACGGCGCGATAACGTTGCGCCCTCGCGTGGACATGGCTGCCTTGAATCTCAGCGCGACGCGTCCGCTCGGCGATTGGTCGACCGTTTTCAGCCTGAACGGTCAGGCCCGGGAAAGCCCGTCGCGCATACGTTTCGGCGATGAGGTCGTTGACAGCATGCGTCGCAATGAAAGCATGGGCGCGGCCGTCGGGCTAAGCGGAAAGGCGCTGGGATGGCAGGTTCAGATGAACATAACCGGCCAGGCGTCGCGCGCTCGCGAGAGCGGATTCGGCGATATGCGAAGCGAAAACCGCATGGCAGGGGTTAGCGGATCGGCCGGCCGCGCGCTGATTGAGCTGCCGACCGGGGCGTTGGTCGCAAATCTTAGCGGCAATCTCCTCGCCAACCAATCGACTGTCGAACGAGACCGGGGGCGAACGACAAGTCGCTTTGAGACGCGAGAGGCCAGGGGATCCCTAGCGTTTCCTCTGGCGAAAACCGGGATCCAAGGCGGCGTGTTGCGTGGCGTAGGCGATCTGCTTGCGACGGTCGGCGGCGGCGTTCGGGATACAGGCGCGGGATCTGGCGACGAGATAAACGCGGCCTTGACCTGGATACCGCGACAGAAGGTGCGCCTGAACGGTCTATGGTCCTCAGCCAACGACAGTATTTCTGACAATCTGAGGTCCGAACCTCTGTATCACGACACGCCCCGCGTGGTGTTCGATTTCCGCACCGGTCAGGCGGTGGAGGTCGTGCCGATCATGGGCGGCAATCCTGATCTGCAGCAACCGCGCGCGGAGCGCCTTTCGCTGACGGCGGCACTGGGGCCGTTCACGCGGTGGAGCCTGTCCGCCAATCTGGGCTATCAGCGCGACAAGACGATGAACGGGGTCGGCTCCCTGCCGGACCTGACGGAGGATGTCGAAGCCGCCTTTCCCGAGCGGTTCCGCCGCGATAGCGACGGACGATTGGTCAGCGTTGACTATCGCCCCCTGAACCTGGGTTCCAGCTTGACGGAAGGCTTGACCAGCAGTTTGAATTTCAACCTTCCGCGTCCTTCCAGGCCCGCTGCGGGCGAAGCGGCTGTGCTTAGGGTGACGCTGAACTACAGCTATCGTTTGCGCAGTACGCTGTCGCTGGCCGCCGGGCTGCCTGAACTGGACCGGTTGCGGGGGGACGGAGGCGGCGTGTCCAGGCAGGACGCGCGCTTGATGATCGATGCGCGGAAAGGGCGCTGGGGGATGAACGCCTCGGCCCGCTGGCAGGACGGCTATCGCACGCGACGGTTGAGCGGGACGGATGGACCTGAGGACTTGCTGTTGGAGCCGTTCACGGCCGTGGACCTGAAGCTCAACTTCCAGATGACGTCCGCTCGTCCGGCAGCGGGCGGCCAAGGCGATGGGCCGCGCCGTCGGAGCGGCGGTCTGCAGGTGAACCTGGAGGTCGCGAACCTGTTCGATGAAAGGCCGAAGGCGCGGCTGGGCGACGGCGGACCGGCGCCCGGTTACGGTCGCGACTTTCAGGATCCGATCGGTCGCACGGTTCGTCTGAGCCTGCAGCGGCGCTTCTGAGCCGTTGAACATAGGTCGCATTGACGTTCCGAGGTCGCGGGCGTTTGATCGGCTGTCCCTGACCCTGGGAGGCTGCGGCCATGGGCGATAGAGTGCGACATGAACACGCCAGCCTGATCCGTCAGGCGCTGGATGACGAGGGGGCCGGAGCGCGCTCGGCCCTGGCGGCGTCGTGGCGTCGGTCCGTGACCCTGTACGGCCTGGACCCCAGCGAACATGGGGCGGTCGAGACGATCACCGAGCAGCAGCTGCGCGAGGCGCGGCAGGCGATGGAGCCGATGACGCGCGCGGCCGAAGGCGTGCTGGACCGGCTGTTTCTGGCCGTCGGCGGGGTGGGGTGCTGCATTCTGCTGACCAATGCCGAGGGCGTACCGGTCGAGCGACGCGGGGCTGTGGCCGACGACGACACCTTCCACCGCTGGGGCCTGTGGCCCGGCGCCGTCTGGTCCGAGGCGGTCGAGGGCACCAACGGCATCGGCACGGCCCTGGCCGAGCATCGCGCCGTGACCATCCATCGCGAACAGCATTTCCACGCCCGCAACACCGGGCTGAGCTGCATCACCCACCCCATCCATGACCATATGGGACGGCTGGCCGGGGCGCTGGACGTTTCATCGTGCCGGGCTGACGCGACCGAGGCTATCCTGGGGCTGATCTCGGCGGCGGTGGCCGATGCCGCGCGGGCGATCGAGGCCCAGACCTTCCGCCAGGCCTTCGCGGATGCGCGCATCGTGCTGGCGGGCGGGGCCAGCGAGCGCAATGCGGCGGCCCTGCTGGCGGTGGATCGGGACGATCTGGTGATCGGCGCCACGCGGGCGGCGCGGTTGTCCCTGTCGATCACCGACGAGCGGATCGCGGCCCAGTTGCCCGCCTCCGACCTGTTGACGCCGGGCGGGGCGGAGATCGACTTGCTGGAGGCTGAGCGAGGGGCGGTGCGCCGCGCCCTGGCCCGCACCGGAGGCAATGTCTCGGCGGCGGCGCGGGCGCTGGGCGTTAGCCGCGCCACCCTGCACCGCAAGCTGCACCGTCTGGGCCTGATCGACCTGAACTGACCGATCTCGACGGAAACTGTCGCAAGTCTGCGACAGGTGTGCGCCGCACCATCCGGGCGGCGTCTGGAACAGGCCGCCGGGCCGACCGACCTTGCTTCAAACAACGCCGACAATCGGCGTCCGAGGAAACCGCAAGGAGGCCGTTCCCATGACCAAACCCGAATTCGTCCGCGCCGTGACGCCGAAATACAAGGCGCGCTACGACAACTTCATCGGCGGCCAGTGGGTCGCCCCGGTCAACGGCCGCTATTTCGAGAACACCTCCCCGGTGAACGGCCGCGTCCTGTGCGAGATCGCTCGTTCGGACGCGGCCGACGTCGAGCTGGCGCTGGACGCCGCCCACGCGGCCAGGGACGGCTGGGGCAAGACCAGCGTCGCCCAGCGCGCGCTGATCCTGAACCGCATCGCGGACCGCATGGAGCAGAATCTTCAGGCCATCGCCGAGGCCGAGACCTGGGACAACGGCAAGCCGGTGCGCGAGACGCTGGCCGCCGACATCCCGCTGGCCATCGACCACTTCCGCTATTTCGCGGGCTGCATCCGGGCGCAGGAAGGCGGTATTTCGGAACTGGACAACGACACGGTCGCCTATCACTTTCACGAGCCGCTGGGCGTGGTCGGCCAGATCATCCCGTGGAACTTCCCCATCCTGATGGCGGCGTGGAAGATCGCCCCGGCGCTGGCGGCGGGCAACTGCATCGTGCTGAAGCCGGCCGAGCAGACCCCGGCCTCCATCCTGCTGCTGGCTGAACTGATCCAGGACATCCTGCCGCCGGGCGTGCTCAACATCGTCTCGGGCACGGGGATCGAGGTCGGCGAGCCGCTGGCCACCAATCCGCGCATCGCCAAGATCGCCTTCACCGGCTCGACCGCCGTCGGCCAGAAGATCATGGAATACGCCACCCAGAACATCATTCCCGTGACGCTGGAGTTGGGCGGCAAGTCGCCGAACATCTTCTTCAAGGACGTGATGGACGCTGACGACGCCTTCCTCGACAAGGCGCTGGAAGGCTTCGCCATGTTCGCGCTCAACCAGGGCGAGGTCTGCACCTGCCCCAGCCGCGCCCTGATCCACGAAGACATCTATGAGGCCTTCATCGAGAAGGCGATCGCCCGTGTCGAGGCCATCAAGCAGGGCGACCCGCTGGACCCGACCACCCAGGTCGGCGCCCAGGCCTCGGACCAGCAGCTGAAGAAGATCCTGTCCTATCTGAAGATCGGCAAGGACGAGGGCGCCGAGGTGCTGACCGGCGGCGATCAGGCGGTGCTGAAGGACGATCTGGCGGGCGGTTATTACGTCAAGCCGACGGTGTTCAAGGGCACGAACGACATGCGGATATTCCAGGAGGAGATATTCGGTCCCGTTCTGGCCGTGACCACCTTCAAGACGCTGGAAGAAGCCATCGCCATCGCCAACGACACCGAATACGGCCTGGGCGCCGGGGTGTGGTCGCGTGACATGAACACCGCCTATCGCGCGGGCCGGGCCATCCAGGCGGGCCGCGTCTGGACCAACTGCTACCACCAGTATCCGGCGCACGCGGCCTTCGGCGGCTATAAGAAGTCGGGCATCGGGCGTGAGAACCACCGGATGATGCTGGACCACTATCAGCAGACGAAGAACCTGCTGGTCAGCTACAGCCCCGACAAACTGGGCTTCTTCTGATCTCGATCAAGGCGCGGGCTTCGGTCCGCGCCTTTTTTGTTTCGACGGCGTTTCAGGAAAGAAAGCCGCCGCCGCCACGAAGGTCGGCGTTGTGCACAAGCTCGGCTCGCGACCGAACTGACGTTCCCGTACCTCGGCCTGAGGCACGTCTCGGCTGTGAGGGCAGGGGCCTGGTCAAGGGGGTGAGCTAGGCGGACTAGGCGGAGGAGTCTTCCCGCAAGAAGGCCGGAGTGCCGACATAGAGCAGCAGGACTTCTTCGTCGGAATCGTTGCGTACGAAATGGGTCACGCGGCCATCGAAGTGCATCCCGTCGCCGGGGCCGAGCAAGGTTTCCACGTCGCCGGCGACAGCCGTCAGCGTTCCCTTGATGACGTATCGGAAAATCTCGCCGTTGTGGGAGGCTGGCGGAAAGGCGAACCCCGGCGGAATGCGAACCAGAACCGCATCCATCTTCCGGTCCGGCAGTTCGGATGAAAGATCTACATATCCCACGACGGAATCGATATCGACGGTCTTGGGCGCCGCTGCGCGGAACACGATCTGGTTGGTCTGGGGCCATTCCATGAAGTGGGAGACCTCCACCTCAAGTCCCTTGGCCAAACTCATCAGGGACCAGACAGACGGCGTGGTGAGATTGCGCTCGGCCTGTGAGATGAACGGTGCGGACAGGCCGCTACGCGTCGCCAATTCCTGAAGCGTCAATCCCAGAGCTTTGCGGCGCGCCTTGATGCGATCGCCGATCGGCAGCTGCTGCACCTTTGAGCGCGTCTCAAACTTAAGAAAGGCGCTGCTCTTGTTGCGATGCGTCGTCATCATGCCTTCTCTGCAGCGTCCGCTCTTTGGGTCAGATCGAAAAGATGTTTTCGGTCAAATAAGACCGCAAGCCATCTGCCTGTGACCAATGTCGCAATCGCTCCTGCTCATTCAGTGCGTCCACAGTGACAGCGGCGACGGCGCGCCGCAATCCAAACAAACCTTCGACATGATCTTGTTCGCTGGCGCCGAAGAAAATGATGAAAACAGCGCGCATATCAAAATTTTTGAAGGTCCAAATTTATTGCGGACTTTAAGGATGTGAGGCAAGAATGTGATGCTTTTATGAGGGTGGACGCCAATGAAATTCGCATCAAAACTGTATGTCGGCGCTGCGGCGACGGCGCTCTGCATGGCGGCCTTCCCGGCGGCGGCTCAGATTGAGGCCCCGCAGGACGACAATGGGGCGACGGCCGTTGAAGAGATTGTCGTCACCGGCAGCCGTATTCGGCGCAGCGGCGTCCAGACGCCGACCCCGACCACCATCATCAACGCCGAAACGATCCGCCGCTCGGGCGTCAGCGAAATCGCCGACCTCGTGAACGAGATTCCGAGCCTGTTCGTCTCGCAGAACAACCAGACCTCGAACCAGCAGGGCAATGCGGGCCTGAACGCCCTGGATCTGCGCGGTCTGGGCACTGAGCGTACGCTGGTGCTGGTCAACGGTCGCCGTCGCGTGCCCGCCATGCCGGGCTCGTCGGCCGTCGATATCAGCGCCATTCCCTCCGCCCTGGTCGAGCGCGTCGACGTGATCACCGGCGGCGCCTCGGCGATGTACGGCGCTGACGCCGTGGCGGGCGTGGCCAACTTCATCCTGAAGCAGAATTACGAGGGAATGGAGTTCACCGGAACCTACTCCGGTTCGACCCGCGGCGATCTGCAGGGCTACGACGCCAGCGTTCTGTTCGGTCGGAATTTCCACGACAACCGCGGCAACGTCACCCTGTTCGGCAGCTATAATCAGCACAACGACGCGGTCTTCGGCCAGGACCGTCCTTGGACGTCGGGCGGCGCGCCCTTCTACATTCGCGGCGAAGACGGCAAGTACACGCTGACCGACGGCAACCGCCAAGTGTACGATCTCGACAGCGCCGTCGTGCAGCTGGGCGGGCCGGGCAACCTCTATACGTTCAATCCGGACGGCTCCCTGCGTCGGCCTGTGTACGGGCCCAGCGGCCTTCTGGGCGCCACCACAGGCAATCCGTCCCTGATCAGCTTCCGCACTGACGGGGGCGAGTTCGGCGGGCGTTATGACGATTGGGCGCTGGCGGTGCCGAGCGAGCGATATTCGGTCGCTATTTCGAGCAACTATCAGATCACCGAGAACATCAAGCTGTTCGGCGATCTGACCTACGCCCAGACGGATTCCAAGGGTCTTTATCGCGCCTATTCGGCCTATGGCACGGACATTCTCTCGGCCAGCAATCCGTTCATCACGTCGGAAATGATCGCGGCCAATGGCGGCGTGGCGACGGGCATCGGCTTCGCGCGTCGCTTCTCGGAACTGGGCCGCCAGGAAACCGAATACGACCGCAACATGTATCAGCTGACCGTCGGCGCCGAGGGGCGGTTCAGCCTGCTGGGCCGCAATGACTGGGAGTGGGTCGCGCACTATTCGAACGGCCGCACGCGCCAGGAAGTGCGCACCCGGAACGCCACCGCCAACGGCCGCTATACCCAGGCGCTGAATGCGGTCGCCGGCCCCAACGGCTCGGTTGTCTGCGCCGATCCGTCCAACGGCTGCGTGCCGCTGAACCCGTTCAAGCCGCTGACGCAGGACGTCATCGACTTTATCCAGTACGATACCAGCCCTTCGGTGCAGACCCTGAAGCAGGAGGTCGTGTCGGCCTATGTCACCGGGTCCGCCTTCGACCTGCCGGCCGGTCCGGTCCAGGTGGTGTTCGGGGCCGAGTATCGCACCGAAAGCAACGACATCGGCGCGACCCCGGAATACGATCCGCTGAGCCCGAAATTCGATGCGAGCATCGGCACGACCGCCACGTCTCTGGTGGGCGACTACGACGTCGCCGAAGTGTTCGCCGAAGTGCGCGTGCCCCTGATCAGCAACGTCACCGGCATCGAGGATCTGTCGTTCGAAGGCGCGGTGCGTCAGTCGGACTACAGCACCGCCGGTGAAACCACGGCCTACAAGGCCTCGCTGAACTGGACCCCGGTCAGCGACATCCGTTTCCGCGGCACCTACGGTCAATCGGTGCGCGCGCCCAACATCAGCGAGCTGTTCACGGCGGGACAGACGGGCGGCGCATGGCTGGCCGATCCCTGCAACTACCATGACGTCGTCAACCGCGTGGACCGGACCGATTTCACGGCCGCCAACTGCGCGGCGATCAAGCCGCAGAACGTGAACACCTACTGGCAATGGCTGGATGTGATTCAATCGGGCAATGAGGGCCTGGGCGTCGAAACGGCCCAGACCTACACCGCCGGGGTCGTGATCCAGCCGCGCTGGATTCCGAACTTCTCGCTGACGGTCGACTATTTCGACATCGAACTGGAAGACGCCATCGGTTCGTTCGGCGCCCAGGCCATCCTGAACAAGTGCGTGGACCTGCAGTCCATGGACAACATGTTCTGCGGCCTGGTCGAGCGCGATCCGACGACCAACAACCTGGTCGCCGTGAACGTGCAGGAATTGAACATGTCGATGTTCAAGACCCGCGGCATCGATTTCGAGGCCAACTACCGCTTCGATCTGAGCTCGGTCGGCATGGGTGAGGAAGCTGGTTCGATGTCGATCAACGCCGTCTACACCAAGCTGCTGGAGCGCAGCTTCATCCTGGACGCCAGCGACGCCTCGACCATCGACGAGACGGTGGGCCTGTTCGGCGCGCCCGAATGGAAGGGCGCCGTCCGCACGACCTGGAACGCCGGACCGTGGACGGCCAACTGGACCCTGCGCCACTTCAGCCCGATGCGGCCGGGCAGCCATGTCACGCCCGACCTGTATGACGTGACGGAAACCGACCACGTCTTCTACAGCGACCTGTCGGCCTCTTATGAGGTGAACGAGCGCGTCTCGCTCTATGGCGGTCTGCGCAACGCCTTCGACGAGGCCCCGCCGCGTATTCCGGGCGCGGAAGCCGGCGGCGCCAACTTTGAATACGGCTATCAGGCCGGCACCTATGACGTGATCGGCCGCACCTTCTATATCGGCGTGACGCTGCGCCGATAGGCCGACCTCAAACCACGAAGAGGCGAACGCCTCTTCGACTACTCTTCAATCAGGCGGCGTCGGCATACCGGAACCGCCTGATGTCTTTCAGGGAAAGCATGGGGAACCCGCGATGAGAACTCTGCTCCTGACGGCGTGCGCCGTCTCGTCCATCCTGGCCGGGACGACTCCGGCCATTGCGGCCGACGTCTCGCCGCCTGCCGCCCGGATGCAGGAAGCCGGGGCTCGCCTGAAGGCCCTGTATGAGGCGGAAACCGACGCCGGCATGGCCCGCTACGGCATCGTCAAGCGGGCGGACGGCGAGTACAGCCCGGCTGTGCGTCACGAGAGCGTCGATCCCGCCTCGCAACAGGAGCGCCTGACCTATGTTCGGGGGCTGCTGCGCCAGCTGGACGCCATCCCGCTGGACGATTTGTCGGCCGAGGATCGCATCAACGCCGCCGTCTTCCGCACCAATCTGGAGCATGCCGTGATCGACGGCCAGTTCCGTCAATGGGAGATGCCGTTCAACAGCGACAGCTCCTTCTGGACCTATCTGGACCAGCCCGGCGCCCTGCGCACGGCCGAGGAATATCGCGCCTATATCGCGCGGATGCGCGACACGCCGCGTTACTTCGACCAGCACCTGGCCAACATGCGCGACGGTCTGGCGCGCGGGTTCAGCGTGCCGCGCGTGACGCTGGAGAGGCGCGAAGCCTCCATCACCAACTTCATCACCGATACGGCCGAAGCCAACGCCTTCTATGCGGCCTTCCGCCAGATGCCGGCGACCATCCCGGCCGACGAGCAGGCCCGCCTGCGCGCCGAGGCGACGGCGGCCGTCAATGAGGCGGTGATCCCGGCCTATAAGACCCTGCTGGCCTTCTATCTGAATGAGTATCAGCCGCGCGCCCGCACCGCTCTGGCGGCGCGCGACATGCCCGACGGCGTCGCCTACTATGAATCCCAGGTGCGCAAATACACGACGCTGGAGCTGAGCGGCGAAGAGATCCACCAGATCGGCCTGTCCGAGGTCGCCCGCATCCAGGCGGAGATGCGCCAGACCATGGCGGACGCAGGTTTCCAGGGGTCGTTCGACGAGTTCCTGCACTTCCTGCGCACCGACCCGCAATTCTACGCCAAGACGCCGGACGAACTGATGATGGTCTCGGCCTGGGTGGCCAAGCGCGCCGACGGCCAGATCGGCAAGCTGATCGGCGCCCTGCCGCGCCGCCGCTTCACCATCATCCCGGTGCCCGATGCGCTGGCGCCCTTCTACACGGCGGGGCGTGGCGGGCTGGAATCCTGCCAGATGAACACCTACGACCTGCCCAGTCGGCCGCTGTACAACATCCCGGCCCTGACCCTGCACGAGTGCGCGCCGGGCCACAGCTTCCAGATGGCCCTGGCCGAGGAGCAGGCCGACGGGCCGGCCTTCCGTCGTCACACCTATTTCTCGGGCTATGGCGAAGGCTGGGGGCTCTATACGGAATGGCTGGGCGTCGAGATGGGCATCTATCGCACGCCCTACGAGAACTTCGGTCGCCTCAGCTATGAAATGTGGCGCGCCGCGCGTCTGGTGATCGACACGGGGGTTCACCTCAAGGGCTGGTCGCGCGAACAGGCCATCGACTATCTGGCGGGCCACACGGCCCTGTCGCGCCACGAGGTCGAGACCGAGGTCGATCGCTACATCAGCTGGCCGGGCCAGGCCCTGTCCTACAAGCTGGGCGAGCTGACCATCCGCCGTCTGCGCGGCGAGGCCGAGGCCGCCCTGGGCGAGAACTTCGACCCGCGCCCCTTCCACGATGAAATCCTGGCCCTGGGCGCCGTGCCCTTGACCACGCTGGAAGAGCATATGCGGGCCTACATCGCGCGCGGCGGCAAGCCTGTTGTCGCGGCTCAGGGCGTCGTCGCTCCGTCTCAGTCCTAGAAGCGGAAACCCCATGTCGGACATCAGCCTGCTCAACCGACGCCGCGCCTTGCTGTTGGGCGCCGCGACGGGGGCGAGTCTGCTTTGTCCGGCCCTTGCGGCGGCCCGGTCTGAGCTGGCCTGGGGCGCCTATCCGCCGACGCCCGTGGAGCCGGTGATCGACCTCTACGGCGAGGTCGCGGTCGAGGATCCCTATCGCTGGCTGGAAGCGGACATCCGCACGTCCGAGCGGGTGCAGGCCTGGACCACGGCGCAGAACGCCGTCTCGGACGCCTATCTGCAGGGCCTGGACGGGCGCGCGGACATCCGCGCCCGCCTGGATGCCCTGTTCGACATTGAAACCATCGGCCCGATCGCCACGGCCGGAGAGGCTCAGTTCTTCATGCGCCGCGCCAGAGGCGAGGAACAATCCTCTCTATGGGTGCGCCAGGGCGAGACGGGCGAGGCGCGCAGGCTGCTGGACCCCGCGCAATGGTCCGCCGACGGTACGGCGGCGCTGGCGGGCTATGCGGTGTCGCCTGACGGCCGCTACGTCGCCTACGCCCGACAGGACGCCGGTTCCGACTGGCGCGTCTGGCGCGTGCTGGATCGCAGCAGCGGTCAGACCCTGGCCGACGCCATTCACTGGAACAAATACTCCAACGCCTTCTGGGCCGCGGACGGTTCGGGTTTCTACTACGCGCGCTTCCTTCAGCCCGACGCCTTGTTCCTGTCGGGCAACAGCGGACAGCAGCTTTATTTCCACCGCCTCGGCGACCCTCAGGACGCGGATGTCCTGATCTACGAAGACAAGGCCAATCCGGACTATATGTTCATCGGCAAATTGTCCGCCGATGGCCGCTATCTGCTCATCAACACCGGCTACGCGGGCGGCGGGATCACCCTTCTGTACAAGGATTTGACCCGACCCGGTGCGGACTTCGTGCCCATCGACCTCGGCCCGGCCGAGCCGCTCGCCGGCAACTACTTCATCGGCTCGCGGGACGCGACGCTCTATGTGCTGACCAGCGTGGGCGCTGCCAACTGGCGCCTGGTTTCCGTGGACGCCGAGCGTCCCGGCGAAATCATGGAAGTCGTGCCGGAACGCGCTTTCCCGCTGCGAGGCGCGCTGCTGGCCGGCGACGCCCTCATTCTGAAGTATCTGACCGACGGCAGCGACACCCTCGTCAGCCGTTCGTTGCACAATGGTCGTGAGCGCGCCGTTTCGCTGCCGGGCTTCGGCGTGGTGCAGGGGCTGTCGCGCGCGGCCCAGCCGGGCCAGATCTACTATCAGTATTCCGGCTTCGGTCAGCCGCTGACGACCTATCGGTACGATGTGGCGCGCCGACGCTCCGTGGTTGTCGACAAGCCGCAAGGCCCGGTCGAGCCTTCCCACTATCAGGTCGAGCGCGTGGTCGTGACGGCGCGCGACGGTAATCGCGTTCCCCTGTTCATCGCGTCTCGCAAAGGCCTGGCGCGGCGCGGCGACGCTCCGACCATCCTCTACGGCTATGGCGGCTTCGGCGCTTCCTATCCGCCCGACTTCAGGCCGGAGCAGGTGACGTGGATGGACATGGGCGGGGTGTTCGCCATCGCCGCCCTGCCGGGAGACGGCGTCTATGGCGAGGCCTCTCACAGGGCCGGAATGCTGGCGAACAAGCCTGCGGTGTTCGACGCCTTCAACGACTGTGCGGTTCACCTGATCGCGTCGGGCTATACGCGGCCCGAACGGCTCGCGGCCTTCGGCTACAGCAACGGCGGTCTGCTGGTCGGGGGCGCCGTCGCTCGCCGTCCGGACCTCTATGCGGCGGCCATGCCGACCGTGGGCGTGCTGGACATGCTGCGCTTCACGCAGTTTACGAACGGCCGGCTGTGGATCCGCGAGTACGGCGATCCTCAGGACGCCGCCCTGTTCCCCGTCCTGCACGGCTACTCGCCCTACCACGCCGCCGTCCGGGGGAGGCGCTACCCAGCCCTGCTGATCGGCACGGGAGACACGGACGACCGCGTCGCGCCGATGCACAGCTTCAAATACGCCGCCCGCCTGCAGGCGCTGGCCGATCCCTCGCGGCCCGTTCTGTTGACGGTGGACAAGGATTCCGGCCACGGCGCAGGCAATAGCCGATCCAAAACCGCCAAGAGCGCCGCCGACCGCCTGGCCTTTGCAGCGCATCATCTGGGGCTTTAGAAAGGCTCAGGTAAATCAAGGAATGGTCATCGGCGTAGCCAAGTACGACCTGCAATATGATTGCTTATTCTCTGAAGTGTTCGGGGCGAGCTGAGCTCAAACTCGACGCTTTCAAAGCTTAGACCCCCGAGTGGCTCCGCGGGTAGAGGCTGGAAATAGTTTTCCATATCGTGTCGCCGAGGTGCGGTTGGTTCCGCGAAAACTGCTTCAATACAATGTGTTGTGTTTTTCATTTCGTTTCGAGCCGTTTCGGCGCGTTTCTACAAGCTTTTGTCTGGTGGATGGGAAGCTGGATGGGAAGGAGGGCTGTGGAAATGAAATGAGGAGCCACTAGAATCAGGTTTCCGGATTGATTTGCGGGGGGCGTGTTCATGGCTTTGAAGGTCAACAAGCTCACGGATCGAAGTGTCCGAGGCTTCAAGAGCAAGGGCTACTATTCCGACGGCGACGGTCTCTATCTCGTCGTCTCCGGGACCGGCGGACGCAGCTGGATCTATCGCTATCGTTCGGGTGGGGCACGAAGGGACCTGGGACTGGGTTCTTTCCTCGACGTCTCCCTGGTTGACGCCCGGCTCGCCCGTGACGCCGCGAAACGGGCCGTTGCGGCAGGGCGGGATCCTCTTGAGTGCGGTCAGTCCGCCCCCATTCCCGCGCCCGTGGCGCCTATGGATCCGCCCCGGCCGGTTCGGGTCGAAGGGCGGCCGACGCTGTTGGCGTGCTGGAAGGACTATGTGGCGGCCCAGGAAGGCGGCTGGCGGGGCCGAAAGACCAAGGCGGGCTGGATGCGCTCGATCGAGCGTCATGCCGCGGCCATCAAGAACAGGCCGATCGATGAGATCGACGTCGAGGCTGTGTTGTCCGTCGTTCAGCCCATGTGGCTGACCAAGGCCGAATCCGCGGGCAAGTTGCGCGAGCGGCTGGAGCGCGTGCTGGACTACGCTCGGGTCATGAAGCTGCGCACCGGAGAAAACCCGGCCCTGTGGAAGGGCAATCTGAACCACCTGTTGCCGCCGCGTCCCCGGCTGCAGCGCGGGCATATGCCGGCCATGCCCTATGTTCAGATACCGGCCTTCATGAAGCGTCTGGCAGACAGTCAGGGAATGTCGGCTCGGGCGCTGGAGTTCACCATCCTCACGGCGTCGCGGGAGACCATGACGCTTGAGGCGACCTGGGGCGAGATCCGGGACGACGTCTGGGAGCTCGACAAGAGCCGTATGAAGGAGCGGGCCTTTCGCCAGCCCCTGTCAGTCGGCGCCCTGGCCGTGCTGGAGGCGATCCGACCCGCGCGGGTCAGACCCAATCAACTGATCTTCCCGGGCCCCAAGGGCGGGGTGATGTCCAACATGGCGATGGACATGCTGTTGCGGGACCTGGCGTCGGGCTGCACGCCTCATGGCATGCGTTCGACCTTCCGGGACTGGGCGGGGGACGAGACGCATTACGCCCGGGAGGTCATCGAGGAATGCCTCGCCCACGCCGTCGGCGACGAAACCGAGCGGGCCTACAGACGTAGCGACGCCTTGCGAAAGCGACGGGAGGTCATGCAGGCTTGGTCGGCCTACTGCCTGCCTGGGTCGGTCTCGAGCGGAGCCTGAGCCTCAGCGTCCGGCGCCACGATCTCCAGCCAGTTGAGAATCAGGGCGGCGGGGGAGGCGGAGCGCCGCACGTCGAACTCCTCCTGGCCGCCGATCTGGACGCGGCAGACGGTGAAGGCC
This sequence comes from Brevundimonas sp. Soil_N_31, assembly GCF_057655995.1. Classification (NCBI taxonomy): domain Bacteria; kingdom Pseudomonadati; phylum Pseudomonadota; class Alphaproteobacteria; order Caulobacterales; family Caulobacteraceae; genus Brevundimonas; species Brevundimonas sp. Soil_N_31. Next base: position 408,218 of record NZ_JBDGLE010000002.1, read on the forward strand.
TCCCTATGGGACCGGCTGTTGTCCGTGAGGATGGAGGCGTCGGCGACATCGACGGCCAGCTTGATCGCCTGCTGAGTCCTGGGGAAACGGCGTCGTAAGACGCCTTCCTCGATCCCGTGGCCGCCGCTGCTCACGCGCGTCTGGACGCGCAGGATGGATAGTTCGGGATTGGCCAAGCCGACGAAGAACAGCAGCACGAAGTAGCCTGCCGCCTGCATGTCTCGGACTAGGTCGACTTTGGACAGGATCCGGCCGTCTTCCTGCGGTTCCCAGTAGGAGAAGACCGTCTCCATGGCGAAGGGCACCTGAGCGGCCATCGCGTGACCCGCGAAGGCGTTGACGCCCTGCTGGGCCACGCTCATCCAGCCGCGATCCGTGTCACGAAGCTCAGCGGCCCACGCCGCGAGGAATCCATCGTCGCCGGCCTCGGGAAGAATGGACAGCATCATCCGGTCAGCATTGATCAGCGGAATCCGCAGAGTGTCGGCCAGGGACCGGCGCCACATGGTGGACTTACCCGAGCCATTGTGCCCCGCCAGGATGATGGCGAGCGGTTTTTCTGTCTGCATCTGGGCGGCGAGAATGGCGTCTACCGCGACGCGGAGGCTGGTCAACCCGTGACCTTGAAGGTCCCGTTCTCCAGCACGCCGCGCTCCGTCTTGCCGTTCAGTTCGCGAATGAAGACGCCGGGACGGTCAGGGTCGGCGGAATAGAGCGGAACATCCTTGCGGGCGTAGAGACGGACGCCAGGGCGCATCAGTCGCTTCTTGGCGCGTTCAAGCGCTTCGCTGCTCATCGCCACATTGCGTTTGACATCGGCGGACGCGGGTTTGGGAGCGATAACCGTCACGCCGCTGAAGGTGACCTTGGAGCTCGCGCCCTTGGTCGCGCGCCGGGAAACCACAGAGCCGCGTTTCTGGACCGATTTCGAGGGCGTCGCGAAGGAATTGGCCATGGAGGGAAGATAGCCCGAGCTGACCGGCTTCGCCAGTGACGTGAACATGAACCGGTTGATCCAACGTTCAATCGCGGAACCTCCGCGTTTGCGGGAGAGTTTGCTAGCGGTCTTCGGAACGCCTTGGGTCTTGGTTTCTGTCGCGGTGAAGCCGCGGGGTGTTTCAAGCCGAGCTGTTCCACAGGGCCGGTCTTTTCCAAAGCGACGGGCGCCGTTATAGGCGCAGGCGTTCAAGGACCGGCGGCTCGATGCGCCGAAGAACGGGAGCAGGCTGAAACATGGCCAAATATGACCCGCTTGTTCGGTATCTGCGTCGTCAGAAGGCGCTTGAGGTTGAACTGAGCTTTCGCGACATCGAACGCATCTTGGGCGGCCTCCTGCCCAAGGCCTCGGCCAATCCGCAATGGTGGCTAGTCGATGGCGCCGCCTTGGCGCCGCCTCAACAGCGAGCGTTCGCCGAGGCGGGCTACAAGCCGGAGCTGGATTTCCACCTGGAGCGCGTCCGTTTCATCAAGTCTCTCGCGCCGGCCGCTGCGTCAGGGCGTGAAGACCAGGCTACGAGCTTTCACAGCTGATCGCGAAAGAGGCTTGGTGCGGCTGGAGGACACCCTCGTCTCCGTCCTGGATCGCTGGGCCGCACGACCGTCGAGGACTATCGGGTGTTGGACGCCTTGCGTGAGACGTCTCAGCCAGAGGACGCCGTCTCGGCGCCTTGAGCATGACCTGAGGGACCGGAGGCCTCGCTTGGGCGCGAAACGCCGGCGTCCCCGTGAGCCGCGCCGGGCGGGCCGTGATAGTGGCGTACAGGGTTCAGGTCGTCGCGCACGACGTAGAGAAAGCCAGAGCCTCCGAGCCAGAGCAGGCTGAACAGAAGGGTCAGGGTGAGTCCCGGACGGGCGCGTGGTGCGAGCCGCAGACCGGCCAGGGCGAGTAGGGGAAGGCCGACGCCATAGACCACGTGCACCGGCCATCCGAGCGTGCTGAAGCAGAAGATGGCGAAGGTGAGAACAGCGCCGGCGCTCATGAAACTCGCCGTCAGGACAGCGAGCCCGTCGAGAAGCGGATTCGCCCGGGGCGGCGGCAGCCGCCTGCCACGACGCTTGCCGGGCCGGCCTTCCCTCCATCGAACGGTGCGCGCCATGTCAGGCGCCGCTCTTCGGCGCCGGCTGAGTTTCGCGTCGCGCCAGCCAGAGGCGCATTCGCAGGATTTCCGTGTCGCGCGCCCGGATGAGGTCCTGGGCCAGCCCACGGGCGTCCTTGTCAGAGCCGTGCTGCAACTGGATCCGGGCCAGGGCGATTTCGCCCTCATGATGAGCGATCATGGCGCGCATGAAATCGACGTCGGCGTCGCCGGTCCAGCGGATGTCAGTGGCCTGGTGAAGATGTTCATTAGCCTCCTTGAAGGAGCGGGTCGAGGGCGTGTCTCCCGGGGCGTCGGCATGGCCAGCGTGCTCGTCGATCGGCTGGACGGCCGCAGCCGCCGGACGATCGGCCGAGGATTGACGCGACATCATGCCGAACAGAAAGGCTGCAGCCGCCAGGAAGGCTGCGATGAGGGTAAGCCAGCTAAGGCGTTTCATGGGCTTTATACCGGATAGGATGCGGGCGCCTGTCGATCGCGGTAGGCGAGCAGGCGCAGCGCGTTGAACACCACCAGGAGGGTGGAGCCTTCGTGCAGGGCGACGGCCGGGCCGATGCCGAGACCGAGGATGGTGGCCGGTACGAGGAAGGCGACCACGCCGAGGCTAACGAACAGGTTCTGGCGGATGACGGTTCGGGTGCGACGGCTCAGACCGACCGTGAAGGGGAGATTGGACAGATCATCGGCCATGAGGGCCACGTCGGCGGTTTCCAGAGCGACGTCGGAGCCCGCCGCGCCCATGGCCACGCCGACCGTGGCCGTGGCCATGGCGGGGGCGTCGTTGACCCCGTCGCCGACCATGGCGACCTTGGTCTCGGCGCGGAGGCGCTTGATCGCCTCGACCTTGTCGTCGGGCATGAGGTCGCCCCAGGCCTCCGTCAACCCGACCTGGCCGGCGATGGCTTCGGCCGCCTCCTGGTGGTCGCCCGAGATCATGATCATGCGCCGGACGCCTAGAGATCTCAGTCTTGTCAGGGCGTCGCGCGCGGCCGCACGCGGCGTGTCCAGCAGGCCGATCACGCCGAGATCGCGTTCGCCCTGGCGCACCACCATCAGGGTGCGGCCCTGGGCGCGAAGGCGATCGACCGCCTTGGTCGCCTGGGCGCCGAGAACCGGCACGCCGTCCGATCCGAACATCTCGGGCTTGCCGATCTGGACCGTGACGCCCTCGAGCTCGGCGGCGACGCCCTTGCCGGTCAGGCTCTGCAGGCTTGAAGCGGCAGGGACGGCGGCGCCGTCGAGACGCGCCGCGCCGTCCCGGGCGATCGCTTCGGCCAGGGGGTGGTCGCTGAGCCGTTCCACGGCGACCGCCACCGTCAGCAGGGCGCGTTCGTCGGCCCCGTCGACGGGGATGACGTCGGTGATCCGCGGGCGGCCTTCCGTCAGGGTGCCGGTCTTGTCGAAGGCGATGGCGTCGACGGCGCCGAGGTTCTCAAGCGGCGCGCCGCCCTTGATCAGGACGCCGGCGCGGGCGGCGCGGGCGACGCCCGACAGGACGGCGCTCGGCGTGGCGATGGCCAGGGCGCAGGGGCTGGCGGCCACCAGGACCGCCATGGCGCGGTAGAAGCTGTCGCGGAAGGGTTCGTCGACCACCACCCAGGCGAAGAGCAGGATGAAGGCCAGGCCCAGGACGAGGGGAACGAAGACGCGCTCGAACCGGTCGGTGAACCTCTGTGTCGGCGACTTCTGGGTCTCCGCCTCGCTGACCATGCGCACGACCTTGGCCAGGGTGGTGTCGCTGGACTTGCGGGTGGTCTCGATCTCGATGGCGCCGGCGCCGTTGATTGTACCTGCGAAGACGGCGGATGCGGCGAGGATGGAGGCGGGGCGGGCCCGGGCCTCGGCGAGATCGTCGACCGGCTGCTTGTCGACCGGCATGCTCTCCCCGGTGACCGGGGCCTGATTGACGCTGGTGGCGCCCTTGATGACGAAGCCATCGGCGGGCAGGCGTTCATTGGGCCTGACCACCACCACCTCGCCGACCTCGAGCGCCTCAACGGGTATTTCGATCACCTCGCCGTCACGCCGCACCCGGGCTGTGCGCGGGGCCAGTTCCGCCAGGGCTTCGATGGCGCGCTTGGCCCGGCCCATGGCGTAGTGCTCGAGGGCGTGGCCGAGGCTGAAGAGGAAGAGGAGCAGGGCGCCTTCCGCCCAGGCGCCGAGCGCGGCCGCGCCCGCCGCCGCCACCAGCATCAGGGTGTCGATCTCGAAGCGCTTGCGTCTGAGGTTGTCGATCGCCTCACGCACAGTGAAGAATCCGCCCAGGCCGTAGGCGCAGAGAAAGAGCGCGAGCGGGATCCAGCCCGGCAAGCCCGAGGCCAGTTTTTCCAGGGCGAAGCCGAGACCGAGGGCGCCGCCGGCGGCGAGGGCGAAGATCAGTTCGGTGTTGGCGCCGAAAATCCCTCCATGGGCGTGATCATGGTCGGCGTGATCCTCTTTCCCGTGGCCGTGGCCGTGGCCGTGGTCGTGGCCAGCGTGGTCGCCGGCGGCATGTTCAGACCTGGCCGAGAAGGGCTGAAGGGAGAAGGCGAGGCCGTGGCCGGCGAGCGTTTTCATCAACTGGTCGCGGGTGGTCCGGTTCTGGTCGAACTCGACGCGGACCGCGCCGGCGGCGTCTAGCCCGACCTCGAGGACGCCGGGCTCGGCCTTGAGATCGGTCTCGAGCGAACGGGCGTGCCGCGCGTGGCGCACGCCTTGGGTCCAGCCAACCAGGTGGCCGAAGCGCTGGCTGATCTCGGCTCCGGCCTGGAGCGCTTTGCGGCGCACCTCGTCCGGCGACAGGAGCTCGGGGTCGTAGTGCAGGCAGAGCTGGGGCCCGGAAGGGGATTCCGCGACATGGACCTGGGACAGGCCCGGAGCGCCAGACAGGCGTTTGACGAGCCGTTCCACGCAGGCGTCCGAGGCATCAGGCGCTTCGGGGAGAAGAACCGGTATGTCGAGTCTGACGGTACTAGGCATGCTTGAACTCCTCGGATGAGGGAGAGGGGGCTGAAGGCGAGGGCGGCGACTCCGCCTGAACGTCGCGCTCGTGCGAAGCGAGGCGAACGGCGGCGCCCGCAAGGAAGGCGAGCGCCGCAAGAAGAGCGGCGAGAGAGGTCACAAGACGCTGGCGATCCATGCTTCGCCTTAGGGAAGTTGGAAGATGACGCTGAACCAGCCGAACTGTTGGAGGCCCTCCAGAAGTTCAAACAGGGGCAGGGCCAGGAGAAAGACGAGGCCGTCTCTCAGGGTGCGAAGGAAGAAGGCGGGGCGGACCGTAAGTTCCGCCTCATCGCGCCACAGTCGGAGATCCGGAAGGAAACGCGGCGTCCGGAGGCGGTAACGTTCATAGGTCGCGCCGAAGGCGCCGGCGAGGAAGCGCTCCTCCCTTTCGACGACCGCCCGGAAGACCCCCCAGCAGGCCAGGGCGAACACCAGGCCGATGGTCAGGCTGCCTGACATGGCGCCGACGCCGAAGGCGCCGATGAAGCTGAAGACGTAGAGCGGATTGCGGCAGAGGGAATAGGGGCCGTTGGAGACGATTTCCTGTTTCTTGCGCCCCCCAATGTAGAGGGAGCACCAGGCGCGGCCGAAGATGCAGATCATGATGGCGATGAGGCCGAGATGTTCGACGGGGTGTTCAAATTCGGGGCGGGCCTTGACCAGCGGCGTCCAGGCCAGGAGGGCGAAAAGGCCCGCCAGGATGAAGAGCTTGCGCCATTTCTGGACGCCCTGGATGTCGATAGGGACGGCGGAGCCTTCACGCCCGTGCTGTTTGGGAGGATTCACGAGATTGTTCCTTCAACGGCGACGCTGCTCGCGTCGCGGAGGATGTCCATTCCGCCTTTGAAGGCGAGGCCTGCCGCTCGATTTGGCCAGGCCTGACTCAGGGCCGTGACCAGTCCGCCGGCGACGAGCATGCCGCCGTTCGAGGCGAAGTCATTGACGCTGAAGGTCTGCGCCGCCTCCAGGTTGACGTCGTCGCCGTCCTGACGCTTGAGCAGGACAAGGCAGATCAGGTTCACGACCGCCGATATGACGGCGAGACCCATCATGGTCCAGCCGACCGGTTCGGTCCCTACGATCCAGCGCCGTCCTACGGCCAGCAGGACGCCGGCGGCGAAGATCAACAGCATGATCCCCGACAGCCGGGCGGCGCAGGTCTTCCAAAACATCGTCCGGCCGATGGCCAGGATGCTTATCATATAAACCGCGGCGTTGGAGCCGTTGTCGAGCGGGTTGGCGAGGAGGGCGCTGGAGTCGGCGAACAGGCCGCCGACTCCGAGACCCACGAACAGGAGGACGTTGAGCGCCAGAACGACGACAAGCGTGCGACGTTGAAGCGTATCCTGTTCCCGGGATCCGCCCATCAGTCCTCGATCCCTTCCGCCTTGCGATGTTTGACGGCCTTGGCCGCGAAGGTCGGCAGCACCAGCAGCGTCAAGGCCGTGGCCGTCAGAAGACCGCCGATGACCACGGTGGCCAGAGGCTTCTGCACCTCGGCCCCGGCTCCGTGCGCCAGCGCCATTGGGATGAAGCCGACGATGGCCACCAGGGCCGTCGTCAGCACCGCCCGCAGGCGGCTGAAGGCGCCGAAGAGGGCGGCGTCGTGCGGGTTCTGACCCGCCTGCAGCCGCTCGCGAATGGCCTGCATCAGGACCAGACCGTTAAGGGTCGCGACGCCGGACACAGCGATGAAGCCGACCGCCGCCGAGACCGAGAAAGGCATGCCCCTGAGCAACAGGGCCAGCGCCCCGCCGACCAGGGCCAGGGGAACACAGGCGAAGACCAGTCCCGCCTCAGCGAAGGAGCCCAGCGCCATGAACAGCAGGATGCCGATCAGGACGAAAACCACCGGGATGACCAGGCCGAGCCGCTGTTCGGCTCGCTTCAGGTTCTCGAACTGCCCGCCCCATTTGAGCGAATAGCCGGTCGGCAGCTTGACCTGGGCGCCGACCCTGTCCTGGGCGTCCCCGACAAAGCCGCCCAGATCGCGGCCGCGGACGTTGGCCTGGACCACCATGCGGCGACTGCCGTCGTTGCGGCTGATCTGGTTCTGGCCCTCGGCCACCTGGATGCGGGCGATCGAAGACAGGGGCACCGTCAGACCGGTCGCCGTGGTGACGGGCAGGGCGGCGAGGGCGGCGGGGTTGTTCCGCTGCGTATCGTCAAGACGGACCACGACGTCGAAACGACGGTCCCCCTCGAAGATTTGTCCTGCCTCGGCGCCGCCGATCGCGGCCGAGACCGCTTCCGACACGTCTGCAGCCGCTAGGCCGTAGTTGGCGGCGGCGAAGCGGTCGACGCTGACCGTCAGGGTCGGCAGGCCGGACGCCTGCTCCACCCGCACGTCGGCCGAGCCAGGCGTGTCGCGCAGGGCGTTGGCCACCTGATCCGCCGTCTTCTGAAGCTGGGCGAAGTCGTCGCCATAGACCATGACCGCCAGATCGGTGCGAACGCCTGAGATCAGCTCGTTGAAGCGCAGTTCGATCGGCTGGCTGAACTCGAAAGCGTTGCCCAACTGGGTCGAGGCGGCCTTCTCTATGCGGGCGATCAGCTCTTCCTTCGGCAAGCGCGGATCGGGCCATTCCTTGCGCTTCTTCAGCACGATGACGGCGTCGGAGATGTTCGGCGGCATGGGGTCCACCGCCGCCTCGGCCGTGCCGGTGCGCGAGAAGACGGTCTTCACCTCGGGCTGGGCCTTGATGGCTCGCTCCAGCGCCATCTGCATGGCGAGGGATTGCTCCAGCGAGGCCGAGGGCACGCGCAGCGCCTGCATGGCGATGTCGCCTTCGTCCAGCGTCGGGATGAACTCGCGTCCCAGCAGGGTGAAGGCCAGGGCGCCGATCAGCAGGGCGCCGAAGGCCGAGCACAGCACCGTCTTCGGATGCGCGACGGCGGCGCGGATGGCCGGTTCGATCCAGCGGCGCGCATGGCGCAGCAGGAAGGTCTCATGCTCTTCCGCCTCGCCGTTCTCATCGACATGGACGGTCTTGGGCTCCTTGACCAGCAGGGCGGTCATGGCCGGGACGAAGGTGAAGGAGAAGATGAAGGCGCCGACCAGGGCCAGCATGACTGTGGCGCCCATGGGGATGAAGGTCTTGCCCTCGACCCCTTCCAGCATCAGCAGGGGGGTGAAGACCAGCAGGATGATCAGCTGGCCGAAGGCGGCGGGCTTGACCATCTGGCGCGCGGCGTTGGCGGCGACGCCCAGACGTTCGTGGCGGGTCAGGGCGCGGCCCACATCCGCTCGGCGCTGGCTGAGCATGAGCAGGGTGTTCTCGACCACCACCACGGCGCCGTCGACCAGAAGGCCGAAGTCCAGGGCGCCGAGGCTCATCAGGTTCCCGCTGATGCCGAAGCGGTTCATGCCGATGACCGCGAACAGGAAGCTGATCGGGATCATCAGGGCCGTGATCGTCGCCGCGCGGATGTTCCCCAGCAGCAGGAACAGCACGACGATGACCAGCAGGGCGCCTTCGGTCAGGTTCTTGGCCACCGTCTTGATGGTGGAGTTGACCAGGGCGCTGCGGTTCAGCACCGGCTCGGCCACGATGTCGGGCGGCAGGCTGGCGCTGATCTGCTCCAGCCGCTCGGCGGCGGCCTGAGCCACGGTGCGGCTGTTCTCGCCCGCAAGCATCAGGGCCGTACCGATGACCGCTTCATGGCCGTCGCGGCTGGCCCCGCCCAGACGCGGCGCCTGGCCGATTTCGACCACCGCCACGTCGGCGACGCGCACGACCAGGCCGTTGCGATTGACCACGGGCGCCTGGGCCAGATCCTCGACCGTCTGGGCCAGGGCGTCTGTACGCACGGTCAGGGCCTCGCCGGCCCGCTGCACGTATCCGGCGCCCGCCTGGGTGTTGGCGCGATCCAGGGCCTGGATTAGGTCGCCCAAGCCCAAGCCATAGCCGGCAAGCCGCGCCGGATCAGGGCGGACGGCGTACTCCTTCACATAGCCGCCGTTGACGTCGACGCCCGCCAGACCGGGCGCGGTCCGCATCCGGGGCGCGATGATCCAGTCCTGCACGGTGCGCAGATAGGTGGCGCGCGCCTGGGGCGTGTCGAGCCGCTCGCCTTCAGGCGTCAGATAGGCGCCGTCGGGTTGCCAGCCGGGGCGGCCCGCCCGCGCCGTCTTGGCGTCGAAGGGCTTGAGGTCGACCGTCCACATCAGGACTTCGCCCAGACCGGTGGTGATGGGCGACAGGGCCGGTTCGACGCCCTCGGGCAGGTTCTCGCGCGCCTGAGCCATCCGCTCGGCCACCTGCTGGCGGGCGAAGTAGATGTCGGTGGCGTCGCTGAAGATGACGGTGACCTGGCTGAAGCCGTTGCGGGTCAGGGAGCGGGTGCTCTGTATCCCCGGAATGCCCGCCATCGCCGTTTCCAGCGGGTAGGTGACCTGACGCTCCATCTGTTCGGGGGCCAGGGCCGGGGCCACGGTGTTGATCTGCACCTGCCGGTTGGTGATGTCCGGCACGGCGTCGATCGGCAGCTTGGTCAGTTGGAACAGGCCCCAGGCCGCGACCAGGGTCGTGGCGAGAACGATGAACCAGCGGAAGCGGACGGACGCCTCGATGATCGCTTTGAACATGATCGTCCTCCCTTAGTGGCCGTGCTCGGCTTCGCCCTTGGCCAGTTCGGCCTTGAGCAGGAAGGCGTTGGCCGCCGCGACGCGTTCGGTTCCGGTCAGGCCGCGCAGGATCTCGGTGGAGCCGCCGGCCTGACGTCCGGCCAGCACGGGCTGAGCGCGGAAACCGTGATCATTTCGGACGAAAACCACTGTGGTGCCGTCGACCGTCTGCACTGCTTCGGACGGCACGGTCAGGGCGCCGCCGGAAGGATTTCCGGTGACGACAGCGCCGGTGACGGGCGAACCCGCCGGCGGCAGGCCGCCGCCGTCCGGACGGGCGCGGATCACGGTCGCGCCGCTGTCCTGCAGGCCGGCGTCGGCCGCAACCCCGACCACCAGGGCGTCGAACTCGCCCTGAGGGCCGGTAACGCGCATGCGCGAGCCGACGCGGACCTGGGCCGCCAGTTGCGGCGGTGCGTTGAAGACCAGCTCGACGCGGGCCGGATTTGTCACCTCGGCGACCACGCCGCCCTGGGCGACGAAGCCGCCCGGGCCGACCTGGACATTGGTGACGACGCCCGAGATGGGACTGACGACGCTCATTCGTCCCGAGGCGTTGGGCGAACCGGCCGCCGTCGCGCGCGCCCGCGCGGCGCGGGCCATGGCCTCGGCGCTGGCGGCCTGGGCCTGGGAGGCCTCGACCTCCTGACGGGCGACGACGCCCTGGTCGGCGAGGTTGCGGTTGCGCTGGAAGGCCTGACGAGCCGCCGTCGCCGCCGCCGAGGCGGCGTCGATATCGGCGCGCAAGGCGGCGCCTTCGCCGCTGACGAGGCTGATCAGGGGTTGGCCCGCACGGACCGTCTGGCCCGGCGCCACCAGCACCCGCTCGACCGTGCCGCCGACCATGGCGCCGACGGCGGCCCGGGCGTCTGTCATGGCCTCGACCCGGCCGGACAGACGGGTTTCTCCGCCCCCGCCGCGCGAGACGGCGACGATCGAGATGCCGGCCGCCTTGAGCTGTTCGGCGCTGAGCTCGACGACGCCCTCGGGGGTCTCGCCTTCGTCGGCGTGGCCCGCTTCGCCCTCGGCCTGGTCAGCGGCCTTCGCCGGAGCGGCCTCTTCCGCCGGCGTCGCAGATGGTTTCTGCAGGGCCATATAGAGGCCCCCGCCGCCCAGAATGACCAGGGCGGCGACACCGCCGATCAGCAGGGTCTTGTTGGATGTCTTGGAGCGCATCAGGAGTTTCCTTGGAACGGGGCGCGGCCTTCCAGGCGCGCCAGATCGATTTCGGCGCGGACGCGCGATAGGCGAGCGTCGACGGCGGCGGCGCGAGCGTTGATCAGGGCGGTGCGGCTGACCCGCAGTTCGAGTTGGGAGATGCGCCCGGCATCGGCGCCGAGTCGCGACAGGCGATAGGCCTCCTCGGCCGCCTTCACTCCTGCATCGGCCGCCGAGACGCGGCTGCCGGAGGAGGCAAGGCGGGCCATCGCGGCTGATCGGTCTGCATGGGCGTCCTGCCGCGCCTGGAGAACGCGGGCCTCCGCTGCGCGGAACTCAGCCTGGGCCGCATCAATATTGCCACGGTTCCTGTTGAACAGGGGCAGGGGCAGGCTGAGACCGACGGTCAGGGCGGTCTCGTCCTCCAAGCCGTACCGTGTCACGCCGACGCTGGCGGTGACGTCTGGACGGCCGTCGATGCGCTCGACCTGGATGCGGCGCTCGGCGGCCGTGGCCTCCGATTCAGCCACCCGAACCGTCGGGGCGCTGTCGACCGGCGTCGGTTGGACGCTGACCGCGGCGTCGAGCAGGCTGGCGTCGATCGAGGTGGCCGGAGCGGGCAGCATGGCGACAGCAGTCAGGCGGGCGAGGGCGGCCTGGCGTTCGGCCAGGGCTTCGTCCAGACTGGCCCGGGCGGCGGCGGCTTCGCTCTCGGCCTGGACCCCCCGCAGGAGAGGCTCGCGCCCTTCCTCGACCAAAGCCAGGGCGGCGCGAGCGTCCGCCAGGGCCAGGGAAAGGCCTTCCTCGGCCAATTGGGTTCGGCGCTGGGCCGCCTCGGCCTCAGCATAGGTCAGGGCTAGGCGGCCGCCGGCGTCAATGAGGGCTAGGTCGCGCCGAAGAGCCGCTGATCCTGCCTCGGCCCGGGCGACGTTCACCCGCGCGGGCCTGCGCCCCCACAGCTCGAGATCCTGACTGAATGAGAGGCCTAGATCAGCTGCGCCGAAACCAGAATAGGGACCCGAGCCGCCGACATTCTCGGCGGTGAGGGAAAGATTGGGATTGGGGCGAACGCGGGCCTGTCGAACACGGGCTTCGGCGGCGTCGACCAAGGCGAACGCTTCGGATGCGGCCGGCGTCTGGTCCAGGCGGGCCAGGAGTTCGGCGTAGGAGGGTGCAGGCTCGGCCCAGGTCGGCCCGGCCGCAAGGGAGGCGAGCACGACCAGCGCGCAGCCGGTCGCGAGGCGCGGCCGACGACGAATTGTCGGAGACATGTTTGAATTTCCAGAATTAATTCAGAAGGAGGGCGCGCGATGGCGCAGGCTTCTGATCAGGCTCTGGGGGGGCGCTTGAGACCGTTGGGGGCGAAGGACACGGTCGTGTCATCGCCGGGGATGACACGCGGCGACGCCGCATGGGGCGCCGTCACATCGATTTCGGGGATGGCATGACGCTCGCTGGCCGTATGGTGGCAATGGCCGTGGGCGCAGGCCCCAGATTCGACGCCCTCGCCGCCATGCGTATCGCTGGGATGAGGATTGAGCACCTGCTCGAGAGCGGGGATCTCGGGGGTGCAGGCTGCGGCGTCGGTCGCCGGAATCACGGCGAAAACGGCGATGACCAGGGTCAGCGCCGCAAAAATTCTCGCCAATCTGATCATCGACCAAGGCATCAAAGCCTAGCTAATAACGTCAAACGCCAATGGCAATCTGTTATAAGGTTCGCCCTGAAACGCAGAGCGCCGTCTAAAGACACAGCACGTTGCTTGCTGCAGCGGCGTCGCGCCCGGCTATAGCGCGGCCTTATCCTTCTTCTCATTGGTTTTGCGATGTTTTGTCACCGCGGGTCTGGGCGTCGGGTCTGTTCCGGATCATGAGGGCCGATCCGTAGTCCCGGGGATCGCGCGAGACATAGGCCGTCGCCGACGTACCGGAGTGATCCTGAGAAGACGGGCCGCCCAGGGCGAGCAGCGCCGCCTCCCAGGGGCGGTCAGGACTGTAGCAGGGGCAAATAGGATACAGCCCAGAAACAGACAGGCGGGGACCAGGAACCCGATCATGACTGGAGGGTGATCTGATCTGCTCCGAGCGCCGGCCGTGGGACGTCGATCGAGAGAGCAAGGGCGGTAGCGGGCGCCTTAGCGAATATGCCAGCCTTGAACGGGTGGCCGAACTGGCCGCGTTCATCGCCGAGCATGGCGCGCTTGGCGCGGAATTGCTCGACTACTATTGCGGCGACGTGGACGAGGGCGTGATCGCCCGCCTTGAAAACCAAAGCATTCGACCAGAACGCGCGCCGCTTCCCATCACCGATACGGCTACAAATCGCATTTCCATCCCTGCGGCGCCGTCGAGGCCAACGGCGGCGATCTGTAGCGCAGATCGTCGCATGGCTGGACGAGAAGGCGACAAAGCCAGAGTGGCGACGCCATGTCGAAGCCACCCGACAAGGCGAATTATTCTGAACGGAAGAGGCCACGTTACCACGCGGTCCTTTCCGTTTCCGCCCCAAAACCTCGGAGCCCCTCCCGATAAGATGGGATAGGAAAGATAAGAATGTCACTGGCGCGCAAGCGCGCCAGTGGTTTAAGAAACCGCCAAAACGCCAATATTGGCTATGCGTTTTGGCTAATCTGTAAACTGGTTCTGGCGGGGAGCCGCTATTTGCACCCTTGCCTACAAGGCATCACTGATGCCTAGCAAGTGTCTGCCAAGGTACAGCGCAACAAACAGAGCGCCTATGCCTAGCACCACCGAACCAGACACATAGAGGAATGCTTGCAAAACATGCCCACGTTCCCACAGGAGCGCCGCCTCAAGCGAGAATGTCGAGAACGTGGTGAAACCGCCTACGACGCCAGTAGTCAGAAACAGTCGCCACTGCTGGCTCATTCCGAACTTGAATGCGAACAGCTCAACCAACAGCCCCATGACGAATGAGCCGAGGACGTTAATCGCCATCGTACCGAACGGAAACTCCTCGCCCCATGTTTTTGCGGCCAGGAGATTGACGCCGTGGCGCATCGCGCCTCCGATACCCGATCCTAGAAAAACAATCAAAAATCCCATTTTGCCTCCATTGTGTTGTGAGGCGCGCGGGTTTCGCTCAATGGGTGGGAAAGGTCATATGCTCCCGCCATTGCGCGGCCAAGCGGCCTCTCGCATAGCAGGAGCTATCAGCCTTGCGGCGGTTATCGGGGAGCTCCATCCCCATCAACACTGATTATACGCCCAAAAGGATACGCAAGCTATCCCTTAAAGAGCCGCGTGAGCACGCCGCCCTTGCTGTCTCCATCCCAAAATCCCGAAGCCTCACCAAATCAAAGTGAAATCGTGGCGAAAGGCGGCGCAGACGCGCTAGACATCGGTATCGAACGCGCCTGCCCGTCAGATCAGGCAGCGCCAAAGCTCGGTTCGTTTAGCGCTAAGATTAGCACATTAGTGCAAAGCTCCCTGAAAATCGGTGAAAATACAGTGCCTTGGGCTAGTCGCTATCTGAGTCAAAATCAGAGACGGCTTGAAAGCGGGCGGATCGCTCGGATCGCCGGACCCGGGCGCTCGTGAGGTGGTCAAGACGGGAGCGCATGACGAATTGAGATCAAGGCGCTTCGTAATCGTGTGCTATGCTGGGGCTTTGAACACTACGCGCGTCTTCGACCCGGGACGCCGACTTTGGCGTCGGGACAACAGGTCAGCCTTGATATCGGTAAAGAGGGCCTCGCCCAGTTGGCCCCGACCCTGGCTAGAGGCTTTGATCGGGGCTGAGGGCAAACACCTGAAGGCGCAACGGCGCTGCCAAGGCAGGCTTATGGACGCCCATCCCAATCCATCCCCGGGAGGATGGAAACGGCTGCCAGATCGATGACGGCCCGACCTTTACGAGCTTTGTCCGCGGGGGGACCGGTGCATTGGAAGAAGAGTTCGATAGCGCGACCGCAAAACTCGCAATGACCGTCACAACAGTCTCGCATCAGGAGCGCCACCAGATCAGACAGGGCGGGGAAGACGGCGTTGTGAATTATTGATCGGCCGTTCCGGCGGCTGGCGATGAGGCCTGCCGCCTCCAAACGGCAGAGATGGAAGGAAACGCGCGAAGCCGGAGCATTGCCCATGCGCCTCGCCCCTTCCTTGAGATAGTTCAGGTCATGCCTCATGTATCAGGCGAGAACTGATGGTGGCGGCCTGATGCAAAACCGCCTGCCGGCCTGAATGGGAGGGGGGGAAGACCCTGCAATCGGGGACTACAGCTGCGGCGGGAAGGGCAGTTCGAACTCGGACCGTTCGGGCGCGACGCCGAAGGTGGCTTCGCCGTCACGGCCAGCGTACCGCCCCAGTAAGGTCGAGTAGGTGTAGAAGCGGATTTTCCGGGTGTCGGTGTCGAACGCCATGAACCTCAGCCAGCCCGCGCCTCCGTTGGCCGAACCCGCCGTACCGTCCGGCCCGACAGTATTGCCCTGGTAGTCCTGGATCAGCTGATAGACCGGATGCCCGGCGTCGTTGAGGTCGATCCGAAGGTTCTCGCCATTGGACACGCCGTCCACCGGGCGGGTGTAGTTGTGTCCGCTCAGGACCATGAAGATCATGGCGTTCTTGCGAATGAAACGATCCCAGACCTGGTCGGGGCCGAGGTTGTCGGCGCCCGGGAAATAGCTGTCGTAGCCGTTTGATCGCTCCTGCGCGTCAGGGCGCAGCCATTCGTGGGTGGTGATCATGACGGGAAGGCCGGGATGGGCGTCGATCACGCCCTGGGCCCAGGCCAGCGCGGATTGCGGGGGCTCCATCTCCAGCGACAGGTGCAGGTACGTCCGTCCGCCGCCGTTGAAGGTCTGATAGCTGTTCAGTCCATTTTCCGACGCGCCTCCGTACCAGGCCTTGCCGGCGAAATGGCGCGAGGTCGGTCCGAAATAGAGGCTCCATGTGCGGCCGCCAGCCAGCGGCTTGGAGGCGCCGGGGCCATCCTGGGTCCACCAGGAATAGTTGTCGTAATCGTGGTTGCCCGGAACCATGCCGAACGGCAGGCCGCTGCGGCTGAGGATCGAGATGGCGCGGTTGGCGATGTCCCATTCCTCGCGCGTGTCGAAGAACTGGTATTCACCCTCGGCGTCGGGGATCGCCCGACGGAACTGCCCGTCGCCATGCTGGACGATGTCGCCGACGAAGGTGACGAAGGCCAGGTTCTTGTCCTGCCGCGTATCGACCAGATAGCGCATCTGCTGGTCAAAGGTATCGGCGCCGCGTGGTTGCGGCAGGGTGATGTCGGCATAGTTCTGGGTGTCTGAAACGACGGCGACGGTGAAGATCTCGGACCTGGCCGGAACTGCAGGCGCAAGCAGCGCCCCGCCCAGCGACAAGGCGAGAGCCACGCTCGCGCCGATCCGTTTGAACATGTCCATGAGTCTGCCCCGAGCCTACGTGTTCGGACGCCCATAGCGATGCTGTGTGACGTTTTTCCTCCGGACGTCCGGAGCGTCGCAACTGATATGGATTTGTCGTGCAACCGACATCAGGCGGTGACGCTTGAGCGTCATCAGCCGCCTGTGAACCAGCAGACAGATACATTGATCGGCGCGGATATTCCGTCGTCAGGCCTTGCGTCCGAGGACGGATTCGGGGGGCTGACACGCAGGCTTCGCGGACCGCTGTTTCACTTCTTCCTGCGCCGGTCCGGGTCGCCGGCCGACGCCGAGGAAATGGTGCAGGACCTGTTCGTCCGGTTGTTGCGCCGCGCCGATCTGCTCAGCCTTGAAAACGTCGACGGCTATGTGTTCGAGGCGGCGGCCAACATGGTGCGGGACCGGGGACGCTATGAACAGGCCCGGGGGCAGGGACGGCATGTCGGGATCGACGACCTGGTCGCGCAGAGCGAGGCGCCCGGCGCCGAGCAGATCGTCGCGGGGAAGCAGCGGCTGAAAAGAATGCTGGCGGCTCTGAACGCCCTGCCGCCTCGCGCGCGCCAGGTGGTGATCCTGCGGCGGTTCGAGAACCTGACCTACCTGCAGATCGCGAGGCGGTTGGGCATATCCGTGAGCGCGGTCGAGAAGCATATGGCGCGCGCGATGGCGGCCTTGCGGCTGGATCTGGTCGAGGGGGATCGCTGATGTCCTCTCTCCTCCCTGAGCCGAGCAACGACGATCACGCCGACCTGGCCGCCTTCTGGTTCGCGCGGATGAACAGCGGCGATCCGACTCCTATGGAGGATGAGGCCGCGTTCCGACGGTGGTTGAACGAAGACCCCGACAACGCCCGGGCCTATCGCGGCTGCCAGCAGGCCTGGCGCCTGCTGGAGCTGGACGCCGGCGAGGCGCAGATGCTGGCGCTGCGAGCGGCCGCCCTGGGGCCCGGCGCCCGCCGCCTTACGCGACGACGCGCCTTGTTCGGCCTGACCGGCGGGGCCGTTGCGGCGTCATGCGGCGGGGTGTGGGTGATGACGGCGTCGTCGCCGGCCCGGGCGCTGATCTCGACGGAGGCGGGCCAGAGGCTGACCGCGCCGTTGCCGGACGGGTCGGAGGTGACCCTGGCGCCGTCCTCTCGGCTGCGCCTCGACTATGGCGCCGATCGTCGTTCGGCGGTGCTCGAGGCCGGCCAGGCCTACTTCCACATCCTGCCGGACGCCGAGCCCTTCGTCCTGCGCGTCGGCGACCGCCTTGTGACGACCGCACAGGGTCGGTTCCAGGCGACCCATGCGGATCTACGGCCGGAGGTGATCGTCGAGGAAGGGCGGTTGCGGTTGGTGGAAAGAGGCGGCGCAGGCGCGCATCTGTTCCTGACGGCGGGGCAGGGCGGACAGGCGCTGGGTGGCGAACTGCGAGCCGCGCCCGTCGATGTCGAGGCCGCGACGGCCTGGCGGATGGGGCGACTGGTCGTGCGCGATCGGCCGCTTCGCGAGGTGGTCGAGAGCTTCAATCGCTACGCCTCGGAACGACTGACGTTGACGGACGCGGCGGCTGGCGAGGTGCGCATATCCGGCTCCTTCCGTTACGACGGAGGGCAGGAGTTCGTCATGGCTCTGGCGCGCGGGTTCGACCTGTCCGTGCAGAGGACGGCGGACGGGGAATGGCGCATCGGAACGCCCGGGAAATCGTCTGACGCGGCGGCTACGCTTTGATGAAATTTCCACGACGGGGTGGGGGTCTGCAGGGCGCCTTTCGTTTCTGAGGGGGAGCCGCCGACGAGCGGCCGACCAGTTTTCAGGGGCTCCCATGTTCATTTCCAAGCCGCGCGCCGGCGCCTTCAAGCGCATGCTTCTGGCCTGCTCGGCCGTCGCCGCGGTCGCAGCGGCGACGCCGGTTCTGGCCCAGTCGCCGAACGGCGGCGCAGTCGTCTCCTTCGCCATTGAAGGCCAGTCGATGGAGGAGGGGCTGACGACCCTGGCCCGCACCGCCGACGTGCAGGTGCTGTTCGCGCCGGAAGCCGTGCGCGGCCGTCGCGCCAACCGCGTGGTCGGCGTCTTGGCGCCCGCCGAGGCGCTGCGCCGCATGGTGGAGGGTACGGGCCTGATCGTGACGCCGGTCGGGGCGCGCACCTTTTCTGTTGCAGTCGACCGCGCTGACGCCGGAACCGGAGACGTCACGGCCATCGAGGACGTGATCGTCACGGCCCAGAAGCGCGCCCAGCGAATCCAGGACGTGCCGCTGGCCGTCACGGTGCTGGACGGCGACGACGCCCAGCGCCGCGGCATAGACAGCGTGACCGGTTTGGTGGACGAGGTTCCGGGCGTCTCGGTCAACTACGCCTTCGGCGGCACCAACTACGGCCTGATCAGCATTCGAGGCATCGGCGGCGCCGATGACTACAAGCCCAACGGCAACCCCTCGGTCGCCCTTCATGTCGATGGCGTCTACCAGACCTCCAACGCCTATCTGGGCATGCCCCTGTTCGACCTGGACCGGGTCGAGATCCTGAAGGGACCGCAGGGCACCCTTTATGGACGCAACACCACGGCGGGCGTGATCAACGCCATCATCAAGGGGCCGGGCGAGGTGGTCGAGGGCGGCGGACGTCTCGAGATCGGCAGCCATGACTACACCGCCATGGAGGCCGCTGTCGGCGGGCCGCTGAGCGACAAGATCGGCGTGCGTCTGGCCGTCCTGGCCGAGCAGGGCGGGGGCTTCATGACCGGCGTGGGCGCGGGCGATCTGGCCGGCTATCGCCCGGTCATCGGCGGGGTCGTCCAGAGCCAGGTTCCGGCCATCGTCGATCCGGGCCGTCGCGAAGGCTTCGGCGACAAGGACCTGTTCGCCGGCCGGGCCACGGTCGCCTTCGACTTCACGCCGGACACCAACCTGACCGTGAAGCTGTTCGGCAGCCGCGACCGGGGCGACACGCGCCAGTACGACCGCATCTCGGCGGCGCTGGACAGCAACATCGCCAACGCTGGCGAGAACGACGACCCCTACGAGTTCTATTCGTCCGAATATCCGACCCAGAGCATCGACATCTACGGCGTGTCGGCCGCGCTGGCGCATCGGTTTGCTGACAACCTGAACCTGGCCGTGATCGGCAACGTCCAGGGCACGACCCGTTCGGTCCGGGGCAACGGCGACGGTTCGCCCTATCCGGCCTCGCGTTTCGACGCCGACGAGACGCTGAGCCAGGCGTCGCTGGAAATGCGCCTCAGCGACGACACCGGCGGCCGCCTGGACTGGATCGCGGGCGTCTTCTACGTCTCGGACGACATCGACTTCGACACCCACTGGACCAGCTATACGGCCCGGACCAAGTACGACAACCTGCACAAGCAGACCCGCAACAGCTTCGCCGTCTTCGGCCAGGCGGACTATGACCTGACCGACAAGCTGACCCTGTCGGGCGGCCTGCGCTACACGCGAGACGAGGCGACCTTCAGCGGTCGCAACGATGACCTGAACCCCTGGGGCATCTCGACCTTCACCACCACCTTCGCAACGACCAACCCCTTCATCTGGGACCGCGCTTTCGAGGACGACAATGTCTCGGGCCGGGTCACGGCCAGGTACGCCTTCACTCCGAACCTGAACGTCTTCGTCTCGGCGGGGACAGGCTATCGCGGCGGCGGCTTCGACGGCACCTCCATCTTCACCCAGGCCGAGACCCTGCCGTTCGAGTCCGAGACCGTCATCGCCTACGAGACCGGGCTGCGCTGGACGACAGCCCGCCTGCGCCTCTCGCTGGACGCCTTCAGCTACAGGTTCAAGGAGCTGCAGGCGACGACCCGCCTGGCCAACGACACCAATGGTCGCGCCAACGTCGGCGAGGCCGAGAGCAAGGGCGTGGAGTTCGCCGTCAACGCCCTGCTGTTCGAAGGGGCGAACCAGACGCTGGACCTGGATGTGGCGGCGGCCTTCCTGGACACCGAGATCATCTCCTTCAGCTCGGCGCGCGTGGCCGAGGTGCTGTCGACGGTCGGGGATCCCCTCCCGGGCGCGCCGGACGTGACGGCCACCGCCTCGCTGAACCACGGGCTGATGCTGGCCAACGGCTGGCGCCTGGACACACGGCTGTCGGTTTCGCACCACGGCGAGGAAAGCAACCGCCTGAACGCCGCGCCGGGCAATACGGCTGAGGCCTACACCCTGCTGAACGCACGGGTGGAACTGGAGAGCGCGGCCAACTGGGCGGTCTACGCCTATGGCCGCAACATCACCGACGAGGTCTACTTCCCGGAGCTGAACGGCGCGTCGCGGCTGGTCGGCGCCCCGGCGACCTATGGCGTGGGGCTGCGCTACAGCTTCTGAGGGTCCAATTGCGCCGTCGCTCTCACGTCAAGGCGACGGCGCATGCCGGGGGATGACCGAACAGTTCATATTGCTGCATTCTCGCTCGCGCGGCTGGAGGGTCGGTGATGTCGATGGGATGGAAGTCGGTCGCCGGCACCGTCGCTCTAGCGCTGATCGCCATGGCGCGGGGGGGCGTGGGGCGGGGGCGCCTGGGTGCAGAAACGCGATGCGCCGCCCTCGCTGCATGCCATCGTTTACCGCGATCTGGCGCTTGACGCCGATCAAGGCGTCCGTATCGAGGCTATTGAGGCGCGCTTCGCGCCCCGGCGGATCGCACTCGAGGCCCGCGTCCAGGCCGCGAATCGAGAATTGGCCGCCGCCATTTCCGCCAGCGACGGGGATGTGAGCGTCGTGCGGCCCGCCGTCGATCACTTCCATGACGCCATAGGGGAGCTTCAGCAGGCGACCATCACGCACATTTCCGAAATGAGAATGGTGAGACGCCGGTTCAGGCGGATCGGTTCGACGGGAAGCTGGTTGTCGCGATTCTCGCCGAGGGCGCATGAGCGTCGGTGACCCATAAGAGCCTTGAAGCCCGCGCCGCCCGCCGGCGCCGCTCGACAGCGCCGAGGCGTTGAGGGTGGGGAGGGCGCGCCTGCGCCTGATGACAGTCTCGCGACGCGGGAACTGCTCTCGGCCCTTGACCGTTCAGTCGTGGCCCTGCCTCCGAAATTGAAGGAGCCGCTGCTGCTGACGGCTATGGACGGCCTGAGTTAGGCGCAGGCCGCCGCGATTCTGGGCGTCTCGATCAAGACCGTCGAGACGCGCGTGGCCAGGGCGCGTCGCAGTCTTGCGGCCAGTCTGTCCAGGCTTCGGGACGTCTGAGGCGGACTTGGCCATCCGTCACGCCGGAATGGCGGTGCGGCGAAGGGTGCGGCGCCCTGTCGCGAGGGGCGCGGCTTTTTCTTGCGTAAATTTGATAAAAGGCTCGCGAGGCGGGCATAATCCAGGCGGAGTAGAGCATGAGGCTTCATAGACGGGCCCTCTTTGGCGGCGCGGCGGGGCTGTGGGCGGCTCAGGGGCTGATGCCGGCATGGGCGCAGTCGGGGTCGCGGGGACTCGCGCCGACGCTGCCGACCCTTGAAGGGCCAGAGGTTCGCCTCAGCGTCGGCCATTCGCCGTTCACCGTCGGCGGGCGCACCGGTCATGCCGTCACTGTCAATGGAACCGTGCCTGCGCCGCTGGTGCGGCTGCGCGAAGGGCAGAACGTCCGGCTGATGGTGACCAACACCCTGGACGAGGACACATCCATCCACTGGCATGGCCTGTTGCTGCCGTTCCAGATGGACGGTGTGCCGGGCATCAGCTTTCCCGGCATCCGCCCGCGCGAAACCTTTGTCTATGAGTTTCCGGTGATCCAGTCGGGGACCTACTGGTATCATTCGCATTCCGGCCTTCAGGAGGCGATGGGCCATTACGGGCCCCTGGTCATCGACCCGGCCGGGACCGATCCCGTGGCCTATGACCGCGAACATGTGCTGGTGCTGGCGGACTGGAGCTTCATGCATCCGCACCAGATCCTGGATAAGCTGAAGAAAAGCCCCGGCTATTTCAACCAGCAGCGCACCACCCTGGCGGGCCTGCTGTCCGGTGAGGACGGCGTCAGCCCGGCTGATCGGCGCATGTGGGGATCGATGCGCATGGATCCGCGTGACATCTCGGACGTCACCGGGACGACCTACACCTATCTGATCAACGGCCATGGCCCGCAGGAGAACTGGACGGGTCTGTTCCGGCCGGGAGAGCGGGTGCGGCTGCGCGTCATCAACGCCTCGGCTATGACCATCTTCAACGTGCGCATTCCGGGTCTGGCCATGACGGTGGTCAATGCCGACGGCGAGAATGTGCGGCCGGTCGAGACGGACGAGTTCCAGATTTCAGTGGCCGAGACCTATGACGTCATCGTCCAGCCGACCGAGGACCGCGCCTATACCATCGTCTCCGAAGCGGTCGACCGTTCGGGCATGGGGCGGGCGACACTGGCCCCCCGTATGGGCATGACGGCGGAGGTTCCCCCCCTCCGGCAGGTGCCGACCCTGACCATGCGCGACATGGGCATGGGAAGCATGGCCGGGATGGATCACAGCGGCATGGACATGGGCGGCATGGACCACAGCGGCATGGACATGAGCGGCATGGATCATTCCGCCATGGCGCAGGACGGCATGGGACAGGCCGCGCCCATGGATCATGGAAACATGGGCCATGACATGCGCAATCCCGACAATGCGCCGGCCAATATGGCGGTGGGCGTCGGGGTGGACATGGTGGCGCCGTCGCCCGCCAACCGTCTGGCTGAACGGCCCATGGGGCTGGAGAACGAACCGCATCGCGTGCTGGTCTATACCGATCTGGTGTCCCTGACGCCGAACAAGGATCAGCGGCCCCCGGCGCGTTCGATGGAAATCCACCTGACCGGCAATATGGAGCGGTTCATGTGGGGTTTCGACGGTCGAAAATTCTCTGAACTGGTCGAGCCTATCCGCTTCGAGCGCGACGAGCGCGTGCGGGTGACGCTGGTGAACGACACCATGATGTCCCACCCGATCCATCTGCATGGCCACTTCTTTGAACTGGTGACGGGCGGGCCGGCCGGGCATCAGCCGTTGAAGCACACGGTCAATGTCGCGCCCGGCTCCAAGGTCACTTTTGACCTGACCGCCGATGCGCCGGGCGACTGGGCCTTCCACTGCCACATGCTGATGCACATGCATGCGGGCATGTTCAACGTCGTGACCGTGCGACCCCTCGATGGAGACGCCGCATGATCCGGCTCGCGATCGGTCTTCTGCCTCTGATGGCCGCCGCAGGGACGGTTTCGGCTCAGGATCACAGTCAGCACCCGTCCGCCCAGAACGCGCCGCAGACCCCTGCGGCCACCGTAAGCGACCCACATGCAGGTCACGACATGAGCGCCATGACGTCTCAAGCCGCGGACCCTCATGCGGGGCACGACATGAGCGCGGCCCAGCGCCCGGCCCAGACTCCGGCTCAGACGCAGACCCCGGCTCCGACGCAGGCCGATCCGCACGCCGGCCACGACATGAGCGCCATGGCGCCTCAGGCTGCGGACCCGCATGCGGGTCACGACATGAGTTCCATGACGCCTCAGGCCGGGAACCCACATGCAGGCCACGATATGAGCGCCATGTCTCAGGCTGGTTCTCAGGCCAGTTCTCAGGCCGATCCGCATGCGGGTCACGACATGAGCGGCATGACCAGCATGGGGCCGCCCGATGTGCCGACCAGCGCCAATGACGCCGGACGTCCGCCTGTCCCGCCGCCGCCGGCTGCGGCGCTGTCGGGTCCGCGCCATGCGGCGGACGCCATCTTCGGCGAGGCGGCGATGTCGAGCGCGCGCGAGGTTCTGGTGCGCGAGAATGGCGATATTCGCACCACGGCCGTGGTCATTGATCGGCTTGAGGCCGGTTTCGGCGACGGAAACGAAAACTGGGCGTGGGATGTCGGCGGCTGGACCGGGGGCGACATCAACCGCTTCTGGTGGAAGTCAGAGGGCGGCGGCGACTTCGGCGGCGATGGCGAGGTCGAGGGTGAAGTCCAGGCGCTTTACAGTCGGGCTGTCGCGCCCTTCTGGGATGTCCAGGCGGGCGTGCGTCAGGACTTCCGCGAGGGTGGAGAAGACACGACCCATCTGGTGTTGGGCATCCAGGGACTGGCGCCCTATTGGTTCGAGGTCGACGGTGCGGCCTTTCTGTCGACCGAGGGCGACCTGACCGCACGTTTCGAGGCGGAGTATGACCAGCGCATCACCCAGAAGCTGATCCTGCAGCCGCGTGTGGAGGTCGAGGCGTCGGCTTCGGACATTCCTGAACTGCAACTGGCGTCAGGTCTGACCCATGTTTCGGCCGGAGTGCGCCTTCGCTACGAGTTCAAAAAGGAATTCGCCCCCTATGTCGGGGTCGAATGGAGCAGCGATCTGGGCGGCACCGCCGACCTGACGCGCGCCATGGGCGGGGAGCCCGAGCACACCCGGGTGGTCGTTGGTGTGCGTGCGTGGTTCTAAGGAGAAAAGACATGCGTAAATCCACCCTGCTGGCCGCTGTCGCGGCTGTTTTCATCGCCACGCCGGTTCTGGCCCAGCAACAGGGCCACGCCGGTCACGGCGACCATGGCTCTGCGCCGCGCGCCCAGGCTTCGGCGGCGACGCCGAGCGGCGTCGTCACCGTCCCGGCGGACGGGGCCATGCTGAATGGCTCGCCGCAGCGTTTCTCGGCGACTTTCCCTCAGCCGATGACCTTGCGCAGCGTCACCATCACGCCGCAGGGCCGTGCGGCCATTCAGGCGCCGGTGACGGCGGCGGCGGCGTCCAGGCAGGTCTCGACGGCCCTGCCGCGTCTCGCGGCGGGCAACTACACCCTGAACTGGACCGCTCAGGGCGCTGATGGGCAAGCCGTGAACGGCGCCGTGCGTTTCATGGTTCACTGACCCCCTGAGGCGAGCGATGACGCCGGATGATCCCGGCGTCATCGCCATTGCCTGACCGCCGCCATGACGACCGGGCGGCGCCTTCAGGAATTGCCTGTCCGTCCCGACGTCCGGCGCGGTTTGCCGCCGCGACGGACGCGCCACTGCACGAAATCGCGCTCTAGCCTGATCCAGAGCAGCACGAAGCCGGACAGGACGACGACGAGCGACAGGGCGCTGGCGGCGATGAGCAGCGGGTGGTTGAAGTTCTCGCCTGTCTTGAAGTCCAGAATGTGCAGGCGCCAGAAGAAGTCGTACAGACGCCAGACGGCGGACCGGCGCGTTATGACCTCGCCGGTGTCGGGCGAGACGTAGAAACGGGTTTTTTCCCGGTCATTGAAATCGACACGCCAGAGCGGACCCGTGCGACCTGTCTCGCGCTTGGCGTCGTTGAGCCGCGTCGCCGCGACGGCCTGGGCCCCGCCGCGATAAACAGCCGTCGCCAGTCGCCGGGCCTCGTCTGCTTCCAGCGGTGCAAACGTCTGACCCGTGCGCGCGTCCAGGGTGATCGGCGCGCCTTCCGTCGGTGTCAGCAGCCAGGCGGGGCCGCGCGGCGTCGATTTAAGCTCGGCGCGCGTCGGCGTCAGATTCCGCTCGGCGACGACCGCGTCGAGGGCGCGTATGCCGGTCAGGTCCAGCGCCTGGGGCTGCGCCGTCCGCACCCTGTGCTCGCCACGGACAGTCTCGATCGGAATGGCGGTCATGACCAGACCGCCGCCGACCCAGAACAGTATCTGCAAACCGACCAGAACCGCGATCCATTTGTGGATCTGGGCGGAAAGACGAAGCAGCTTCATTCGCTTGGAGCCACAGCGACCGGCGTCGTCAGACAGGAGAGGCCCGGACAGGCAAAGTCAGGACAGGCAAGGGTAGGGCAGGCGCGGCTGGTCAAGATTGATCTCCCCCTTGAGACTCGGTTGTCTGACCGACGCCGCGTTTCACCTTAACGCCGGAAAAGGCGGCGGCAAGATCGGCGCAGGGGGCTGTTCAAAGCCGTCGGCGGCGGAGCTAGCGACGCAGGTTCGTGCGGGCCAGTTCGACCACTTCGTCGCCACGTCCGTTGATGATCGCCCGCAGCATATAGAGGCTGAAGCCCTTGGCCTGTTCAAGCTGGATCTTCGGCGGCATCACCAGTTCCTGCTTGGCCGTCACCACGTCGACCAGCGCCGGGCCGGGGTGGGCGAAGGCTTCCATGAGCGCCGCATCGACATCGTCGGACGCCTCGACCCGGATGCCCTTGACCCCCATGGCGCGGGCCATGGCGGCGAAATCGGGGTTTTTCAGGTCGGTGCCGGTGTCCAGATAGCCGCCCGCCTTCATCTCCATGGCCACAAAGCCCAGAGAGCCGTTGTTATAGACCACCACCTTCACCGGCAGGTCGAGCTGCGACAGTGTGATGAAGTCGCCCATCATCATGGTGAAGCCGCCGTCTCCGGACAGGGAAACGACCTGGCGGTCGGGCGCGGCGGCCTGGGCGCCGATCCCCTGCAGCATGGCGTTGGCCATGGAGCCGTGGTTGAACGAGCCGAGCAGCCGCCGCCGCCCGTTCATCGTCAGATAGCGCGCCGCCCAGACGGTCGGGGTGCCGACATCGGCGGTGAAGATGGCGTCCTTGGCCGCGATCTCGTCGATGCGGCGGGTCAGATACTGGGGATGGATGGGGCGTCCCCGGACGGACGGGGTCGCAAGGTCGTCGAGCGCCTGACGCGCTGAGGCGTAGTGCTTTAGGGCCCGGTCGAGGAAGTCGCGGTCAGGTCTCGCCTTCAACCGGGGCAGGAGCGCCGTCAGGGTCTCGCCGACGTCGCCGACCAGACCCAGTGTGAGGGGGGCGCGCCGGCCCAGGGCGCCCGGATCGCGATCAACCTGAAGTATTCGCGCCTCCTTCGGATAGAAGGCGCGATACGGGAAGTCGGAGCCGAGCATCAGGACGGTGTCGCTGGACATCAGTGCGTGATAGCCGGACGAGAAGCCGATCAGACCTGTCATGCCCACGTCGAAGGGATTGTCCCATTCGACATGCTCCTTGCCGCGCAGGGCGTGGACGATCGGAGCCTTCAGCCGCTCGGCCAGCTCGATCAGGGCGTCATGATGACCGGCGCACCCGCTGCCCGCGAGAATGGTGACGGCCTGGCTCTGATCCAGCAGGGCGGCGAAGCGATCCATCTCGTCCTCGGGAGGGAGAATCCGGGGCGGGCGGGGCGCCGTATAGCGGGGCGTTGCGGATACCGGCGACGGGGCCAGCGCCACATCACCCGGCAACACGAGGACGGCGACGCCCTTCTGTCCGATCGCAACGTTCAGGGCGCGGTGAAGCATTTCGGGAAGCTGGGCCGGATTGGAAATCAGCTCGACGAAATCCGCGCACTCCCGGAACAGCTCCTGGGGATGGGTTTCCTGAAAATAATTCAGGCCGATCTCGGAGGAGGGAATGTGGGCGGCGATGGCGAGCACCGGCACATGGTTGCGCTTGCAGTCGAACAGACCGTTGATCAGGTGCAGGTTGCCAGGGCCGCAACTGCCGGCGCAGACGGCCAGTTCCCCGGTGATCGCCGCTTCAGCCCCCGCTGCGAAGGCGGCTGTTTCCTCATGGCGCACCGACATCCAGTCGATCCGGCCCATGCGGCGCAGACTGTCGTTCAGTCCGTTCAGGCTGTCGCCGGTCACCCCCCATATGCGGGTCACGCCTGCGTCGGCGAGGGTTTCGGCGATAAGGTCGGCGACGGTTTCGGTCATTTCGAACTCCTCTGGCTGGCGATCCTGGCCAAACCTTGTGACGATCCCGCGACCGGATCGGACAGGGGGCGAGCGTCGCCGCCCGGGAGGCGGGATCTCTTCATGCGCGGAGGAGATCCCTGCCCGATACGGCTCAGGCGACAGGTGTCGAGGGGTAGCCGGCTTCGGCGAGCGCGGACTGGACCTGGGCTTGGTTCGAAACGGTGTCGACCGTGACCTCGCGTCGCTCGGTGGAGGTGTCGACCCGGGCGTCGGGGTCCAGGGCCAGGATGGCCTTCGTGACGCCGCTGGCGCAGCCTCCGCAGGCCATTTTCGGAATGCTGAGATGGATCATGGCGATCTCCTTGGGTTTGCAGGAAAACCACGGTCCGGCTTCCAACAGTGGCAATGTCAAGCCTCCGCCGGAATGATAATTCCGGGCTTGACCTTGCCACTGTTGAAAGGCCCATCCTGCCTGCGAAGGGCTGGTCAGCCGAGGCGTTCCCGGGCGCGGCGCCGGAATCGGTCCGTCCGCTCACTGAAGGGAGGCTTCGATGCCCAAGGGTTCCGACATTCTGGTCAGCGCGCTCGAAAACGAGGGCGTTGAACGCATCTTCGGCGTGCCGGGCGAGGAAAACCTCGATCTTGTGGAATCCCTGCGCAATTCAAAGATTGAACTGGTCCTGACCCGGCATGAGCAGGCCGCAGCCTTCATGGCCGCCACCTATGGCCGCCTGACCGGCAAGCCGGGGGTGTGTCTGGCGACGCTTGGTCCCGGCGCCCTGAACTTTTCGACCGGCGCCGCCTATGCCCATCTGGGGGCCATGCCGATGATCCTGATCACCGGCCAGAAGGCGATCATGACGGCCAAACAGGCGCGCTTCCAGATCGTGGACGTCATCGCCTCCATGCGCCCCCTGACCAAGATGACCCGGCAGATTCTGAGCGCCGCCAGCATCCCGACCGTGGTGCGCGACGCTTTCCGCGTGGCCATGGAGGAGCGCCCGGGTCCGGTGCATCTTGAACTGCCCGAGGACGTGGCGTCCGAGACGGCGGATGTCGCGCCCATTCCCATTCACGCCCTGGAACGGCCTGTCGCCACCGAGGCCGCCCTTGATCGGGCAGCCGGGATGATCCTGGCGGCGCAGCGCCCTTTGGTCATGATCGGCGCCGGGGGCAATCGTCCGCGACTGGTCGAACCGCTGTCCGCCTTTGTTCGCGCGACGGGCCTGCCCTTCTTCAACACCCAGATGGGCAAGGGCGCCGTGGATGGCGGCTCGAACCTCTACATGGGCACGGCGGCCCTGTCCGAAGGCGACTATGTGCATGAGGCGATCGGACTGGCTGACCTGATCATCGCCATCGGCCATGATACGGTCGAGAAGCCGCCGTTCCTGATGCGCGACGCCGGGGGGCCGAAGGTGCTGCATGTCGGGGTCCAGTCGGCGACGGTGGAGCAGGTCTATCATCCGGATGCCGAGGTGATCGGCGATATCGGGGCGACGGCCTCGGGGCTGGCCCGGCGCCTGTCGGGGCGACTGGCGCCCCAGACACGGATGCTGGAACTGCGCCAGAGCATCTTGGCGCGCATTGCAGACCGGGCGGACGAGGATCGCTTCCCGGTCACGCCACAGCGCCTGGTGCGCGATGTCCGCGCCGTCATGCCGGACGACGGGATCGTCTGTCTGGACAACGGCATGTACAAGATCTGGTTCGCCCGGAACTACCGGACCCATGTGGCCAACACCCTCCTGCTCGACAATGCACTGGCGACCATGGGGGCGGGTCTGCCGTCGGCGATGATGGCGGCGATGCTGCATCCCGACCGGCGGGTCATGGCGGTGTGCGGCGACGGCGGGTTCATGATGAACTCCCAGGAGATGGAGGCGGCCGTCCGTCTGGGCCTCGATCTCGTCGTCCTGGTCCTCAACGACGGGGCCTATGGCATGATCCGCTGGAAGCAGGCGGTCGACGATTTTCCGGATTTCGGCATGACCTTCGGCAATCCGGACTTCGTGCGCTACGCCGAGGCCTACGGCGCCAAGGGCTCCCGCGTGACGTCGGCGGCGGATCTTGGCCCTGTGCTGGAGGCCGCGTTCGCCGGCGGCGGCGTTCACCTGGTGGACTGCGCCATCGACTACTCCGAGAACACCCGGGTGCTGGTCGATGAGCTGAAGACCCGGGCGTCGGCGATCGACCTGTCCTGAGCGTGCCGGAGAATATTATGCTGCAGATCGTACAACCCTACGACCAGGCCCTCATCGCCGGGATTGAGACTGACGACGCGGCGGCGCTGGAGCGAAAGTTGCAGACCGCCCGCGATCTCTTCACGCACCGTGACCGGTGGCTGAAACCGCATGAGCGGGTGGCCGTCCTTCGGCGACTGGCCCAACTGATGGAGGCGCGACGGGAGCATTTCGCGATGCAAATCGCGCGCGAGGGCGGAAAGCCGCTGGCCGACGCCCGGATCGAGGCCGTTCGCGCCATCGACGGGGTCCGGAACGCCGCCGACGAGCTCAGGACCTTCTCCGGACGCGAGATCCCCATGGGCCTGTCGCCCGCATCGGACGACCGCTGGGCCTTCACGACTCGGGAGCCGATCGGGGTGGTGGCCGCGATCTCGGCCTTCAACCATCCCCTGAACCTGATCGTGCACCAGATCGTGCCCGCAATCGCCGCCGGTTGTCCGGTCATTGTGAAGCCGGCCGAGGCTACGCCCCTGTCCTGCCTGGATCTCGTCGCCCTCGTCCGGGAGGCGGGCCTGCCGGAAGCCTGGTGCCAGACCCTGATCACCGCGGACACCGCGCTTGCCGAAAGGCTCGCCACGGATCCGCGCATCGCCTTTCTCAGCTTCATCGGCTCGGCCCGCGTGGGATGGTATCTGCATTCACGCCTGGCGCCCGGCGTGCGTTCCGCGCTGGAACACGGCGGCGCGGCGCCGGCCATCGTCGATCGTAGCGCGGATCTTGACGCCCTGATCGAGCCTGTCGTGAAAGGCGCCTTCTATCATGCCGGGCAGGTCTGTGTGTCGACCCAGCGGCTCTATGTGCATGACGTGGTCTTCGAGGCCGTCGCGGAGCGACTGGTCGCCCGCGTGGCGGCTCTGCGCACGGGCGATCCGACGCGGGAGGACACCGAGGTCGGCCCGCTGATCCGGGGGCGTGAGGCTGATCGGGTGGCGGCCTGGATCGAAGAGGCGGTCGCGGGCGGCGCCCGTCTGGCCATCGGGGGAGGGCGCCTGTCGCCGACAACCCTGGAGCCAGCGGTGCTGCTCGATCCGCCCGCCGAGGCCCGGATTTCGCGCGAGGAGGTGTTCGGGCCCGTGCTGGCTCTCTACCGCTACCAGGATCTAGACGAGGCGATCTCGCGCGCCAACGCTCTGCCGACGGCCTTCCAGGCCAGTGTCTTCGCTCGCGACATCGGTGTCGCGCTCAGGGCGGCGGACCGGCTGGACGCCTCGGCGGTCATGGTCAACGATCCGACCACCTTCCGGACCGACTGGATGCCCTTCGCCGGGCGTCGGACCTCCGGGTACGGGACCGGCGGGATCGGTTACACCCTGCGGGATATGACGCAGGAGAAGATGGTCGTGCTCCGCCGGGGTTGAGACCTGACGGTCGTTGCGGATGAGGGCGGCCTTGACGCATGGGGCCGAAAGGATTGTCGATGCGGGAAGGCCTGCATCCAGAAGGATCGGAGATGGACATGGCGTCGGCGAAGCATGATGAGGGCGACGGGCACGACCACGGCGAGGTGGTGACGGCGGATAACGAGCGGCGCATCCGCTTCGTCCTGATCTTCACCGCCGGTTACGCCGCCATTCAGGCCATCGGCGGGTGGATGTCCGGCTCTTTGGCCCTGATCGCGGACTCCGGCCACATGGTGTCGGACGCCGCCGCCCTGCTGCTGGCGCTGATCGCCTATCGGGTGGCGCGCCGTCCCGTCGATGGCGTGCGGACCTATGGCTATCACCGCGTGCGGGTGCTGGCGGCGCTGGCCAATGGCGCATCGCTGCTGCTGCTGGTGGCCTGGATCACCTGGGAGGCCGTCAACCGCATCAACCAGCCGGTCGAGGTCATGGCCGGGCCGATGTTGATTGTCGCGACCATCGGTCTGGTGGTGAATCTGGTCGGGGCCTGGATCCTGTCGCGCGGCCGCAAGGGCGACAGCAATCTGCGCGGCGCCCTGCTGCACGTGGTCGGCGACCTGTTGGGCTCGGTCGGGGCGATCGCGGCGGCGATCGGCATCATGCTGACGGGCTGGACGCTGCTTGATCCGCTGCTGTCGGTTCTGGTGGCGCTGCTGGTCGTGCGCTCGGCCTGGTCGCTGGTGAAGGAATCGCTGCGGGTTCTGTTGCAGGCGGTGCCGCGCGGACTGGACGCGCGCAAGGCCGAGACGGATCTGGCGACCCTGCCCGAGATCGAGGAAGCGGGCCATTTCCATGCCTGGACCCTGACCGACGAAACCGTGGTGGCCACCATCCATGTCACGCCTGCGCCGGGGATCGATCCGATCACCCTGCCGGCCCTTGTGGCGAACTGGCTGAAAACCCATCACGCCATTGATCACGTCACCGTTCAGGTTGACGCCCCCGGCGCCTTGCGGCGACCCGCGCCGATCTGAGCCTGTTTTTCGGGCCGTGTTCGGCCGACAGCGAACTGGTTCCAAGGGGCGCTGACTGACAGTCCGTCCCCTGGGGCCGATCAATTCCGTCAGGAGATGACCATGAAGACAGTCACGATCGGGGAGGTCGCCTTCAACAACAGTCGGGCGATGGTGTTGATCGGCGGGGTCAATGTGCTGGAAAGCCGCGATCTGGCCATGACCGTGGCCGAGGCGATGAAGGCGCAGACGCAGCGACTGGGCGTGCCTTTTGTGTTCAAGGGCTCTTTCGACAAGGCCAACCGGTCCTCGAACCGATCCTATCGCGGTCCGGGTCTTGAAGCCGGGCTGCGCATTCTTCAGGAGGTTCGCAGCGAATTCGCGGTTCCCGTTCTGACCGACGTGCATTGGCCGGAGCAGGCTGCGGCGGTCGCGGAGGTCTGCGACATCCTTCAGCTTCCGGCTTTTCTGGCGCGCCAGACCGATCTGATCGAGGCGCTGGCGCGCACCGGACGCGCGATCAACGTCAAGAAGCCCCAGTTCATGAGCCCGCAGCAAATCGCCCATGTGGTCGAGAAATTCGACGATTTCGGCGCCCCGGATGTCATCCTGTGCGAGCGCGGCAGTTCTTTCGGCTATGACAATCTCGTCGTGGACATGCTGGGTTTCGGCGTGATGAAGGCGGTCACTGGCGGGGCGCCGATCGTCTTTGACGCCACCCACGCCCTGCAGACGCGCGCCCCCGGCGCCGCCCAGTCGGGCGGGCGGCGTGAACAGGTGCTGGAACTGGCCCGCTCGGGGCTGGCCCTGGGACTGGCGGGTCTGTTTCTGGAGGCGCACCCCGACCCGGACCGGGCGCTCTGCGACGGCCCCAGCGCCCTGCCGCTGGACCGGTTGGGCGCGGTGCTGGAGCAGATCAAGGCGGTGGACGATCTGGTCAAGAGTTTCGATCCCGTCGACCTGACCTGAAGCCGGGCGTCTCGCAGGCGCGCTACGATCAGACGCGGCATGTGCGAATGGCGTTGACAGATAACATATGAATACGTATTCATATGTTATCTGTTTTCAGCGGGCGCTGCTCCATGTCTCATTCTCATCACGACCACTCACACGACCACGACCATTCTCACGCGCCGACCGTGACGCGCGACAATGAACGCAAGGTCCTGCTTTCCTTCAGCCTGATCTTCACCTTCATGATCGTCGAGGTGATCGGCGGTCTGGCGTCCGGCTCGCTGGCTCTGCTGGCGGATGCCGGCCACATGCTGACCGACGCCATCGCGCTGGCGCTGGCCTATCTGGCGTTCCGCTTCGGACGCCGCATGGCCGATTCCAAGCGCACCTTCGGTTATATGCGCTTCGAGGTCGTCGCCGGTTTCGTCAATGCGGTGACGTTGTTCGCCATCGTCGGCTGGATCCTGTTTGAGGCGTGGAACCGCTTCAAGGAACCGCATGCCGTTCTGGCCGGCCCGATGTTCTGGGTGGCCGTGGCGGGCCTGCTGGTCAACATCCTGGTGTTCTGGATCCTGACCCGCGGCGACACCGAACACGTCAACATCAAGGGCGCGGCCCTGCATGTGATGGGCGATCTGCTTGGCTCGGTCGGTGCTGTCGCCGCCGCGATCATCATCTCCCTGACGGGCTGGACGCCGATCGACCCGATCCTGTCGGTGCTGGTTTCGCTGCTGATCCTGCGCAGCGCCTGGAAGCTGCTGGGCAAGTCGCTGCACATCCTGCTGGAAGGCGCGCCTGACAACGCCGCGCCTGATGCGGTGACGGCTCACCTGAAGGCCAAGGTGCCGGGTCTGGCCGAGGTCAGCCACGTCCACGTCTGGCAGATCACGTCAGGCCGCACCCTGGCGACCCTGCATGTGCGTCCGGAATCCGACGCTCAGGCGCGGGCCGTGGCGATCGCTGTTGAGCGGGAGTTGAAGTCCAGGTTCAGTATTGAGCATCCCACCGTCGCCGTGGACTGGAACGATGGGTCCGTGGTGTGCAGCCTGTCGTCGCCGCCGGTCAATGACCATGATGCCCACGATCGCTCTGGCCACGATCACTCTGGTCATGACCATTCGGATCACGACCATTCGGGCCATGATCATGGAGATCATGACCACGCCGGTCACGATCACGAGCCAAAGTCCGCAGCGGGGGCGCGCAGGGCGCACGCCCACTGAGGCAGGTGATCCGGCGCCGGGCGACCGGCGCCGGACAGGCTATGTGCGGAGGCTCGTGGATGAGCTTCCGCTCAGTGCCCCATGGTCATCGGCTTGACGAGCATCCAGATCGCCATGCCGACCATCATCAGGTTTTCCGACAGCGAGACGAAACCCAGCGGCACCTTGCTGTCGCCGCCGACGCAGGCGCATTTCAGTTCACGCTTGTCGATATAGACCGCCTTGAACACCGATGCGGCGCCCACGCCGCCGATGAACAGGGCGACCGGGATCGAAACCCACATCAGCGCCCCGGCCAGCATCAGCACACCCGCCAGTGCTTCGGCGAAGGGATAGATCGTCCCATAGGGAACCCAGCGCTTGGCCAGCAGATCATAGTTCAGGAACATGGTGGCGAAGGCGTCCACGTCCTTGAGCTTCTGCAGGGCCAGAAGACACATGGCGATGGCGATGAACCATTCGACGACACGCACCGACATCAGTTCGCCATAGGCGGCCCAGCCCGCCGCGAGGGCCATCAGCACGGCCATGGCGAACAGGGCGATGACGGGCGTATAGGTGACTTCGTCCTTGTCGCGCACTCGCTTGCCGAAGAAGCGCCGCAGGTCGTCGTAGCCGCCGATCCGCTGGCCGTCGATGAAGGTCTGGGGCGTGGTCTGGACGCCGTGTTCGGCCTTGAAGGCGTCGGTTTCCTCACGCGAGGCGAGGTGGTGATCCTGCACCGCATAGCCCTGGCTCTTGAGCAGGTGCAGCGCCTTCAGGCCATAGGGGCAGGTGTGGCCCGGCATGACCATTCGGTAAATTTCGGCGCGTTTGGCGGGTGAGGCCATGGTTCCCTCCGGGTTCTAGAGTTTCGCTTTGGCGAACAACTCCGCCAGTTCGGTGAATTTTTCGCGCTGCTGAGCGGCGTCGCCTGACGCAATCGCGTCCTCGACACAGGACGCGGCGTGCGATTTGAGAATCTGGGTTTCGACACGGGCCAGGGCCGCGCGGGCGGCATGGACCTGATAAAGGATATCGATGCAGTAACGGCCGTCCTCCACCATCTGGCTGACGCCGCGAACCTGACCGGAAATCCGGTTCAGGGCGGAGCGGATTGATTTGACGTCTCTGGCCTGCATGTGTCTACCATACCCTGGCTAGGTATCGTGCAAAGCACCGATTTGTTCCCGCCCGGCCTCCCTCCCGAAGGTCTTCATGACTGATCAGTCGATCGCCCGCCGAAACATGGCCGTCCTCACCGCCGCCCAAGCATTGGGCGGCGCCAGCCCGCCGATCGTGATGTCCTTAGGCGGTCTGGTGGGGCAGCACCTGGCCGCCGATCCCGCCTGGGTCACGTTTCCAGTCAGTCTGTTCGGCGTCGGCCTCGCGCCTATGATCTGGCGCAGAGGCGGCATCAGGAAGGCGAGGACAGTTCGCTGTCGGTTCTGGACGCCCAGCGCACCCTTTATGGATCGGAACAGGCGCTGCTGCGCGCCCGTCTGGCCCGGCTGAGCAATCTGACGACCCTCTACAAGGCGCTGGGCGGCGGCTGGACCGAACAGACGCAGACAGGCGGTCGCACTTGATTGGAGCGACGCCCTGTCTCACGATACATGAACAGGTGAAGACATCGCCATATGTTTAATGATGCGGGGGAGCGTACGCCATGTCGGAACGGGCCAGCGACGAAAAGGTGCCAGCGCTGGATACGCGCCAACTGTCGGCTCTTGCAGAGACCTTTCGTCTGCTGGGCGATCCGACCCGTCTGAGAATCCTCATGTTCTGTCTGAATGGCCCGAAGCCTGTCAAGCAGATCGCCGACAGCCTGGACCTGTCCCAGACCCTCGTCAGCCACCATCTCAGGCTTCTGCGCGGGGCGCGCTTGGTCCGGGGAGAACGTTCCTCGCGGCAGGTTTTCTACGAGGTGGCCGATCATCATGTCAGTCATGTGCTGATCGACATGCTTCACCACATCAATGAGGATGAGGACGCCTGAAGACGACGGCGGCGATTGGGCGCTGTTCGGAAAAGGGTTCAGGCGCACCAGGGACTGGTGCGCCTGCCATGGCGTTCTCGAAGGTTTCTGTCCGATGACGCCAACTCCACCCCCACATCGGGGGAGGGAACGGCGGCGAAGGGGCGGCCTTTACCGGTTCCGGGTATCGAGCCAGGACTGCATCATGGCGATCTCCGCCTCTTGGGCGGTGATGACGGACTCGGCGAGCCGGCGAACCTCCGGATCCCGTCCATGTTCCAGCGCGACGCGGGCCATGTCGATGGCCCCCTGATGGTGTGGAATCATTCCCTTCATGAAATCGACGTCGGCGTCGCCGGTGAAATCGATGGTCATGTCGGCGTGCATCCGGTCGTTGGCTTCCTGATAGGCGCGCACGGCAGGATTGCCGGAAGGGACGGGGGCGGGGTGATTGGCGTGGCTGTTCTGGGTCATGGCGTGTTCCGAATCTCCTTTGACGATCTGGGACTGGGCATAGGCGAGACCGCTGGCGGCCAGGGCGACGCCGGCGATGAAGATGACGGTGAGAGCCTTCGCTTGCATGTCGGAAGAGCTCAGAGGGGCCGGGCGGTGTATCCGTCGTCCGCCAGCGCCTGCTGGATGGCGTCGGCGTCGGCGGTGGTGGTCACCGAGATGGTGCGCGACACCGTATCGGCCTCGAGACGGGCGTTCGGATCCACCGTGGCGATGGCCTGGGTGATGTGCTTCACGCACGAGCCGCAGGTCATGTTTTCGACGTGGAACTGCATGGGAAAAGTCCTTTCGCATCGGTTGGTGAGAGATGAAATGCCCCTTGCCATCGTTGGAAGGTCAAGGATGGTCGCGACTTTTTTTGGGGAGTTGACATTCCAACAATGGGAAGCCCCATCATCCCTGCGAACTCTAGTCACCCGTGTGAGGATCGCGCGATGAACGCCCCCTATGCGCCGACGAAAACCGTCGGCTCCCCGTTGAGTCTGCCGATCGAAGGCATGACCTGCGCGTCCTGCGTCGGCCGCGTCGAACGCGCCATCAGCAAGGCGCCGGGCGTGGCCGCGGTCAGCGTCAACCTCGCCACGGAGCGGGCCGACATCCAGGCGAGCGGACCGATCCAGATGGCAGACCTCGTCAAGGCTGTGGAATCGGCCGGTTACACCGTTCCGGCCGCCAGCGTCGAACTGGCGATTGAGGGCATGACCTGCGCGTCCTGCGTCGGGCGGGTCGAAAAGGCGCTGAAGGCGACGCCGGGCGTGGTGAGCGCCAGCGTGAACCTGGCCACAGAACGGGCCACGATCCAGGGGGCGGCGGACGTGTCGGCCCTGATCGCCGCCGTGGCTGGCGCGGGCTATACGGCGCGTCCGCTGAGCGACGCTGCGGATGCGGGCGAAGAAGCGGCCGAGCGCAAGGACGCCGAACGCGCCGCCCTGAAGCGTGATCTGATCATCGCCGCCGCTCTGAGCCTTCCGGTCTTCCTGCTGGAGATGGGGTCGCACCTCATTCCGGGCGTCCATGCGATGATCGCAGGGACCATCGGCATGCAGGCCAGTTGGTATCTGCAGTTTGCCCTGACCACGCTGGTGCTGGCCGTGCCGGGCGCGCGTTTCTACAAGAAGGGTCTGCCCGCCCTGGGGCGTCTGGCGCCGGACATGAACTCGCTGGTGTCTGTCGGCACCCTGGCGGCCTATGCCTATTCCCTGGTGGCGACCTTCGCTCCGGCGCTACTGCCGGCGGGAACGGTCAATGTCTATTACGAGGCGGCCGCCGTCATCGTCACCCTGGTCCTGCTGGGGCGCTTCCTTGAGGCCCAGGCCAAGGGCCGCACTTCCGAGGCCATCAAGCGTCTGGTCGGGCTTCAGGCCAAGACCGCGCGCGTGCGCCGCGACGGCATGATGGTCGAAATCGCCATCACCGAGGTGGCGGCTGGCGATCTGGTCGAGGTCCGTCCCGGCGAGCGCGTTCCGGTCGACGGCGAAGTCGTCGAGGGCGAAAGCTATGTCGATGAATCCATGATCACCGGCGAGCCGGTCCCTGTGGCCAAGACTTCGGGCGCAGCTCTGGTGGGCGGCACTGTCAATCAGAAGGGCGCCCTGGTGTTCCGCGCCACGGCGGTCGGCGACGGCACCATGCTGTCCCAGATCATTCGCATGGTCGAACAGGCCCAGGGCTCCAAGCTGCCGATCCAGGCGCTGGTCGACAAGGTGACGATGTGGTTCGTTCCGGCGGTCATGGCTGTTGCCGCCCTGACCTTCCTGGTCTGGCTGGTGTTCGGTCCGTCGCCTGCGCTCACCTTCGCCCTGGTCAATGCGGTGGCTGTGCTGATCATCGCCTGCCCGTGCGCCATGGGTCTGGCGACGCCGACCTCCATCATGGTCGGCACCGGTCGCGGCGCCGAACTGGGCGTGCTGTTCCGCAAGGGCGAGGCGCTGCAACTGCTCAAGGACGCCAAGGTCGTGGCCGTCGACAAGACCGGCACCCTGACGGAAGGTCGTCCCGCCCTGACGGACCTGCAGATTGAACCCGGCATGGAGCGCGCCCGCGTTCTGGCTCTGGTGGCTGCGGTCGAGGCCAAGTCCGAACACCCCATCGCCCGCGCCATTGTCGAGGCCGCCGAGGCCGAGGGTCTGACGCTGCCGCTGGTTTCGGCCTTTGAGTCCGTTACGGGACGTGGCGTGACCGCGACGGTGGACGGCGAGGCCGTGCAGATCGGTTCGGATCGCTACATGGGCGAACTGGGACTGGACGTGGGCGTCTTCGCCGCCGCCGCTGGCCGCATGGGCGATGAGGGCAAGACGCCGCTCTACGCCGCCATCGGCGGACGTCTGGCGGCGATCATCGCGGTGGCCGATCCGATCAAGGCCAGCACTCCGGCGGCCATCGCCGCCCTGCACGGACTGGGCCTGAAGGTGGCGATGATCACCGGCGACAACCGCCGCACCGCCGCCGCCATCGCCCGCCAATTGGGCATCGACGAAGTCGTGGCCGAGGTGTTGCCGGACGGCAAGGTCGAGGCGGTCCGCCGTCTCAAGGGCGAGCATGGCCGGGTCGCCTTCGTCGGCGACGGCATCAATGACGCCCCCGCGCTGGCGGAATCGGATGTGGGCCTGGCGGTCGGCAACGGCACGGATATCGCCATCGAGGCGGCCGATGTGGTGTTGATGTCGGGCAGCCTGAAGGGCGTGGCCACGGCCATCGCCCTGTCGCGGGCCACCATCGGCAACATCCGCCAGAACCTGTTCTGGGCCTTCGTCTATAACGCCGCGCTCATCCCTGTCGCCGCCGGCGTGCTGTATCCTGTGTGGGGTGTCTTGCTGTCGCCCGTGTTCGCGGCGGGCGCCATGGCCATGTCCAGCGTGTTCGTGCTTGGCAACGCCCTGCGGCTGCGTGGCTTCCGGTCGCCGCAGGGCGGCGAGGGCGATGGCGCGGGACGGCTTGGGTGAATAGGAGAGATCAGTATGAATATCGGTCAGGCAGCTAAGGCTTCCGGCGTATCCGCCAAGATGATCCGCTACTATGAGCAGACCGGACTGATCCCGGTGGCGGACAGAA
This sequence comes from Brevundimonas sp. Soil_N_31, assembly GCF_057655995.1. Classification (NCBI taxonomy): domain Bacteria; kingdom Pseudomonadati; phylum Pseudomonadota; class Alphaproteobacteria; order Caulobacterales; family Caulobacteraceae; genus Brevundimonas; species Brevundimonas sp. Soil_N_31. The sequence continues at coordinate 448,329 of NZ_JBDGLE010000002.1, forward strand.
AGGAGTCGGGCTATCGCGACTATTCGGACGCGGACGTGCACCGGTTCCGGTTCATCCGGCGCGCCCGCGACCTCGGTTTTTCCGTCGCTGAGATTCAGGACCTGCTGAGTCTGTGGAACGACCGGTCGCGTCAAAGTGCTGATGTAAAACGCATCGCCAGCGCGCATATCGCGGTGCTCAATGCGCGAATCGCCAGCCTCAGGCAGATGTCGGAAACCCTGCAGACGCTGATCGCCTGTTGCGCGGGCGATAATCGCCCCGACTGTCCGATCCTAATGGATCTGGAAGAAACCTCGGAAGCGCCGCCGACCGGTGTCCGGTCGGCCGGCGGGGTCGGTCAACTGAAGTCGCGCGTCTGAGCGATGACGGGGGTCGGATGATATGCATCCGACCCCCGCGCCGGGTCAGGCGTCGACCTTGATCACCCCGCGCCGGATCTGGTCGAGCTCGATCGATTCGAACAGGGCCTGGAAGTTGCCGTTGCCGAACCCTTCGTTGCCCTTGCGCTGGATGATTTCGAAGAAGATGGGTCCGAACAGATTCTCGGTGAATATCTGCAGCAGAATGCCTTCCTCGCCGACGTTTCCGTCGATGAGGATGCGGTTCGCCTTCAGCCGCTCCAGATCCTCGCCGTGGCCGGGCACCCGCTTGTCGACCAGTTCGTAATAGGTCTCGATCGTGTCCTGCAATCGTACGCCACGGGCGCGCAGGGCTTCGACGGTTTCGTAGATGTTATCCGTGGTCATGGCCAGGTGCTGGATGCCCTCGCCGTTGTATTCACGGATAAACTCCTCGATCTGGGACTGGTCGTCCTCGCTCTCGTTCAGCGGAATGCGGATGGCCTTGTCCGGCGCGATCATCGCCTGGGAGATGAGGCTGGTGGCCTGGCCCTTGATGTTGAAATACTTCTGCTCCTCGAAGCCGAAAATCTGGTTGTAGAAGCCGGACCAGGTCCGCATCTGGCCCCGACGGACGTTGTGGGTGAGGTGATCCAGGATATCGAGGCCGACGCTGTTTGCGGCCTCGGCCTCGCGCCATCCGTCGATCTCGGTCCAATCGTCGTACAGCGACCCGGCTGCGCCGTGGCGGTCGACGAGATAGAGGTAGGAGCCGCCGATGCCTTCCAGCACCATGGCGTCAGCGCCGAGCGCGCCGGCGGCGGCGTCGGCGGCGCGCGCACCGCGCGACAGGGCCAGATCATAGGCCTGGCGAGCGTTGGCCACGCGGAAGGCCATACCGCTGGCTGAAGGCCCGTGCAGCGCCCGGAACGCAGCCGCCTGTCCGGTCGCTTCGCTGTTGACGAGCAGATTGGTGCGCCCCTGCTTGTAGCGAACCACCGCCTTCGTCGGGTGACGGTGTGTGGCGACGAAGCCGAGGCGTTCGATCAAGGTGGTCATCGCCTCGGGATCGGGGCTGGTGAATTCCACGAATTCGAAGCCGTCCAGACCAATGGGGTTCTCGGGGGTGATGCTCATGGGGGTGTCTCCGGCATTCTTTGACGGCGCGCCTGTGACAGATGGCGCAGGCGCGCGCGAGGGAGGTGAGGCCAGAGCTCGCGAGGAGGCTGCGCCATCGTGGTCATTGTAGACCGGATAGGCGAGGATCGCCTTTCAAAGCGGCTCGAATTTGAGCGTGATATGAAATCCAATTCCAGAATGGACGAGTTCATGAAAGAAAGAGTGCTGGATGATGTCGATCGTCGGCTGTTGCGCGCCTTGCAGGGCGACGCCGGCCTGAGCCATGTGGCCCTGGCGGAGCTCGCCGGATCGTCTCCGGCGTCGTGCTGGCGCCGGATCCGGGCGCTGGAAGAGGCGGGAATTCTGAAGGGAGCCGTGCGACTGGTCGATGCCGAAAGGGTCGGCCGGGGCGTGAACGTGATGTGCCAGGTCAGGATGCGGTCGCACGCCCCGGCAGACAGGACCGCCTTCGAGGCCTACCTCGCCACCCGGCCGGACGTCATGGAGGCCCATTCCATGTCCGGGGAATGGGACTACCTTCTGCGGATCGTGGCCGCAGACGTCGCCGGTTACGAACGCTTCCTGATGTGCGATCTGCTGAACCATCCGAATGTGGCGACCGCCGCCTCCCACTTCGCGCTCAGCCAGGTGAAATACACCACCGCCGTGCCGCTCTAGGCGGATCGCATGGATCGACACGGCCGGAATCCCGCGATCTGCGCTTGAAACATGATATATGAATATGTATTCAGGTATTAACTTATAGCCTTGGCGGTCGGGTTCCCAGATCGGCCCTGGCCAGCGGAGCATGGATGATGAAAGACGACTATTACGACCTTGGCGACTTCCGTCGCGATGTGACGACCACCTCGCCACAGGCGCAACTCTGGTTTGATCGGGGGCTGGCCTGGGCCTACTGCTTCAATCCCGAGGAAGCGGTCCGCTGCTTCGAAAAGGCGCTCGACTACGATCCCGACTGCGCCATGGCGCACTGGGGCGTCGCCTTCGGCACGGGCCCGAACTACAACAAGGCTTGGCGGCTTTTCGACGCCGAGGACATGCAGAAGGCCGTGACGATCGGCCGTGGCGCGCTTGAACGCGCTCGCGAAGCGGTCGCCCGCAACGGCACCGCCTTCGAAAAGGCCCTGATCGCGGCGCTTGGACCACGCTTTCCCGAACAGGCGACCCGCGACCCGGAGGAATTCGATCGCCTGAACCGCGCCTACGCGGACGCCATGCGGGTCTTTTATCAGCAGTTCTCTGACGACATCGACGCGGCGGCGCTGTTCGGGGACGCCTTGATCTGTCTCAGTCCGCGGGCTCTGTGGGATCTCGATACGGGAGAACCGATCGGACCGGGCACGCTGGAGGCCCGGGCGGTGATCGAGGACGCCCTGCCGCGTCCCGGGGGCGACCGGCATCCGGTCCTGAACCATCTCTATATCCACCTGATGGAGATGTCGCCGTGGCCCGAGATCGCGCTTCCGGCCGCCGACCGTCTGCGTCGCCTGTCGCGGGACGGCGCCCATCTGGCGCATATGTCCACCCACATCGACAACGCCTGCGGCGACTGGCGCCGGGTGATCGATTCCAACCTCGATGCGGTCGAGGCGGATGAACGCTATTTCGGTCACGAGACCGAAGTCGGCGCCTGGTACAACGTCTATCGCGTCCACAACCTGATGGTCGGCGCCTATGGCGCGATGATGGCGGGCCGTTCGCGTGAGGCATTGTTCATGGCGAACCGGCTGAAGGAAGTCCTGACGCCGCAACTGCTCGGCATCCAGAGTCCGCCGATGGCGGATTTGCTCGAGGCGCACGGCACCACGCTTCCGCATGTTCTCATTCGCTTCGGGCGCTGGCAGGACATCCTCGATTTGGAATTTCCGACGGACCGCGAACTTTATTGTTCGACCACGGCGATGATCCACTATGCCCGCGGCATCGCTTTCGCGGCCCTGCGGCGCGTGCCGGAAGCCGAGGCGGAACGGGAGAAATTCATCGACGCCGTCGCCGCGGTGCCGGACAGCCGTTTCAACTCCATTCCCGTGCCGGAGCTCCAGGCGCTCGCTATTGCGCGCAAGATGCTCGACGGGGAACTGGAATACAGGAAGGGAAATATCGAGGAGGCGTTCTCGCTGTTGCGCGAGGCGATCGCCCTCGAGGACACGCTGCCCTACAGCGACCCTCCGGCCTGGCTGCAGCCCGTCCGCCACGCCTATTGCGCCCTGCTGACCGAGCAGGGGCGGCACGCCGAAGCTGCCGAACAGCACAGGATCGACCTCGGGCTGGAGCGCAAGCTGGGCAGGCGGCGGATCCGACCGAACAACGTCTGGAGCCTGCACGGCCTCTACGAGTGTCTGACGAAACTCGGCCGGCACGACGAGGCCCGGGAGATCGTCCTCCAGCGCGACATCGCCGTGGCTTCGGCCGACATCAAGATCGCCGCAGCCTGTTTCTGTCGCCTGAGCGCCTTTGAGAACGAGGCCGACTGACGGGACCGGATGCTCGACCGGCCTGACCGTGCCGGCGCCGTCCGGGCCTGGCGCGCTGCGTGCGATGTCCGGATCACCTGCGTCTTCCTCTGATCCGTCACGGGCTTGCCGGACGCCGCCGGCGGGCTGGGGAGCCTTGCTCGTCGGCGATTGGAGGAGGCGATGAAGGGAAGCAGGATGTGGAACGGGACTCGCCTGGTCGCCGCCTCGCGCACCGCGCTGACGACGCCGATCCTCTCGGTCACGCTCGTTCTGCTTCTGTCGGCGAGCTGGCTGCTCGTCGGCTACCTCGTTTCGGGCGTGTCGCCGCTGCTGGTGGCCGCCGGCCGCACAGGGGCCAGCTTCATCGTCTTTGCCGCGATCGTGCTGTTTTCCGCTCGGAGCCGTTCCGAGGCGCGGATTGCGGCGCGACGCGGCGGAACAGTCGCTCTGCTCGGACTGCTGGGCTTCTTCCTCTACTATGCCGGAACCATGCTCGGCGCGGCGTTCATCGGCCCCTCCCGCACCGGTCTGATCATCTCGCTTCTGCCGAGCCTCACATTCGTGATCGGCGCCGTCGCCTTTGGGGAACGGGTCACCCGCAACAAGGTGCTGGGAGCCTGTCTCGCCCTGGGCGGCGCGCTGGCCTATGCGATCTCAGACATGCCCGCAAGCGAGGGTCATGCCGGGGCGGAGGGGCTGCACCTCATCGGCGGCGCCCTGCTCGTGTTCGGCGGAACAGCGTCCTACGCCCTCTATGGCTACGTCTTCCGCGCGCGCATGGCGGACCTGTCCGCCTTCTCGGCCTTGCCGGCCATTACCGGGGCCGGCGCCGCCATGCTGGCCGTGACGGTCGTTCTCTTCGTCCCGCTCGTCGGCGTCGCGCCTTCAGACTGGGCCGCCATCGCAGGTCTGGGCGCGGGGCTGACGGCGCCGGTCTTCCTCATCCTGCACAGGCTCATCCTGCGGAAGGGGGCGCTCTTCACAGCCTCGCTGATGCTGGCGGTGCCGTTCCTCGTCCGCATGGGGGAGTGGGGGCTCGGCTGGGAAGCCGCGCCGGGCGCATTCAGCCTGCTGTTGCTGCTGGTCTGCGCCGGCGGCGTCTGGCTGACCCTCCGGGACGGCCGACAGAGACCGAGGCGGCCGCCTGATGTGAAGCCCGACGACGCGTCGCTTGACCCTGCCGCGGCGGAACACTGTAGGCTGGGCCGCATCATCCCGAGCGGCCCGCGCCGATTGGACCCATGAATGGAGAACATGCGAATGAGCGGAGACAAGGAGTTCGAGTTCGGACTGGGGGACGGGCGCAGGATCGTCGGCGTGATCGAGCGGCCGCAGGCGACGCTGCGAGGCTGGGCCATCGTCGCGCATTGCTTCAGCTGTGGTCAGGACGGTCTGGCCGCGGTGCGGCTGTCTCGGGCGCTGGCGCGAAGCGGGGTAGGCGTCCTGCGTTTCAACTTCGCCGGGGCGGGTGATCGGGACGGCCAGGTCGCTGACGCGAGCTTCGCCGCCGACGTGCAGGATCTGATCGCGGCCAGCGGAGCCATGGAAGCGGCCGGCATGACGCCGAATCTTCTGGTCGGTCACAGCCTGGGCGGCCTGGCGGTGCTGGCCGCCGCCGAACATCTGCCCCAGGTGCGGGCCATCGCCACCATAGGGGCGCCCGCCGACGCGGCCCATGTACTGACCCATGTGTCAGAAGAGGATCTGAAGCGGATCGAAAGCGAAGGGGAGGCCGAGGTGACGCTCGGCGGTCGACCGTACCGGATCGGCCAGAGCTTCGTCGACGACGTCAGGACCCACTCGCCTCTGGATGCCGTCAGCCGTCTGAAACGCGCGCTGCTGGTGATGCATGCGCCGCTGGACGAGGTCGTCAGCATCGACAACGCTTCCGCCATATTCGTGGCGGCCAGACATCCCAAGAGCTTCATTTCCCTGGACGACGCCGATCACCTGCTCACCCGCCAGACGGACGCCGACTATGTCGCCGGCGTCATCGCCTGCTGGGCGTCGCGCTACCTTCCGGCGCTCGAGCCCGACCTGACGGGAGACGAGGGCGACTTGGCTGGCGTCCTCGTCGAGGAGACGGGCGGCGGCGCCTATCAGACCCGGGTTCGCGCCGGGCCTCATGCCTTCCTCGCCGACGAACCGGTGAGCCTGGGCGGCCTGGGCAGTGGTCCATCGCCGTTCGAACTCGTTTCGGCGGGTCTGGGCGCCTGCAGTGTGATGACCATGCGTATGTACGCCGCCCGGAAGGGATGGCCGCTGAAACGGGCCGCCGTTCGCGTCGTGCACTCGAAACGGCGGGACCAGACGCCGGCCGACGTCTTCAAACGCGCCATCACCCTTGAAGGCGCGCTGGACGAGACGCAGCGCGCCCGGTTGCTGGAGATGGCGGACCGCTGCCCTGTCGATCTGATGCTCGTCCGGGGCGCGGAGGTTGAGACCGAACTGCTCCCCGCCGCCTGAACGGTTTCGGCCGGGTGTGCGCCGAGTGCCGGTCGCCCGGCCACACCCGCCGAAAGTCACCCCCCGTTATGACGGCCGTACACCCGGGTCCGACCATCGGCGAGCAACAGCAGGGAGACGTAGGGCTCACGTCCGGCGGATTCCATCCCAGGCGAGCCGGCGGGCATGCCGGGAACCACCAGGGCGCGCCCAGCGGGCGCCTCCCTGATCAGCCGATCGATATCGGCGGCCGGCACATGACCCTCGATGGCGTAGCGGCCGACGACGCCGGTATGGCAGGAGGCGAGCCTGTCCGGCACCCCGTGGCGCGCCCGGACGGGGGCGAGGTCCTCGACATCGATGACACGGGCCGTCCAGCCGGCCTGGCGCAGATGACCGACCCAAAGGCCGCAGCAACCGCACCAGGGCGTCTTGTAGACCGTGATGTTTCGTCGCGTCTGGGCCATCGCTCCGGATCCGACGACGACGCCACAAAGCACCAGCCCGCCAGACAGAATGCTGCGACGGCTGGGGGAGGGTGAAAACATGCCGATCCTTCACAGATACTTGGTGATGTCGCGAAATTCGGCCAAGGCGGCCCGCGACTGTTCAGGCGCGCCCGCCGCAGCCTGCGCCAGGCAATGATCCACATGGTCATGGATCAGGGTCCTCTTGGCCGCTGCGACCGCCTTCTCGATGGCCTGAAGCTGCTGGGCGAGGTCGAGGCAGGCCCGGCCGTCCTCCATCATCTGGACGACGGACCGCAGATGGCCCTCGGCGCGCTTGAGGCGCTTGATGACTTCCGGATGCGAAGCATGAGAGATGTGTGCCATGAGTTTGACCTATCCCCCTGGTAGGGATAGGTCAAATGGCGAAAACGCCCGCATTGGAAGGTCCGTGATGTTCTCGCCCCTGAGGAACGCCGCCTATCGCCGCCTGTTCATCGCCCAGGTGGCGGCCTTGCTGGGGACCGGCATGGCGACCGTGGCCCTGGGGCTGCTGGCGCATGATCTGGCAGGCGCCAGCGCCGGTGAAATCCTCGGCGTGGCCTTGGCGATCAAGATGATCGCCTATGTCGGCGCGGCGCCCTTCTCCAGCGCCCTGGCGTCGAGACTGCCGCGCAAGACCCTGCTGGTTTCGCTGGACGTGATGCGGGCCGGCGTCGCGGCCTCGCTGCCCTTCGTCTCCGAGGCTTGGCAGGTCTACGGGCTGATGACCGTCCTCTATGTCGCCTCGGCGGCCTTCACCCCGGCTTTTCAGGCCATGATCCCCGACCTGCTGGAGGATGAGGGCGAGTACACCAAGGCCCTGTCCCTGTCCCGGCTGGCGGCCGATCTGGAAAGCGTCGCCAGCCCCGTGCTGGCGGCGGTGCTGTTGGCCGTCATCAGCTATCACAACCTCTTCGTCGGGACGGCGCTGGGCTTCATCCTGTCGGCGGGCTTCGTCGTAACGGCGGTCCTGCCCAAGTTGTCGGCGTCGCAGAGCCTGCCGTTCCTGCGTCGTCTGACCGGGGGCGTGAAGCTGTTCGCCCTGACGCCGCGCCTGCGCGGCTTGCTGGCGATCAGCCTGGCGACGGCGGCGGGCGGCGCCATGGTCTTCGTCAACACCGTGGTCCTGGTGCAGTCGAACTTCGGCCTGTCGCAGCAGGCGACTGCCTGGGCCCTGGCGGCGTTCGGCGGCGGGTCGATGACGGCGGCCGTGTTTCTGCCGAAGACGTTGGAGCGGGTGACGGACCGCAGCGCCATGGTGTCGGGCGCAGTCCTGATGACGGCGGTGCTGATCGCAGGGGCCCTGTTCGCCCACAGCTATCCGATGCTGATCGGTCTGTGGATCGTCATGGGCTTTGGCTACTCCCTGACCATCACCCCTGCGGGTCGCGCCCTGCGTCGATCATCGACGGCGGTCGAGCGACCGGCCCTGTTCGCCGCCCAGTTCGCCCTGTCGCACGTCTGTTGGTTGATCGCCTATCCGGTCGCGGGGCTGGTGTCGGCCGAAGCCAATCCTCAGGCGGCCTTCGTCGTTCTGGCGGGACTTTGCGGTCTCGGCGCCTTGCTGGCGCTCGTCCTCTGGCCTGCGCATGATCCGCTGAACCTGCTGCACGATCACCTCGATATGGAGCCGGATCACGCGCACCTGGACGAGGGAATGCGCCCCGATGCGGCAGGCGTAGCGCACGCCCACCCTGTAATGATTGATGACAATCACCGCCGGTGGCCGAAGCGGCGGTGAGGCGATGCGCCTGGAAATTGGACGGCCGCTTGACCGAATGTGATGTTATCTTATAACATTTTATGGAGTCTTTCTGTCCGAGGTTTTCATGCGCGCCGCTTTCCGCCTCATGGCTTCGTCCCGCAAGGACATAGCGCCGCTGCCGGGTCGTAACCTGCGTCTCGGCATGGCCTATCAAATCTAAGTGCGACGGATGATTCAGGCCGCTGCAAGCCAAGGCGCAAAGGGCAGATCGGGCGACGGAAGGGCTGGCGACATCCTGGCCATGCTTCTGTCTCTGGTCTGCTTCCTTCATTGTCTGGCGGCGACGATCGCCGTTGGCGCGCTTTCGCTCTCTGGAGCCTGGGTGGAAACGGAAGCGCTGCATTGGGGGTTGGCCTTCGCCGCCACGGGCCTGTCAGGTTGGACCTTGTTTCGTCAGGTCAGGCATGACTGTACGCGGACGGTGAGGGCACTGGCGATGGCTGGCGCGGGCTTCCTGTTTCTGGGAGCCGCCGAGGTTCCGAGCCCTTTGTGGGGAACCGTCATCACTGTGACAGGAGGCGCTGTATTGATCCTCGCGCACGGCCTGAACTGGCGCTCCCGCCAAAGAGCTGCTTGCTGCGCGCGCTGAGGCGCGATCAGGTCACGAGTTAAGTGCGATGACTGTCGCCGACCAACCGAAGGCCTAGGCAGGCGATCTGGGACGCTTCCGCGTGAGGTCCTTGTTAACCTGCACGTTCAGGCCTGGCTTCGCCGCCGCCTGATCGGGTGGCGGCGAAGAGGGACTAGGCCTACACGACCCGCTTGATCTCCGTATAGGCGCCCTCGGTCTTGAGGGTGATGGTCACGGGCTGGCCGGTGCGGTTGCGCCAGAACCAGCCGTGGCTGCCGGTGAAAGCTGCTGTCAGGACACCTTCTTCACGAGGGGACGAACCCTTGCCATAGGCATGATAGGAAACACCGGGCCGGTCAGCATGGGTGTCGAAATTGATCTTCCCGCCGCTGCTCGTCCAGGTAAACCGCGCGGTGGCGCCTTCCTCCATGACCAGTTTGATCTCGGCGCCCTGGTCGGGTTGCAGCGTCAGGATCGTTTCGTCGGTGCGCACGGCGCCGGGCGCGACGACCGTCGGAGCCGCAGGGGGAGCGGCGTTCGGCCCGGACGTCTGCGCCTGTGCGATGGCGGGCGCGGAAGCGGCGGCCGAGGCTGCGGGGGCAGCATCCACGGCGGCTGCGTCGGCCGCAGCGTCCGCTTCGGCTTCCTTGGCGAGTTGCTGCTTGATGCGGCCCATTTCGGTCAGGCCGAACACCGAGCCGATGCGGGTGGGATCGACGCCGTATTCGGCGGGCAGAACGACCGTGATCAGGAGCGCCGAGGCTGTGACGGCGGCGACGCCGGTCGACTTCAACAGGTGGCCCGTGGACGGCAGGTCGGCTTTGGATGGGCGGTTTGCGTTGTACATGAGGGTGTCTCCGGTCACATGACGAAGAAGCCGACGAGCTGATAGCCCGTCAGAATGAAGCCGAGCGTCATCAGCACGACGTTGGTGAGGTAGGCGTGCTTCCAGAAGCCGTCCGTGCGGCGCCAGAATCCCATCAGGATGAGGATGCCGCCCAGGGCGAGCAGTTGGCCCAGCTCGACGCCGATGTTGAAGGCGATCAGGTTGCCGATCAGTCCCTCGGAGGAAAGCTGGAAGTCCTGCAGCTTGGTGGCGAGACCAAAGCCGTGGAACAGGCCGAAGATCATCGTGGCCGCCTTGGTGGAGGGCTGGAAGCCGAACCACCTCCGGTAGGCCCCCATGTTGTCCAGGGCCTTGTAGACGACCGACAGGCCGATGATGGCGTCGACCAGATAGCTGGAGACGCTGATGTTCGTCAGGACGCCCAGCAGCAAGGTCGATGAGTGGCCGATGGCGAACAGCGTCACATAGATGCCGATGTCCTTCATCCGGTAGAGGAAGAAGATGACGCCGAACAGGAAGAGCAGGTGGTCGTAGCCGGTGACCATGTGCTTGGCCCCCAGGTAGACGAAGGGCCAGAACAGGAAACCCGAGGTCTCCTGGATATAGCCCTTGTCGCCTTCGGCGACGCCGTGGGCGAGGACCTGGCTCAGTAGGCCCTCAAGGAAGAGGAAGCCGACCACGAGGACCGCCAGGGTCCAGGGTGATCGAAGCCACGACAGACGGTCGCGGCAGGGTGCGGAAGTCATGGGCATCCTTGCGATGGGAGTGAAGGTGCGACGTCCGCCGTCATCGGCGGATGTCGGTGATGCGTTGAGGCGCTGACGAGCGGCCGCCCCGTTCCGGGGCGGCCGACCGCTTCAGAGCCTGCGGCGGCGACGGAAGGGGAGGTGGTCCAGCCAGGCGGGCCTGGGCCGATCGCCCGGGGCGTCGCGTCCGTGGACCAGGCTGTAGAGAGCCGGGAGCACGAGCAGGGTCAGGATGGTCGAAGAGACGATCCCGCCGATGACCACGGTGGCCAGCGGACGCTGGACCTCCGCCCCGGCGCCGACGTTGACCGCCATGGGGACGAAGCCGAGGCTGGCGACCAGGGCGGTCATCAGCACCGGGCGCAGGCGCGTCAGCGCCCCTTCCCGGATGGCCTGGCCCACGGGCCTGCCCTCTTCGATCAGACCCCGGATGAAACTGACCATGACGACGCCGTTCAGCACGGCCACGCCCGACAGGGCGATGAAGCCGACGCCGGCCGAGATCGACAACGGCAGCCCCCGCAGCGCTAGCGCCGCCACCCCGCCGGTCAGCGCCAGGGGCACGCCGGAGAAGACGATGGCGCTATCCCGCCAGGAGCGGAACAGAGCGAACAGCAGGCCGAAGATCAGCAGCAGGACCGCCGGAACGACCAACTGCAACCGCTTGGCCGCCGAGATCAGTTGCTCGAAGGTCCCGCCGTAGGAGACCCAGTAGCCGGCGGGCAGGTCGACTTCCTGATCCACCCGCTCTCGCACCTCGCCAACGAAGGAGCCGAGGTCGCGATTGCGGACGTTGGCCGTCACGACGATGCGACGCTTTCCGTCTTCGCGACTGATCTGGTTCGGGCCGGTCTCCAGCGTGATCGTCGCGATCTCGCTGAGCGGCACGAAGCCTCGCGGCTGGCCGTTTGCACCCGGAAGCGGCGCCTGAATGCGGCCGATGGCGGCGGTGTTGCGGCGCAGGTCTTCCGGCAGGCGCACGACAATGTCGAAGCGTCGGTCGCCCTCGAAGATCTGCCCCGCCGTCGCCCCGCCCATCGAGGTGGAGATGACTGACTGAACATCGGCGATGCTCAGACCCAGGCGCGCGATGGCGTCCCGGTTCGGGGTGATCTGCAGCATGGGCAGGCCGGTGACCTGCTCGGACTGCGGATCGGCGGCGCCGGGTACGGCGCCGACGATTTCCTCGATCTGGGAGCCGAGTTGCACGAGTTGATCCAGGTCGTCGCCATGGACCTTGATGGCGACGTCGGCCCGGACGCCGGACAGCAGTTCGTTGAACCGCATCTGGATGGGCTGGGTGAACTCGTATTTGCTGCCCGGCACAGCGTTCACCGCCTCTTCCATCTCGCGAACGAGTTGGAGCTTCGGTTTGCGGGGATCGGGCCAGTCCTTGCGGTCCTTCAGCAGGATGAAGGTGTCCGCGACCGAAGGCGGCACAGGGTCGGTGGCGACCGCCGCCGTGCCGATCTTGGCCACGACCCGTTCGACCTCCGGGAACTTCGCCAGACGGGCTTCGAGAGCGGTCTGCATCTCGATGGCCTGGGTCAGGCTCGTGCCCGGAATGCGCAGGGCGTGCATGGCGATGTCGCCTTCGTCCAGGTTCGGCACGAACTCCGACCCCATGCGTGAGGCGATCAGGGCCGCGCCCACGACAAGGGCCACGGCCACGGCGACCATGGCGATGCGCATCCTCAGGGCGAAGTCGAGCGCCGGTTGATAGCCGGTGCGCGCCCAGCGCATCAGGAAACTGTCCTTCTCCTGCACCTTGCCGGTGACGAACATCGCCACCGCCGCCGGCACGAAGGTCAGGGACAGCACCAGGGCGGCGGTCAGGGCGATGACCACGGTGATGGCCATGGGATGGAAGGTTTTGCCCTCGACCCCGTCCAGGGCGAAGATCGGCACATAGACCAGGGTGATGATCAGGACGCCGAACAGGGACGGCCGGATCACTTCACTGGACGCGCGCGCCGCCAGGGAGAAGCGCTCGTCACGGGTCAGCAGACGCCCCTGCCGATGTTGGGCCTCGGCGAAGCGCCGCAGGCAGTTCTCGACGATGATGACGGCGCCGTCGACGATCAGGCCGAAGTCCAGCGCGCCCAGGCTCATCAGATTGCCCGACACCCCGGTTCGCACCATGCCGGTGATGGTCATCATCATGGTGATGGGGATGACCGCCGCCGTGATCAGGGCCGCGCGGAAGTTCCCAAGCAACAGGAACAGCACCACGATCACGAGCAGGGCGCCCTCAAGCAGGTTCTTCTCGACCGTCCTGATGGCCCGCTCGACCAGGTCGGTGCGGTCATAGACGGGCGATGCGACCACGCCATCCGGCAGGGCCTTGGCTGCTTCCTCCAGTCGGGCCGCCGCCGCCTGGGCGACGACACGGCTGTTCTCACCGGCCAGCATCAGGACGGTCGCCAGGACCGTCTCCTTGCCGTTTTCCGTCGCCGCGCCTGTGCGAAGCTGTTCGCCCAGGCCGACTTCGGCGACTTCGGCGATCCGGACAGGAACGCCGCCGCGCGTGGTGATGACGATGTTGGACAGATCCTGCGCCGTCGAGGCCTGACCCGGCACGCGGATCAGCCATTGCTCGCCGTAGCGTTCGACATAGCCGGCGCCGACATTAGCGTTGTTGCGCTCCAGCGCCGAAACGACCTCGTCCATGGTGACGCCGAAGGCGGCGAGCCGTTCAGGACGGGGCGTGACGTGGTACTGGCGCTCGTAGCCGCCGATGGTGTTGACCTCGGTGACGCCGGGCGTGTTGCGCATCTGCGGACGGATGACCCAGTCCTGCAGGGTGCGAAGATCCTCAGGCGAGTAAGGCGCACCATCGGCCTTGCGGGCGCCCGGCCTGGCCTCGATCGTGTACATGAAGATTTCGCCCAGACCCGTGGCGATCGGCCCCAGTTCAGGCGACAGGCCTGACGGAAGCTGGCCGCGCGCGGTCTGAAGCCGCTCGTTGACCAGTTGCCGCGCCCGGTAGATGTCGGTCCCGTCTTCGAACACGACCGTCACCTGGCTCAGGCCGTAGCGCGAGACGGACCGGGTGTAGGACAGGCCCGGCACGCCGGCGACGGCGTTTTCGACCGGGAAGGTGATGCGTTGTTCGGCCTCAAGCGGCGAATAGCCGGGCGCCTCCGTATTGATCTGGATCTGGACGTTGGTGATGTCGGGCGTGGCGTCGATCGGCAGCTTCTGGAAACTCCAGACGCCGATGACGGCCGCCACGAGGACGAGCGCCAGCACGACCCAGCGATGCCGGATCGACAGGCTGATGATGCGTTCAAGCATGGTGACGCATCCCCCTAGTGGTCGTGGCTCGCGCCGGACTTGTCGATGTCCGCGCGAATGAGGAAGGCGCCGTCGACGACATAGGTCGCGCCGGGCTCGATGCCGCCCAGAACCTCGGTCCATTCTTCGGTGCGACGGCCCAGGTCGAGCATGCGCACCTCATAGGTGTCGCCGACCTTGGCGTAGACCACAGTGAAGTCGCGGAACGGCTGCAGCGCCTTGGTGCGCACCGCCAGCGGCGCCTCGCCCTGGCCGACCTGGACCAGACCCGAAACCCCGAGGCCGGGCCGCCAGACACCGCCCTGGTAGGGCAATTCGACATGGGCCACGAGGGTCTGGCTGAGCACGTCGTCGGCCGGCAGGATCGCCTTGATGACGCCGCTGGCCGTATGCTCGCCCGCCTGGCTCTTGATCTCGACCCTTTGCCCAACGCGCACGCGCTCTGCGTCGCGTGGATAGAGGACGAACTCGGCATGAAGGCGGGTCGGGTCGCCGATCGTCAGCATGGGGGCGCCGCCGCCGGTGATGGAGCCGGGGTTGACGGTCTTGGCGGTAATCACGCCCGAGATGGGCGCGGTGACCGAATAGGTCTGGAGGCTTTCACTCGACTCCACGCGGGCGACGACCTGCCCGCGCGAGACGCGTTGACCCAGTTCAACGGTCATCGACATGACCCGGCCCGGATAGCGGGCGTGGACCTCGGCCTGGCCTTCCGGCGTGATCTCGACGCGGCCGCTGAGCGGCAGGCTCTCGCCGAGAACGGCGGGGCCGACCTGCTGGGTGGTGACGCCGCCGGCCTGGGCCGCATCGGCGCTGATGACCGTCCGGCCCTCATAGGACGGATAGGTCCAGGCCGAGCGCTTGCCCGCACGAACGGCGCTGACCGCGACGTCGAACGAGTGCGGCTCAGACACGACGCCCGGACTGGCCAGATAGTCGTTCTCGGGCGTGAAGACGAAGCGATCCACCTTCGGCCCCAGGCGGGTCAGAGCGATGTTCGCTTGCACCTGTCCGGGATCGAACGGCTTGTCGTTGAGGTAGGGATAGAGGCGGAACAATGGTTCCGGCCCTTCCTCATAGATGGTCACCTCGATGGCGAAGTCGCCGTCGCGAAGCAGGCGGCCGTTGTGCGGTCCGCGTTCGTAATCGGCGGCGGCCGCCGCTTCGCCTTCGGGTTTGGCGGCCTTGTCGCCGCCGCCGCAGGCGGCCAGCGTCAGGGCGACGGCGGCCAGGACGCAGCCGAGCGCAGTCGCGGAAGTGCGTGACGTCTTCATGGTTGTGTCTCCAGGCCGAGCAGGTCGGCGTGCGCGCCGGTCAGGCGGTCGAGCCGCGCGCGGTCGTTGTGGAAGGTCTGCAGCACCGCGGCACGACGGGCCTTGGCCTGCAACAAGGCCGCATGGGCGCTCATCACGTCGTTGTAGGTGAAGCCGCCGCGCGCGAAGCCCTCGCGGACCAGGACGACGGCGCGTTCAGCCTGAGGCTGGGTTTCTTCGGCGATTCGCCGCGCTTCATTGGCGCGGGCCAGAAGCTGCACCTGAAGGCGGGCGATTTCCCGCTCGCGCTCAAGGCGCAGGGCGTTTTGATCGGCCCGTGCCGCCAGTCCATCGGCGCGGGCGCGATCGATGGCGCCTTGGTTGCGGTCATATCGCTGCAGCGGCATGGACCCGCCGAAGACCAGAGCCGCCTCATTGTCCCAGATATGCCGAACGCCGATGCTGACCGTGGGGTCAGGCACAGCGCGCGCCTGCTCCAGGCGAACCTGGGCGTCGGCGATGGCCTGACGGGCGCGGAAGGCTTCAAGGTCCGCTTGCGCCACCGCCCCTGCGGCGACCCACGCGGCGCTCGTGTCCTCAAAGTCGGAGGAGCCCATGCGGAAGTCGGCGACGCCGTCCCAGAACTTGGCCAGGACGATGCGGGCGACGCGAACGGCGATCTCTGCCTGATCGAAGTCGATCTGGGCCTGGGCCAGTTCGGCCTCGGCGCGCGCCCCTGCGAACAACGGATCACGGGCCGCGTTCACGCGACGCTGGACTTCCCTCTGGAAGCCTTCAGCAAGCGAAAGCCGCTCCCGCGCGATATCCAACTGGGCTTCGGCCGCCATGGCGTCGACCCAGGCGCGCTGCACCAGTTCGAGGCGATCCAGTTGCGCGATCTGGGCCTGGGCCGTGATCAGCAGGCCTTCGCTTTGCGCCAGGCCGGTGCGGGCGGATCGATCGCCGCCCCTCTCCAGCTTCTGTTCATAGGTCAGCGTGGTTTCTGTTCGCCCCAGAATGTCGCCTCCGCCCAGGGTGGGCAGGTTTTCGACCATCAGACCCAGGGTCGGATTGGGACGAAGGCCGGCCTGGCGAACCCCGGCCTCGACGCCGCGCAGGCGCGCGTCGAGACCCGGTCGCGCCGGATCGGCGGCGACGGCGCGCCGCAGCGCGCCTTCAAGGGTGAGCGCCGGACCAGAGGCGGCTTCAGCAGAAGCCGGCGACTGGGCGAGCGCGATGGCGGGCGGCGGCCAGGCCGCCGCCAGGGCGAGGGCGAGGGCGGATACGGCCGCGCCTCGCCCTCGCCATCCGGCAACGCCGGATTGGGAAGGTTTCAAGGGATGTCTCCAACAGGACGCGCACGGCCGCAAGGCCGCGCAGGATCAGCTTTTCAGGCGATCAGGCGTTCTGTCTGGGGGGCTGGAGCGGCGCGTCGAGAACAGCGCCGGGCGGCAAGGCGTCGCGCGCCGGGCCAAGGTCAATGGGCTTATACAGTTGGCTGGCGGCGGGATGGACCGGCGCGGCCAGGGCGACATGAATATCGCCGCCATTGTGGTGATGATGAGTGAAGGGCGTCCCGCCGCTGTCGACGGCCATGTCGATCGACATGGCCTGATCGGAGACAGGGCCGTCATCGGCCGTCTCATGGGCGTGTCCATGGTCATGATGGTGATCATGATCATGGGCCAGATCGGCCGCGTCCTCATAGGAGACGCCGGGGAACTGAAGGCCGTGCTCGATACGATGCTGGCTGTTCACCACGCCATGCATCTGCACCGCGACCATTACGGTTACGCCGAGGCAGACGCAGAGGAGGCGGAGCAGGCGTGGCAAATCGAAATTCTCCGATAGATTCCCGTTACGGTGAAAGCCTCGTCAATGCAACGGCGTGGATGTCGCGATTTCTGCAAGGCCTATCGCCCGCCTTCGCGACCGCCATCGGCCCTTAGCAGGTCGCCCAGGCCGCGACCGTTCAGGCGGCAGCGGGCGATGACGCGATCATGGACGATCACGCGGCCGTTTCGTCCCCTGACCGCCGTGCATGCGACGGGACGGTCGAGGGCAAGGCGGATCAGTCTGCGCCTCGCCTCCTGTCCGGCGCGGCTGCCCAGTTCCGGCGCGTTGAAATCCGCCAGCCTCACCTCGATCCAGGTCGCCGGGTCCGAAGATCGCCCGACGCAAAGGCCGTCGCCGTCGCCGACATATCGGACCGATCCCGAGAAGGTCGCGCCGGCGCGCGAGGGCAGGGGCGCCTCGCACGGGTCGGCCAGCGCCGTGGTCGGCGCCAGGAGGAAGCTGGCCAGAATCAAGCTGGCGGGGATCACGAACCTGAGCATGGCCGAAGGGTGATCTGATCCGCTCCGAGCGCCAAGCCTGCGGGGCGTCGATCGGAAAGGAAGGGCGGAGGCGGGCGCCTTCCGGGAGGAGGCGGACAGCAGCGAGGACTTCGCCATGCGGCCTGCGCCCAGGTTTGAAATCGTTCCCCCAGGCGTGCGCCTAGCGGACGCCTATGGCCCGCCGCTCGATGGAATGGCGGAGGGAGATCTGCTCGCCCTTTGGCTACGCCGGCGCGGCGCCGCCAGGGACGCCCGCCTCGCGGCCGGACGCCTGCTCGAACGGTTCGGGGGCCTGGCGGCGATCGTCGCGGCGGACGCGCCGGAACTGGCGCGCACGCCGGGGGTGGACGCCGCCTTCGTCGCCGACCTCAAGGTGCTGCGTGAGCTCTGCGTGCGGCTGGTTCGGTCCGAAGTGGGGGAGCGGCCCCGGATCTCTTCCTGGACGGCGCTTCTGGCCTATGTCCGGGTCGCCCTGGCTCATGAACCGCGAGAACAATTCCGGGCCCTCTTCCTGGACAAGCGCAACGCCCTGCTGCGCGACGAGTTCGTCGCCCATGGGACCGTGGATCATGCGCCCGTCTATCCCCGCGAGGTCCTTCGCCGGGCGCTCGAGATCTCCGCTTCCGCCCTGATCCTGGTCCATAATCATCCGTCCGGCGATCCGACGCCGTCCCGCGCCGACATCGACATGACGCGCAGACTGGTCGAGGCCGCGAAGGTCTTTGACCTGGAGGTCCATGATCACCTGGTCGTCGGGCGCGAGGCGACCGTCAGCTTCAGATCCCTCGGATTGATGTGAGGCCGGGATGAGCCTTCACCCCATTGTCGCCGCCCTTGGGGGCGAGCTTCGCCACGGCGGCCTGGGCGCGAGCGTGCCGGCCCCGGGCCATAGCGCGGCCGACCGTTCGGTTTCCCTCATGCTCGACGGTGACCGGGTGGTGATCCATGGCTTCGGCGCCGCCGACTGGCGTAGCGTTCGCGACCATCTTCTGAGCCTGGGGCTGATCGACGCCAGAGGGCGCCTGACGGGCGCATCGCTGCGGACGGCGGAGGGGCCGGTCGCAGCGATCCGACCTGCGGCCCATGTCCGCATCGCCGCCGCTCAAGCGCTCTGGTCGGAGGCCCTGCCGCTCGCGAAGGGCGATCTCTGCTTTCGCTATTTCCGGAGCCGAGGCCTCCGCCTCGAAGCGCCGCCCCATGATCTTCGACGCCATCCAGCGACGCCGGTTTCGGTGTTTCGCTCGGCCGGCCCGACCTGTCCGGCCCTGATCGCAGCGATCCGGGCGCCCGACGGCGTGATCGGCGCCGTGGAGATCGCCTATCTCGATCCGGACGGACGTCCCGCCGGTCGGCTCAGGCTCCAGCGCAAGACGGTGGGCGTCCTGCCGCGGGGCTCGGCCGTGCGCCTCTGCGCGGCGGCCCCGACCTTGCTGGTGGCCGAGGGGGTTGCGACCGCCCTGTCCGCTATGGCCCGTTTTCGCCTGCCAGGCTGGGCCCTTCTGTCTGCAGGAAACCTGGCGGCCTGGACTGCGCCAACCGAAGTCTGCCGCGTCCTTATCGCCGCGGATCGCGGCCCGGCCGGCGAAGACGCGGCCTTCCGGCTTCGCACCCGACTCGAGGCGGCGGGGCTGGGGGCCGCTGTCCGCTTACCGCCGCCTGGGGCGGGGGACTGGAACGACGCAGCGACCTGAAAGGGGGAGGAAGGGCGTGGAGGAGCGCCGGAACGGTCGGGATGGACCTGGCCGACCGGCTGGAGAAGTCTCATGTCCTGTTCCCGATCTTCAGCCGCTGCAGCGGCGCCTTGCGGCCCTGCCGCCGAGCCCTCGCGCATTCCTCTGGTCGTCCGACTGGGCGACCTTGAGGTCGCGCCGGAAAACCTTCGCTACGGCGAAGCCCCGGACGACGACATCCCGCAACTGGCCGAAACCGTGGCCGCCGCGGGCCTGCTGCAATATCCGACCGTCCGGCCGGGCCGCCGCGGCGAGGCGGCCCATATGGTGCTGGACGGACGTCGGCGCCTTCTGGCCCTGCGCCTCCTGCGTGACGCAGGGCGCATCGACGACGACCATCCTGTCGAGGTCTTCGTCGAGACGGACAGGGCGCGGCAGGCTGCGGCCGTGGTCCTGACCAATACGGCTGTGCCGGTCCACATCGCCGATGTGATCGCCGCCATGGGCCGCATGCTGAAGGCTCGGCTGACGATCACGGCGATCGCACGCGCCCTCGGCTATGGCGAGACCGAGATCCGCCGTCTGTCGGCCCTGTCGGCCTTGCCTTCGGTCGCCCTCGAGGCCCTGAAGAGCGGTCGCATCACCCTGCGCCAGGCCCGCCTCCTGGCGCGGCTGAAGGACGGCGAGGAACAGGCGGCCCTGGCCCGGGCGGCGATGGACGGCTGCGGCCTGCAGGAATGGCGCATCCAGGAGCTGCTCGGCGAAGGCCGTATCACGACCCGCGATCCCCGTTGCGGTCTGGTCACGCCGGAACTCTACGCCGCCGAGGGCGGTCGGACGGAGGCGGACCTGTTCGGCGAGCTGCCGCCGGTCCTGCTGGATCCCGACCGTCTGACCCGGGCCTGGCTGAAACGGGGCCGGCTGCTCGCCGATATCTTCGAGGCGGAAGGCCTGACCGTACGGCTATGCCCGGGAGAGAAGGAGGCGGAGCTGCCGGACGACATGGAGAGGCTCTGCTACGCCTACGGCGGCCTCTCCGAAACGGCGACGGTCGTCTATCGCGAAACCCGGGACCGGGCCCAGGCGGCCGCTGACGTCGTCGAGGCCGCCCTGGCCGGCGAGGCGCTCCCGTCCGGCGAAGGGCGCCTTTCCGACCAGGAGACCCTGGATGTGGTGGAGGCGCTGATCCGGGCGCGGATCGCCCAGGACCAGGCCGGCGCCGGCCGGCGTCTCGCTGTTCTGATCGTCCTGAGGCCTTCGCTCCGCTCCGGCGTGGAGATCGAGTGCTTCGCGCCTTTAGAGGCCGTCGGCGACGGGGCGCTGGACGGGGCGGACGGGGCCGACGAGGAGGAAAGATCCTCCCTGGCCCCGTCACGCTCGACCTATGTCCCGCCCCAGGCCGAGGCGCCCATGCCCGAGACGCAGGGCGTCAGCCATGTCCTGCACGCCGTGCGGACGGACACGGCGACGCGGGGTCTGATCCGGGCTCTGGCCGAAAAGCCTTCGGTCGCCCTGACCGTCCTGATCGCCCGGCTCTTCGCCAGCCTGGCTGTCTGGCCGCCGGTGTCGCGCGGCGAGGCCGCCCTGGCGATCTCGGCCTCGGCCTTCGCTCCGGCGAGCGGAAGGGTCATCGCAGGGCTCGACGGGATCGTGCGCGAACAGCTGGACGAGCGGCGACGCGCCTGGGAGGCCTCCGGCCTGACCGTGATCGCCTGGGTTCACGGTCTCCAGACGGAGGATCGGTTCGGTCTCATGGCCGAACTGACCGCTTTGAGCCTGGACCTGCATGAGCCCCGCACGGGCCATGTGCGACGGGCGGCCCGTGCGGAGGCGGCCGAGATCGCCGTCCTGTGCGACGCCGACCTTTCGCGCTGGTGGACGCCGGACGGGGCCTATCTGCGGCCGCACTCGCGCGAACAGCTGCTGTCCATGCTCGAGGGCATGGGGGCGGAGACCGAAGCGCCGGCGCGGATGCGGAAGGGCGACCTGGTCGCCTGGACCGAGGAGCAGGCGGCGGCCCGGCGCTGGACGCCCGCCTGCCTGTCCTTGGCGGGCGAGGCCGAGAGCGAGGCCGACGGCGCTTTTGAACCGGCCGATGCGGCGACATCAACGTATGAAGACGCGGACGCGGCCGGCGACGGGTCCGGCGAGCCTTCGTCCGGGGCTGCGGATGGCGAAGAGACCGACGGCGCTGATGAAGCCTCGGGCCGGGGCGTCTTCATCGTCACGCCTAAGGGAGAGGCGGCCCTGCGCGGCGCGGCGGCGTAACCGCAAGGGCGGTTTCGTCGGCGGTGTTCGGCGGAGCCGCCTGCGGGCGGAAGCGGAGGGAAGAAGAGGGTGAGGCGATCCGGGAAGAAGGTTTCCGGGCCTCTCGATCAAGGAGACTGAGAATGCAGACCATGGTGTTCACCGGCCGCCTGGCGGCCGATCCCCAGATCAGCCCGGACTTCGCCAAGGCGGTGTTCCGGTTGCTTGAGAAACGCGGCGTGGGCCTCGACGGCAAGGACAGGATCGTCGGCGTCAACTGTGTCAGCTGGTCGAAAGGCCTCAATGAGAAGGTCATCGCCCGGGCCCTGGCCAGGGGCTGCGAGGCGGTCGTCGTCGGCGCCTTCGTCGACACCGCCTATACGGCGCGGGACGGGACCGAGCGGGCGGCCAAGGAGCTGGTCGTCAATCGGTTGACGGTCCTCGACTGGGCGGTCGACCGGGAGGCGGATGCGTCGCCGGCGGCTGAGATCGATGACGAACAGGCCGCGGCCTGAACCCTCTAACCTCATTCATTCCCGGAGACTGATCATGCAAACCCTTGTCATTGAAGGCTATCTGGCCGCTGACCCGTCCATTCTTTTGGCCCAGGGATCGGGGCGCAAGCGCGCCAGCTTCCGCGTGCTGGAGACCACGCGCTATCGCCGTTCCGACGGCGAGGCAGGCGAGCGGACGACCGGCTTCAACTGCGTCTGCTTCAATGAAAACACGACCGAGAACTACATCGCCCCCTATGCCCGCAAGGGCAGCCGGCTGGTGATCCAGGGTCATGTCGAGAATGACAGCTGGACGGGGAAGGATGGTGTCGAACACTACGACCTGAGGGTGGTTGTGGCGGACATGCGTCTGAAGAACCGGCGAAATCGCGATGATGCGACGGAGCCGGCGGCGGGCGCGGCCCAGGGCCCGGCGATCCTGGACGACGACATTCCGTTCTGACGTCCGGCGGCCGGTCCGGTCCAGGCTTGTCGAAGCGGCTCGAGGCCCGGCGCCGAGGCGTCGGGCCTTTGGTCTGAAAGGCGAAGGAAGGGCGGGGACGGGCGGGTCGATCGGACCCGTGACCGGAGAACCGTCATGTCCGCATCCGTCTGGACCGTTGAACGAATACGCCGGCTGATCGCCCTGTGGGGCGAAGGCCGGACCGCCGCCGCCATCGCCGACCGGCTTGGGCCCGAGATTTCGCGCTGCGCCGTCCTGGGCAAGGTCCATCGTCTTGGCCTGGTCCGGGCGGCGCCTGCCCGTCCGCCTTCGCGACCGCGCGGCGCTTCAGCTTTTCCTAAGCGGCGGTTTCAACAGGTCGCGCCGTCGCGTCCGGCGTCTCAAGTTTCATCGCCTGCGGCGCCGGAACGGCCGGAGGCCACCGTCCTGTCCGTGAGACGAGGTCAGTGCCGCTGGCCCTACGGGACGCCCGGATCTGTCGATTTCGGTCTTTGCGGCCATGCGGTCGCGCGCGGCGCCTTCTGCGCCGCCCATGCCGCGATCGGTTATCAGACCCGACCGATGAGCGCAGAGGGGCTGATGCGGCTGGCCGGCTTCGGTCATGATCCGTCCTGACGACCTGCGGGACGGCGGCCCTCGGGCCGTCGTCACTTGCGGGCCTGTGGACCGTCCGCCGTCGCTCTCGGCGCGAGGCGCCGAAAAGCGTCCTCGTCCGAAGGGGGACGAGGACATGCCCCCACACAACGCCCTCCGATCCTGTCACGTCACCCCGGCCGTCAACGGCTTCGCCGTTTCCCTGCGCGGCCCGCGAGAGGCGGTCCGCTCCGGTGACCGCTGGGGACCCCGACGTGGCCAGGAGCGGGGTCGTTGCGCATGGGGCGCTTCGACATTTCAGAACTGGAATGATCCGATGCGCAGCATCCAAACTCTCTCCGCCTTCGCCTTTTCGTCAAAGTCCGATTCCGCCTTCGACGACCTGACCGCCTCACTCGGCGACGGTCGCCCGCACCCGGCCGAAGAAGCCCTGTTCCAGCTCGGGCGCGCCCTCATGACCGAGCTGCTGGACGTCCTCGCGGACACGGCGCTGGAGGATTTCCAGACCGTGCTCGGAGAAGCCCTGATCGGCGCCTTTCATTCGGCGGCCGGACGGATCGAGCGCGACGCGGACCGGGCGCGCGATGCGATGCGACGGCTGGATCGCGACTTCGACGGATCCGAGGCGGCGGACGTGGAGCTTCAGGAGGCGACGGCCCGGGCCCGCGCCGGAGATGCGGCGACGCAAGCCGCGGAGCGCATCCGCGACGCAGCGGCCGAAGCCTGGACGGCCGCTACCGGAGAGGTCTGGACGGCCTGGCGCGGCAGCCGGAGAGGAAGCTTCCTGACGGCCGCCCAACTGGAGGCCAGGCAGGCCATCCGGGCGCTACGCGAGCGGCGAGCTGACGAGGCGCATCATGCTGGATCGGTTGTGGCCTTTCGGGGAGCGC
Source organism: Brevundimonas sp. Soil_N_31 (assembly GCF_057655995.1). Taxonomy (NCBI): domain Bacteria; kingdom Pseudomonadati; phylum Pseudomonadota; class Alphaproteobacteria; order Caulobacterales; family Caulobacteraceae; genus Brevundimonas; species Brevundimonas sp. Soil_N_31. Next base: position 472,369 of record NZ_JBDGLE010000002.1, read on the forward strand.
CGACGGCGGACACGGCCGAGGATGCGGCGCGCATCTTCGACGCCCTGAACTGGGCGCTGGCGGAGTGGCCGGACATGGCGCTCGCCACGACCGGGGCGAAAGGCGCGGAGAAGCTGGCCATCCGATGGGCCCAGCAGAAGGGAGTGACGCTGATCCTCGCGCGCGCGGACTTCGACGCCAACGGCAAGGCGGCCCCCTTCAAAGCCAACGACGAGCTCATCGCCCTCGAGCCGGTCTGCTGCCTGACGCTTGCGGGTTCGCTCGACGGTTCACGGGCGGAGGTCGGACGTCCATTCGGCCCGGCCCTCAACCTGGGGCAGAAGGCGATGGGGCAGGGCCTCCGGCATCTGGCGGTGAGGTCGCGACCGCATTGAGGAACCTCGGCGCTCCGGCGTCGGGTCTGACCCGCTCGGCTTCGGCCGAGCGGGTTTCTTCATGTCATTTGGGGCGGATGGCTGACAGCGATTAGATTGGCGAAAGCATAACGGGCCGTGTTTGCGGAGGTTTGGTCCGGTGCGGCGACCTGTGAAGTCGATGTCAGGAAATCTGGGAAATGGGGCTCAGGGCAAGATAAAAGGAGGGGGTTGCCTGGTCCTGTTTCGTCTATTCTTTCGGTAGGTTAGCCCGTGAATGCCGGGCAATGGATGACTTGTGGAGAGTTGCCCTTTCCGGGCGGTTCAGGCGGCGCTTTCGAGAGGTGCGAGATGCTCATTCGTGAGGCCATCGAGACCCGGCTGTCCCTCGGCGCGGTGCAGGACGCCGAGGGCGTCAAGGTGCGTCTTCCTCTGTCCCTGAAGGCCGATCGTGCTTCCGTCCGCATCGGCATGTTTCAGCGGTTGGCGACATCGCGTTCGTTCTCCCTCGGGGATCGTTCAGGCGTTCTCAAGGCGGCGCAGCGACGATCGGGCAGAGGCTTCCGCATGGATGTCCGTCAGCGGGTCATCGTGAAGGCGCTGGTGTCGAAGCATGTCGGAAGGGCCGCCGTCAGGGGCGGGGCGCTGGCTGCGCATGTCGCCTATCTCGGGCGCTCGGGCGCCGGCGCCGATGGGGCCCGTCCGGATTTCTTCGATCGGATGGACGACAGCGTGGATGCGTCACAGGAGGCACGGGGCTGGAGCGGGGACCGCCATCATTTTCGCTTCATCATCTCACCGGAGCATGGGGATCGGATCAGTGACCTCAGGGACTATATGCGTGCGGTGATGGATCGGGTGGCGGCGGATCTGGGCGAGCGTAATCTGCGCTGGATCGCGACCTGCCACTACGACACCGACCAGTCGCACGCCCATGTCCTGGTGCGGGGGCGACGGGGAGATGGACGGGATCTGGTAATTCCTCGCGACTACATCGGTTACGGTTTCCGGGCGCGGGCCCAGGAGGTTGCACAGGAACGCTTGGGCGACCTGTCGCGCATGGAGGCCGAGCGGAGGGTCTGGAAGGAGACCCAGGCGGATCGGTTCACGGGCATGGACCGGCGGCTGCTGGATGCGGCGGATGCGGATGGGACGGTCGCAGACGGGGTGGGGGCCAGCGACGCATGGGCGGCCCTGACCCGCGGGCGGCTCCGGCATCTGGAGGGGCTAGGGCTGGCCGTGCGGGCCGGGCGACGATACCGGCTTGATCCTGAAATGGAGGTCAAGCTTCGGACGCTTCAGGCGCGCCGAGATATTATCAGGACGATGAACCAGCGTCGGCTGGAGGGGGCTCGGGAGGTGCGGGTGCTGGGAGTTGAGCGGTGTTCGGCGTCAGCGCCTTTGGCACAGATCTGGGGTTGCGGATAATGGAGGGATTGGGTCTCGTCGCAGTGACGTAA
>NZ_JBDGLE010000003.1:0-426450 GCF_057655995.1 Brevundimonas sp. Soil_N_31
TTGCCAACCCAACCAATCTCTACCCAGATCAACCTCGGACTCTTGTTATGGCTGGATGAGAAACGGGGGGCACGTCACGTGGCGCGTCGCCGACATCAGCGTGGATAGGCGAGGACATCTGACCATAGGTCGACGAAAAGCCTTCCACTGGGGCAAGAATGACGAACCCTCTCAGGAGGGCTCATCAGTGCGACAGCCCGATGGGAAGATGGCTCTTGTCGTGACGGCCCACCCGCTCCACTAGAGTCTGTTCATCAGCGTTCATGCCAATGACCTCGACTTCGGCCCCCTGCTTCCGATAACGGAAAACGACCTTGTCGACAGCGGCGACGCCTGTCAGGTCCCACAGGTGGGCGTCGGTCATATCGATCTCCACGCGCCTGGGGCTGCCGTGGTGTTCGAAGGCTGCGGCGAAGACATCGGCCGAAGCGAAGAACAACTGCCCAGACACGCGGTAGCGCAGCACGCCGTCTTCCGGCGTTTCGATCTCTTCGACGACCACGGTCTTACCGACCTTGCGCATGAAGAAGACGGCCGAGAGGATCACGCCCAGGACGACGCCCTTGGACAGATCATGGGTGGCCACGACAGTCGCCGTCGTGGCGATCATGACGATGGACGACTGGAACGGCGTTGAGCGCAGCTTCAGGACTGAGCCCCAGTCGAAGGTTCCGATGGACACCATGATCATCACCGCCACCAGAGCCGCCATGGGTATCCGCGCCACCCAATCCTGAAGCACCAGGATCAGGAACAAGAGGAAGAGGCCAGCCCATAGCGTGGACAGGCGGCCTCGCGCGCCGGAGGTCACATTGATGATCGACTGGCCGATCATGGCGCAACCCGCCATGCCGCCGAACAGCGGCGACAGGATGTTGGCGATGCCCTGACCGCGCGTCTCGCGGTCCTTGTCTGAAGGGGTGTCAGTCAGGTCGTCGATCAGGTTCGCCGTTAGCAGGCTTTCCAGCAGGCCGACGAAGGCTAATGTAGCCGAGACTGGCGCGATAATGGCGAAGGTCTCCCAGGCCAGCGGGACGGCCGGCAGATGGAAGATCGGCAGGGACGAAGGCATCTGCCCCATGTCGCCGACCGTGCGGACATCCAGACCGGTCATGATCACGAAGCCGCTGATCAGGACGATGGCGACCAGGGGCGAAGGCACGGCCTTGGTCAGGCGAGGGAAGCCGTAGATGATGGCCAGGGCAGCGCCGACCAGAGCAAAGGTCTGCCAGTTGGCGCCGATCAGTTCCGGCATCTGAGCCAGGAAGATCAGGATGGCCAGAGAGTTGACGAAGCCGGTCATGACGCTGCGGCTGACGAAGCGGATGTAGCGGCCCAGTTTCAGCAGGCCGATGATGATCTGAAAGACGCCGCACAGGATCGATGCGGCGAACAGGTATTCCAGGCCATGATCACGGACGAGCGTAACCATGAGCAGGGCCATGGCGCCGGTCGCGGCCGAGATCATGGCGGGTCGCCCACCGACGAAGGCGATGGTCACGGCGATGACGAAGCTGGCGTAAAGGCCCACGGCGGGATCGACGCCGGCGATGATGGAGAAGGCGATGGCCTCCGGGATCAGGGCCAGCGCCACGACGGTGCCCGCCAGCAAATCGCGGCGAGGGTTGGCGAGCCATTGCTGGCGCGCGGATGCAATAATGGACATTCAGGATTTCATTTGGACGAGCCGCATGCGGCGGCTCAGTTTCCCGACGGATCGGCGGACGGGATAGCCACCCGGCAGCCCAGGGGCGCCGAGTCCAAGGTGAACGACGGCATGCATGCCGCTACGGGGCTTTGAATGCAAGATCCGTCACGTTCACTGCGCAAGAGGTTTGGACGAATCGACGGGGGGCGGCCGCCTGTTTCAGGCGCCCGCGACGGGTGCGGCTAGTGTCAAATCAATGCGACGGCGACCCCGCTTGCGGCGGTCAGGGCAACGACTATCCATGGTGGGCACTTCCACACCGTCAGCAGAACAAAGCCCGCCAGCGCCACGAAGAAGTCGATCGCACTCAGGATCGCGCCGGTTCCTACAGGGGTATAGAGGGCGAAAGCCAGAATGCCGACGACTGCCGCGTTCGCGCCGCGCATCGCCGCCTGGGCCGCCGGTCGGGCGCGCAGCAGACTCCAGAACGGCAGCACCCCTGTCACCAGCAGCAATCCCGGCGCGAAGATCGCCACTAGACAAAGGGCGGCCCCGGCCAATCCATTCGGAGAAGGCTCCATGGCGGCGCCCAGATAGGCGGCGAAGGTGAAAAGCGGCCCCGGTACGGCTTGGGCCGCGCCATAGCCCGCAAGAAAGCCATTGGAATCGATCCAGCCGGGCTGCACCACGCCTTCTTCGAGCAGGGGCAGAACGACGTGACCGCCTCCGAAAACGAAGGCACCGGCTCGATAGAAGACGTCCAGCAAGGCGACGCCGTGGAGTCCTGTCGCCATGGAGGCGAGCGGCAAGCCCGCCAGAAGCAGAAGGAACAGGACCAGAGCCCCTGCGCCAGCGCGCCGTGAAATCGGGAAGTTTGGAGTCGATGCTGATGTGGCGTTCGTCGTCCGGCAGAGGCGCAGCCCCGCCAGGCTGCCGATGACGATGGCGACGATCTGACCTGTCGCTCCGCCGAGCAACATCAGGATTACAACAGCGGCTAGGCCGATAGCCGCTCTTTGCCAGTCGGGGGTCAGGGTGCGGGCCATCCCCCAGACCGCCTGAGCGACCACAGCCACGGCCACCAGCTTCAGTCCATGCAGCAGGCCCATTCCAACCGGACCGTTGAGCGAGGCTGCGCCCATGGCGAACAAGACCAGGAGCGCGGCGGACGGCAGTGTGAAGGCGCACCATGCCGCAATGCCGCCCAATGGGCCGGCGCGCCACAAACCCAAGGCGTAGCCCGCTTGGCTGGAGGCTGGGCCGGGCAGGAATTGGCACATGGCGACCAAGTCGGCGTATCCGGCTTCATCGATCCAACGGCGTCGCGAGACCAACTCGTCCCGGAAATAGCCGAGGTGCGCCACGGGCCCGCCGAACGACGTGAGGCCGAGCTTGAGGAAGACCGCGAAGACCTCTGTCGGCGAACCGGCCAGTGGCGCGCTCGGGCGCCCGTGGACTGAGCTGGATTCGCCGCTGATTTCCGTGGCCATTCTCTAACAATCCAGCCTGAGGCTACGCAGACCTGGTCGCGATCGCGGACAGGTCGTTGGCCGCATCGATCGGCACGCCTGACGCCTTCCGCTCGGAATAGCGATCCACCAACTGGCCGGCATGGGCGCGGGTCAGGACGGTGAAGCGCACCAGTTCCTCCATCACGTCGACGATGCGATCATAGTAGCTGGACGACTTCATGCGGCCGTCGTCGTCGAACTCCATGAAGGCCTTGGCGACGCTGGACTGGTTGGGGATGGTGATCATCCGCATCCAGCGGCCGAGCAGGCGCAGGGTGTTGACGGCGTTGAAACTCTGCGAGCCGCCGGAGACCTGCATGACCGCCAGGGTGCGGCCCTGGGTCGGACGCATGCCGCCCATGCTGAGCGGCAGGTGATCGATCTGCAGCTTCATGATCCCGGAAATCTGGCCGTGGCGCTCCGGGCTGCTCCAGACCATGCCCTCCGACCACAGGGCGTGCTCGCGCAGTTCATGGACGGCGGGATGATCGTCGTAGGCGACCTGATCGGTCAGCGGCAGGTCGGACGGATCGAAGATGCGCGTCTCGCAGCCCATGAAGCGCAGAAGGCGGGCGGCCTCCTCGACGCACAGCCGGGAAAAGGACCGATCCCGCAGCGAGCCGTAGAGCAGCAGGATGCGCGGCGGATGGTCGTTCGGACCGAGGCCCAGCGCGGGGCAGCTGGACAGATAGGCCGGGTCGAGCGCGGGCAGGTGGTCGGGATCGGGCAGGTCGCGAAGGCGGGTCATTGGATACGCAGATCCTTGAACATGAAGGTCGCCGATGCCGGGCACAGGCCGCTGAACTGGCGAGAGGCGGCGATGGCGGGCGGCGCGGCTGACCGAAGGGCGACCGAGTAGCCGCGCCGCTGGAAGAAGGCGGCGGCCGAGGTCGTGAGCAGATAGAGGCTGGCAGCGCCTTGCTGGGCGGCTTCAGTTTCGAGCCAGGACAGGATCGCCCCGCCGTGACCGCCGCCGCGACGGCCGTCAGGGACGACGATGGAGCGGATCAGGACGTCGGGCCCGACCTGCTCCAGCCCGCCGTAGCCGACCAGCCCCTCGCCATTCTCAAAGCGGAAGAAGCGCCGGTCGGGTTCGTGGAGGTCATCCGTCGGCAGTCCGGCAGCCTCCAGCGCGGCGATCAGGTCGGCGGTGGGTTCGGGCAACGCCGAGACGTTGAAGGCCATCAGCAGGCGTCCTTCTTCGGGGCGGTCGCGGGGAAGTAGCGGCGGCCCAGCCACAGGGCGACCGACACCAGCAGGATCAGCACCGGGACCTCGACCAGCGGGCCGATGACCGCCGCGAAGGCGACCGGCGACGCCAGCCCGAAGGCGGCGATGGCGACGGCGATCGCCAGTTCAAAATTGTTGGAGGCGGCGGTGAAGGCCAAGGCCGTGGTGCGCGGATAGTCCGCCTCGATCAACCGTCCCATCAGGAAGCTGACCACGAACATGACGAAGAAGTAGATCGTCAGCGGAATGGCGATGCGCAGCGCATCCAGCGGCAGGGCGACCACCTCGCCGCCCTTGAGGCTGAACATGGCGACGATGGTGAAGAGAAGGGCGATCAGGGTGATCGGCGCGATGCGCGGCAGGAAGCGCGTCTCGTACCAGTCATTTCCCTTCCTCGCGACCAGCGCCCGCCGGGTCAGGAAACCGCCGAGGAAGGGCAGGCCCAGATAGACCAGGACGGCGCCGGCGATGGTCCAGACGGTGACGTCCACCACGCTGCTCTCCAGCCCGAACAGGGGCGGCAACACGGTCAGGAACAGCCAGGCGTAGAGGCTGAAGAAGGCGATCTGGAAGAGCGAATTGAAGGCGACCAGACCCGCCACATACTGGTTGTCGCCGCGCGCCAACTGGTTCCAGACCAGCACCATGGCGATGCAGCGGGCCAGACCGATCAGGATGACGCCGGTCATGTATTCCGGCTGGTCGCGCAGGAAGATGACCGCCAGCGCGAACATCAGCACCGGCCCCAGCACCCAGTTCTGGAACAGGGACAGGGCAAGCACGCGCCTGTCCGCGAAGACGCGCGGCAGTTCCTCGTACTTCACCCGCGCGAGCGGCGGATACATCATCAGGATCAGGCCGATGGCGATGGGGATGTTTGTCGTTCCGACCGACAGGTCGTCGATCCAAGCGGGAAGGCCCGGCACAACCGTGCCCAGCAGCACGCCGAACGCCATTGCCGCGAAAATCCACAATGTCAGCCAGCGGTCGAGGAAGGACAGGCGGCGCTTTGGCTGTTCAGTAATCATGGCGTCGACCATCAGCGAACCCTTCGGCCCTCAGTATCGATGACGACCTCGCCGTCCTCCTTGGTGAAGGGCTTAAGCCCCTCGGCCGGCAGAAGGTTGAGGACCGCCTCCGACGGTCGGCACAATCGCACCCCCAGCGGCGAGACGACGATCGGGCGGTTCAGCAGGATCGGATGGGCCTCGATGGCGTCCAGAAGCTGGTCATCCGTCAGGGCGGGATCGCCGAGGCCCAGTTCGGCGAAGGGCGTGCCCTTCTCGCGCAGAAGGCTGCGCAGCGGAACGCCCATGCGCCTGACCAGCTCCGTGATCATGGCGCGGCTGGGCGGCGTCTTCAGATACTCGATGACGTGGGGCTCGATCCCGGCGTGACGGATCAGGGCGAGGGCGTTGCGCGACGTTCCGCAGGCGGGGTTGTGATAGATGACGACGTCCATGAGGTCCTCAGGCGCGGCACGGCGCGAGTTCGGCCAGAAGCGGCTCGCACAGGTCGGCGCGGCCCTGGCAGCAGTCCTTGAGCAGGAACAGGACCAGCGCCTGAAGACGGCTCAGATCGGCGCGGTAGATGATCGAGCGGCTGCGACGCTCCGAGCTGATCAGGCCCGCGCGGGACAGAACCCCAAGGTGCGCCGACATGGTGTTGGCGGGCACTGCCAGTGCGTCCGCGATCTCTCCGGCAGGCAGGCCAGCGGGTTCATGCCGGACCAGCAGGCGGAAGGTCTCCAGCCGCGTGGGCTGGGCCAGGGCGGCGAGGGCGAGAATGGCGGCTTCTGATTCCATGATTCCAAGATAATGGAATCAATAACGGAGTCAAAGGCCAACTAGTGCTCATGAATGTCGGCTTTGCGCGCGGATAAGAAAGGCCGCTTCTGGCGCTTAGTGGAAGTCCCGCGATCCCGGCAAGATGCGCACGTCGCGCGGATGCCGATGTGACGGGTGTCGCGGGGGTTGCGAGTTAGCGACGATATCGGCGCGGGCCAGTTGGATGTTGGTTTCGTGGTCTTCGGATAGGCGGGACAGTTCGGCGCTGCGCTCGATGACGCGGCGGGCGACGACGTGGACGACGCCCTCGGGGCTTTTCTCGACCAGGCCTTCGATCTGCATCAGGCGGGCGCCCATGATCTCGCGTCGGTACTGGTCCAGCATCCGCGCCCACAGGACCACGTTGGTGATGCCGGTCTCGTCTTCCAGGGTGACGAAGACGGCGTTGCCCTTGCCCGGCCGCTGACGCACCAGCACCACGCCGGCGACCCGCACGATGGAGCCGCCGCGCCTGGCTTCGGTTTCGGCGCAGGTCAGGACCCGGTCAGCGGCGAAGACGGGGCGCAGGATGGCCATGGGGTGGGCCTTCAGCGACAGGCGCGCGGTCTGGTAGTCGGCGGCGACATGCTCTCCCAGCGGCATCAGGGGTAGATGGGCGTCGGGCTCCGCGCCCAGTTCGCGAGCGCCGCGTTCGCGCGCCTCGGCGGCGGCGAACAGGGGCAGGGGATCATCGCCGGGCAGGCGGCGCACCGCCCATAGAGCCTCGCGACGATCCTGTCCCAGGGAGCGGAAGGCGTCGGCGTCGGCCAGCTTGCGCATGCCGGCGGCGGGCAGTTCGGCGCGCCGGGCCAGGGTTTCGATATCGGCGAAAGGCGCCACGGCCCGCGCCGCGGACAGGGCGTTGGCCCAATCCTCCCTGAAGCCGTCGATCTGGCGCAGGCCCAGGCGCAGGGCGGGGGCGTCTGCGGGCCCTTCCAGACTGTTGTCCCAGTCGCTGTGCGAGACGTCGATGGGGCGCACCTCGACCCCGCCGACCTCCTGCGCTTCACGCACGATCTGAGCCGGGGCGTAGAAGCCCATGGGCTGGCTGTTCAGCAGGGCGCAGGCGAAGGCCGCCGGATGGCGGTGCTTGATCCAGGAAGAGACATAGACCAGCCGGGCGAAACTGGCGGCGTGGCTCTCGGGAAAGCCATAGGAGCCGAAGCCCTTGATCTGTTCGAAGCAGCGCCGCGCGAAGTCAGGATCATAGCCGCGCGCGATCATCCGCCCGACCATGCGGTCTTCATAGGTGTGCAGCGTCCCGTCGCCCCGGAACGTGCCCATGGCCTTGCGCAGGCCGTTGGCCTCGGCGTCCGTGAAGCGGGCGGCGACCATGGCGACCTTCATCGCCTGTTCCTGGAACAGGGGGACGCCCAGGGTCCGGTGCAGCACCTGCTTCAGCTCGTCCGGCGGACCGTAGAGGCGGCCGGGCGGGGGATAGTGAACTTCCTCCACGCCGTTGCGGCGGCGTAGGTAGGGGTGGACCATGTCCCCCTGGATCGGGCCGGGGCGCACGATGGCGACCTGGATCACCAGATCATAGAACTCTCGCGGCCTCAGCCGGGGCAGCATGTTGATCTGGGCGCGGCTCTCGACCTGGAAGACGCCGATGGACTGGCCCCGGCACAGCATGTCGTAGACCTCGGCCTCCTCCGGCGGGACGGAGGCGAGGTCGTGCTCGACGCCCGAATGGGCCTTCATCAGGTCGAAGGCCTTACGGATGCAGGTCAGCATGCCCAGAGCCAGGACGTCGACCTTCATCAAACCCAGGGCGTCGATGTCGTCCTTGTCCCATTCGATGAAGGTGCGATCCGGCATGGCGGCGTTGCCGATGGGGACGGTCTCGTCCAGTCGTCCCTGGGTCAGGACGAAGCCGCCGACGTGTTGGGACAGGTGGCGCGGAAAGCCCAGAAGGCGTGAGGCCATGATGACGGCGCGGCCGATCATCGGATTGGCGGGATCCAGACCGGCCTGTTCGATCTGGCGGCCGCTGATCTCCGATCCCCAACTGCCCCACTGGGTCGAGGCCAGACGGGCGGTGACGTCCTCAGTCAGGCCCAGGACCTTGCCGACCTCGCGGATGGCGCTGCGGGGACGATAGCGGATGACGGTGGCGGCGATGCCGGCGCGATGCCGCCCATAGCGGTTATAGACGTACTGGATGATCTCCTCGCGCCGCTCATGCTCGAAGTCGACGTCGATGTCAGGCGGCTCGTCGCGGTTGGAGGACAGGAACCGCTCGAACAACAGGTCGTGACAGGCTGGATCGACGCTGGTGATGCCCAGGACGTAGCAGACCGCCGAGTTGGCGGCTGATCCGCGCCCCTGGCACAGGATGCCCTTGTCCTCGGCCGTGCGGACGATGTCGTGGATGGTCAGGAAATAGGGGGCCAGGCTGCGATCGGCGATGAAGGCCAGCTCCTTCGCAAGCAGGGCCGTGACCTTGGGCGACGCGCCGTCCGGATAACGGAGGAGGGTGCGGCGACGCACCAGCTCTTCCAGCCAGCTCTGGGGCTCCCATCCCGGGGGTACGGGCTCCTCGGGGTATTCATACTTCAGGTCGCTCAGATCGAAGGTCGCGCGCGACAGGAAGGCGGTCGTCTCGGCCACCGCCTCGGGCGCGTCCTTGAACAGGCGGGCCATTTCTTCCACGGGCTTCAGCCAGCGTTCGGCGTTGGCTCCCAGCCGACGGCCGGCGGTTTCGATGGTCGCGCCTTCGCGGATGCAGGTCAGGACGTCCTGCAGGTCGCGGTCGTCGGGGGCGGCGTAGAGGACGTCGTTGAGCGCCAGCAGGGGAACCTCCACCCGCTCCGCCATGGCCTTGAGCCGGGCCAGCCGGCGCCGGTCGTCGCCGCGCCTGTGCATAGCGGCTCCCAGCCAGACCGCGCCCGGCACCGCCGCGTTCATGCGGGCCAGCACCTCTTCCAGCCCCGTCAGCCGGTCCGGCGGGACGAGGATCAGCAGCAGGTCTTCAGGATCGACCAGCAGGTCGCGCAGGCCGATCTCGCACGCGCCCTTCTTCGCCCGGCGATTGCCCAGGGTCAGCAGGCGCGTCAGCCGACCCCAGCCCGCTCGTGTCTCCGGATAGGCGATGACGTCTGGCGTCCCGTCGTTGAAGACCAGCCGCGTCCCGGTCAGCAGGCGAAAGTCCGCTGCGCGACGTTTCACCTCTTCGGACAGGGCCGGATCGTTCAGCGGGTCCTCGATGTAGGCGATCTCGCCGGGACTGCCGCCGTCGCGCATCCTGTCCGGCGGGGCCAGACCCTCGACGCGAATCTCCTTCAGCGCGCTCCAGGCCCGCACCACGCCCGCCACGGTGTTGCGATCGGCCAGCCCCAGTCCGGCATGACCGCGCATGATCGCCGTCAACACCAGGTCCTTGGGATGCGAGGCGCCGCGCAGGAAGGAGAAGTTGCTGGCCGCCGCCAGCTCGGCGTAGGCGCCGCAAGGGTCGAGCCTGCTCATGCGAACAGGCCGTGGATGAACCAGCGCGGCTCGGGCGTCTCGCCATAGAGGCCCTGGCGGAACAGCCAGAAGCGACGGCCGTCCCGGTCCTCGACCCGGTAGTAGTCGCGGGTGCGCTGGTTCGGGGCGCGCCACCATTCGCCGCTGATCCGCTCGGGCCCTTCGGCGCGGGTCACTTCGTGCAGGACGCGCCGCCAGCGGAACTTCAGAGGGTAGCCGTCGGGAACCTCGGCCAATGTTTCGACCGGCTGAGGCGGGTCGAACATCTGCAGCGGCCGCAAAGGGGGATCGTCGGGGTCGAGGTCGGGCCAGGTCTCGTCGCCATGACGGGCGGCGGCGGGGACCAGCCGCGCCGCGCGTTCGGGAATGTGCGAGGCGAAAGGCTCGAAGCGCAGCACCGCCTCCGGCCCCAGACGCGCGGTCAGCCGGTCAACCAGGCGGCTGAAGGCCTCCTCGCCGGGCGTCTCGCGTTCCAGCCCCTGCTGGGTGGGCGCCAAGGTTTGGGTCCAGGGCACGGACATCCGCATCTGGTCGAAGCCGAAACCGGGGTCCAGCGGGTTGGATAAGGCCGCCATCCGCTCGCGGAACAGCCGCAGGGTCGCGGGGGCGTCGCGGGTCGGACGGCCGGTGCGGACGACGATGCGGCGCGTCTCTCCGTCCACGCGATAGAAACCGGCCTCGAAGGCGCGGGCGCCCAGACCGGTCTGATCCAGCCGGTCCATGGTCTCGATCAGCAAATCGGACAGGACCCGCTCCACGTCCTCGGGCGCCGAGATCGGCTCGAAGAAGACGCGGTCGACGACCACGGGCGCGGGCGGACGATGCGGTGTGATGCGCATGTCCTCGTCGCCCAGAACCCGCGCCAGTCGGGTCGGGAAGTCGGGGCCGAAGCGGGCGGCCAGGGGCGCGCGAGGCCGGTCGTCCAGATCGGCGAGCCGCTTCAGGCCCAGGCGACGCAGGGCCTCGTCCTCCTTGTCCGAAAGCTCCAGGGCGGCGACCGGCAGGCGGCGCGCAGCGGCGCGGTCCTGGCCGGGCTCGAACCGACCGCCGGAGCCGAAGCGGGCCAGGGCGCGCGCGACCTGGGGCGTGCCGGCCAGGGCGCACCGGATTTTGAGTCCGGCGCGTTCGGCCCGCGCCTGGACCGTCCGCATCAAACCTGCTTCACCGCCGAACAGGTGGGCGCAGCCGGTCACGTCCAGCATCAGGCCGTGCGGCGGGTCTAGCGCGATCATGGGGGTGAAGCGGCCGAAATCCTCCAGCACCCGCGCCAGCAGAGCGTCGTCGAGGTCGGGACGATGGGCGACGACGCGCAGGGCGGGCGTCCGAGCCCGCGCATCGGCCAGGGCCAGACCTGGCGTCAGCCCAGCCCGCGCCGCCGCCGGATCGGCGGCGGCCAGCCGCAGCGCGCCCTTGACCTTTTCGGCCAGGATGACGGGCGGCGCATCAGGCGGCGTGTCTGGTTCCTGACGGCGCAGCCGGTCGCTGGGCAGCCAGGGGAACCAGACCGCCAGATAGCGGCGCGGGCGGGCGGAAGGTTCGCTGTTCACGATCCCACTCCATGATCCAGGTTCCGGTCGCCCCGCCGCCGCGCCGTCGCAGCAGGGTCGCCGAAAAAGACGGCCGACCCGGCGCCCCGCCTTCCAGAGGTTCCGAAGCGCAGGACGCCACCGACCAGCGGGTCTCGGCCGCGCTGGGGCAGGGCAGGGCGCCCGCCCGCGCCAGAAACAGGGTCGCGCCGCCCGTCTCGGCCGCCAGAGCCAGTCGGCGGCTGGCCGTCAGGCTGAAGGCCTTGGCCTCGCCCCAGGCGCTCAACAGCACGGCGCCCACGGCGGGACTGCGCAGGGCTTCTTCGCCGACGGCCAGCAGGGTCTGCACGTCGCGCGTCCGCACCAGCAACAGGTCGCGCGGCGACAGGCCCATCTCATGCAGGCCCGGACCGTGCGGCCGCCCCGCCTCCTGGGCCATCATCTCATGCAGGCCCCAGACGATGGGACGCCCCGCCGTCGCCCGCAGCGCCATGCCCAGCCCAAAGGCGTTGACCGCCACCGCGTCGGCAGGGGCGACTGCATAAAGATCATGCAAAACGCCTTTGGTCAGTGGCGCAAAGACGTCGTCGCTTCCCGTGCGCACGCCCACTCCAACGCGACGACCGCCGGCCCGATCCAGGGCCTCCAAGCGAGTTTTCAGCGCTGTCAAAGCGTCAGGCTGTGAACAAATGTTCCTCATTTGTTCTATATGCGCGCCAACCCCCTGGGGGAGTCAAGCGAAGCGGGAGGCAAGGCTCAATACGGTTATCGACAACGACCGATTCTGGCGTTTGGTTGGCCTCACTCCCCACTTCGACGTCGTGCAAACGCGGGCGTGTCTGAAGCCTCCAGCCGAACGCCTGCCCCAATCGTGTCGTCAGCGGGCAAAAAAACCACCCCCAAGTTTTGAAGCACTGTGACCAACAGGTTGGCGTTTGCGCGGTTGATCGGCGCGAAGTCGTTCGTCGCTTCGGCGCGCTTGATGGTGTTGACGGCCAGCCCTGTGCGCTCCGACAGGTCCAGGACCGACAGATTCAGAAGGCCTCGGGCGCCGCGCAGCTGGGCGCCTGTCGGATGATTGGGGGAGCGCGCTCGAGGTGTCTTCATAATTAAATTTGACTCTTTAGACTCATTTTGAATTTATGGACTCATTATCAACGTAGAGTCTTATCTGTCCATGAAGAACCAATTCGAATTGAATTGTCCCATTCACGGGGCGCAGTTGAAGCGCGCGAAATGTCGGTGCTGCAACGCCCTTTATATGAGCGCCTATATGCGCCAGCGGCGGCGTCGCGATCCTGTGGCGGCCTTGCTGGAGCGAGCGCGGGAAAGGGCGGCGCGCCTGGATTTGCCGTTCAACCTGCGCCGTCGTGACGTGGTGGTGCCGCCGGTTTGCCCTGTCCTCGGTATGCCGCTGGCGACAGGTTCTGAACGATCGAGCGGATCGCCTTCGCTGGACCGCATCAGGCCTGCCCTGGGCTATGTGCGCGGGAATGTTCGCGTTATCAGCGACCGGGCCAATCGCCTCAAGGGCGCCTGTACACAGGAGCAGGCCAGGGAGCGCGCTCAGTCGGCGCTCCCGCCGCGTCGACCTGACCTGGAAAAGATCGCGGCCTATATCGAACGGGAGGAACTTCTGGCGGAGGTGCGCCGGAAGGCCGCGCAAGGCGGTCGTGCAGGGGCCGAATGGGAGAAGGTGGCTATCTTTTTAGACAGGGCGTTTGTTTCTGCGGAGTGGTTGCAGAAAAAATAGAAGAGGTGCGGTCCAGATCAAGACCAATCAGCAGTGGATTAGCAGAGTGGATCTATATGTTGCCTCACCTGTAACCGTTCACCGACCAGTTAGAAGATCAAGCGGATCAACTTTCAAGACCTCTGCGATTCGCTCTATGACGCCCAGCGTTGGGTTCCTCTGTCCGCGCTCTAGCTGCCCCAGGTAGCTGTAGGCCAGCCCGACCTCATGAGCGAGCGTTTCCAGAGTCATTTCCCGCTCACGCCGGATACGCCTTACATTTTCGCCAAGAACCTGGGCCATTCGCATAGCCCCAAGCGCAAGGAAATCTTCACCTTCATCCAGTCATTATAGTGACCAAATTGGGAGGGCGTGATGGAAGCTGTGGTTGTTATGTGTCTGGCCGCCTTAGTGTGGTTCGGTCGATGGATATATTTGCGGCTTCGTGTGACCGAGGTGCGGGTCGATGAACTCCGCAGAGATTTAGATAGTCTGTCTGAACGACAAACGGCCAAATTCCCGGAATTTGGCCGACGCTTACAACGCCCTGATGTGTAAGAGATCGCGCGCTCGAAAATGGGACGGCTTCAAATATCGCAGCGCGCGTGGAGGCTCTAAGAACGTGATCTGCTGATATGCGCATGTCATTTCTTAACAAAAACAATAAGATAAGCGATTTTTCTTGTTGCGATCGGAACGCCGTTCGGTATATATGGGCGGCGACGACAAATGACGCCCGTCGGGGTGTCTGTCCCGGTATCCCGCCGGTCGCCTCTAGCGATTGTCGTCTTTGACGATCGAGTTCGCTGTTTTGTCCCATGTAGAGCGTTATCTTCACGACCGCAGGTCTGACGCCATCACGTCTTCGACCCCGCTTCGCCTGACTGTGGCGGCGCGTCTCGCCTTTCCTGACGGCTCCGTCTCGGTGCGCACCCTGCGGCTGGAGGCCAGCCGGGGGCGCCTAGTCATCGAGCGGATCGGCAACAAGGATTTCACCACTCTGGCCGCCATCGAAGCGATGAGGGAACTGTGCCGCGTCCCGCCCAACCCCCGCGCCTCTATCTGCGCGAACGAAAGGGCCGAGAGGCCCGCTATGTCATCCTCGACCGTGGACGTGAAATCGGCACGGGCTTTGGCGAGCCGGACCAGCGAGGCGCTGAAGAAGCGTTCGGCCGCTATCTAGCCGACAAGCACCGGCCTGATTTCGGCGATGGCCATCCGTCCAAGGTCGCCGTCGCAGACGCGCTGACCTACTATCTGGAATCTCTGCGGGACGATCATTCCGGTCCGGAGCCCTATCATGTCGACCGTCTGCTGGAGGGGTTGGGAGACCTGACTTGCGACGCGATCAACATCGATGCCTGCCGGAAGTACGTGAAGGCAAGAACCGGCGGCACCCATGGGCGCAGACCGGTGGTGGAGGCCACCGCCCGGCGTGAACTCGAGACCTTGGCGGCCGCGCTGAACCTGCTTCATCGGCATGGAAAACTGGATCGGCCCATCCCGATCACCAAGCCGGACGCGGGACAGCCCAATGAGCGCTGGCTTACGCGGATGGAAGCGGCGCGGCTTCTACGCGGGGCGTTGGGGTATGAGGCTGTCGGCGTTGACGACCAGGGCGGCGTCAAAGGGTGGCGCCGTGTCGCCGAGCCCAACTATCATGTGGCCCGTTTCATCCTGATCGCTCTTTATACGGCGACGCGCCATTCGGCCGTGTTGGCCTTGCGCTGGACGCGGAACCCGACGGCGGGTTCGGTCGATCTGGTCACGGAAACCATCCATCGTCGGGGTACGGCGGAGCGGGAAACGCGGAAGCGTCGGCCGCCCTGTCCGATTCCGCATCGGCTGATGCCGCACCTGCGGCGGTGGCGCAGACTGACGATCCATGGCCCCTGCGAATATGATGGGGAGATCATCCAGCGTCAGCGTAGCGGCTTTGAAAGCGCCAAGGAGCGGGCGGGTCTGGGAGCGGACGTGACGCCGCACACGCTGAAGCACACCTGCATCACCTGGCTGCTTCAGAAGGGGGTTCCTACCTGGCAGGTCGCGGGCTTCACCGGCACCAGCGAGGGGCTGATCACCAGGGTCTATGGGCACCACAGCCCAAACTACATGGAGGAGGCGCGCTCAGCGATTGGTCGGCGATGACCTGGGCGGGGAGCGTTTCATGGGCGTTTCCTGGGCGGCGCACTCTCCCGAAGGGGGAGCAGTTCCAAAAAACCTAGGAAAGAGAATGGTGGACGCGACAGGGATTGAACCTGTGACCCCTACGATGTCAACGTAGTGCTCTCCCGCTGAGCTACGCGTCCGCCTGTTCTGCGGCCCGTCCGACTGATGTGTCGGTGGGCGGGAAGGCGGCGTCTATAACCCGCAGTTTGCGGGGCCTGCAAGGGGCTTTGACGCCTTTCTTCGACTTTTCTTTCGGTTAGGCCGCGATCATGCGTTCGACCTCGTTCACCAGGTCGCGCAGGTGGACGGGCTTGGACAGAACCTTGGCCTGGGGCGAGGCCTGGGCGGCGCTGAGGGCGACGGCGGCGAAGCCGGTGATGAACATGATGCGCAGGCCCGGCTGGCGGGCGGCGGCGACGCGGGCGACCTCGATCCCGTCGGCGCCCGGCATGACGATGTCGGTCAGCAGCAGGTCGTAGGGGCCCTGGTCCAGGGCGTCGATGGCGTCGTCGCCGTTCTCGCAGGCCACGACCTCATGATCGGCCCGCTCCAGGGCGCGGGTCAGGAAGCCGCGAAGAGAGTTGTCGTCTTCGGCCAGAAGAATGCGCGCCATGATCGTATCGAAACCGTTGGGGAATTGGCGGCCAGCCTAGGCCCGGCCCGGTAAACCGGCGATGAAGACGAACGGGGAGAGCGGCATCGGGGCGCGCCTTCCGCTGCGAAGCAGGTTATGGCGAAGGCATGGATGCGCCTCAGCCGCCCTTCTGGATCGTTCCGGCGGACGCCGGGCGGGCGACGCCGCTGGTGTTCGCCTCGCCGCATTCGGGCGAGCTCTATCCCGATGACATGGGGGCGACGGCTTCGGCGCGGGCGGTCCGCAGCGCCGAAGACGCGGCCGTGGATCAACTGATCGACTGCGGGCCGGGGGAGGGGGCGAGCCTGATCGCCGCGCGTATCGGCCGGGCTTATGTCGATCTGAACAGGGCGCCGGACGAGTGGGATCCGGCCCTCATCGTCGATGCAGACGCGCCGCGCGCCAGCGCCAAGGCTCAGGCCGGCTATGGCGTGGTGGCGCGGCTGGCGGGGGACGGGACGCCGCTCTATGGGCGTCGGCTGACGCGAAGCGAGGCCGAGGCGCGGGTGGCGCGGGTGCACGCCCCCTATCATGCGGCCCTGGCGGAGATGATGCAGGCGGCGCGGGCCGAGTTCGGGCGGGCGGTGCTGATCGATTGGCACTCCATGCCCGCACGGGCGACGAACGGGGTCGTGGACGTGGTGCTGGGGGACCGGCATGGGACCAGTTGCGAGGCGCTGCTGACGCGGCGTCTGCGGCGGCTGTTCGAGGCGCAGGGGCTGACGGTCGGGCTGAACCGGCCCTATGCGGGCGGCTATGCGACCCAGATCTGGGGGCGGCCGGAGGACGGGTTTCAGGCGGTGCAGATCGAACTGAGCCGGGGCCTGTACTGGGACGAGGCGGCCTGGGCGCCGTCGCCGGGATGGAAGCGCTGCCGCTCGGCCCTGCGTCGGGTGATCGCCGAGCTTTGCGTCGACTGGCGCGCCTGACGGCTGCGCTCGAGGCAAAAAAAGAGCCGCGCCAAACGGCGCGGCTTTGAAAGTCTATAGGGAGGAAACGCCCAGGAAGGGCAAGACGCTCGAAAGCGTCGAAAACCAAGTTAGTTTGCAGCGCACAAAAATACAAGTCTCGATTCAATCTTATACAATCACGGGATGTTACCGAGTTTGCCGCTCAATCCCATGATCCTGAAATGCGGCGCGTGCCGTTGATTTCGCAGTTGCGAGATCGTCAGCCCCGTTCAAGCAGGCGGCGCGCCTGCCGGATGGCGCCGGCGGCGGGCGATGCGAGCTGACGCCAGGCCAGGAGGGCGAACACCGACACGGCCCCCAGCATCAGCCATAGCGGCCCGAACAGCCAGGCGGCGGCCGCCAGGGCGAAATAATAGCCGCGAACGCCCTGGTTGAAGCTGGTCAGGGCGGGGTTCAGCACGCGCGCCACGGCGCGTCCATAGGCGACGCGGTCGGCCTCCTCATGGATTTCGGGCGCGGCGCCGATCAGGGCGACGGTGTAGTTCAACTGGCGCAGCGCCCAGATGAAGTCGAGGAAGCCGCGCGCCAGGCACAGCAGCACCACGGCCAGCTTGGCTTCCATCAGGCGCGGGGCGACGGGTTCGGCGCCGACGGCGGCGAAACCGCGCATGGCCGCCTCGCCGCCGAACAGAACGCCCGCCACAGCGGCGATCAGCAGCAGATTGGTCGAGGCGAAGAAGGAGGCGGAGTTGATCGAATGACCCATCAGCTGGCTGTCGATCAGCCGCATCTCGCGATGGGTCATGGCGCGCATCCAGGCGTCGCGCACCGACAGCATGTCCATGTTGAGGGAGCCGCTGCGTCGCGCCACCAGGCGAATCAGCGGGCCGTAGCCCAACCAGGCGACGACAAAGACGAACAGGGCGATCCAATCGAACAGACTCATGCCTGATTGACGCCACGTCGGCCGTCGCAAGGCAAGCGTGATCGCCGCGACGCTTGCCGTAAAGCCGCGCAAAGCTTATCACGCGCGTCAATTCTCCCCGTTCGCACCTGCAACAAGAGCGCATCATGAATATCGACGCCATCCCGGTCGGCCCCAACGCGCCGTGGGACATCAACGTCATCATCGAGATCCCGCAGGGCGGCCTGCCGGTGAAGTATGAGATGGACAAGGAATCGGGCGCCCTGTTCGTCGACCGCTTCCTGCACACCGCCATGTACTATCCGGGCAACTACGGCTTTGTGCCGCACACCCTGTCGGACGACGGCGACCCCTGCGACGTCATCGTGCTGAACCCGACGCCGGTGGTGCCGGGCTGCGTCATCCGCTCGCGCCCGATCGGCGTGCTGAAGATGGTCGACGAGGCGGGCGGCGACGAAAAGATCCTGGCCGTGCCGGTCGACAAGCTGAACCCCTACTACACCGAGGTTTCCAGCTACCGTCAGCTGCCCGCCATCCTGATCGAGCAAATCGAGCACTTCTTCACCCGCTACAAGGATCTGGAGAAGGGCAAGTCGGTCACGGTCAACGGTTGGGGCGACGCCGGCGAAGCCGCCGAACTGATCGCCGCCGGCATGGCCGCCCACCAGGCCAAGCTGGCCGCCAAGGGCGAAGCCGCCGCCTGATTGGCGTCTGCATCTGAATATGAAGAGGCCCCGCTGGAAACGGCGGGGTCTTTTTTGTGGGCGAGGCGATCCTGACCTCGGTGCCTGAATGACCCGACCGCCCCCACCCGACTTGGCTGCTCCGCGCCGCCCTTCGGGTCGGCCTGACGGCCTCAGCCACCCTCCCCATGAAGGGGAGGGAGAGCCGTTTCTACTTCTTTCTGAACGCCGCGATCGCCTCGACGGTCTGGCGCACCTTGGCCTCGATGCCGGCCCAGTCTTTCGCCTGAATGGCGGCGTCGGTGATCAGTTTCGAGCCCATGCCGGTCGCCACGATGCCGGCGCCGAACCATTTGGCGATGGAGGCTTCGTCCGGGTCGACGCCCCCGGTCGGCATGATCTTGCTCCAGGGCATCGGCCCCAGCACCGCCTTGACGAAGTCCGGCCCGCCGACCGAGGCGCCGGGGAACAGTTTGACGATCTCGCAGCCCAGTTCCTGCGCTTCGGAGATGTCGCGCACCGAGCCGCAGCCAGGCGAATAGGCCACCTGGCGACGGTTGCAGACCTTGGCGACCTCTGGGACCAGGCAGGGGCTGATGACGAAGCGCGCGCCCGACGCCAGATAGAGGGCAGCCGTCGGCGCATCCAGAATCGAGCCGACGCCCATGATGATGTCGGGGTCGGTGCGCGCGAACTCCTTCGACAGGGCAGTGAAGGTCTCCCAGGCGAAGTCGCCGCGATTGGTGAACTCGATCGCCTTGGCGCCGCCGCGCGCGCAGGCCCGGATCACCTCGGCGCAGACCTCGAAATCGGGGTGATAGAAGACCGGCACTACGCCCTGGGTTTCAAGGGCGGTGAACACGCTGAGGCGGTCGTGGCGCATGGGAACTCCTTCACTCTGAGGGGCGAAGCCTATTCGGCGGTGGCCAGCTCCACCAACCGCTTCACCATGGCGCTGTCGGGATCGGCCAGCGAGTCCAGCACGGTGAAGTGGTCGGCCCCCTCGACGATCTCGACATGGGTGTCGGCGCCCTTGCCGCCCCAGGCGGCGGCCATCTCGCGGCTCTGGCGGACGAACTCATTGCTTTCGTTTCCGCCCACCCAGCAATCGAGCGCGGTGCCGCCGGGCGTCGCCCCGTTCGGCGCGGGCCAGTGGATCGGCGACAGGGCGCGCGCGACCGGCGCGTCCAGTCCAAGCGCCTCGTTCAGCGAGGTGTGGACCAGCGGCTCCAGGTCGAACACGCCCGAGATCGCCAGCGCCGCGCGCGCCCGGCCTTCGGACAGCATCCCCGCCGCCATATGCCCCCCGACCGAATGGCCGAACACCAGCGGCCGCTTGCCGGTGCGGGCGCGGACGAACTCCGTCGCCTCGCGCATCTGGCTGATGATCTTGCCGACCGGGACGCCCGGCGCCAGGTCATAGCCCGGCACGACGACGCTGATCCCATGCTCCAGCAGGGCGGGCGCCACCCAGGCGAACCAGCCGCGGTCCAGCGCCTGCCAGTAGCCGCCGTGCATGAAGACGGCGACGGGCGCGCCCGCGTCGAACCATTCCATCTTCTGCCGTTCGGACGGGCCGTATTCGATCGTCTCTGGCCGCCGGGCGTCGATCACCCGCAGCGATTCCTTGCGCCAGCGATCCAGAATGGCGGGGTGGCCCGGCACGCGGGCGCGGTTGTTATAGGCCGCCTCATAGGCCGCGGCCCGTTCTACTTGCGTCGCCTCGGGCGACAAAGCCTTACCCATGTCGTCTCCATCCGCTAGAGACCTCCGCTTGAACGGGAGGCTTGAAGGCCATGATGACCGCCATTTTCGTCTTCATCAAATGCGAGTTGGGCTACGCCGACGATGTTGCGGCCGATCTGGTCGATAATGTCGAGAATGTGAGCGAGGTCTATTCGACGTCGGGCCAGCATGACCTGCTGGCCAAGTTCCAGCTGCCCAAGGACGCCGACATCGGCACCTTCGTGACCAAGCAGGTGCAGACGCGGCCGCACATCCGCGACACCTTTACCGTCATCACCTTCTCGCCCTTCCTGCCGTCGAAGAAGTAAGACGCACTCTTTCTCCCTCCCCTTCATGGGGAGGGTGGTCGCGCAGCGACCGGGTGGGGTGGGCTTGGTGATCCTGCGCGCACTGTGATTCCCTCCGCCCCTCATCGGCCCCCGCGCCTGAACAGCCTCGCCGCCCCACCCGACTTCGGCCTGACGGCCTCAGCCACCCTCCCCATGAAGGGGAGGGAGAAACCCTGTTCCGTTTTCAAAAAGGACCGGCTAGCGTCTCTCTCAGGCAAGAACGCGAGGGAGGGCGCCCATGGCCGATCTGGAGACGTTCCGCGCTGAGACGCGCGACTGGCTGGAGGCGAACTGTCCGCCCGAATGCCGTGGCGCCGGGGCGGGCGAGGCCGACATGGTCTGGGGCGGGCGCAACGCCGTCTTCCCGACACCTGCGCACAAGCTCTGGCTGGACCGCATGGCTGAGCGTGGCTGGACCGCGCCGGAATGGCCGCGCGAATACGGCGGCGGCGGGCTGAACCGCGAAGAGGCCAAGGTGCTGGCCGCCGAAATGCGCCGCATCAAGGCGCGACCGCCCCTGTTCAGCTTCGGCGTCTGGATGCTGGGCCCGGCCCTGCTGGCCTTCGGCACGGAAGAACAGAAACAGCGCTTCCTGCCGCCCATCGTGCGCGGCGAAATCCGCTGGTGTCAGGGCTATTCCGAGCCGGGCGCCGGGTCCGACCTCGCCTCCGTCCAGACCCGCGCGGTGGATCAGGGGGACCACTGGATCGTCAACGGTCAGAAGATCTGGACCTCCTACGCCGACAAGGCCGACTGGATCTTCTGCCTGGTCCGCACTGACCCCGAGGCGCCCAAGCATCTGGGCATCAGCTTCGTCCTGTTCGACATGGCGACGCCGGGCGTGACGACGCGTCCAATCACGCTCATCAGCGGCAAGTCGCCCTTCTGCGAGACCTTCTTCGACGACGTGCGGGTCGAAAAGGAGAATCTGATCGGCACGCTGAACCGGGGCTGGGACGTGGCCAAGGCCCTGCTGGCGCATGAGCGGACCATGATCGGCGCCATGGGCGATACCGGCGTCGGCCGCCCGCTGGGGCAGGTCGCGGCCGATAATCTGGGGCTGGACGAGGCCGGGCGATTGGACGCGCCGCTGCTGCGCGCCCGCATCGCCGACTACGACATCGACGCCGCCGCCTTCCGTCTGGCGATGGAGCGGGCGGGCGATCAGATGAAGGCGAAACAGGCCCACCCGGCGATCGCCTCCATGTTGAAATACTACGGCTCCGAACTAAACAAGCGCCGCCACGAACTGGCCATGGCGGCGGGCGGATCGGACGCGCTGGAATGGGAAGGCGACCGCTCGAACGACGGTCAGGCCGCCCGCGACTGGCTGCGCACCAAGGCCAACTCCATCGAGGGCGGCACCAGCGAAGTCCAGCTGAACATCATCGCCAAACACCTGCTGCAACTGCCGGGAGCGTGACGCCCAACCCACCTCCATGGCCGCCGTCATCCTCGGGCTTGACCCGAGGATCGAGGGCCGCGCCGGACTGGACGCCGCCCGCTCGCCACCACGCCCGATGCCCGGATCAAGTCCAGGCATGACGAAGAGAAAGTAGGATTGATGCCCCTGATCCTGACCGAAGAGCAGACTATGCTTCGGGACGCCGCCGACGGCTTTCTGAGCGAAAACGCGCCCATCGCCCACCTGCGGAAACTGCGCGACAGCCGCGACCCGGACGGCGTCTCGCGCGACCTGTGGCGGGCGTTCGGCGAGATGGGCTTTTCCGGCGTCGTCATCCCGGAGGAAGACGACGGCTCGGGCCTCGGCGCCGTCGAGGCGGGCGTCATCGCCGAAAGTCTGGGCCGCACCCTGACGCCGTCGCCTTTCATGGGCTCGTCCGTGCTGGCGGCGACGGTGCTGAAGACGGCGGGTTCGGAGGCGCAGAAGGCCTGGCTGGGCAGGATCGCGGCGGGCGAGGCCATCCTCAGCCTCGCCATCGACGAAGGGCCCAAACACGCGCCCGCGAAGATCGCCACGCGCGCCGAACGGTCCGGCAACGGCTTCAAACTGAACGGCGCCAAGGGCTTCGTGCTGGACGGCCATGTCGCCGACGCCCTGATCGTCGCCGCGCAAACGGACGAGGGCCTGACCCTGTTCTTGATCGATCCGGCCACGCCGGGCGTCTCGGTCGAGCGCACCGTCATGGTCGACGCCCACAACGCCGCCCGCGTGACCTTGAACGAGGTTCAGATCGACGCCGACGCTGTCATCGGCGCTGTGGGCGAGGGGCAGGGCCCGCTGGACGCCGCCCTGACGCTGGGCCGCGCCTGCGCCGCTTCGTCGCTGGTCGGGGCGGGCGATCAGGCGTTCAGGACCACCCTCGACTATCTGAAAACCCGCAAGCAATTCGGCAAATTGATCGGCGAGTTTCAGGCTCTTCAGCACCGCGCCGCCCACCTGTTCACTGAGCTGGAACTGGCCAAGGCGGCCACGCTGGCCGCGCTTCAGGCCATCGACGCGGGCCGCCCTGACGCCGAACAGGCCGCCGGCATCGCCAAGGCCAAGGCCGGCCGCGTCGCCGAACTGGCGGTGCAGGAGGCGGTCCAGATGCACGGCGGCGTCGGCATGACCGACGAGTTTGACGTCGGCCTGTTCATGAAGCGCGTCCGCGTCTTGAACGAGCTGCTCGGCGACGCCCACTTCCACGCCGAACGCCTCGCCCGCGCGCAAGGCTTCTGAACCCCTTCTCTCCTTGAGGGAAAAGGATGATGCTGACACTCGTTTGATCCAGGGCAAAGCCGTGCGGCTCGGGGTGACGGTTGGGCGAGGATCGCTTACACCTCCCGGCAAGGGAGAAACGACATGACGCGATCCAACGCGCCCGCCTATCAGACAGGCTTCGCCAACCACTTCGCCACCGAGGCGGTGGACGGCGCCCTGCCGGTCGGCCGCAACTCGCCGCAGCGCCCGGCGCTGGGCCTCTATGCCGAACAGCTGTCGGGCGCGGCCTTCACCGCCCCGCGCGACCACAATCTGCGCAGCTGGCTCTATCGCCTGCGGCCCTCGGCCCAGCACGGGCCGTATCAGCCGCTCGCGCAAGGCCGCGTGCGTTCCGGCCCCTTTACCGAGACGCCGCCCAATCCCAACCGGATGCGCTGGGATCCGCTGACCATGCCGGACCAGCCGACCGACTGGGTCGAAGGGCTGACCACCTATGGCGGCAACGGCGACGCCGATTCCGGGACGGGGGTGGGCGTCCACCTCTATGTCGCCAACCGTTCGATGGTCGATCGCGTCTTCTATTCGGCCGACGGCGAGCTGCTGATCGTGCCGCAGCAGGGGGCGCAGCGCTTCGTCACCGAGATGGGCGTGATCGAGGCGGCGCCGGGCCACGTGGTCGTCATCCCGCGCGGCGTGCGCTTCCGCGTGGAGGTCGACGGTGAGGTGCGCGGCTATGTCTGCGAGAACTACGGCGCGCCCTTCCGCCTGCCGGATCTGGGCCCCATCGGCTCAAACGGCCTGGCCAATCCGCGCGATTTCGAGACGCCGGTCGCCGCCTTCGAGGACGTGGATCGCCCGACTGAGTGCGTTCAGAAATACGGCGGCAAGCTATGGGCCACCACCTTCGATCACAGTCCGCTGGACGTTGTGGCGTGGCACGGCAACTACGCCCCCTGCCGCTATGACACGGCGCGGTTCAATACCATCGGCACGGTCAGCTTCGACCACCCGGATCCGTCGATCTTCACCGTCCTGACCTCGCCCAGCGACACGCCGGGGACGGCCAACTGTGATTTCGTCATCTTCCCGCCGCGCTGGATGGTGGCCGAGAACACCTTCCGTCCGCCGTGGTTCCACCGCAACGTCATGAGCGAGTTCATGGGGCTGATCTTCGGCGAGTATGACGCCAAGGCGGGCGGCTTCGCCCCCGGCGGCGCCAGCCTGCACAACCGCATGAGCGGCCACGGCCCGGATCAGGCCAGCTGGGACGGGGCGACCAAGGCGGACCTCAAACCGCACAAGATCGAGAACACCCTGGCCTTCATGTTCGAGACGCGGATGCCGATCCGCACGACGGCCTGGGCGGAACAGACGCCGTTGATGCAGCTGGACTACGACGACTGCTGGACCGGCTTCGAAAAGGGCAAGGTCTGAAGCCTTCCCCTAATCCGATATGAAAGGGCCCCGCCGCGATCGCGACGGGGCCCTTGTTCGATGCGAGGTCCGCTTAGGACTTCGGCGGCGTGTTCGAGGTGGTCATGCCGCCATCGGCGTTGCCGGCCTCGGCCTTGATGGCGTCGGCTTTTTCATCGGCCTTCTTCTCCACCGCGTCCGCCTGAGCGTTCAGGGCGTCGGCCTGGGCTGCGGTCGGGGCGGCGTCGGCCTGGTTCTCAAGCTGGGTCGCCGTCACATCGGCCTGAGCCTCGACGGCGTCCGCGCGGGCGTCGGCCTCCTTCTCAGCCGGGTTCTGGCAGGCGGCCAAGCCGGTCAGGGCGGCGACGGAGACGGCGGCGAGAACGAGTTTGCGCATGATGGTGCTCCAGATGGTTGAGCCTAGGAAACTCGCTGGATCACATTCGGTTCACGCGCCTGTGATCACATTTTCAGCCCGCCTCGGCGAAGGCCACGCGCGCGGCGCCCAGAAGGGCGGCGTGTTTATGCAGGATCACCTTGGTCGGAATGGCGGCCATATAGTCCTGGAACCGACCCTTTCGCTCGAACCGTCGGCGGAAGGGGCTGGCCTGGATGAAGGGCAGGATGCGCGGTACGATCCCGCCGGCGATATAGACCCCGCCGCGCGCCCCGGTGGTCAGGGCGATGTCCCCGGCGACAGCGCCCAGCATGGCGCAGAAACGGGCCAGGGTGGCGCCGCAGGGGCTGTTCGGATCGTCCAGCGCCTGAGCCGTGATCTGGGCGGGATCGTCGATGTGGGTCTCGCGACCGTCGATCTCGGCCAGGGCGCGGTGCAGGTTCAGCAGGCCGGGCCCGCAGATCAGCCGTTCGATCGAGACGCGGTCGTAGCGGCGGCGCAGGATGCGCAGGACTTCGTCCTCGACTTCGTCGCCGGGGGCGAAACAGGCGTGGCCGCCCTCGCTGGGCAGGGCCATCTCGCGGCCGTGGGCGTCGCGCGCCAGGGCGGAGACGCCGAAACCCGTGCCCGGTCCGACCAGGGCGACGGCGGCGTGGGGATCGCCCTGGGCCGGGCCGCCCAGGGACGCCAGTTCGTCTTCGGGCACGACCGGCGCGCCCCAGGCCAGGGCCTCGAAATCGTTGATCAGCCGGATCGGGTTCAGCCCCAGGGTCTGAAGCTCGCCCTCCGATACGCGCCAGGGCGAGTTGGTCAGGTCGATGGCGCCGTCCGTCACCGGCCCCGCCACGGCGATGACGCCGCCGGTCGGCTTGACCGGACAGCCGTCGAGATAGGCCTTTACGCCGTCCAGAAAGGTCGGGTGGGTCTCGGCGGGGAAGCTCTCGAAACGCTCCAACCGGGGGCGACCGTCGACCCTGCGGGCCAGGGCGAAACGGGCGTTGGTGCCGCCGACGTCGCCGACCAGAAGCAGGGGATCGGTCATGCGGTTCTCCTTCAGGCGTCCACGGCGCGGTCGACCAGGTTGGGATCGGGCGGGCCGTCGTCGTGGCCGTTCGCGCCGATGGGGGCGGCGAAGCAGACGCTGGCGCCTTCCTCCGCCGTCGACACCGCCTGACGGAAGGCGCCGAACAGTTCGCGGCCATAGCCCCAGGACGAGCCCTCGGCATGGGCGCGCGAGCGCGTCGCCGCCGGGCGCGCTGCCATGTCGCCGATCCCCACGGTGGTCAGCACCCCCGCCTCCGGATCCAACCGGATCACGTCGCCGTCGCGCACGCGGGCCAGGGGGCCGCCCGCCAGGGCCTCGGGGCTGACGTGAATGGCGGCGGGCGTCTTGCCGCTGGCGCCCGACATGCGGCCGTCGGTGACGAAGGCGACCTTGAAACCCTTGTCCTGCAGCACGGATAGAGCCGGCGACAGGCTGTGCAGTTCGGGCATCCCATTGGCGCGCGGTCCTTGGAAGCGCAGCACTACCACGACATCGCGGTTCAGCTTGCCGTCCTTGAAGGCTTGAAGCGCATCTTCCTGCGTTTCGAACACGGCGGCGGGAGCCTCGACGATGCGGTTCTCAGGCTTCACCGCCGAGATTTTGATGACCGCCCGGCCCAGATCGCCCTGCACCAGCCGCAGGCCTCCCTCGCGGTCGAACGGATCCGAGGCGGGGCGCAGGATGCTCAGGTCCAGACTCTCCTTCACCGCGTCGCGCCAGACCAGTGCGCCGTCCTCCAGCCGGGGCTCCTTGAAATAAGGCTCGAGCCCTTGGCCCATGATGGTGGTCACGTCGGCGTGCAGGTTGCCTGCCTCGACCAGTTCGCGGGTGACGAAGGCGACCCCGCCCGCCGCCTGAAAGGCGTTCACATCGGCCGACCCGTTCGGATAGACTCGCGCCAGCAGCGGCGTGACCGAGGACAGCTGGTCCATGTCGGTCCAGTCGATCAGCACGCCCGCCGCCCGCGCCATGGCGACCAGATGGATGGCGTGATTGGTCGAGCCGCCGGTAGCCAGTAGGGCGACGATCATGTTGACGATGGTCTTCTCCGACACGACGTCGGCCATGCGCCCGCGCCCTTCGCGCGCCAGTTCGATCGCCCGCTGGGCCGCCGCCGCCGTCAGGGCGTCGCGCAGGCCGGTGTCGGGATGGACGAAGGCGGTCGAGGGCAGGTGCAGCCCGGCGATCTCCATCATCATCTGGTTCGAGTTGGCCGTGCCGTAGAAGGTGCAGGTGCCGGGCGAGTGATAGCTGGCGATCTCGCTTTTCAGCAGTTCGGCGCGGTCGATCAGGCCTTGGGCGTACTCGGCGCGGACGCGGGCCTTCTCGGCGTTGGGAAGACCGCTGGGCATCGGCCCGGCCGGGGCGAAGACGATGGGCAGGTGTCCGAACGCCAGCGCCCCCATGAACAGCCCCGGCACGATCTTGTCGCACACCCCCAGCATCAGGGCGGCGTCGAAGGCGTCGTGGGTCAGGGCCACCCCTGTGGACATGGCTATGACGTCGCGGCTGAACAGGCTCAGCTCCATGCCGGGGCGCCCTTGGGTGACGCCGTCGCACATGGCCGGGGTTCCTCCCGCCACCTGGGCCGTGGCGCCGACCTCGCGCGCGGCCTTGCGGATGATCTCCGGAAAGCGCTCGAACGGCTGATGCGCCGACAGCATGTCGTTATAGGCGGTGACGACGCCGAGGTTCGGCTGGGCGCCGGTCATGGCGGTCAGTTTGTCCGCCACCGTCTGCCCGGCGAAGGCGTGGGCCCAGTTGGCGCACGACAGCTTGGCCCGTCCGGACCCCGATCCCGTCGCTGCGTCCATGCGGCGCAGATAGTCGGCGCGGGTCTTGCGGCTGCGTGCGATTATGCGGGCGGTGACCTCGGCCATCACGGGATTGAGCGCCATCAGTCGGCCTCCGTCCAGATTACTTCAAGGGGGGCGTTCGCCGCGATCAGGGCGGCGATGGGGCTGACGGCCGGATCGCCCGCCGCCTCGCGCTCGAACACAGCGCGCTTCTTGGCCCCGGTCAGGGCCAGCACCACGCACCGCGCCGAGACCAGCCACGGCAGATTGAGCGTCAGCCGCTCCTGCGGCGGCGCCGCGCCGTCGCGCCCGGCGGGCACGCCGTAGACGGCGGGTTTCAGGCTGGGCGTCAGCAGGGTGGTCAGCGTCGGACTACCCGGAAACATGGAGCAGATATGCCCGTCCTCGCCCATGCCCAGCAGGACGGCGTCCAGCGGGCGGCCCTCGGCGTCCAGCGCCTGAGAGGCGAGGGCGGCGGCGCGATCCACCGTCACGGCGGGGCTGTAGAGGGGGATGAACCGCGCGGCGGCGGCCGGGCCGGTCAGCAGGGTGTGTTTCAGCAAGGCCGCGTTCGAGTCCGGCGACGTTTCGGGCACATAACGCTCATCCACCAAGGTCGCGGTGACCCTGGCCCAGTCGAGATCGGCCTGCGCCAACCGCGCATAGCTGGGCGATGGAGTCGACCCGCCCGATCCGGCGAACAGGGCGCGCCCGTCAACGGCCAGCGCATCCGCCAGCGCTCCGGCCAGCCGGTCGGCGGCGGCCTCGGCCCAGGCCTCGTGGGTGGGAAGGGGCTGGATCATGCCGACACGCACCTTCTCCCCTCGGGGGAGAAGGTGGCCTGCGGAGCAGGACGGATGAGGGGGACGCCGGATGCGGACACAACATCAAAGGTTGAGCGGTTAGACACAGCCCCCTCATCCGTCTCGCTCCGCGAGCCACCTTCTCCCCCGAGGGGAGAAGGAAGAGTGTTGGCGTTTCTCATCGCACGTTCCACTTCCGCCCCGTGCGCGACAGCAGCACGTCCGCCGCCTCCGGCCCCCAGCTGCCCGCCGCATAGTCCAGCGGCCGACACTCGCGACACGTCCAGGCGTCCGCCACCTCATCGACCCATTTCCAGGCCTGTTCCGCCTCGTCTCGCCGCACGAACAGGGTGGAGTCGCCGTTGAGGGCGTCCAGCAGTAGCCGCTCATAGGCGACGCGGCGGCGCGGCGGCGCGGCGTCCTTGCCGTCTTGCCCCCACGACAGGCTCATCCGGATCGGTTGAAGCTGCATGCGCTGCTCCAGCCCCGGCCTCTTGTTCATCACCGACAGGGAGATGTCCTCGTCCGGCTGAAGCTCGATCACCAGCCGGTTGTCATAGATGTCGCCGCGCTCTCCGTGGCCGAAGATGGAGTGGGGCACCGGCTTGAACTGGATGACGATCTCGGTGCGCTTTTCGGCCAGCCGCTTGCCGGTGCGCATGAAGAAGGGCACGCCCGCCCAGCGCCAGTTGTCGATGTCGGCGCGGATGGCGACGAAGGTCTCGGTATCCGACGGCTGGCCGCGTTCGGTTTCATAGCTTTCGACCGGGCGGCCCTCGACCTCCCCGGCCGTATACTGGCCGCGCACGGTCACGCGCTCGGCGTCCTCGGCCATGACGGGGCGAAGCGAGCGCAGCACCTTCACCTTCTCATTGCGCACCGAGTCCGGGTCCAGATCGCTGGGCGGCTCCATCGCCACCAGACACAACAGCTGCAGCATATGATTCTGCACCATGTCCCGCAGGGCGCCGTACTCGTCGTAATAGGGCCAGCGGTCGCCGACGCCGACCGTCTCTCCGACCGTGATCTGCACATGGTCGATGGTCAGATTGTTCCACAAAGGCTCGAAGATGGCGTTGCCGAAGCGCAGGGCGATCAGGTTCTGCACCGTCTCCTTGCCGAGGTAGTGGTCGATGCGGAACACCTGCCGCTCGTCAAAGGCGTCGGCCACGGCGTCGTCGATTTCGCGGAAGCTTTCCAGATCGCGCCCGACCGGCTTCTCCAGCACGATGCGGTCGTTCTTCTCGGCCAGGCCTGCCGCCTTCATGGCCGTGACGATGCGGCCGTAGAGGGACGGCGACACCGCCAGGAAGGCCGTGATCGCGCCCTCGCCGCAGCGCGCCTTCAACGGCTTCAGGCTTTCGGCGTCGGTGGCGTCGACGGCCATGTATTCCAGCCGTTCAGTCAGTCGGCGCCAGCCGGCCTCGCTCCAGGCGTCGTCGGCCTCGGCGCGGGGCTGCACCGCCTCGCGCATCCGGTCGAGATAGGCCCCGGTCGTCTCTTCGGTGCGGGCGGCGGCGATGATCTTCAGCCCGTCCGGCAGCAGGCCGTCGTGATCCAGAAAATACAG
Source organism: Brevundimonas sp. Soil_N_31 (assembly GCF_057655995.1). Classification (NCBI taxonomy): domain Bacteria; kingdom Pseudomonadati; phylum Pseudomonadota; class Alphaproteobacteria; order Caulobacterales; family Caulobacteraceae; genus Brevundimonas; species Brevundimonas sp. Soil_N_31. The sequence continues at coordinate 30,025 of NZ_JBDGLE010000003.1, forward strand.
CGACGGCAACAGCATCCGCATGGCGAGGTCGCCCCCGCCTCCGAACAGTATCAGCGCCGCCATCCAGGTCTCCTTCGTCCGAGGCCGACCCGCACAGCGGGCCGTCAGCCTTGATCTGTAGCCGGTTCCGCCCTCCGGGCCAGAACGTCCAGCACGTCCTGGAACATCATGTCACGCGCGCGCAGAAGCACCAGCAGGTGATAGATCAAATCCGCCGCCTCGCTGGCGAGTTCCGCATTATCTCCCGCCGCCCCGGCCAGGGCCGTCTCGACGCCCTCTTCCCCGACCTTCTGGGCGGCGCGTTTGGGGCCCTGGGCGATCAGGCGGGCGGTCCAGCTGTCATCGGGATCAGCCTGGGCGCGAACGTGAATGGTGCGCTCCAACCGCCCGATGCGGCCCAGCCCCGGCGCGTCCTCCTCGCCGAAACAGCTGATGCGGTTCAGGTGGCAGGCGTTTCCGACCGGGCGCACCTTCACCATCACGGCGTCGCCGTCGCAGTCGGGCGTCACCGAGACGACGTTGAGGAAGTCGCCCGACGTCTCGCCCTTCCTCCACCGCCCGCCGCGCGAGCGCGAGAAGAAGGTGGCCTGCCCGCTATCCAGCGTCTCGCGCAGCGCCGCCTCGTCCATATAGGCCAGCGTCAGCACCTGAAGGGTGTCGGCGTCCTGCACCACGGCCGGGATCAGCCCGCCGCCCTTGGCGAAGTCGATGGAGGTGATGTCGAGGTTCATCTTCCTTCTCCCCTCGTGGGAGAAGGTGGGCGCCGGAGGCGCTCGGATGAGGGGGCGGTGTCCGCAGGCGCGAGGATCAAGGGTGAGGCAGGCCTCCCCCTCATCCGTCTCGCTCCGCGAGCCACCTTCTCCCACGAGGGGAGAAGGAAACCTATGGTCGTCATATCCTCACCTCCACGCCCTGCGCATCCAGATACCGCTTCAGCTCCGGCGCCGCGATCGCGCCCGAGTGAAACACGCTGGCCGCCAGCGCGCCTGAAACATCGGCCTCCACGAACACATCGCGGAAATGCTCCACCGCCCCCGCTCCGCCGGACGCCACCAGCGGAATGGTCAACCGCCGCCGAGCCTTAGCCAGCTGGCGCACGTCATAGCCGCGCCGCACCCCGTCCTGATCGATGCAGTTCAGCACGATCTCGCCGGCGCCCAGCCCTTGCGCCTCGACGATCCACTCCATCGTCAGCCGCCCGGCGCCGCGGCGCGCATTCGGATCGCCGGTGTATTGATGCACCCGCCATTCGCCGTCCTGAAAGGCGCTGTCGACGCCGACGACGACGCACTGGCGTCCCAGCCGCTGCGCCATCTCGCCGATCAGTTCGGGCCGCTCCAGCGCGGGGGAGTTGATCGACACCTTGTCCGCTCCGTGGTCGAGGCACCGCGCCGCCTGCTCCACCGTGCGGATGCCGCCCGCCACGCAGAAGGGAATGTCGAGCAGCCGGGCGATGTCCTGCACCCAGCCATAGTCCAGCGTCCGCCCCTCGGGGCTGGCTGTGATGTCATAGAAGACCAGTTCGTCCGCGCCCTGATCGCGATAGCGCGCGGCCAGTTCGGCGGCGTCGCCCATGTCGACGTGGCCCTCGAACCGCACGCCCTTGACCACGCGGCCGTCCTTCACGTCGAGGCAGGGGATGATGCGTCTAGCGGTCATTGGCCGAGACCGGAGCCATGTTCACGGCCTTGATGGCTTCGGCCACGGTGAAGCGGCCGGCGTAGAGGGCGCGGCCGGTAATGGCCCCGGCGCAGCCGATCGCCTTGGCGGCGATCAGGTCGTCCAGACTGGCCGCCCCGCCTGAGGCTTGAATCTCCAGGTCAGGCCGACGGCGAACGGCCTCGGACAGCAGCTCTTGGTTCAGGCCGGTCAGGGCGCCGTCGCGACCGACGTCGGTGATCAGGATGTGGCGCAGCATCCCGACCGGATAGCGGTCCAGCACGCTCCACAGATCCACGCCCGACGACTGGGTCCAGCCCTTCAGGGCGGGCACGGGCAGGCCGTCCTCGTAGCGGACGTCCAGGGCCAGGGCGATGACGTCGGGGCCGAACTGCTCCAGCCATTTCAGCACCTGATCCGTGTCGGTGACGGCCAGCGAGCCGATGACGACACGACTGATCCCGGCGCCCAGCAGGTGCTCGATATCCCTTGCCGAGCGGACGCCGCCGCCCGACTGGACCTTGATGTGCACGGCCCGGGCCATGTCGCCGATCAGTTCATATTGACGCGCCTCGCCTGCCTTGGCCCCATCCAGATCGATGACGTGAATCCACTCGGCGCCCTCGGCGGCAAAGGCCGCCAGCCGGTTGGCGGGGTGGGAATCATAGCGGGTCACGTGATTGAAATCGCCGTGCAACAGGCGAACCGCATGGCCCTCGATCAGGTCAATGGCGGGATAGATGATCACGCGGGCAACTCCAGGAAGTTCTTCAAGATACGCGCGCCGAGCGCGGCCGACCGTTCCGGGTGGAACTGGCAGCCCCAGCGGTTGGCGCTGTTGACCACGGCGGGCACGGGCGCGCCATAGTCGGCGGCGGCGAGGGTCGCCGGACCGTCGGGGCAGACGAAGCCGTGGACGAAATAGGCCCAGTCGCCGTCTTTCACCCCGTCCAGCAGCGGGTCGTCGCGACGGATCGTCAGGCGGCTCCACCCCATGTGGGGCGAGGGGCGCGACGGGGCGGGAAGGATGGCCTCGACCCGGCCGGGGATCAGCCCCAGCAGGTCGGCCCCGCCATCCTCTGCGCTGGCGTCGAACAGCAGCTGCTGGCCCAGGCAGACGCCCAGCAGCGGGCGCGGAAACCGGCGCAGCGGTTCGATCAGGCCCAACGCCTTCAGCCGCTGCATGGCGTAACCGGCCGCGCCGACGCCGGGCAGGATGACTCTTTCGGCTTCGGCCACATCGGCCGGATCGTCGGTGATCCGCACCCGCGCGCCTAGCCGCTCCAGCGCGAACCGCACCGAGGCGACATTGCCCGAGCCGTAACCGATCAGGGTGACGTTCATCGCCCTTCTCCCCTCGTGGGAGAAGGTGGCTCGCGGAGCGAGACGGATGAGGGGGCTGTGTCCGCGCACGAGATGGAGGAGGGCGAAGCCAGCACACCCCTCATCCGAGCGCCTCTGGCGCCCACCTTCTCCCACAGGGGGAGAAGGAAAGCCGTCGCCTTCATCACAGCACCCCCTTTGTGCTGGGCACCACATCGCCCTCGACCCGGATCGCCTGACGCAGCGCGCGGCCCAGCGCCTTGAACACGGCCTCGGTCTTGTGGTGGTCGTCGTCGCCGGTGACGCGGACATGGACCGCCGCGCCCAGATTCTCGGCCAGCGACCGCACGACGTGCGCCGTCAGATCGGTGCGGTAGTCGCCCAGCATCGGTGTGGCGAACGTCCCCTCGAACACCGGATAGGGCCGTCCCGACAGGTCGATCGACACCGCCGCCTCGGCCTCGTCCATCGGCAGGACGAAGCCGTAGCGGCCGATGCCGCGCCGCTCGCCCAGCGCCTGTTTCAGCGCCTGACCCAGCGCAATGGCGCAGTCCTCGATCGTGTGGTGCGGGTCGATGTGCAGGTCGCCTTCGCACGACAGGCGGATGGAGAATCCGCCGTGCGCTGCCACCTGTTCGATCATGTGGTCGAAGAAGCCGACGCCGGTTTCGATTTTCACCGGCCCGGCGCTGTCCAGATCGACGGCGCAGACGATGCGCGTCTCCTTGGTGTCGCGGATGGCCTGACCGGTGCGGTTGCGCCGCCCGCCGGGGGTGGCGGCGCCGAGCGCTGCCAGCAGGCGGTCGTTGACCTCGGGCTTCAGCGAGAGGGGCAGCCGCACCCGCTCGCCGGCCAGATCGGCGCGCAATCCGTAGCGGCGCAGGGCCTCGAGCGCGCCCTCCGGATCGGAGGGTCTGGCGACGATCACCGGCCCCACCCCGGCCTCCAGCGCCATGATGCGCGACAGGGCCTCCGCGACGCGGATGCGCTCGCGGCGCACGGCGCTGATGCGTTCGGCCGTCTCCATCATCCGCGACGAGTCCAGCGCCTGTATCGCCAGCCGCACCGAGACTTCGGGCAGGGCGTAGGGCTCCAGCGCCTCAGCCAGCCGCGCCAGCGTCTGTCCTTGCGCGACCGCCGCCCCGACCCGCGCCCCGGCCAGCCCATAGGCCAGCGACAGGCTGCGCAGCACGATCAGGTTGGCGTGGTCCTTCACCACGGCGGCGGCCGAGGGGGCGTCGGTGAACTCGACCAGTCCCTCGTCCACGACCAGCAGGGCCGGGGCGACGCGCTCGGCCATCTCGGCCACGGCCTCGGGCGAGCCGAGGGCGCGGATGACCACGGCGGCGGTCTCAGCGTCAGCAGCCGGGCGGGCGTAGAGGGCGGCCAGTTGCGTATAGGGCTCGGCGTCGGGCGCCTGCACCTTCAGCCCGTCGCGCGCGGCCAGGCGCCAGATCAGCTCCAGCCCATGCGTCAGCCCGCGCGTCGGCAGCACCTGATCGGCGTCGACGCCATAGAGCGCGGCCATACGGGCCGCCAGCGCAGCGGGCTCCGCCGGATAGCGCTCGAGGCCGTCGCCGCCAGAGACGAGCGGCGGATAGGGGGCGGGCAAGCTCATGACCCTTCTCCCCTCGTGGGAGAAGGCAGCCTGCACAGCGAGACGGATGAGGGGGCTGTGTCCGCGCACACGACGGAGGAGGGCGAAGCCAGCACACCCCTCATCCGAGCGCCTCCGGCGCCCACCTTCTCCCTCAAGGGGAGAAGGACGAGGTTGTTGGTCATCCGGCGCTCCTCAGATCGGCGGCTCTGGCGTGGGCCTCCAGCCCCTCCAGCCGGGCCAGGGCGGCGGCGACGGGGGCCAGTGCGGCGGCGCCCTGTTCGCTGACGGTCTGCACCGACATGGCCGTCATGAAGCTGGCGGTGGTCACCCCGCCCAGCGTCCGCGCCGCGCCGTCGGTCGGCAGGACGTGGCTGGGCCCCGCCGCATAGTCGCCCAACGTCTCGGCCGCCCAGCGTCCGACGAAGACCGCCCCCGCCGCGCTGATCCGCTCGACCAGCCGTTCGGCTTCTTGCGTCTGGATCGACAGGTGTTCGGGACCATAGAGGTTCGCCACCTCGCACGCCTCGGCCATGTCGCGCACGCGAATGGCGCGGGCCTCGGCCAGCGAGGCGCAGGCGATGGCGGCGCGCGGCAGGCTGTCGACCTGACGTTCGACCTCGGTGATGATCTCGCTCAGGGCCGTGCCGCTGTCGGACACGAGGATCACCTGGGCATCGGCGTCATGTTCGGCCTGGCTGAGCAGGTCCGCCGCGACGATCTCGAAATCAGCGTCGCGGTCGGCGATGACCAGCAGTTCCGACGGCCCCGCAGGCAGATCGCAGACCGGGCCGCCGGGCAGGCCCGAGGCGTAGCGCTTGGCCTCGGCCACATAGGCGTTGCCGGGGCCGAACAGCTTGTCGACCGGTTCGATGACGCCGTCTTCCAGTTCGGCGCCGAAGGTCAGGGCGGCGATGGCCTGCGCCCCGCCCAGCAGCCACAGCTCGTCCAGCCCCGCCTCTGCGGCGGCGGCGATCATGGCCGGGTGGACCGAGCCGTCCTTGGACGGCGGCGTCACGGCGACGCGCCGCCCGACCCCGGCCACGTCCGCCGGTATGGCCAGCATCAGCAGCGATGAAAACAGCGGCGCCGTTCCGCCCGGAACGTAGAGCCCCGCCGAGCCGATGGGCCGCCAGACCAGCTTCGACTTCACGCCGGGCGTCGTCTCGATGAAGGGCGTGTCCTCGGGCTTCGTCGCCTGATGGAAGACGCGAACATTGTCGGCGGCGACGCGCAGGGCGCGGGCGGCGGCGGGCGGCAGGTCGCGGCGGGCCTGGGCGGCGGCCTCGGTGACGGCGATGCGGCGCGGGGCGGCGCCGTCCAGTCGGGTCGCCCAGTCGGTCACGGCCTCGCCGCCGCGCGCCCGCACGTCGTCGAAAATCTCGCGCACCACGCTGGAGACGAAGCCCTCGGTGCGGCGCTGCGGGCGGGCCAGGGCGGCTTTGCGTCCGGCGGCGTCGAGTTGGTTCCAGTCGATACGCTTCATCACATCATCTTCTCGATGGGCAGGACCAGGATGGCCGAAGCCCCTTCCGCCTTCAGTTTCTCCAACGTCTCCCAGAAGACCGCCTCCTGACAGACGGCGTGGACGGCCACGGCGTCGTCGCGCCCCGACAGGGGCATGACGGTCGGCGACCCTGCGCCGGGCAGCAGGGCGGTGATCCGGTCCAGCGCCGCGCGCGGCGCGTTCAGCATTACGTATTTGGCCCCTTGCGAGGACACCACGCCCGCCATCCGCTCAACGATGGAGTCCAGCAGGTGCTGAAGCCCAGCCTCGGGCGGCGTCGGCGCCTTGATCAGCATGGCCTGACTGTCGAGCACCGTCTCGCGCGCGCTAAGGCCGTTCGCCTCCAGCGTCGCGCCGGTCGAGACCAGATCACAGATGGCGGCGGCCAGCTTCAGCCGCGGCGCCACCTCGACCGCGCCGCGCATGATGACGATGTCGGCCTGGACGCCCGCCTCATCCAGAAAGCGGCGTAGGATCCTGGGATAGGAGGTGGCGATCCTCAGGCCCTGCAACGACGACGGTCCGGCGTAGTCCAGCCCCGGCGGCGTCGCGATCTTCAGCGTGCAGCGGCCGAAGCCCAGCGGCATGACGACCTCTGCGTTCGGCCCGCCGTTCCTGACCTCTTCCAGCACATTCTCGCCGACGATACCCAGATCACAGACCCCGTCCGCCACGAAGGTCGGGATGTCGTCGTCGCGCACCCGCAGTAGGTCGATCGGATAGTTCTCGATCCGATACAGCAGGTCGTTGTTGCCCTTGATCACGCGCAGGCCCGCATCGCGGACCAGATCGAGGCTGCGTTCGGCCAGACGGCCGGATTTCTGGACGGCGATGCGCAGCCGCCCCTGAACCGTACTCATGATCTCAACTCAGGCTTTCAGTCTGTCCAGCACCAGCCGGTAGCCCTGGTGCGGCATGTCCTTCAGGGAGCGCGCGACACGCACCACGGTGGTCGGGCTGGCCGGAGCCTCGGCGGCGATCTCGCGATAGGTCTTGTCCCCGGCGTCCAGCATCCGCGCCACCTGCCACCGCTCGGCCATGGCGCGCAGCTCGGCCGGGGTGCACAGGTCGGCCAGGAAGGCGTCCGCCTCCGCTCGCGTCTTCAGCGAGAGCAGGGCGTCCAGCAGGGCGATTTTGGCGGCGTCGGTGCTCATGGCGCGTTCCATTATGCTGTAACAATGGAACGGTCAACCCGCTTTCCGATCTGTCGCGTGGGGAATGGGTGCAAAGGCGGTGGCGCTTCGCTTCCGGCGTCTCTATCTGCGCTGTCATGAGCAAGGTAGTGATCATCGGCGCGGGACACGCGGGGGGCTCGGCGGCGGCGCTGCTGAGGCAGTATGGGTATGAGGGCGAGATCGTCCTGGCGGGGCAGGAGAACGCGCCGCCCTATCAGCGGCCGCCTCTGTCGAAAGCCTGGCTGAAGGGGGAGGCGGGTCTGGAAGACCTGCTGCTGCGTCCCAAGAGTTTCTACGCCGAGCAGGACATCGTCCTGCGCACCGGCGTCACGGCGAGCGCCATCGACGCAGGCGCCAGAACCGTGGCCTTCGCCGATGGAACGGTCGAGACCTACGACGTGCTGATCCTGGCCACCGGCTCGACGGCCCGCAAACTGACCATCCCCGGCGCGGACCGGCCCGATCTGCTGGAGCTGCGCACCCTCGATGACGCCGAGCGGCTGAAGGCCGTGCTTGCGCCTGGCAAGCGGCTGGCGGTGGTCGGCGGCGGCTATGTCGGGCTGGAGGCGGCGGCCTCGGCCCGCGCCCTGGGCGCCGAGGCGGTGGTGATCGAGCGCATGGACAGGGTGCTGGCCCGCGTGGCGTCGCAGCCCCTGTCGGCCTTCTTCACCGACCTGCACAGGAAACACGGCGTCGAGATCCTGACCGGCGTCGAGGTCGCTGGGTTCGAGGATGCGGGCGTGCGCCTGGCGGACGGGACGCTGATCGCGGCGGACGCGGTGCTGGTCGGCGTCGGCGCCTTCGCCTGCGAGGCCCTGGCGCGCACGGCGGGGCTGGACTGCGCTGACGGCGTGGTGGTCGATGAGGCGGCCTGCACCAGTGATCCGAACATCTACGCCGTCGGCGATGTGACGCGGCGGCCGATCCCGGTCCACGGCGGCGTCATGCACCGGCTGGAGAGCGTGCCCAACGCGCTTGAACAGGCGAAGCAGGCGGCCTCGGCCATCGTCGGCCGCGCGGCCCCGGCGCCGGAAGTGCCGTGGTTCTGGTCCGATCAGTATGACGTCAAGCTGCAGATCGCGGGCGTGCCTTTCGACGCTGATCGCCAGCTGGTGCGCGGCGATCCGGCCGGCGGCGCCTTCTCCGTCTTCCATCTGAGTGGAGAACGCATCGTGGCGGTGGAAGCGGTCAACGCCCCCGCCGACTTCATGGGCGGGCGTCTGCTGATCGGAAAGGCGGCGCCGGTAGACGACGCCCTGCTGGCCGATCCGACGGTATCGATCAAGGCGGTCGCCAAGCCCCAGGTGTGACCTGCGTGTGACACCTGTTCCGCAAGTGCGATTTAGTCGCAAGAGTCAGATTGTCGCACCCTGAAATGGTGCTAATGCGAGCCGGTCTCATTCATTGACCGGTTCCTCCCCATGTCCGACACTCGCTCCGCCGCCCTCAAGGCGCTTCTGTTCGCGTCCAGCGCCGCCGGGATGCTGTGCGCCGCGCCCGCGATCGCGGCGGCTGACGAGGCCGCGCCCGCCGATGGGGTGATCAGTCAGGACGCCACAAACCTGGGCACGGTGGACGTGCACGGCCATCGCGTGAAGCGCGAGCCGAAGGATCCGCAGTTCGTCACGCCTCTGGTCGATACGCCGCGCACCGTGACGGTGATCCCGCAGCAGATCATCGAACAGACGGCCGCCACCTCGCTGCAGGACATCCTGCGCACTTCGCCGGGCATCACCTTCGGCGCTGGCGAGGGCGGCCAGCCCCTGGCCGACCGGCCCTTCATCCGCGGTCAGGCCTCGGGCAACAACATCTTCGTCGACGGCATCCGCGACACCGGCGGCCAGCAGCGCGAGGTCTTCAACCTGGAGCAGGTCGAGGTCATCAAGGGCGCCGATTCCGTTTACTCGGGCCGGGGTTCGGGCGGCGGCAGCATCAATCTGGGCTCCAAGTCGCCGCGTCTGACCAACTTCGTCCATGGCTCGGCCGGCGTCGGCACGGACGACTATCTGCGTGGCACGGTGGACGCCAACTGGCAGGTCGGGCCGACCGCCGCCATGCGCCTGAACGTCATGGCTTCGCAGGGCGATGTGCCGGGTCGCAACGGCGTCGATTTCGACAAGTGGGGCGTCGGGGCTGCGGTCGCCGTGGGTCTGGGCACGCCGACGACGCTGACGGCCAGCTACTACCATCTCGACAGCAATCAGACGCCCGACTACGGCGTCCCGCTCTACACCAAGCTGGGTGGGGCGAACGCGCCGCGTCCGGACGCCTCGGGCATCCTGGACGTGCCCTATGACAGCTTCTACGGCCTGAAGGCGCGCGACTATCTGAACAATACGGTCGACAGCCTGACGCTGGAGGTCGAGCATCGCTTCAGCGACACCCTGGCCCTGCGCAACGTCACCCGCTACTCGCAGACGCTGAACGACTATGTCGTCACCAACCCCGGCGACGGCGGCGCGGCCCAGCAGATCAACGGCGTCTGGTGGATGAAGCGGGGCCTGAAGTCGCGCTGGAACCCGGCCGAGACCCTGGCCAACGTCACCGACCTGCACGGCTCCTTCCTGACCGGTTCGATCAAGCACGACTTCGACGTCGGTCTGGAGCTGTCGCGCGAGAAGAACCGCAACGCCTCCTATACGGTCACGACCCTGACCGGCGCGGCCTGCCCGGCGCCGCTGACGGGGCTGGACTGCACCCAGGTCTATGCGCCGAACCCGAACGATCCGTGGACGGGTACGATCACGCGCGGTCTGGTCAGCACGACCGACACGGATTCCGTGGGAGTCTACGCCTTCGACGCCATTCACCTCAACGACAAGCTGATCGTGAACCTGGGCTTGCGCTGGGACGATTACTCGGTCGACGCGGTCAACGCCTCGGGCACGGTTTCGACGCCGGTCTACAAGCCGGTCAGCAGCGGCTGGGACTTCGTCAATTATCAGGTCGGCCTGGTTTACAAGCCGACGGCGAACAGCAGCATCTACGCCTCCTATTCCACGGCCTCGACGCCGCCGACCATTTCGGCCGGCGATCAGAACGGCGGCACGGGGACGGGATCGGGCGATCTGGCCAATGTCGTGCTGGATCCGGAAGAGACCGAAAACTTCGAGATCGGCGCCAAAGCCAATCTGTTCGGCGACCGCCTGGCGCTCAGCGGCGCCCTGTTCCACCTGACGCGCAAGAACGCGGCCATCCTGATCTCCGGCTCCGACTATGAGCAGGTCGGCGAAGCTAAGGTCCAGGGCCTGGAACTGGGCGTGTCGGGCAACGTCACCGAAAAGTGGCAGGTCTTCGGCGGCTACACCTGGATGGATTCCGAACTGGTCAACGGCGCGGTCAACAAGGGCGCGCAACTGGCCAATACGCCCGAGCACAGCGCCAGCCTGTTCACCACCTATCGCGTCCTGCCGAAGCTGAGCCTGGGCGGCGGCGTCTACTACGTCTCCAAGTCCTGGGGCGGGAACCAGGGCGGCGCCGGCGGCGGCGCCAACCGCGTCTATGCGCCGGAATACACCCGCGTCGACCTGTTCGCCTCCTACGACATCAGCGACCGCGCCTCGGTGCAGTTGAACGTCCAGAACGCCGCGGATGAGGAGTACATCATCCGCACCAACGGCGTGCACCACGCCGATGTGGCCCCGGCGCGCCAGGCCATCCTGACGCTGAACGTCCGCTACTAAGAGGCCGCGTTTCGCGTCATCATGTCGGCCCCGTCGTTCGTTCGAGCGGCGGGGCCGATGCGTTTCCAGACGGTGAGAGAGCCATGCTGCTGCATATCCCCGAAGTCTTCACCAAGGCCGAGGTGAAGGCCCTGCGCCAGACGCTGGACGCCGGACCCTGGGCCGACGGCAACATGACCTCGGGCCATCAGTCGGCGACGGCCAAGCGCAATCAGCAACTGCCCGAGGACAGCGCCCAGGCGCGCGAGGTGTCGGCGCTGGTCGTCCAGGCGCTGAACGCCAATCCGATGTTCGTCTCGGCCGCCTTGCCGCACACGATCTTTCCGCCCCTATTCAACCGCTATGAGGGCGGCGGGGAGTTCGGCACCCACGTCGACAACGCCATCCGCCAACGCAACGGCCATCGCATTCGCAGCGATCTGTCGGCCACCCTCTTCCTGTCGGAGCCTGAGGATTATGACGGCGGCGAACTGATCATCGAGGAGATGTACGGCGCCCAGTCGGTCAAGCTGCCGGCGGGCGATCTGGTTCTCTATCCGTCCAAGAGCCTGCACCGGGTGACGCCGGTCACGCGCGGGGCGCGCGTCTCCAGCTTCATGTGGCTGCAGAGTCTGATCCGCGACGACGCCGACCGCGAGAACCTGTTCCGCCTCGACGTGGCGATCCAGCGGGTGAATCTGGACAAGGGGCCGAAGGATGCGGCCGTGATCGAACTGACCGGCGTCTATCACAACCTTCTGCGGCGCTGGTCCGAGGTGTGACGCCTCGGCGCGCTCAGGCCGCCTGCGCCGCCTCGCTGCGCGACAGGACTAGGCGGACGGCGTTCAGCAGGGCCTCGGGCTGGATCGGTTTCTGGGCCACGCCGTCCATGCCCGCCGCCAGATAGTTCGCCTCGTCGCGCGGATCGGCGTTGGCGGTCAGGGCCAGAATGGGCAGGGTTGCGACCGGGCCGGGCAGGGCGCGGATCGCCCGCGTCGCCGCCACCCCGTCCATCACCGGCATCTTCACATCCATCAGGATCAGGTCGAACGGCGCAGCAGCTGCGCGCTCCACCGCCTGCCGGCCGTTCTCGGCGGTCTCGTGGGTGCAGCCGAACAGCTCCAGCACCTTGCCCGCCACGAAGCGGTTGGCGGCGTTGTCGTCCACCACCAGCACATGCAGGGTCGCGTGGGCGGTCGGGTCGGCGACGGCGCCGTCTTCGCGCCGTCCGTCGGCCTCGGCCAGCGGCAGACGCAGGTCGAAGCGGAAGCGGGCTCCGCCCTGGGGTGATCGTTCGACCGCCAGGCGCCCGTCCATGCGGTCGATGATCTGGCGGCAGATGGCCAGGCCCAGACCCGCGCCCGCGCCCTGGCGGCCCGCCTCGCCGGTATTGAACGGCTCGAAGATGGCGCGCGCGGCGTCTTCGCTGACGCCGGGGCCGCTGTCGTCGACCGTGGCCGACAGGCGCACCTGTCCGTCCTCCAGCGCGGTGGTCAGGCGCACCTCGACGGCGCCGCCTTCCGTGAACTTCAGGGCGTTGCCGATCAGATTGTTGAGCAGCTGCTTCAGCCGCATCTCGTCGCCGATGATCCAGCGCGCGGCGCGCAGATCGCCGTGGACGCGCAGGTCCAGCGCCTTCTCTTCGGCGCGGGGGCTCCACAGGGCCGACAGGTCCGCCGTCACCGTCTGCAGGTCCAGCGGGGCGGGCTCCAGCGTCAGCATCCCCGCTTCGGCGCGGGACATGTCCAGCGCATCGGTCAACAGGCGCAGCAGGCTGTTTCCGGAGTCCAGGATGGTGCGGACATGGGGGCGCAGATCCTCCTGCGTCAGTTGGCGCTCCATCAGGGCGGCCACCCCCAGCACCCCGTTCAGGGGCGTGCGGATCTCATGGCTCATCACGGCCAGGAATTCGGACTTGGCCCGGCTGGAGGCGCGGGCTTCGGCCTCGGCGCGAACCAGGTTCTGGGCCAGGTCGGCCATGGCCTCGGCGCGGCGCTTGTGAATCTCCACCCCGGCCTGAAGCACGTGCAGCCCGGCGCCGACACCGACATAGCGGCCGCGCGAGACGACGATGAACCCTTTCAGCAAGGCGCCCAGCCCCGCCGTGTCCATCGAGGCGAACAGGACGTCGGCGGAGGCGTCGGCCTCGACGATCATGGGCGCCGGGTCCATCAGCGCCGAGACCGGGCGCCGGGCGTAGAGGGCGCGGCCGAACTCGGCGGCCAGCTTCAGGGTGAAGGCGTTGCGCTCGATTAGGCCGACGGGCCGCCCGTCGGCGTCGGCCACGGCGATGACCAGGGTCTCGGGCTCGGCCTCGAAACGGGCCAGGGCGTTGGCCCCCGGCGCGTCCGGCGCCATGGGCGCCGAGGCGTCCATGAAGTCTCCGATCCTGGCCATTTCCAGCCGTCTCCTGCTTCTTGCGAGAGCAGGGTTAGGCCAGGGCGCTTAACAGGCGCTTTGCCGGAAGTGAATGTTTTGCAAGGCTAATCTGACAGGTGATCCGAGAGCGGATGATCAGAGGCGCGCCAGCAGTTCGGCCGCGAAGGTCGACAGGCTGTCGTCGCGCGCGCCCATCACCACGATCCGGTCGCCGGGCTGAGCGATCTCGATGATGCGGTCGCCGCAGTCGGCGCGGGTGGCCAGGGCCTGCGCCTGACGACCCGCCGCGCGCACGCCCGCCGCGATGTCCTCGCTGCCGACGCTGCGGTCGGTGGTGCCGCCGTAATAGACCGGCTCGGGCATCAGCAGCACGTCGTCACGGCGCATCAGACCGGCGAAGCCTTCGATGAACTCGCGCTGCATCAGCTTCAGCGGGCCGAAGCCGTGCGGCTGGAACAGGATCAGCAACCGCCCGTCGAAGGCGTGCAGGGTCTTCAGCGTGGCGGCGATCTTGTCCGGGTTGTGGGCGAAGTCGTCGATGACGATGACGCCGTTTCGCGCGCCCACCACTTCCAGCCGTCGCCGGATGCCGCTGAAGGTCTCCAGCGCCGCGACCGCCTGATCCATGCCGACGCCCAGCGCCTTGACCGCGCCCAGCGCCGCCAGGGCGTTGGCGACATTGTGCGCGCCCGGCACGTTCAGCCGCGCCGCCCGCGCCGCCTCGCCGCGCACGCGCAGTTCGAACGTCATGCCGGAGGGCAGCGGTTGCAGGTCGTGCGCCGACAGATCGGCCTCTTCCTCGCCCAGGGCGAATGTGATCGCCTTGCCCGTCTCCAGCGTTTGCGCCAGCGCCGCCGTCTCGGGGTTGTCGAGGTTCAGCACCGCCGTCGTCGCCCGGCCGACGAAGCCGCCGAACAGGTCGCGCAGCTCCTCCATCGACTTGTGGTCCAGCGAGATGTTGGAGACGACCGCCACCGTCGGGTCATAGCGGGCGATGGAGCCGTCGCTCTCGTCCACTTCAGCGACGAACAGATCGGGGCCGCCGATCAGGGCGCTGGCGAACGGATGGTCGGGCGAGGCGAAGTTCTTCATCACGGCGCCGTTGACCACGGTCGGCACGCGGCCCGTCTGATCGAGGATCCAGGCGACCATGCCGGTGATGGTCGACTTGCCGCTGGTGCCCGCCACGCCGACCGAGGTCGGGGCCGCATTGAACAGTTCGCTCAGCAGTTGGGGCCGGGTCTTGATGACGGCGCCGACGCGCCGGGCGGCGCCGATGTCGGGCACCGTGTCCTCGACCGCGCCGGTGGCGACGACGACCTGATCCTTGCTGACCACGCCCGACCCGTCCTGCGGGTGCAAGGTCACGCCGTGGGCGCGCAGCCAGTCGAACTTGTCCGGCGTGCGGCCCTGATCCAGGGCGCGATCCGAGCCCGCGATGCGGTTGCCTTGCGCCTGAACGATCATCGCCAGGGGCAGCATGCCGGAGCCGCCGACGCCGCAGAAGAAATAGTCTTTGTTCATCGGCTTGATTTCAGGGCTGGAAACCGGGGAATGTCCGGCGGCCTGACTAGCACGTGAGGCGCCCGAGGCCACCCCGTCCATGCAGACCAGACCGTTCCGAATCGGCGTCGTCAACGCCAGCTCCCGCCTGGACCCCGTGCGGGGCGAGGCGATCCGGGCCTGGGCGGCGGCCCAGTGGCCGGACGGCGCGGTCGAACTGGTGCTGCATCCGGCCCTGTTCGAGGCGCACGGCCATTTCGGCGGCGACGACGCCACCCGCGCCCGCGCCTTCGTAGAGACCGCCAACGACCCCGATATCGACGCCGTCTGGTTCGCGCGCGGCGGCTACGGCGCCTGCCGCATCGCCGAGGCGGTGATCCCCGAGTTGACCGCCCACGCCTACGTCAAGCGTTACCTCGGCTATTCCGACGCGGGCAGTTTGCTGGCGGCGCTGTATCGCGCGGGCTTCCCCCATGTCGCGCACGGGCCGATGGCCTCGGACGGATCGCGCCATGACGCCACCGGACGCCGGGCGGTGAACTGGCTGCGGAGCGGCGACGCGGCGTCGCTGGAGCCGTCCCTGCTGACCGATCCTCGGCCCGCCGTCGGCTTCAACCTGACCATCCTCAATGAACTGGTCGGCACGGCGATCGAGCCGGATCTGACCGGCCACGTCCTGATGCTGGAAGAGGTGTCCGAGGCCCTCTATCGCGTCGATCGGATGATGTTCCACCTGACCGGCCAGGCCTCGATCCGCCGCGTCGCGGGCATTCGTCTGGGCCGGGTGTCGGACGTGACGGCCAATGATCCCGACTTCGGTCTGACGGCCGAGGAGATCGTTCGCTACTGGTGCGTGCGCTCCGGCATTGCCTATCTGGGCGGGGCCGACATCGGCCATGACCGGGACAACAAGGTCGTGCCCTTCGGTCGGCGCGGCTGAGGCGCGTTCAGCCCCTCAGGATCAGGCCGTCGGGCCGCGCCTCGAAGGCCGACAGCCGGCCGAGGAAGCTCATGCCCAGCAGGGCCGCAGGCATGTCGCGATCGACGACCAGGGCCTCGACCGAGGTCATCTCGACCCCCGCCACCGACAGGGAGGTCAGCAGCACCCGCGCGGCGGGCACCTGGCCCGAGGCGGTGTTCAGCGTCTGGTTGAAGTCGTGCGGTTTCAGCCGCACGCCCAGCCGTTCGGCGTCGGCGCGGCTCAGCGTCACCACGCTGGCGCCGGTGTCGACCAGCATCCGCATCGGCCGCCCTTCGACCGTCGCGTCGGCCCAATAGTGGCCGTCGGCCGCGCGCGTCACCGACGGCGCCTCCTTCAGAGCGACGGCGGCGTAGGCCTGGGCTGGGCCTTCCCACCACATCAGGGCGCCGGCGCACGCCGACGCCGACGCCAGGGCGGCGGCGAAAACGACAGCGGAGCGCGGGTCAAAGCGGATCATGAAACGGACTATGCCGCCTTGATCTTCCCATGCGGTGAAGCGACGTGGCGAACGAAAGGTTGACGATCCAGGGTCTTCATTCGCCCAGCAGGCGGGGATCGATCCGACCCTTGCGGCCCGGCAGGTCGGTCATGACGGCGGCGCGGGCCTCGTCCGTCATCCGGCTCCAGGTGGCGATCTCCTGAAGGGTGCGCAGACAGCCCAGGCACAGGCCCGAGGCGCCGTCGACGGTGCAGACCATGACGCATGGGCTGGCGACGGGGCGGGGCGGGGAAGAGGCGGGCGTGTCGGACATGGTTCGTGACGGTATCGCAACAATGAGTCCGAGGACGGACTATAATTCTTGACTTTTTCCACAGCTTCGCTATCTTCATCGTCGACGCGAAACGACTGACAGGGTGAGAGTCCCAATAAGCACGACGTGTCTTCTTTCATCGTTCAGCGAAAGGAGACGCCAAAAATGAACGAAAACAAAGAGCGCAATCTCCAGCACGCCATGCTGTCCTTCGCCCTATTCGGCGGGATGCTGGTGAACACGAAGCAGATGAACGGCGCCGGCGACCGCGTGGTCAGCCATCCGTCCAACTTCGTGCCCATAACGATCAAACGGCCGCGCGCGTAGTCGCGAGACTGGATGATCCAGCCAGAAGCCCCGGTCAGAACGACCGGGGTTTTTCAATTCCGCCCTTGCCATCGCGCCGCGCCCTGGCCGACACCCACAGCTTCATTGGAGAAGAGGAGGCGCGGCATGGGTCTGATCGTCGAAAAGCGCAGAGGCGCGGTCATGGTCTGGACCCTGGATCGGCCCGACCGGCTGAACGCCCTGCCGGATCTGGAGGACGGCGAGGCCTTCGCCGCCGCCTGCGACGCGGTCAACGCCGACCCCTCGATCCGCTGCGTGGTGATGACGGGGGCCGGGCGCGCCTTTTCGGCGGGCGGCGACCTGAAGGCGATGAAGGACCGCCGCGACCTGTTCGAGGGCTCCGGCGCCGCCATCCGCGAACGCTATCGCCGCGTCGTCCACCGCATCGTGCGCGCCCTCTACGGCCTGGAGGTTCCGCTGGTCAGCGCCGTCAACGGCCCGGCCATGGGGCTGGGCTGCGACATCGCCGGGCTGGGCGACATCCGCATCGCCTCGGACCGCGCCAGCTTCGGCGTGCCCTTCATGAAGCTGGGCATCATTCCCGGCGACGGCGGCTCGTGGCTGCTGCCGCGGAACATCGGCTACAACCGCGCCGCCGAACTGTTGTTCACCGCCCGCTCGATCGACGCCGCCACGGCCGAGCAATGGGGTCTGGTCAATCGCGTGGTCCCACATGAGACCCTGATGGACGAGGCGATGGAGACGGCCAGCCAGATCGCCGCCCAGCCGCCCCAGGCCCTGCGCATGGCCAAGACCCTGTTGCGCCAGGGCCGTGACATGAATTTCGACCAGATGCTGGAGCTGTCGGCCGCCATGCAGGCCCTGGCTCACCTGACCGACGACCACATCGAAGGCGTGACGGCGGTGCTGGAGAAGCGGGCAGGGGAATTTACGGGGAGCTGAGTTCCTCTCTTCCGCTCATCCCGGCGGACGCCGGGATGAGCGGAGAGGAGGGCGAGAAGCTAACAAAAAAGGGGCCTCGTATGAGGCCCCTTTCCGTTCTTATCCCGATCCGCCCTTACGCCCGGGCGGGGGCCTTCATGGCGCGGGCAGCGGGCACGCCGGTCGAGGCGGTCTCGCGTTTGGCGCCGGCCGTTTCGCCCGGCTTCATGAACTTCACCAGGACGCGCTGACCGATCAGCAGCGGGGCTTCATCGACGGCGACCACCACCTCGACCACGCGCTCGTCGGTGCGTTGCGAGGGATCGTCCGAGGCCAGCTTGCGGGCGCCGAAGACGGCGGCGCGGCGCAGCACCTTGCCGACATAGACCTTGGACGGGTCGCCTTCGGGGGTGATCTCGACGGCCTGATCGACGGCGACGTTGGGGATGTCGGCCTCGACGATCTCGGCGCGGGCGATGCGCGGGGCGGCCGGCTCCAGATCGAACATGTTCGACACGTTCAGGGTCGAGGCGCCGGCGCCGGGGTTGGCGTAGCGGCGCACGATGCGGCCGTCGGCGGGGGCGCGGATGACCGTCATCTCGACGTTGTAGGCGGCTTCATCGCGACGGGCGCGGGCGCTCTGCACCGCCGACTGCTGCGAGCCGAGGCGGGCCTGGGCCTGGGCGATGGCGTCGCGGGCCTGGTCCAGACGCTGGGCGGCGACGAAGTTGGTGGCGACCAGCTTCTGCAGGCGATCATACTCGCGCTGGGCCGTGGCGATGTCGACGTTGATCAGGCGCAGCTGGCTTTCGGCTTCGCCCAGGGTGGCAGAGGCGGTCTGCAGCGCCAGGCGCGGCTCGTCGTCTTCCTGGCGGGCCAGGATCTGACCGGTCTTCACCAGGTCGCCTTCCTGCACCAGAACCTCGCGCACCACGCCGCCGCGGCGGGCTGCGATCTGGATGATGCCGCCCTCGATGTCGATCTTGCCGTTGGCGATGGCGGAGTAGGGGCTTTCGACCTTCTTCTCGGCGGCCTGCGCCAGCTCGGCCTTCTTCGCGGCGCCGGCCTTCTGCATCATGCTGAAGCCGACGATCAGCACGATCAGCAGCGCCAGGCCGATCCAGAGCCATTTGTTTTTCAGAAATGCGGGCATGTGAGTCCTCAGAGGATCGGGGTCAGTGCGAGGCCAGGACGGCTTCGGGATTGGGGGTGCGGCGCTGATCGTCGATGATCACGCCGTCTTCGATGTGGATGACCCGGTCGGCCCAGGCTTCCAGGCGCGGGTCGTGGGTCACGCAGATGACGGCGGCGCCGTGCTCGGTCGCCGCGCGCCGCAGCAGGCGGATCACGATCTGGCCGTTCTCGCCGTCCAGAGCCGAGGTCGGTTCGTCGGCGAACAGGATCTGCGGATCCTTGGCCAGGGCGCGGGCGATGGCGACGCGCTGCTTCTCGCCGCCGGACAGGGCCGCCGGGCGCTGATGCAGGCGATGGCCCAGGCCGACCTCCTCCAGCGCCAGGGTCGCGCGCTTCCTGGCCTTATCCGGCGACAGGCCCTGATATTTGAGCACCGTCGTCACCTGCTGCAGGGCGGTCAGCGCCGGAAACAGGTTGAAGCCCTGGAAGATGAAGCCGCAGTGATCCAGGCGGAATTTGTCGATCCGACCGGCCGACAGCTTCCACAGGTCGTCCACGTCCAGGGCGTCGACGCGCCCTTCCTCGGGCCGCAGCAGGCCGGACAGGGCGGCGATCAGCGTCGACTTGCCCGAGCCCGACGGCCCCATGACCATGGTCAGGTCGCCGTGGCGGGCGTCGAAATTCACGCCCTTCAGCACCTCGACGAAGGAACGGCCGGACTTGAACCGCTTGGTCAGTCCCTTGGCCTCCAGGGCGAACTCGCCGTGCTTGCCGTGGACCTTGGTGTGTCCGAGTGACAGGTCGTTCATCGCAGCAGGTCCGCAGGTTGGCTCTTCTTGAGGATGCCCATCGACAGGAACCCTGACAGCATGGAGATGCCGATCAGGCCGCCGCCGACCACGAGCAGCAGGCTTGGGGGCATGGAGATGATGACGGCGTTGGACAGGGCGAACAGCGACAGCAGCCAGGTCAGCAGGATGGCCGCGCCGACCCCGACCATGCCGACCCAGAAACTCAGCTCCATGACGATACGGCGCAGGGAGCCCATGCCGACGCCCAGGGCGCGCAGGGAGGCGAACTCCTTGATGTTGGCCATGATGGCGCCGCGCAGGGTCTGCCAGGTGATGGCCACGCCGATGATGATGCCCAGCACCACGCAGCCGCCGATGATGATGACCAGTATGCCTTCCTCGAACATGGCGCCGGCGTTGGCGTCGGCCAGTTGCTGACGGGTCCAGGCCTTCCACTGGCCGTTGCCCATGGCGTTCAGCTGGGCCACCACATGCTCGGCGCGGGCCGGATCCTTGATCTTGATCATCAGCGGCCCGACACGCGGGCCTTCGAATGCCTGACCCAGCATGCGCAGGCTGTCGCGCGACATGACGATGGTCGGCTGCATCATGTTGGGATAGCCGCGCAGCACTCCGACCACGGTCACGGTCTGGCCGTTGAACAGGGCTTTGTCGCCCAGCTTGACGCCCAGCGGCGTCAGCGCGGTCTCGTCCACCGCCACGGTGAAGGGCTGACGCAGGGCCTCGACCAGTTCCTCGGAATAGTCGCGCGGAATGGTGACCGAGCCGGGCGCCGTGTCGATGATGTTGACCAGGACGCTCTTCTGCTTCGGCGCCCCCTGCTTGGCGCGGTCCGCCGCCGACATCGTCGGGTCGACATCCTTGATGTTCTGGAAATTGCCGCCCGACATGTCGAGCGTCTTCACCTCGACCACCTCGGGGTGGTTATAGGCCAGGGGCACGAAGCGGCGCGGCATCCCCATCGGGCCGCTGAACAGTGCCTTGGCGCCCGGCTGCATGATGAAGATGTCGGCGCTCGAGCGTTCGATGGCGGCGGTGAAGCCCTTGCCGATGCCGATGAAAACCCCGGTCATGGCCAGCACGAGCAGACCCGAAAGGGCCAGCGCCATGACGGCGGCCATATAGCGGCGCCACTCGAAGAGCAGCGTGGATAGCGCGAGCGACATGACGCGTTCTTATTCCCCTGACTTGCGCTGTTATCTGACCGCGCGCTGGTCCGGGGCCAAGTTAAATCGGGGTAAGGCTTCGGCTTCCCCCGGACGGCTTGCGGGATTAAGGGGGCTTGAGGCGCGTCCTTCGACGGCGCTAGTTATAAGATAACAATTGCGGGGCGTTGGGCCCTGCGCTCCGGGAGAGCCTGAATGTCGCTTCGCCGCACCGTTTCCTTCACCGCCTCGCTGGCCGCGCTTGGCGTGGCCGCCGTGGTGGTCAACGCTCCCGCGTCGGCCGCCCGCGCTGACGAGGGCATGTGGACCTTTGACAACTTCCCCATCCAGACGGTGAACGACAAATACGGCACGCGCATCGACCAGTCGTGGCTGGATCGCGTGCGCAATGCGGCTGTGCGCCTGCAGGGCTGCTCGGCCTCGTTCGTGTCGGGCGAAGGCCTGATCCTGACCAACCACCACTGTGTCATCTCCTGCGTCCAGGATCTGTCCACGGCCCAGAACGACTACGTCAAGAACGGCTGGATGCCGGCCACGCGCGAGGAAGAGAAGACCTGCCCCGGCCAGACGGCGGAAGTCCTGACCGACATCACTGACGTCACCGAGCGCGTCCTGGGCGCCGGCTCGGGCCTGGAAGGCGCGGCCTTCGTCGCCGCCCGCTCGGCCGAGATCGACGCGATCCAGAAGGAAGCCTGCGGCGACGACCGCAAGCTGACCTGCCAGGTCATCAGCTTCTATCGCGGCGGCAAATACGCCCTCTATCAGTTCCGCAAGTATGAGGACGTGCGTCTGGCTTTCGCGCCGGAGTTCCAGGCGGCCTTCTTCGGCGGCGACCCGGACAACTTCAACTTCCCGCGCTACGCCCTCGATGCCGCCTTCCTGCGCGCCTATGAGGACGGCAAGCCGGTCGCCAGCCCCAACCACCTGAAGTGGAACCCCAACGCCCCGGTCGACGGCGAAGTCACCTTCGTGGCGGGCAACCCCGGTTCGACCTCGCGCCTGCTGACCATCAGCCAGTTGGAGCGCCTGCGCGACCAGCAGATCCCGATCACCCTGATCCAGAGCGCTGAACTGCGCGGCCGTCTGGTCGAATATTCGACGACCGGCGAGGAAGAGAAGCGCGTCGCGCTGGACCCCATCTTCGGCCTGGAGAACAGCTTCAAGGTCTATTACGGCCAGCAGGGCGCCCTGACGGACCCGACCTTCATGGGCAAGAAGCGCCAGGAAGAGGCTGAACTGCGTCAGCGCGTCGCCGCCGACCCGGCCGTGGCCGAACGCATCGGCGACCCGTGGGGCGATCTGGAGAGGGTGCAGGTCACGGCTCGCGACCTCTATCTGCCCTATCGCCAGCTTGAGGCGAACGCCGGCGGCGGCTCGACCCTTTATTCCTACGCCCGCGCCATCGTCCGCGCGTCGAAGGAACGCGCCAAGCCTGTCGCCGAACGCCGCGCCGGATACGCCGACAGCGATATCGCCGCCCTGGGCCGCCGTCTGGCCTCGGAGGCGCCGATCCCGGTCGGCGTCGAGGAGATCCAGCTGTCGCACTGGATGCTGAAGACCCGCGAATATCTGACGGTCGACAGCGCCGACGTGAAGGCCATGCTGGGCGCTGAAAGCCCCGAGACGATCGCCGCCCGCCTGGTGCAGAGCCGCCTGATCGACCCGGCCTATCGCGCGCAGGCCCTGGCCATGACGCCGGAGCAGCTGGCCGCCTCGGGCGACCCGATGATCGCCTTCGTTCTGGCCAACGACAATGCGGCGCAAGCGATCCGCACCCAGTGGGACGCCGGCGTCAACGCCCCGACCGCCCGCGCCGCCGAAAAGGTCGCCCAGGCCCGCTTCGCCGTCTATGGCGACAACCTCTACCCCGACGCGACCTTCTCCTTGCGCCTGTCCTATGGTCAGGTGAAGGGCTGGACCTATCGCGGCGTGACCGTGCCGTCCTTCACCCACATGGGCGGCCTGTACGAGCGCGCCACCGGCGCCGAGCCGTTCAACGCGTCCGAGCGTTTCCTGGCGGCCAAGGACCGGATCAACAAGGACGTGGTCTACGACTTCGTTTCGACCAACGACATCATCGGCGGCAACTCCGGCTCGCCGGTGATCAACGCCAAGGGCGAAGTGATCGGCGCCGCCTTCGACGGCAACATCCACTCCCTGGGCGGCTCGTTCGGCTACGACGGCGAACTGAACCGCACGGTGTCGGTCTCGACCGCCGCCGTCACCGAGGCCCTGCGCACCGTCTACAACCAGCCGCGCCTGCTACGCGAACTGGGCGTGCGTCGCTAAGCCTGTCGGATTCAGATCCGGGATTTGAGGGGCGTCTTCGGGCGCCCCTTTTTCTTGACCTGCTTAGGACTACTGCGGCTTGCCCCGGCTTTTCTCGACGAGCACCGCCTGCTGCCAGCGACTGGGCGCCTTGTCGGTGCGGTGGATGCATCCCGCCCAGCAGCAGGGCCGCCGCTTGCCTTCGCGCAGTTCCTCGACCGCGCGCTCGATCCGCTTCTGGCGGGTGGCGTCCTGTTTGGCGTCTTCGACCCAGCAGATGAACTCATTGCGGCCCAGCGGGGTCAGGCCTCGCCACAGGGCCAGGATGTCGGCGTCGGAGGACAGCCGCGCCTGCATGTCTTTTCCGGCGACGTGCACCACGCCTTGGGGGAAGTCGTCAGACATGGCGTCAATCCCGTCCCGTTTCGTTATTCGCCGAATCTAGACCCGCGAACGCGCGCTGTGAATGCGCTCGTCAGGGGTTGCGGTTTCACTCCAGGTTCTGTTCAGACTGACCGCAAGACGGCTCTGGTTTCCAGAAGCTGCAACCTGGGCCTCGACGAGGGTCGAGGCGGCGACGCCGAGGATATTTCATGCGCCCTGCTCACACCCGTTCGCTTTTCGCCTCGGCCGCTGTCCTGGCCTTCGCCGCCGCGTCTTCGGCCAAGGCGGAGGAGGGCATGTGGACTTATGACAACTTCCCCATCGCCCGCGCCAACCAGACGCTGGGCACGAGCATCGACCAGGCCTGGCTGGACCGCGTCCGCCAGTCGTCGGTGAAGTTCGGCGGTTGCTCGGCGGGCGTCATCTCGGCCGAGGGGCTGGTGATGACCAACAACCATTGCGTCGCCACCTGCGTCGCCAACCTGTCCACGCCGCAACTGCAATACGCCGAGACCGGCTTCACGCCCAAGAGCCGCGAGGAGGAGCTGAAATGCCCCGGCGGCTCGGCCGAGATCCTGACCGACATCACCGACGTGACCGCGCGTGTCCAGAAGGCCGGCGAGGGCCTGGACGGCCAGGCCTATACCCAGGCGCGCGAGGCCGAGGCCGGCCGCATCGAGACCGAGGCTTGCGGGAACGATCCCAAGATCCGCTGCCAGGTCGTCAGCCTGTATCGCGGCGGTCAGTTCAAGCTCTACAAGTTCCGCAAATACTCCGACGTGCGCCTGGCCTGGGCGCCGGAAGACCGCGCCGCGACCTTCGGCGGCGACCTGGACAACTTCTCCTTCCCGCGCTTCGCCATCGATGCGGCCTTCATCCGCCTGTACGAAGACGGCAAGTCCGCCGCGACGCCGACCCATTTCACCTGGAACCCGAACAAGCCGACCGAGGGCGAACCCGTCTTCGTCACCGGCAACCCCGGCTCGACCCAGCGCCTGCTGACCCAGGCCCAGCTGATGACCATTCGCGACGTGGTGCTGCCGCTGGATCAGCTGATCGCGTCGGAGCTGCGCGGCCGTCTGATCCGTTATTCGAAAGAGGGCGAGGAACAGGCCTTCATCGCCATGGATCCCATCGTCGGCGTCGAGAACACCTACAAGCGCGGACGCGGGCGCATGGCCGCCCTGATCGATCCGGCCTTCATGGACCAGTTGGCCGGTCAGGAGACCGTCTTCCATCGCCGCGTCGCCGAGAATGAAGCCCTGTCGGCTGAGGTCGGCGATCCCTGGGCCGTTTTGGCGCAGGTCCAGCCGATCGCGCGCGAGCTCTATGCCCCGATGGCCTTGCTGGAAGGCGGCACGGGCATGGGCACGACCTCGGTCGCGGGCGGCTCGCCGCTGTTCAGCTGGGCGCGGGCCATCGTGCGCGGGGCGCAGGAGCGCGCCAAGCCGTCGGATCAGCGTCTGCCCGAGTTCGCCGACAGCCGCCTGTCCGGCGTGCAGTCCAGCCTGTTCGCCGAGCGCCCGACCTATCCGGAACTGGAGCAGATCCGTCTGGAGTGGTGGCTGTCAAAGACCCGCGAATGGCTGACCGTCGACAGCCCCTACGCCCGCACCCTGCTGGGCAAGGAAAGCCCCGAAGTTCTGTCGGCGCGCCTGATCGAAGGCACCAGGCTGGCCGACCCTGCCGTGCGCCGCGCCCTGTGGGAAGGCGGCCTGCCCGCCGTTCAGGCCTCGACCGATCCGCTGATCCAGTATGTCCTGGCCATCGATGCCGACGCCCGCGCCGTCCGCACTGAGTGGGACAACAAGGTCAAGGCGCCGACCGACCGCGCCTCCGCGCAACTGGCCGCCGCCCGCTTCGCCGTCTTCGGCGACGCGGTTTATCCGGACGCCACCGGCACCCTGCGCCTGACCTACGGCCGGGTCGAGGGCACGGACGTTCCGGGCCAGCGCATCGGCGCCTTCACCACCTTCGCCGGCCTGTGGGACCGCGCGACGGGCGCCGAGCCTTTCAACGTCGCGCCCAAGCTGCTGGCCGCCAAGGACCGCATCGACCCCGACGCGGTGATGAATATGGCCGTCTCGTCCGACACCATCGGCGGCTCGTCGGGTTCGCCTGCGGTGAATGCGAAGGGCGAGATCATCGGCGCCAACTTCGACTCTACCGTCCTGACCCAGCGCAACGCCTATGGCTATGATCGCAACGTCAACCGCAGCGTCATCGTCACCACCCAGGCCGTGACCACGGCCCTGCGCGACGTCTACGGCATGGATCACCTGATCCGGGAGCTGGGCGTCCAGTGAGCGAAGCGACCTTCCGTCCCGCCGCGCCGGACGATGTTCCGACGCTGCACCGCCTGATCGAAAGCGCCTATCGGGGCGACAGCGCCAAGGCCGGCTGGACGCACGAGGCCGACCTGCTGGGCGGCCAGCGCACGGATGAGGCGGAGCTGCGCGATATCCTGACCGATGCGTCGCGGATGATTCTGCTGGCCGAGGTCGACGGCGTTCTGACCGGCTGCGTCCAGGTGGCGGATCAGGGGCAGGGGCTGTCCTATCTGGGTCTGCTGACCGTCGATCCGGCGCGTCAGGCAGGCGGTCTGGGCCGCTTGCTGATCGACGCCGCCGAGGCCGAAGCCGCCGCCCGCTTCGCCGCCACGCGCATGGAGATGACGGTCATCCGTCAGCGTGCCGAGCTGATCGCCTGGTACGAGCGGCGCGGCTATCGCCTGACCGGTGAGACGCGGCCCTTCCCGATGGATGACGAGCGTTTCGGCCTGCCGCGCACACGCGAGCTGGAGTTCGTGGTGCTCGAAAAGACGCTCTGACGTCCTTCTCCCCTTGTGGGAGAAGGTGGGCGCCGAAGGCGTTCGGATGAGGGGTGCGAGCGCGACGGCATGAAAAAAGGGCGCAGGCTGCGGAGGCTGAACGTCAACCCGCGCCGCCGACACCCCTCATCCGTCAGGCTCCGCCTGCCACCTTCTCCCTCAAGGGGAGAAGGGCTTATAAATCCCGCATCTGTTTCTGGGCGGCGCTGAAATACTGCCAGCCGGTCCACAGCGTCACCAGGGCGGCCAGCCAGATCAGGGCGTCCGAGAACAGCTGGAAGGCTGGCAGATAGTCGAACGGCAGACCCCAGCCGTCCCAGTTGCGAGCGAACAGCTGGCAGCCTAGCGCCACCATCTGCAACGTCGTCTTCCACTTGGCGGCCAGGGTGACGGGCAGGTTGATGCGCCCCGCCATGGTCTCGCGCAGGGCCGAGACCGCGAACTCGCGGAACAGGATCAGGCCGCAGGGAATGATGATCTGCTGCACCGAGCCGCTCGTCAGCACGCCCAATACGGCGCCTGTCACAAGAATCTTGTCAGCGATCGGGTCCAGGATGGCGCCCCAGCGCGTCGTGGCGTTCCAGCGACGGGCCAGATAGCCGTCGATCCAGTCCGTCGAGGCGGCGATGACGAAGATCCAGAAGCCCGTCCGGTACATGGCGAACTGGTCGTCGGGGCTCAGCCAGGCCGAGACGAAGGGAAAGCCGCTGGTCGCGCCCGCCAGCAGCAGGAACATGACGATCCCGGCCGCCAGGCGCAGGCTGGTCAGGATGTTGGGGATGGCTTTGTAGGCAGGGGCCATGACGTCTTCCGTTGCAACACGCCGGGTGTGCCACGGTTCGCGGCCAGAGGCGAGGGCGCCGTGCCGGACCGAACGCCTCAGTCCAGCCGCTCGAACCGCTTCGCGCTCGTCAGCTTGGTCAGGATGCCGGCGGCGATGCCGAAGTGCAGGCCGCTGAGGCGCAGTTCGCCCGCCGCTTCCTTTTCGGCGATCCAGGGGAAGGTGCGTAGGTTGTCCAGGGACAGGCGCACCACGGCCTCCTCGGCCACGGTCTCCCGCTCGTCGGCGGGAACGCCTTCCAGGGCGGCGCTGACGGCGGGCACGCCCTGAGCGACCCAGGGAGCGACGAAGTCCTGGCAGTTGGAAGGGGCGCCGTTCATCATGGCGTTCACCCCGCCGCACGAGGCGTGGCCCATGACGACGACGTGTTTGACCTTCAGCACATTGACGCCGAACTCCAGCGCCGCCGAGACGCCGTGCAGCTTGCCGTCGGGCTGATAGGGCGGGACCAGATTGGCGACGTTGCGCACCACGAACAGCTCGCCCGGCGCCGTGTCGAAGATCAGGGCCGGGTCGGCGCGGCTGTCGGAACAGGCCACGACCAGGGTGTGCGGCTTCTGACCGTTGGCGGCCAGGGCTTCGTATTCGGCGCGTTCGGACGGCCACCGATTCTGGCGGAAGCGGTGATAGCCCTTGGTCAATTCGTTGGTCATGAAGCGCTTCCTAGACCCGCGACGGTTGGTCGCTCAACCCGAAATCGGCGTCCCTCACGACTTGTGAAAGAAGCCGTGGATGCGTTCGGCCAGCGCCTGGCTGACGCCGTCCACCTTGACCAGATCGGCGACCGAGGCGCGGCTGACCCCCTTGGCCGAGCCGAAGGCGTGCAGCAGGGCCTTCTTGCGCCCCGGCCCGACGCCTTCGATCTCGTCCAGCGGGTTCTTCTTGATGTCCATCGAGCGGCGCTTGGCGTGGGCGCCGTTGGCGAAGCGGTGCGCCTCGTCCCGCAGACGCTGGATGTAGTAGAGGGCCGGGCTCTTCAAGGGCAGCATGAAGGGCGGCTTGCCGGGCATGATGAAATGCTCCTTGCCCGCGTCGCGGTCCGGCCCCTTGGCCACGCCGACCACGGCGATGTCGTCGACGCCCAGATCGGCCATGACGGCCAGCACCTCGGCCAGTTGGCCTGCCCCGCCGTCGACCAGCAGCAGGTCGGGGCGCTCGACCGCTTCTCCGGCCTCTTCGTCCTTGACCATCTTGCCGAAGCGGCGGCGCATGACCTCGCGCATCATGCCGTAGTCGTCGCCGGGCGTCAGGTCTTCGCCCCGGATGTTGAACTTGCGGTACTGGTTCTTGCGGAAGCCCTCGGGCCCCGCGACGATCATGCCGCCGACCGCGTTGGTCCCCTGAATGTGGGCGTTGTCATAGACCTCGATCCGCTCGGGCCGGGCGTCCAGGCCGAAGGCCTCGCACACCTCGTCCAGAATCTTCGACTGGGCCGAGTTTTCGGCCAGCTTGCGGCCCAGCGCCTCGCGGGCGTTGGTCAGGGCGTGGTCGACCAGACTGGCCTTGCCGCCGCGCTGGGGACGGGCGATCTCGACCCGGTGTTCGGCCTTCATGCTGAAGGCCTCCTCCAGCAGCTCCAGCTCATGCGGGCGGACGTTGGACAGGATCAGGCGCGGGACCGGCTTGTCCTCATAGAACTGGCCGAGGAAGGCGGCGAGGATTTCCGGGTCGCTGTCGCTCTTGTCCACGCGCGGGAAATAGGCGCGGCCGCCCCAGTTCTGGCCCGCACGATAGAAGAAGACCTGAACGCAGGCCTGACCGCCCTCGGCATGCAGGGCGAAGACGTCGGCCTCGGCCACGCCCTCGGCGTTGACGCTGTTCTCCATGGCGATGGCCGACAGGGCGCGGATGCGGTCGCGCACCCGGGCGGCGGTTTCGAAGTCGAGGTCGTCGGAGGCCGCCTGCATCTCCTGCGACAGGCGGCCGATGACGGCGCGCGACTTGCCGCGCAGGAACTGCTCCGCCTCCGTGACCAGATCGCCGTAGTCTTCCAGCGAGATCAGACCTGTGCAGGGCGCCGAGCAGCGCTTGATCTGATGCAGCATGCAGGGGCGGGTGCGCGTCTCATAAACGCTGTCCGAACAGGACCGCAGCAGGAAGGCTTTCTGAAGCGTGTTCAGCGTGTGGTTGACCGCCCAGGTCGAGGCGAAGGGACCGAAGTAGTCGCCGGGAATCGTATGGGCGCCGCGATGCTTGCGGACCTGGGGCGCGCGGTGGTCGCGGCGGATCATCAGCTCGGCGAAGGACTTGTCGTCGCGCAGCAGGACGTTGAAGCGCGGCTTCAGCTTCTTGATGAAGTTCGATTCGAGCAGCAGGGCCTCGGTTTCTGAGGCGGTGACGACCAGCTCCATCGAACGGGTCAGCGACACCATCAGGCCGATGCGCTGGGTGTGGAAACGCCCTTGCGCGTACTGGACCACCCGCTTCTTCAGCGACTTGGCCTTGCCGACATAGAGGCAGGCGCCGTCCTCGCCGTACATCCGATAGACGCCGGGTTTGTCGGGCGCGCGCCGGGCTTCGTCCGCGATCAGTTCGGCGGCCTGAAGCGGAAGGGCGTTCGCCTGCGAGTCGGGTGTTTCCGGAATGTCGGGCGTCGGGTCGGTCATCAGCCGGGATATAGGCTCAGCCGCGCCGGACCAGAAGCACCCCGCCGATCACCAGCAGCACCCCGGCGATGCGGGTCAGGCTGATCGGCTGCTGCGGCACGCCCATGACGCCGAAGTGGTCGAGGATCAGGCTCAACGCCAACTGGCCCGCCACCATCAGGGTGATGGTCAGCGCCACGCCGATCTTGGGCACGCCCCAGGCGGCGGCCACTACGAAGACGCAGCCGTACAGGCCGCCCAGCCAGGCCCAGGCGGGCAGGGCCTTCATCGCCTGCACGTCCGGCCGGGCCTGCAACGCCATCGCCAGCACGCCCAGCGCCACCGTCCCGACGAAAAAGGAGACGAAGGCCGCATTGACCGGCGAGCCCACCGCGCTGGCCAGCCGCGCATTGGTCGGCCCCTGCAGGGCGGTGGCGGCGCCGCCGATGATCATGGCCAACAGGGCGAGGACGGGAAGCTGCATCGATGGTCTCACCAGTTCGGATCAGGCGCGGCGCCGCCGAAGATCTCGGCCAGGCGATCGCGGGTGGCGCGGGTCGTGTCCTCGGGCAGGGCGTCGGGGTGAAACCAGCCGATCTCGGCGATCTCGCCGTGGCTGGTCCGCTCGGTCAGGTCGAAGGCGTCGATGCGGAAAACCAGCACATGATCCCCCGGAAAGAAGCGTTCGTTGGAGTGCACCGACAAGAGGCGCGGCTCGCCTCGGACGATCAGTCCGGCCTCCTCGCGCAGTTCGCGGATGACGGCGGCTCGGGTCGTCTCGCCCTTGTCCACCCCGCCGCCGGGCAGCCACCACCCTTCCAGATAGGTGTGCTTGACCAGCAGCACCCGCCCCTCGCTGTCGACCGCCGCGCCGCGCACGCCCAGCGTCATGCCTCGGCTCATCCGCGACCAGGTGAAGAACAGCGGCCGGGTGAAAGGTTCGATGCGGGTGCGCCAGTTTGCCATGCGGGAACGATAGGCTGTCGCCGGGCGGCTTGAACAGGGGCGCGCTTGCCCCTATTCGGGGGCGGAATAGGAGACCCATCATGCTGGCCATCGCCACCATCTTCGCCTTCATCGCCGTCGTCGCCGCCTTCAACTACTTCGAGTTCGGCCGGGTTGACTGAGCCCAGGTCGGCTGACGCCCCTTCGAGGGGCGTGGCGCTGGTCACGGCCGCCTCGCGCCGGATCGGGGCGGTGTTGGCGAAGGCGGCGGCCCAGGCGGGCCATGACGTCGTCGTCCACTATCGCTCGGACGCGCAAGGCGCGCAGGCCGTGGTCCAGGGCATCGAGGCCATGGGACGGCGCGCCGTCGCCGTCCAGGCCGAGCTGACGGACGCCGGGGCGCGCGCCGCCCTGATGGATCAGGCCGCCGCCTTCGGGCCGTTGCGGGCGCTGGTCAACAACGCCTCCCTGTTTGTCTATGACCAGTTGGAGACCTTCCAGGAGGCGGACCTGCGCCTTCATCACGAGGTCAACGTCCTGGCGCCCCTGGCCCTGATCCGCGACTTCGCCGCGCGCCTGCCTGACGGGGATGAGGGCGTGGTGGTCAATATGCTGGACTATAAGGTCACGGCGCCGAACCCCGACTTCTTCTCCTATACCGTCAGCCGCGTGGGCATCGCCCATATGACCGGGGCCCTGGCCCTGGCCCTGGCGCCGCGCATCCGGGTCTGCGGCATCGCGCCGGGTCTGACCCTGCCTTCCGCCGGATGGCCTGAAGCCGACTATCAGGCGGGGGCTGAGGCCACGCCGTTGAAGCGGCCGGTGGCGATCGAGGATCTGGCGGCCGCACTGACCTTCATCCTGACGGCGCGCAGCCTGACGGGGCAGAACCTAGTGGTGGACGCCGGCGCCGGCCTGACCCGCCGCGATCGCGATCTGGAGTTCGCCTGAGGCGGTTCGCCCAAGGGCGTTCGTCGTCACATGACCTTTATTTGCCGATAGGTTGATGCTTTAGCTGCCGCCATTCATCCTGAGACCTTCATGCCCGCTGTCCGTTTCACTCGCCGCTTCTCGATGGCGCACCGGCTGATCGCCGATGCGGGGTCGAAATGCGCCGTGCCGCATGGGCATAATGAGTTCGTGACGGTGACGCTGGAGCCGACGGCCGAGATCGCCTTCGGCGGCTCCAACCACGCGGCCTCGTTCGAGCGGTTGAAGGCGCGCTGGCACGGTTTCGTCGACCGCAGCCTGGACCACGCCTTCCAGCTGAACCGCGCCGACCCCCTGCTGGCCTGGTTCCAGCAGCATGAGCCGCATCGCCTGAACCAGGTGCTGACTGTTGACGGCGATCCGACGACCGAGGCCCTGGTCATCGCCCTGTGGCGCAAGCTGGAAGCCATCCTGTCGGCCGAGGGCCTGCCGTTCCGCCTGGCCGAACTGGCCATCGAGGAGACGCCGACCAACACCGTTCTGACGCGCGGCCTGACCGAGGCGGAGCGGGCCTGGGATCTGGGCGCCTGGTGCGACCGGGCCGATTTCAGCATCAATGATCTTCTGCCGCCGGAGACCTGGTCTTGAGCGCCGTCGTCACTCCCCTGCCGTCCGTCGAGCCGCGCCGCGTGGGCCTGAAGGTCATGGTGCGCGCCCTGAAGGTCGAGGCCTCGATCGGCTTCTATGATCATGAGCATGGGCGGTTGCAGCCCCTGGTGGTGGACGTCGAGCTGGACCTGGGCGCCGCCCCGGTCGAGCGGCTGGCCGATACGCTGGACTATGACGGCGTGGCCCGCATCGTGCGCGAGCTGGCGGCGGGGCCGCACATCGCCCTGATCGAGACCTTCGCCGAGCGCGCCGCCGTCGCCTGCCTGGCCGATCCCCGCGTGCTGAGCGTCGTCGTGCGGGTCGAGAAGCCCGGCGCCATTCCCGATGCGGCGGCCGCCGCCTGCGAAGTCGCCTATTCGCGCTGAGGCCGGTTGCGCGGGATCGTCCGTCCCGCCATCATCCCGGCCTGACAAGAGGTTCCGATGGTTCAGTCCGGCGATTACAGCAGCAACAGCGGCGGCGAGGTCTCGGCCGATCTGACGGGTCTCTATGCGGGTTACGCCCTGATCCTGCTGGCGGCGCCGACCTTCGGCGCGGCGGCGGCGATCGGCCTGCTGCGCGTATGGCGTCGGCCCGCGCCCGTCGATCCGATGCTGCGCAGCCACTTTGTCTTCCAGCAGCGGACCCTGCTGGCGGCGGTGGTCGCCATCATCGCCGGGGCGGTGCTGATTCTGGTCAACGTCGGGGTTTTCGTCCTGTTCGTCATGGCGGTGTGGACCATCGTGCGCGGCGCCCTGGGCCTGAAGGATCTGCTGACGGGACGGCCCATCGCCGAGCCGCGTCGTCTCTTCTACTGAAAGGCCCGCCGTCATGAGCGATCAGAACCGCGCCGCGCCCGTCGCGGGCCGAGACGGCGCCGTGGTGGCGTGGATTCTCTATGTTCTGTCGATCCCCAGCGCGAACCTGCTGGTGCTGGTCGGGCTGGTGCTGGCCTATGTGAACCGGGGCTCGGCGACCGGGCTGGCGGCCCAGCACGTCGAGGCGCAGATCAGGCTGTTCTGGTCGGTGTTCTGGATCAGCGCCGTCCTGTGGGTGCTGGTGGCGGTCAGCGCCGTGGCCTCGGCCTTCCTGATCGGGATTCCGTTCCTTCTGTTGTTCGGCCTTCTTTTGCTGCTGGTGTCGATCTGGTTCACGGTGAAAAGCGTTCTGGGTCTGATGGCCCTGCTGACCGACCGGCCGGCCTGAGCTGAACCGTTCCCGGGAGGAGCCGCCGTGCCCGACTTCAAAGACCACGCCGCCGACCGCCGCTTCCAGCAGATGTTCGCCGACGCGGACGGGGCCGAGCATCCCGTCTGGGCAGAGTATGCGGTGCGCGGCCACGCCCGCGTCATCCTGCATGTCGAGGCCCACCCGGCCCTGCGCGGCGCGGGGGCGGCGGGCCGCTTCATGCAGGCCCTGGCCGAGCACGCCCGCGCCGAGGGGCTGACCCTGATCCCGCATTGCAGCTACGCGCTCGCCTGGCTGAAACGCCATCCCGAGTACGAGGATGTGGTGGGGTCGTAGCGGCGCGCGGTCAGAAGGATCCGCCTTCTGGCTGTTCCGCGCCGCCCTTCGGGTCGACCCGACGCGGTTTGCGCTTCGCGCGCTCAAGCAGCGAGCCGCCGCGCGGCGAGCGGTAGCGCCCTTAAATCAAGGATGACTCTTCGCCACGATGGCCTTCATGGTCTCGGCCTTGGCGGGCAGATCCTGGACCAGCCGGGCGGCCAGTTCGCGGGCGCCGACGGGATAGGCGTCGCCGCCGTCGGCGATCTCCTTGGCCATGTCGGCGGCCTTGCACAGGGCGACCTCGAGGGCCTCGACCTGTTCGAGCGCCAAGGCGCGGGCTTCGGCCTGCAGGCGCTTGACCCGTTCGGCGGTGGTTTCGGGCGCGCGCATCAGGTCATAGACCTCGGCTTCCGGCGAGGAGACCACGCGCAGGGCGGCGCGGGCGTCGGATTCATTGCTGGACTTGGTCATCGGCGTCTCTCCTTAACGCACCATGCCGCATTTTCGCCGCAAGGTCGCATCCCATTTTGCGGCCAAGCTCAAGGGCGCGCCGCCATGTTGCCCGCAAGCCTCATGAACCGGGCCTCATGAATCGGGGATGAAGGGCGGCCGAAGGCGAGAACTCTTACCGCCCCTTCCTGAACGCCTCCGCCTTCTCGGCCGCCGCCTCTTTCCGCCAGCGTTTGGGGGCGGACTTGTCGACCTCTTCCCCCGCGCCCGTCAGGGCTTCGTTGGCGAATTCGAGGTCGAGGAGCTTCATCTTCTTGATCTCGTCGCGCAGGCGGGCGGCTTCCTCGAACTCGAGGTTGGCGGCGGCTTCGCGCATGCGGCCTTCCAGATCCTTGAGGGCGGCCTGGAAGTTGGAGCCGACGAAGGGCCTGGCTTCCTCGGCGACGCCGGGGCGGGTCAGGCGGTCCAGGTCGCGGGACTCATAGGGGCTCTCGAGGATCTCCTTGATGTCGCGCTTGACCGTCTCGGGCGTGATGCCGTGTTCGAGGTTGTAGGCCTGCTGCTTCTCGCGGCGGCGGTCGGTCTCGGCGATGGCGCGCTCCATCGAGCCGGTCATGCGGTCGGCGTAGAGGATGACGCGGCCGTCGACGTTGCGCGCCGCGCGGCCGATGGTCTGGATCAGGGAGGTCTCGGAACGCAGGAAGCCCTCCTTGTCCGCGTCGAGGATGGCGACCAGGCCGCACTCGGGAATGTCGAGGCCCTCGCGCAGCAGGTTGATGCCGATCAGCACGTCGAACGACCCGAGGCGCAGGTCGCGCAGAATCTCGATCCGCTCCAGCGTATCAACGTCGGAGTGCATGTAGCGGACGCGCACCCCTTGCTCGTGCATGTATTCGGTCAGGTCTTCGGCCATCTTCTTGGTCAGGGTGGTGACCAGGGAGCGGTAGCCGGCGCGGGCGGTGGCCTTCACCTCGTCGATGACGTCGTCGACCTGGTTGCGGGTGGCGCCGGAGACGGGGCGGATCTCGACCGGGGGGTCGATCAGGCCGGTGGGGCGGATGACCTGTTCGGTGAAGACGCCGCCGGTCTTGTCCAGCTCCCAGGCGCCGGGAGTGGCCGAGACGAAGACGGTCTGGGGCCGCATGGCGTCCCATTCCTCGAACTTCAGCGGGCGGTTGTCGATGGCCGACGGCAGGCGGAAGCCGTACTCGGCCAGGGTCGACTTGCGGCGGTAGTCGCCGCGGAACATGGCGCCGATCTGGCCGACGGTGACGTGGCTCTCATCCACGAACAGCAGGGCGTTGTCGGGGATGTATTCGAAGAAGGTGGGCGGCGGCTCGCCCGGCGCTCGGCCGGTCAGCCAGCGGCTGTAGTTCTCGATGCCGGCGCAGGAGCCGGTGGCCTCCATCATCTCCAGATCGAAGCGGGTGCGTTGTTCGAGGCGCTGGGCCTCCAGCAGCTTGCCGTTCTCGACCATCCAGTCGAGCGTCTCCTTCAGCTCGGCCTTGATGCCGTTGACGGCCTGATTGAGCGTCGGGCGCGGGGTGACGTAGTGGCTGGCGGCGTAGACGGTGACCTCGTCCAGCGCATTGGTCTTCTTGCCGGTCAGGGGGTCGAATTCGTCGATGGCCTCGATCTCGTCGCCGAACAGGCTGATGCGCCAGGCGCGGTCCTCGAGGTGGACGGGGAAGATCTCCAGCGTGTCGCCGCGCTTGCGGAACATGCCGCGCTCGAAATGCAGGTCATTGCGCTTGTACTGCAGGGCGATCAGGTCGGCGCGCAGCTTGGCCTCGTCGATCTGGTCGCCGACCTTCAGGTTGAAGGTCATGGCGGTGTAGGTCTCGACCGAGCCGATGCCGTAGATGCAACTGACCGAGGCGACGACGATGACGTCGTCCCGCTCCAGGATCGCGCGGGTGGCGGCGTGGCGCATCCGGTCGATCTGCTCGTTAATCGACGAGTCCTTCTCGATGTAGGTGTCGGTGCGCGGGACGTAGGCCTCGGGCTGGTAGTAGTCGTAGTAGCTGACGAAATACTCGACCGCATTGTCGGGGAAGAAGGCCTTGAACTCGGAATAGAGCTGGGCGGCCAGCGTCTTGTTATGGGCCAGGATCAGGGCCGGGCGCTGGGTCTGTTCGATGACCTTGGCCATGGTGAAGGTCTTGCCCGAGCCGGTGACGCCCAGCAGCACCTGTTCGCGATCGCCCTCGTCGGCCTGGGACACAAGCTCGGCGATGGCCGAGGGCTGGTCGCCGGCGGGCTGGTATTTCGTCTCCAGCCGGAAGGGGATGCGCTTCTTGTTGGTCGGTCGATCGGGGCGGTGAGGAACCCAGTCGGCGGGAGCGGCGGGGGCTTCTTCAGGCGTCAGGCGCGGGCCGTTCACCGGCGCGAACATCGGCGCGCGGCCGTGGTCGAAGGCGACCGGCGCCTCGCTGAGACCGGGATTGGGCGTGTGGACGGGCTTGGTCGGTTTCGCGGGAGAACGGGCCATGAACATCAAGGTAATGCGCGCGCGCGCAAGGCGCTAGGGTCGAGCGAGCGGAGATCGAGGTCGGTGCGGCCGTCACGGCTTCGACGAAGCGTCGCCATAATCAGGCGATGAGGCTGCCGCATTTGAGGCGGTAATGGCTCAATGGGGACATATTTCGGAGAAAAATGTCTAAATTGGACAATATATCGGTATGAACTCGGCATTCTAGCGTCGAAATTGCCTCACAAATCTGCCTAACAACGATTTTTTGAAAGATTTTGGTTGATGGTATGTCGTTGCATCCATACCGCAAGGATGTTGGACCGGGTACGGCCCTGGTCAACCTGGCCGTGACGCAATACACGGAAATGTCGAGCAAGCTGTTCGCTGACGATCCGCTGATTGACTACAAGGGCATGTTGAACACGCCTGAGTTCACTGGAACGGCGGACGTATCCTATGCTTGGGATCAATGGCGCGTTCGCTATGGCGTCGAGTGGATCCAGGGCATGGACAGCTACGACTACTATCGCCAGAATCCGTCGACTAGCCAGTACGACCTGGAGGTCGATGACTACTTCCAGCACAATGTCTCCGTGCAATATACGAGCGAAGGCTGGACGGTTACGGCCGGCGTACGCAACTTGCTGAATGAAGACCCGCCGACGATTTCGTCGGGCTATTACAACCGGGTCGGCAACGCCCCGCTGTACTCGGGTTACGACTACCTGGGCCGGACGGCCTTCGTGAACCTCACGAAGTCCTTCTAAGCCTGACCTGATTTCAGGTTGAGGAGAGGGCGGCGGACTTCGGTCCGTCGCCCTTTCTGCTTTTGAAACGGCAGTTTCCGGGTTGTGCGAAGCGGGGCGGGTCGCCAAGCTCCGCGCCATGAGTGAGCTTCGCGACGTCTTCATCACCGGGACCGGCGCCGTCCTGCCCGGCGAGCGGATCGGCAACGATCGGATGGAGGACTTCATCGGCCGCATCGGCGGGCGGGCGTCCGCCGTCGGGCGGCGCGCCCTGCGCTGGAACGGGATCGAGGGGCGGCATTACGCCTTGAACGCCGATGGGGCGCCGCTGCACTCCAACGCCTCCATGTGCGCCGAGGCGGTGCGGGCGGCGCTGGATGAGGCGGGATTGAGCCTCGGCGATCTGCAGCATCTGGGCGCGGCGGCGACGCAGGGCGACTATCTGGTGCCCGGCCACGCCAGCGCGGTTCAGGCCGAACTGGGCGCCGGGCCGCTGGAGGCGTTCAGCTATCAATCGGTCTGCGCCAGCGCGCTGATGGCGGCCAAGGGGGCGTGGCTGAGCGTGCGGGCGGGGGAAGCGGAGGTCGCCGCCGCCTGTGCGGGCGAGTTTTCGTCGCGCTGGTTCCGGCCCGCCTTCTATGAGGGCACGGCGCTGGTGGACGAGAAGGGCCGGGCGCGGATCGAGGCGGACTTCCTGCGCTTCACCTTGTCGGACGGAGCGGGCGCCGTGGTGATGGAGCCGAGGCCCAAGCCTGAGGGCCTGAGCCTGAAGGTCGAGTGGATCGACATGACCTCGCTGGCCGGACGCTTTGATCCCTGCATGTGGGCCGGTTCGACGCCTGAGGCGCGCGCCGACATGACCAGCGCCTGGAGCCACGCAGGCCCTGTGGCCGCCCATGCGGCGGGGGCGGTGGCCCTGTTGCAGGATTTCGAACTGCTGAAGATCGTCATCCGCGCCTGGATCGGCGTCTGGCTGGAGAAGGTGGACGCCGGGCGGATCGTGCCCGATCAGGTCGATCATCTGCTGTGCCATTACTCCGCGCGGTCGCTGCGCGAGGAGATCGTCGGCCTGCTGGAAAGCACGGCCGCCATGATCCCCGAAGAGAAGTGGTTCACGACCCTGGCCGACAGCGGCAATGTCGGCTCGGCGTCGATCTGGGTCATGCTGGACGCCTTCCTGAAGTCGGGACGCGGAAAGCGCAAAGACAAGGTGCTGTGCATCGTGCCCGAGAGCGGGCGGGCGATGATCGGCTTCATGATGCTGGAGATTGTGTGATGGCGGAACGCGAAGCCGAGGCGGCGGTGGCCGACACTCTGAGGAAGCTGGCGGTCGTTTTCGCCGATTTCGAGCAGCGGCTAGAGGCGACGCCGCTGATCCGCAAGCTGACGCGCGGGCGGTTCGAGATCGCCGATTACCACGCCTTCCTGATCAACCTGCGCCAGCAGGTGAAGGACGGGGCGCTGTGGATGAGCCGGGCGGCGTCCAACATCGGCGAGAACCATCTGGAGCTGCGCTCGACCCTGATGCGCCATGCGGTGACGGAGCATCGCGACTTCCGCCTGCTGGAGGCCGACTTCGTGGCGGCGGGCGGGGCGCTGGACGACATTCAGTCGGCGCCGAAGAATGTGGGGTCCGAGGCCCTGTCGGCCTGGATGTTCCATGAGGCGTCGAAGCCCGATCCCTTCGGCCTGCTGGGGGCCATGTTCATCATCGAGGGGCTGGGTTCGATCAAGGCGCGGCCCTGGGGCCTGAAGGTGCAGGAGCGGCTGGCCCTGCCCGACGAGGCGGTGCGCTTCCTGCTGTATCACGGCGACAACGACGCCGAGCACATGAAGGAGTTCGAGGAGATGCTGGGCATGGTCCTGCCCGATCCCTTCATCGCCGAACGCATCGTCACGACGGCCAGGGTGACGGCCCGCCTCTACGCCCTGCAGATCGAGGAGATCGCGGCGTGAGATACTTCAAGCCGGGGGAGGATCCGTTCGACCCCGCGCGGTTCGATCCCAAGGATCCCGATCCGTGGATGGCGCTGTATCTGGATCACAGCCTGCCGATCGACGACGGGGCCAAGCGCGACCTGTTGCTGGGGGCGCGGTCGCGGTCGCGGCGCTGGCTGTTCCCGGTGGCGCGGCCGCTGGTGTTCCTGTTCTTCTGTCTGGTGAAGGTGCTGCGGGTCATTTCGCCCAAGTACCCGAACCTGAACGGCCTGCTGCACAAGACCATCCACTGGGGCCTGCGGACCTTTGTGACGCCCGAGGGCAATCGGGTGATCCTGCGCCACTTCCACGTCGGATCCGAGCTGACCGCCTTCGTGCGCGAGAACGCGGGGGTGGGCGACAAGGTGACGAAATGGCCCCTGACGCCGACGCGGCTGAAGGATATCGAACCGGACCTGTTCCTTCAGCACGACCTGAACATCTTCAACTTCGTCATCGAGATGAACGCCGTCCTGCGCGCCGAGGGGCGGGAGCTGATGCCGCCCGAGCGGATCGACTTCTCCATGATCTCGGACGAATTTCCGCCGTTCGAGGAGTTTCCGCGCAAGTGGCACAACTTCGTCGACGTGCAGACGGCGGTGGAGTTCTACACCCCCATCTATGCGCTGATGCTGCCGCGCGACGACTTCGTGCGGGCGTCCAGTTCGCTGCAGCTGGACGAGGTGATGGCCATCTATATCGCCCGCATTCTGGGCACGAGCTACCACATGGCCTTCGTCAAGAACGGTCATCCGCTGGTGGCGCTGTCGACGCTACAGGCGGGCTATCGGCTGATGATGCACGGGCTGGATTCGGAGGCCATGCACGGCTGGCTGCGGGTGATGAAGGCGCGTCAGGCGGCGGGCCTGCCGCTGGACCCGGCCAACTCGGGCGCGCCGAAGTAGGGCGCTGCGGTCCAACACCGTCACCCTCGGGCTTGTCCCGAGGGCACACGGCGGCTGCAAGCTCAAGGGCGCGTCGTTTTCATACCTGCCCTCCACATCCCGCGCCAAGCCAAGAGGAACGCTGGGCCCTCGGGACAAGCCCGAGGGTGACGAGGGAAGAGGGTTGATTTCCGCTGGCGCGCGGCGCGGCGGCTGCTAGCGTGGCCGTCATGAAATCGGCGCGTTCTTTTCTGACCTCTCTTAGCACGATGGTGCTGCTGTCGCTTGTGCTGGGCCTGCTGGCCGGGGCGGCGGCGCAGACTTGGGGTCTGCCGGGCGGCCATGTCACGGCGGACTTCATCCAGGCGCTGGGGCAGCTGTGGCTGAATGCGCTGCGGATGACGATCATCCCCCTGGTGTTCAGCCTGCTGGTGACGGGCATCGCCTCCATCGCCGATGCGGCGCGGACCGGGCGGCTGGCGCTGAAGGCGGTGTCGTGGTTCGGAGGGCTGATCGTCTTTGCGACCATCTATGCGGTGGCGGCCGCCTATGGGCTGCACGCCCTGTGGCCGATCGACCCGGAAGGCGCGCGCCTGTTGCTGGCGATCAAGCCGGAAGGCGCCGAGGGCCTGGGCGCCGGCGCGCCGTTCAGCGAGTTCCTGAAGACCATCGCCCCGGCCAATCCGATCCGCGCGGCGGCCGAGGACGCCATTCTGGGCATGGTGGTGTTCGCGGTCTTCTTCGGCTTTGCGGCGTCGGGCTTGCCGGAGCGGCTGCGAGTTCCGCTGATCACCTTCTTCGAGGCGGTGGGCGAGACGATGATCGTCATCGTCCGCTGGGTGCTGAAGGCGGCGCCGCTGGGCGTCTTCGCCCTGTCGATCGGGGTGGGGCTGACGGCGGGGGCCAGCGCGGCGGGGGTTCTGCTGCACTATGTGGCGCTGATCTCGCTCGCCTGCATCGGCATCGGCCTGATCTTCTATCCGCTGGCGGTCCTCTTCGGCCGGGTGTCGCTGGGTCGGTTCGCGCGGGCGGCGGCCCCAGCGCAGGTGGTGGCCTTCTCCACCCAGTCGTCGCTGGCCAGCCTGCCGGTCATGGTCGAGCGGGCGGTCGACGAACTGGGCGTCAGGCGGGCCACGGCGGGCCTGGTCCTGCCGCTGGCGGTGGCGGTGTTCCGCATCACCAGCCCGGTCGCCAATCTGGGGGTGGCCATCTATTGCGCCCATCTGTTCGGGCTGGAGCCTTCGGCGGGACAACTGCTGGCCGCCATGCTGACGGCGGTGCTGATCTCGATCGGCACGGTGGGGTTGCCGGGTCAGGCCAGCTTCTTCGCCTCCATCGCCCCGATCTGCATCGCCATGGGGGTGCCGCTGGAGCTGCTGCCCCTGCTGCTGGCGGTCGAGGTCGTGCCCGACATCTTCCGCACCCTGGGCAACGTCACGGCCGACCTGGCCGTGGTCCGCATCGTCCAGGGCGGAGAGGTCGAAACTTCAGACTGAACGTCGGTTGACGAGGCAGGCGCGCTGAGGCCAAGCTTCCCCACGGGGCGTAAGGGAAGCGACCATGAGCAAGACGATTCTGCGTGCGGCCGCCGTGATGGCGACGGTCGCGGCCATGACCTGCGGCGCAGCGGCGCCCGCCCAGGCCCAGCAGGCCGCGACGGTCGAGGCGCGTTCGGCGCCCGGCGGCGTGGCCGTGACCTGGCGCCTGGCCGAGCCGACGACGCGCGCGGCGTTCCTGACCACGGCGGTCATTCGCGACACCTGGACGATGACGACGCCGGGCCTGACGCTGGCCGACGGCGCGGTTGAAGGCGCGGCGCCCTTCCAGGCCTTCGAGATCCTGATCACGCCCGACAAGGCCGAGGTGGACCGCATCTACATGAGCCTGTCGAAGGCGGGGGAAGGCCACGTCCTCTACGGCCCGGCCCTGACCTTGAAGGGCATGGACGCCGAACTGACGGCGCAGTTGGCGGCGGGCGAGGTCGCCGTGCCGACGGCCGAGGCGGTGAAGGGCTACCTCTATCTGGGGCCTGAGGCGGCGCTGATGCGTCGCGAGGGCGCGGCGGTGGTGACCAGCCCCTCGGCGCCGCCCGCCTTGACGACGCTGTTGCGGGACGGCTTCTTCGCCGCCCAGAAATTCTATGGGGCGCGGTTGGGCCATGTCCTGCCGAACGAGCCGACGCTGATCATTTCGACCGACAGCCCCGGTCCCACGGGGTTTCGCGGCGATGTGACCGATACAGGGCTGATCTCCCTGCGTTTCCACGGCGATATGTGGGCGTCGCCGCCGCCCGATGTGGCGGTGCCGCTGGGCACATTCGTCTGGCACGAGGCTTTCCACCTGTGGAACGGCAATGGGGTGAAGATGAAGGACAGCGGCTCGGCGCCTTGGCTGCACGAAGGCATGGCCGAGTACGCCGCCCTGACCGCCGCCGTTTCCAGCGGCGTAATCGACGAGGCGCAGGCGCGTACGGCGCTGAACGCGCGGATGCGGGACTGCCGTTCCATGCTGGGCGACGACGACTATGATCCTGAGCGCCTTCGCAAGGGACAGGCCATCTACGATTGCGGCGTAGTGGTGCAGTGGCTGGCCGACCTGGAGGAGCGTCGGGCTTCGGACGGCCGGCGCGACGTCTTCGATCTGTGGAAGGAGATGCTGGACGCCGGCCGCGGCGGAGACGGCTATGGCGTGACTGAATTCCGCGCCCGGCTGCGCCCCGACACCGCGGTCGCCGTGCTGATGGACGGGCCAGGGGCGGAGCGGTGGGCTGAACTCGAAGCGAGGTTGACGGCTCTCGGCGTGACGTTCGAGGACAAGCCTGGCGCTGGGGATTATCGCCGCACCGCCCTGTGGCACGTGGCGCGCCAGCACTGCACCGGATCGCTGGGTTTCTTCGAAAATCAGGACGGATTGCAGCTGGATACGGGGAAGCGGTGTGGCGTCCTCTCGGGTGATCCCAAGATCGCCGCGGTCGAAGATCATGATCCG
The DNA here is from genome assembly GCF_057655995.1 of Brevundimonas sp. Soil_N_31. Classification (NCBI taxonomy): domain Bacteria; kingdom Pseudomonadati; phylum Pseudomonadota; class Alphaproteobacteria; order Caulobacterales; family Caulobacteraceae; genus Brevundimonas; species Brevundimonas sp. Soil_N_31. The sequence goes on from NZ_JBDGLE010000003.1 coordinate 73,361, forward strand.
ATGACCGGGGCGGAGGCCATGTTCCGCGCTGTTCAGGCGCGCTGCGCGGCGGCTCAACCCGTGCGCTATCGCACCTTTGAGGGGACGATTATCGAGGCCGAGTGCAACGTCGAAATGGTCATGCCGAAGGTGGCGGCGATAGGCGACGCCCCGCCGCTGGCGACGCGGGCGCAGTGATCGCCGGGAAATCGTAGCGGATGGCGCTGCGCTGGACGGCGGGCCAGGGCAGGAAGGCGTGATGGCGGCGCTCTGTCCGGGTCTGGATGATCAGGCCGCCGTCAGGGCCGACGGACAGGACGCCGAGGGCGCGGGTCTCGGTCATGGTCTCATACTGGGTGCGGACGGCGCTGAGACCGATCCACAGTCGTCCGTTTGCACAACCGGCGACGCGGGAGCCATGGGCCGACCAGTCGGGGTCGAGGGGGGCGGGCGCTCCGTCAGCGGCCAACCGAACCTCGCCGTGGGCGTCGGACACGAGCCAGGCGTCGTCGCCTGCGGCGCGGGCGATGGTCACGGTCGCGGCCGGTTCGGCGTTCACGGCCAGCAGCCGCGTAAGGCCCAGTTCGCGACCGAGCACGGACTGAAGAGTCGCCGTTTTCGTCTCGTCGCCCTGGGCTTGGCCGGTCGAGTCATAGGCGCCGTCGAGCGCCGGACAGTCGCCAGGCGGGGCGGTCACGACCGGCGGCCCGTCGGCGCGCCACTGCACGGGCAGGCCGCCCACGCTGGAGGCGCAGCCGCTGAGCAGGACGGCGCTCGCCAACAGGGCGGGCCAGGCGGCGCGGCTCATTCCTCCATCGCCTCGAACATGGCTTCGGCCTCGTCGAACGTGTCGTAGTCGAGCCGTTCGGGCGGGCGCAGGATGACGAAGCGGCTGAGGACGGGCGCGTCCGGCTTGGGGCGCCGGTCCCACTGCCAGAAGCTGCGGTCGATCCGGCTTTGCAGCAGGGTCCAGTCGCCGTCATCGGCGGGCGGTTGCGGCGTCTGGACGGTCATGCGTGGTCAACTCCCCTGCGGGTGAAGGCAGCAAAGCCTGTGCGGGGGCGGGTGTCAAAGCCCGCCTGCTGTTCCTTCTCCCCTTGTGGGAGAAGGTGGCCGAACGGAGTGAGGTCGGATGAGGGGTTGCGAGACCTCAGCCTCGGCCTCTCGTCAAACCTCAAACAGACCCCTCATCCGTCTGGCTTCTCCCACAAGGGGAGAAGGGATGTCAGTCGCCCTTCGTCCCCGACGTATGCGCCGGGCCGCGGAAGACGGCGTTGAGGAACAAAGGCTTCAGCCCTTCCAGGAAGGCGCGCATGGTCACGTCCTGGGTGAAGGCGACGACCTGGCCGCGACCGATTTCGGAGGCCATGGCGACGGGCTTGTAGGCCAGTTGGCGGCGGTTCTCGGCCCACAGCTGGCCGGAGGCCAGCACGTGATCCGGCCCGGCCAGGCGCACGACGTTGGTCCCTTGGTCGCGGCTCAGGGGCGTATAGATGTCCGAGCCGCGCACCATGACGCTGAGGGTCGGGGCGACGCCCGCGCCGAGCCAGTGCTCGTTGTCGACCACCGCGCTGGCCAGGACGCCGGCGACCGGATCGGGCGCGCCGCCGTGGTGGCCGGTCAGGGCCAGGTATTCGGCGTCGGTGGCGATTTCGCTGCCGCCGTCCTTCTTGTCTTTGTCGCCGTCGCCGGAGGCGGCGCTTTCGCGGCGGCTCTCCAGCAGCTTGGAGTCGGGGTCGGTCAGCAGGCGGCTGGCCGAGCCGACGCCGATCAGGACGCCGCCCGCCTGGACCCAGGCGCGCAGATTGGCGACGCCGCTCTCGCCCAGGGTCTGCTCATAGTTTCCGCCCGAGGGCAGGATCAGCACCTGGTAGCGGGACAGGTCGGCGTTCGCCAGGCGGCGGGTGCGGACGGCCGTGACGGGCCAGCCGTATTCGCGCTCCAGCACATGGCGGATGGAGCCGGCGGATTCCGGCTCGGTCGGGTCGTCCCAGGCCATGGCGACGCGCGGGGCGGCGATGACGGTGGCCTTGTCCGAGCCGATGCTGGGGCCGCTGGAGACCCAGGAGGTGGCCAGGGGAGTCACCTGGGCGCCGCTGCCGGCGGCCAGGCGGCGGACGCGCTCGTCCAGGTCGGCGGGCGAACCGGCGCGCGGCACGATGAAGGTTCCGCCCGGATAGGCGCGGCCGTCTAGGGTGAAGGGCTCCTCGACCGAGCGGACCGGCAGCTTGTCGGTCAGGGCGGCGGTCAGGAAGCGCATCCCCGCCGTGCCCGGATGGATGGCGTAGCCGTAGGCCGCGTCGCCTTGGGCCACGGCGGCCGGGCGGATCAGTTCGGGGCCGACGGCGGCCGTCTGGACCGACGGGGCGCCGGTGCAGCGCTGGCTCGGCACATTGAACAGCAGGGGCAGGGACCAGCCGGTCAGATCATAGATCTCGTCGCCCAGACCGCGCGCGCGGCGGGCTTCCTGTTCGGCGAGGAATTTGGGGTCCAGCGGCACGTCCTTGGCCAGCAGGGTCTCGGCCATGCGGCGCTGGGGCTGGGCCAGGTTCACCACGTAGTCGCCCGCCTGATAGCTCTGGCCGCAGGCGGAGAAGGCGGCGGTGGCGCGTCCGACCTCCAGACCCGAACGCACCAGCAGGCCCGCCAGCTTGTCGGCGGCGGCCGGGTCGGCGGCGGCGGAGCGCGACAGGACATAGGCGCCGCGTCCGCCCGCGATCCCGTCGCGGTGGAAGGCGTAGAAGTCGCTGAGCAGCTTCTCGCGATCGCGGGCGGCGGTCTCGATGGTCGACAGGGTGGCGGTCAGATGGCTCTTGACCGTGTCGGCGTAGGTCAGCATTTCGCCCGACGAGCGGCGCGCCAGCAGACCGCGCGACGAGCCCTGCTCATAGGTCATGGAGACGGCCCCGAAATAGGCGGGCCAGCCGTCGCCGTAGCCGGGATAGAAGGCGTCGAAGGTCTCGCGCGTGAAATAGTCCAGCCCGGCCTGATCGAACCGGGCGGCGTTGTTGCGGCCGAACCGCTCGCGCGCCTCAAGAATGGCCGGATAGATCCAGGGGTTCAGCGGCTGGGCCTCGGGCGGGAAGAAGAAGCTGGAGTCGGTGCCCATCTCGTGGGAATCGACCACCACCTGCGGGCGCCATTCGCGGATCAGGGCCGAGTGGCCTTGAGTCTCCGGCTGGGACTGGATGAACCAGTCGCGGTTCAGGTCGAACAGATTGTGGTTGAAGCGGCCGGACGGCCACGGCTCGGCCCGCTCGGCGGACAGGGGATCGCCGTTGGGCTGGGCGCCCAGGCCCGCCTCGAAGCTGTTGATGAAGCGCTCACGCCCGTCGGGGTTCTGGGTCGGGACGAAGACGACCACGACGTTTTCCAGCCAGCCCTGCGCCTCGGCGTCGAGGCCGTCGGTCAGGCGGCGCGCGGCGGCCAGGGCGGCGTCGGCGGGGCTGATCTCATTGCCGTGGACCGAATAGGCCATCCAGACGATGGCCGGGGTGTCGTTGATCAGGGCGCGGGCTTGTTCGGGCGAGGTCTTGCGCGGATCGGCCAGGGCGTTGGTCGCGGCCTTGACGGCGTCCAGCCGGGCAATGTTGCGCGGCGATCCGACGGCGGCCCAGAACAGGGGGCGGCCTTCCCACGACTGGGCGTAGTCGCCCATGACCATGCGGTCGGGATTGGCGGTCCGCAGCGCCTCGAAATAGCGGCGCACGTCGGCGGAGCGGGTGATGCGCTCGCCGCTGTCGTGGCCGACGACGGCCAGAAGTTCGGGCGGATTCTGTTGCGCCAGGGCGGGGGCGGCGCCCAGGGCCAGGCTGAGCGCCAGCAGAGAACAGGCGGCGCGGCGACGATACGACATGAGAATACTCCCCCTACGGAGCGCCGACCTTAACCGTGGAGCCGAGGCGAAGGGAAGCGGCGCCGCGCCGTCATTTCTTCCGCTTTTAAGCCAGAACTCAGCGGTAAGCGCAGGCGCGGCGCCATCGCCGAGCGGCCGTCTCACCGCCGATAAAGGGTGCGCCCTTATGGCGAATGGGTCGATGCCGTGATCCGGCCTATGGGCGTGTTCTCCGGTCGCAAGCGTGTGTTTCCTCCATGATTTCCCTGCAGAACCTCGAAGGCTCCGTGGTCGTCGTTTCCGGCGCGGGCAGAGGCTTGGGCGCAGCCCTGGCCATCAGTTTGGCCGAAGCGGGGTGCCGGCCGATCTTGTGCGGCCGCCGTCGCGAGGCGCTCGAGGGCGTCGCCTCGACCATTCTGGAGCGCACGGGCGTGCAGGCGAAGGTCGTTGAACTCGATCTCGGCGACGCCGCCAGCGTGGCGCGGGCCGTGGCGCAACTGAAGGCGGAGCATGAGGTCGTCGACATCCTGATCAACAACGGGGCGATGTGGCTCGAAGGGAGCGCGGAGGACCATCGTGCCGAAGAGGTTCTCGGGGTGGTGAACGCCGCCGTCTCAGGAACCTTCCTTCTGACACAGGGGCTGATGCCCCTGCTGCGCGGATCGAGACGCCCGGACATCGTGACCGTCGGATCGATCAGCGGCCTGCCCGGCGCCGCGATCCAGACCACGTCCGTGCCCTTCTACGCCGCCAAGCGCGCCCAGGCCGCCCTTGCTGAAGGCTTCGCCCAGATGTTGGCCGGGACGCCGGTGCGATCCCTCGTCGTTCACCCGCCCTATCTCGATGACGTCGAGCCGGGCGCAGAGGCGTGGGAGACTGCGTCCGAGCGCCGCAAGGGCGAGCGCGCCACCAATCGGGACATCGTGGAGGCGGTGCTGTTCGCCGTGACGCGGCCCCGGCACGTCTCCCTGTCGATCACCGTCGACGCCGACGAGGGCGGGCGCTTTTCACATCTCTAGGCGTCGATGACCGCTTCTGCGGGCGGTCATGCGCTGATGTCAGATAGCGAAGATCGTTGACAGTCTCATACAGTATGTCGCATACACTGTGCGTCACACACTATGTGGCGGCAGGTGAGGCGGCGCTGTGGACCGTGAACTGTTCGAGACGATGCGGCTGGAGCTGCGGCGCGGGACGCTGGTCCTGGCGGTGCTCGCCTGCCTGCGGACCGAACGCTACGGCTACACCCTGCGGCAGGCGCTGGCGGCGGATGGGCTGGAGATGGAGGAATCCACCCTCTACCCCCTGCTGCGGCGGCTGGAGGGGCAGGGGCTGCTGACCAGCGAGTGGCGCGAGGAGGAGAAGCGCAAGAAGCGTTTCTACGTCCTGTCGTCGGGGGGCGAGGCCATGCTGGCCGCCCTGACCGAGGAATGGCGCGGCATCAACGCCTCGCTGGAACGGATTCTCTAAAAGGGATGGGAGAGGGCGCGATGGACATCATCGAACGCTATCTGGAGGCCGTGGCGGCGCAACTGCCGACCGAGGACCGCGAGGACATCGTCGCCGAGCTGCGCGACCTGATCCTGAGCCGCGTCGAGGCGCGCGAGGAGGAGCTGGGCCGGGCCCTGACGGATGATGAGAAGGAGGCGATCCTGCACGAGATCGGCCATCCGCTGATCGTCGCCGCCCGCTATCGCAAGGGGCCGGACAGCCTGATCGGGCCGGAGCTGTTCCCCTATTGGCTGTTCGGGGCCAAGGCCGGGCTGATCGTCATTGCGGCGGTGCAGGCGCTGGGGCTGCTGATCAGCGTGCTGGGCGCGCCGGCCGATTTCGGGCGGGCGATCAGCCAGGCCTTCCACGGCTTCTTCTCCGGGGCGTTGACCCTGCTGGGGGCGCTGACGCTGGCCGGGGCGATCATGGAGCATTACGACATCAAGCCGAAGTGGCTGACGAACTGGCGGGTGCGCGACCTGTCAGCCTTCGGCCTGGCCGATCCGGCGAAGTGGGGCGCGTCCCTGTCGGGGTCCGAGAAGGCCAAGTCCGAGTGGTTGCCGAAGGGCGCGCGCGTCTGGGGCGTTCGCGCTGAAACGCGGGGCGCGGCCGACGCCCTGTGGTCCCTCATCTTCAGCGGGATCTTCCTGTTGTGGTGGATGGGCGTGATCCGTTTCGACGCGCTGAGCCAGTTCACGCTGCGCAGCGGCGAGGTGGCGGTGGCGGCTGCGCCGATCTGGTCGACGCTTTACGGCGTCATCCTGGCCTTGGCGGCGGCGGGGATGGTCGTGGACGTCGTGACCATAGCGCGAGGTGGCGCGGACCGCATGATCTGGGTGCTGAGGATTCCTCTGGCGGCGGCGGCGATCTGGCTGGCCTGGCGTCTGTTCGATGCGGGCTGGTGGTTCACGCTGACGCAGGGCGAACAGGTCGCCAAGGTGGTGGGCGGGCCCGCCAACCGGATCGGCACGGAGCTGCTGCAGGCGCTGCGTCTCGAAGGGCGCGGGTTGGAAGAGACCGCCGTGACGCTGGGCGCGGTGCTCAGCTGGGTGCTGGTGATCGCCATGGTCGGCTATGGCGTCAGCATTGTGCAGAACCTGTGGCGGATCGCGACGGTGCGCGACCGCTGACTGGTCTGGCGCCGTCATGTCCGAAAACCGCGAGACAGGGCGGCGCGGCGGGCGCATGTTGCGGGCATGGATAACGCCCGCGACATGCTGGATCAGGAGGCCTGCTATCGGGCGGTCCTGACGCGCGACCCGCGCTTCGACGGGCGCTTCTTCACCTGCGTGAAGACCACCGGGATCTATTGCCGTCCGGTCTGTCCGGCCAGAACGCCCAAGCGCGAGAACATGCGCTTCGTCGCCAGCGCGGCGGCGGCCGAAGAGGGCGGTTTCCGCGCCTGTCTGCGCTGTCGGCCGGAAACCGCGCCCGACATGGGGGCGTGGCGTGGGACGTCCAACACCGTCAGCCGGGCGCTGAACCTGATCGAGGCGGGGGCTCTGGATGAAGGCGACGTCGACGCCCTGGCCGCGCGGCTGGGGGTGGGGGAGCGGCACCTGCGCCGCCTGTTTCGACAGCATCTGGGCGCCGCCCCGGTCAGCGTGGCCCAGACGCGCCGCGTCCTGCTGGCCAAGGCCCTGATCCACCAGACCGATCTGCCGATGGCCGAGGTGGCGATGGCGTCCGGCTTCGGCAGCGTGCGGCGCTTCAATGAGACGTTTCAGGCCCTGTACGGACGGCCGCCGTCGGCGTTGCGGGCGCGGGCCGAGCGCCCTTGGGATGGAGGCGTGCGGCTGAGCCTGCCCTATCGTCCGCCCTATGAGGTCGAGGCCATGCTGACCGCCCTGAAGGCGAGCGGCGAGACGGTCGACGGCGGGGTCTGGCGCCGCGTCCTGACGCCCGCGACCGACGGGGCGACGGGCGAGGTCACGGCCCGGTTCGAGGCGGGCGACCGGCTGGCGGTGACGGCGGCGTTGGACGATCTGAAGGCACTGCCGGGGGTGCTGGCGCGGGTGCGGCGGCTGTTCGACCTGTCGGCCGACCCCGAGGCGATCCGGCGCGATCTGTCGGCGGACCCTGTGCTGGCCCCGCTGGTCGAGGCGCGGCCGGGGCTGCGTCTGCCGGGCGTATGGAGCGACGAGGCGTCCGACATGGCCAGCGACCGGCTGGAAGACGAGCGGCTGGCGGGGCGGGCCGAGCAATGGCGGCCCTGGCGGGCCTATGGCGTGCTGCACCTGCGCGAGGCGGGGATCGACGGCATGACGATCATGGAGAATGACGATGAAAAAGACGCAGCCTGAAGCCTTCGCCCTGGACCGCATCGCTACGCCGGTCGGCGAGGTGCTGCTGGTCACGGACGCGGACGGCGCCGTGCGCGCCTTCGACTTCACCGACTATGAGGCGCGGATGATGAAGCTGCTGGCCCGCCACTACGGCGAGGCGCGGCTGACGCCGGGGCGGGCGCCCGAAGCGGTGCGGAGCGCCGTGGTCGCCTATTTCGACGGCGATCTGACGGCGTTGGACGGCCTCGCCGTGAAGACGGGCGGCACGGAGTTCCAACGCGCGGTCTGGGCGGCGCTGCGGACCATTCCGGCGGGCCGGACCTGGAGCTACGGCCAACTGGCCCAGGCCATCGGCAAGCCCGCCGCCGTGCGCGCCGTGGGCCTGGCCAACGGGGCCAATCCGATCGGCGTCATCGTGCCTTGCCACCGGGTCGTCGGCGCTGATGGAACCCTGACCGGCTACGCGGGCGGGTTGGAGCGCAAGCGGTGGCTGCTGGCGCACGAAGCGTCGCAGGAGGGAACGGTGCAAGGGGCGTTTGCGCTAGACTGACAGCGCCCTCCCTTTCGGCGCTCATTTCTGGAGTCTGATGATGAACCTGCCCAACGGGGCCCTGGTCGCCGTCGCCGACGGCGAGAAGCTGAGCCTGTTCCGCAACACCGGCCACAACCTCGACATCCAGCTCAAGCCGATGGCGACGCCCGAGATCCCCGAACGCCTGTCCGGCGCGCCGGGCCGCCGTTCCAGCGACGCCAACCCCGACAACGACACCCAGGCCGAGGACGGCTTCGCCATGGGCGTGGCCGAGGCGCTGAACCACATGGCGCTCACCAACAAGATCGAAGCCCTGGCCGTGATCGCCGCGCCCAAGACTTTGGGCCAACTGCGCAAGCATTGGCACAAGACGCTGGAAGAGCGTCTGGTCGGCGAGATCCCCAAGGCCCTGGCCGGCCGTCCGGCCGAGGAAATCGCCGAGGCGATCAGCAGGGCGTGAAGCCGGCGCTGCGGCGTTGACATCGGCCCGCCGGGCTTTTCTGGTTCAGGTCATGACGACGCCGCGGCGCAAGGCCCTGATCGATTCCCTCTGGTATGTGATCCCGCTGGCGATCGCGGTCGTTCTGAACGCGGTGGTGCGCCCGGTCATGGCCGAGCGTCTAGGCGGCGAAATGATCCGCAGGGGCTCCGGCGTCAGGGGCTCGGATACATGGTGGACGTTCGACGCCGCCACCCGCGCCGCCCATCCATGGCAGACCGGCTTTCTGGAGATGTCGCACGGGACGGTGGCCTTTGCGACGATGGGGGTGATCGCGGTGCTGTTCGTCTGGCGCTGCGTCGCCCGGCCGAGGGGTTAGGACGCGCCGTCCAGGAACAGGCGACAGGCCGGGTTGTCCGTTTCGTCGACGTAGGGGTAGCCCAGTTCGTCCAGCGCCGCGTTGAGGGCCGCCTGCTGGTCCGGGGGGACGCTGACGCCCGCCAGCACCCGGCCCGCGTCGTCGCCGTGGTTGCGGTAGTGGAACAGGGTCAGGGCCCAGGCGGGCTGAAGGCTGTTGAGGAAGCGCAGGAAGGCGCCCGGCCGTTCGGGGAACTCAAAGCGCAGCAGACGCTCGTGCGGCAGGCCGATGGTGCGCCCGCCGACCATGTGGCGGACATGCAGCTTGGCCGTCTCGTTGTCGCTCATGTCGACGACGGAATAGCCGTCGGCGGTCAGATGTCTGAGCAGGCTTTCACGCTCGGCGACGCCGTCGCGCAGGGCCACGCCGACGAAGATCTGGGCCGTGCCGTCGCCGGACCAGCGGTAGTTGAATTCCGTGATCGAGCGGCCGTCGAGACTGCGCAGGAAGCGGTGATAGTCGTCGCGCCGGTCGGGCATGGAGACGGCGAACAGGGCCTCGGCGCCCTCGCCGATCTCGGCCCGTTCGGCGACGTGGCGCAGGCGGTCGAAGTTGACGTTGGCGCCCGAGTTGATCGCGACCAGCGCGCCTGATCCGGGATTGCGCGCGGCCCACGCCTTGAGGCCCGCCAGCGCCACGGCGCCCGACGGCTCGGCCACCGCGCGCACGTCGTCGAAGATGTCCTTGACCGCCGCGCAGATGGCGTCGGTGTCGACCAGAACGATCTCGTCCAGCAGGTCGCGGCACAGGCGGAAGGTCTCAGCTCCTGCGCGGCGCACGGCCACCCCGTCGGCGAACAGGCCGACCTGATCCAGATCGACGACGCGCCCGGCCTCGATGGCGCTCTTCATCGTCGGGGCCTCGGCGGGTTCGACGCCGATCAGGCGGGTTTCAGGCCGCAGGAAACGGACGATGGCCGCCACCCCCGCCGCCAGACCGCCGCCGCCGATGGGGATGAAGACGGCGTCGATGGGGTCTGGGTGCTGGCGCAGGATCTCCAGCCCGACCGTGCCCTGGCCCGCGATGACGTCGGGGTCGTCGAAGGGATGGACGAAGGTCGCGCCGGTCTGTTTCTCCAGCGCGCGGGCGTGGGCGTAGGCGTCGTCGAAGCTTTCGCCGTGCAGCACGACCTGGCCGCCCAGCCCCTGAACCGCCGCCACCTTGATGCCGGGCGTGGTGGTCGGCATGACGATGGTCGCCGCCGCCTCGCGTCTGGCCGCCGCCAGCGCCACCCCCTGCGCGTGATTGCCCGCCGAGGCGCAGATGACGCCGCGCGCCAGTTCGGCCTCGCTCAGGGCCGCGATCCGGTTGTAGGCACCGCGGATCTTGAACGAGAAGACCGGCTGCAGATCCTCGCGCTTCAGCAGGGCCGGGCGGCCGATGCGGGCCGACAGCCGCTTCAGCGGATCGAGCGGAGTCTCCTCGGCCACGTCATAGACGCGGGCGGTCAGGATGCGGCGGACGGTGTCTTGCACGATGATCTCGGTCAGGCGGCGCAGGGGAGGATGAAGCGTGTCCCGGTCTAGGCGATGCTGCGGCGCATGAGAACGAAAATTGCGTTCTAGCCTTCTCCCCTTGCGGGAGAAGGTGGGCGCCGGAGGCGCTCGGATGAGGGGTGTCGGCGCGAGGCTGGGTCATTTTCGCTCCGACACGATGCAGAATCGGACGCCGGGGCGCGCACACCCCTCATACGTCTCGCTGCGCGAGCCACCTTCTCCCGCAAGGGGAGAAGGAAGGTTTAGGCTTGCGCCGGGTACGGAAGAGCCTACATTGCATCTGCTTATGCTAAGTTTGAGCATAAGTCGGGGCCGCGCAGACGGTCGTTGAGGGAGTAGGGACGATGGCGGACGGCGCTTTCGGTCTGACGAAGGAACTGGCGGAAGAAACCGCCCCGGTGTGGGAGAAGGTCAAGGACCATGTCACCCCGCTGGAATGGCCCGAACAGGCGCGGCTGATCAGCGAGATCAACCGGCTGAAGCGCGAGCGCGACGCGGTCATCCTGGCCCACAACTATATGACGCCCGAGATCTTTCACGGCGTGGGCGACTATGTCGGCGACAGCCTGGGGCTGGCCAAGGAGGCGGCGCGGTCCAGCGCCAAGGTGATCGTTCAGGCGGGCGTTCACTTCATGGCCGAGACGTCCAAGATCCTGTCGCCGGACAAGACGGTGCTGATCCCGGACCTGCGCGCGGGCTGTTCGTTGGCGTCCTCGATCACGGGGGCGGACGTGCGGCTGATCAAGGAGCGGCATCCGGGCCTGCCGGTCGTCACCTATGTGAACACCACGGCCGATGTGAAGGCCGAGACGGACATCTGCTGCACCAGCGCCAACGCCGTTCAGGTCGTCGAATGGGCGGCCAAGGAATGGGGCGTCGACAAGGTCATCCTGATCCCCGACGAATATCTGGCGCGCAACGTGGCGGCCCAGACGACGGTGGGCATCATCGCCTGGGCGGGCCACTGCGAGGTGCACAAGCGCTTCACGACCCAGGACATCGCCGACATGCGCGACGCCTGGCCGGACGCCGAGGTTCTGGCCCACCCCGAATGCCCTGAAGAGATCCTGCGCGCCGCCGACTTCGCCGGTTCGACCGCCGCCATGACCGAATATGTCGAGAAGCGTCGGCCCAAGCGGGTGGTGCTGATCACCGAATGCTCCATGGCCTCGAACATCAAGGGCGACGTGCCTGAGGTGGAGTTCGTCGGCCCGTGCAACCTGTGCCCGCACATGAAGCGCATCACCCTGGAGAACATCCGCGACTGCCTGCTGCACATGCAGTTCGAGGTGACGGTTCCCGAAGACATGCTGGAGAAGGCGCGCCTGGCGGTGCAGCGGATGATTGACCTGCCGCCGCCGTCGAAGCCCGCGCGCTATGACCTGGTCAAGGCGCGGCATCATGTCGATGTGGAGCTGATCTGATGGCTGGCGCTGCTATCCTTCTCCCCTCGTGGGAGAAGGTGGCCGGCGGAGCCGGACGGATGAGGGGGAGGTTCGCCAAGCCCGCGACGTTGAGCCTGTGTCCGGCCACCCCCTCATCCGAGGCGCTGCGCGCCCCACCTTCTCCCACAAGGGGAGAAGGATGAGCGTTCAGGGGCCTTGGGGGTCTCGCGACGGGTCGAAGTCTGCGCCTGCGCCCGCGCGCGAGGCGCCCCGCTACAGCGCGCGCCATGAGGAGCCGCAGGAGGACAAGGGGCAGCACCCGGTCTGGGCGGTGGTCTCGACCCTGCTGATGGCGGGTTTCCTGTGGTTCCTGACCGGTAGCTGGGTCGTGGCGGGGGCGGTGCTGTTCGGCCTGTTCGTGCATGAATACGGCCATGTGCTGGCGATGAACCGGGTCGGCATGGGTCCGGCGCGCATCTACATCATCCCATTCCTGGGCGGGCTGGCGAAGGGCCAGCGCGAGCCGAAGAGCGAGTGGCACGGCGTGTTGGTGTCGCTGGCGGGACCGGCGTTCGGCCTGCTGGCCATGATCCCCTTCGTGGCCGTGGGCTTGGCGATGAAGTCGCCGGAATGGCTGATGGGCGCCTTCTTCATCGCCATGATCAATCTGCTGAACCTGCTGCCTGCCCCGCCGCTGGACGGGTCCAAGGCGCTGGGGCCGGTGCTGACGCGGGTGCATCCGCGGCTGGAGCAGGTGGTGCTGCTGCTCATCGGCGGCCTGGCCGTGTGGTGGGGCGTGTCGACGGGGCGGTTCATCCTGGCGGTCTTTCTGGGGTTGGCGGTGTTCGGCCATCTGAAGCGCGGCGTCTGGCGCGCGGCGTGGGGACGGCTGAGCTGGCCCGAGGCGGGGCGCAGTCTGGCCCTCTATCTGCTGACAGCCGTGGTGTGCGCAGCGGCGGCGATCGGCGCCCTGCTGCCGCTGACGGGCGGGGCGGTTGAACCGGCGTTCGAGATGGGCCTGCGGTTCTTCGGGCTGGGAGGCCGCTAGGCGAATGGCGCGCATCCGGCATGACGGGCCTCTGATCATCGGCGGCGGGCTGGCGGGCCTGTCGGCGGCGCTGGAGGCCGAAGCGGCGGGCGCGGAGGTTCTGGTGGTGACGCCTGAGCCGCTGTTGAGCGCCTGTTCCTCGGCGTGGGCGCAGGGCGGGATGGCGGCGGCCCTGTCGCCGCAGGACAGCGCGGCCCTGCACGCGAAAGACACAGAGGGTGCGGGCGCCGGTCTGGTCGAGGCCGAGGCGGCGCGCGCCCTGACGGAGCGGGGGCGTGAGACGGTCGAGTGGCTGGCGGCGCTGGGCGCGCCGTTCGACCGCGACGCCGACGGCGGCTTCTCCGTCAGCCTGGAGGCGGCGCACAGCCTGCCGCGCGTGGCGCGGGTGGGCGGCGACGGCGCGGGGCGGGCGATCCTGTCGGCCGTGGTCGCCGCCGCGCGGGCGGCGAAGGCCATTGAAATCTGGGAGGACGGACGGCTGCGCGGCCTGATCCGCGACGTTGACGGTCGGGTACGCGGCGCGGTGATCGAGCGGCGCGGCGGCCGGTTGGACGAGGTGTTCGCGCCCGCCGTGGTGCTGGCCACCGGCGGGATCGGCGGCCTGTTCGAGGCGACCACCAACCCGTCGGCCCTGCGCGGCGAGGGGCTGGCGCTGGCCTATCAGGCCGGGGCCGAGATTCTGGACCCCGAGTTCGTGCAGTTCCACCCGACGGCCATCGACGTGGGGCTGGACCCGGCGCCGCTGGCGACCGAGGCCCTGCGCGGCGAGGGGGCGCGGCTGGTTGATGGGCATGGCGCCTTCCTGCTGGGCGACCATCCCGACGCCGATCTGGCGCCGAGGGATATAGTGGCGCGCGCGGTTCACGCGGCGCGGGTCGAGGGGCGCGGCGCCTTCCTCGATGCGACCAGGGCGGTGGGCGAGGCCTTTCCGCATGAGTTTCCGGCCGTCTTCGCCGCCTGCATGAGGGCCGGGCTGGACCCGCGCGTCAGCCCGATTCCGGTGGCGGCGGCGGCCCACTATCACATGGGCGGGATCGTTGCGGATGATGAGGGGCGCACCTCGGTCCCCGGCCTGTTCGCCATCGGCGAGTGCGCGGCGACGGGGGTGCATGGGGCCAACCGGCTGGCGTCCAACTCCCTGCTGGAGGCGGGCGCCTTCGGGCGGCGCGCGGGTCGGGCGGCGGCGGGCGAGGTCCAGCCCGAGCGGCGGCCGCCGGCGGCTGTGCAGGCGATGACGGATCTGCCGCCCGAGGCGCTGGCGACCTTGCGTGCGGCCATGACGCGCCATGCGGGCGTGGTGCGGGACGAGGCGGGGTTGACGGCGCTGCTGGCCCTGATCGACGACCTGGCGAAGGCGCATCCGACGGCGGCGTGCCTGACGGCGGCGCGGCTGGTCGCCGAGGGGGCGCTGAACCGGCGCGAGAGCCGGGGCGGCCACTATCGCCGCGACTTTCCCGACAGCCTGCCCGAGGCGGAGCACACGCGGATGCGCGCAGTGACGACGCTGGCCGCCCTGGCGGCCGTGATCTGAATGACGAAGGACGTTTCCGTGACCCGAACCCTGCCGGACCTGCTGATCGAGCCCGTGGTGCGTATGGCGCTGGCCGAGGATCTAGGGCGAACGGGCGATGTGACGGCGCAGGCCTGCATCCCCGAGAACGCCCGCTTCAGCGCTGTGTTTTCAGCGCGACAGGCCGGGGTGATGGCGGGCGGGGCGGTGGTGCGGATCGCCGTCCACGCGCTGGACCCGCAGGCGACGGTGGCGGGGAAGGTCGCCGACGGCGAGGCGTTCGAGGCTGGAACCGCGCTGATCGCGGTCGAGGCGAACGCGCGCGCCCTGCTGGCGGCCGAGCGGACAGCGCTGAACCTGCTGGGCCGGATGTGCGGCATCGCCACCCTGACGCGGACCTATGTGCAGGCGGTCGCGGGGACGAAGGCGCGCATCGCCGATACCCGCAAGACGACGCCGGGCCTGCGGGCGCTGGAGAAGCACGCGGTCGCCTGCGGCGGCGGGCTGAACCACCGCTTCGGTCTGGATGACGCCATCCTGATCAAGGACAACCACGTCGCCGTCTGCGGCGGGGCGGGCGAGGCGGTGCGCCGCGCCAGGGCCTTCGCCCCCCACCTGATGAAGGTCGAGGTGGAAGTCGATAGCCTGGGTCAGCTGGACGAGGTGCTGCCCGAGCGGCCGGACGTCGTCATGCTGGACAACTTCAGCCTGGACGACATGGCCGAGGCGGTGCGTCGGGTGCGGGACAGCGCCTTCGGGCCGGTGGTGCTGGAGGCGTCGGGCGGGGTGAACCTGACCACCGTCGCAGGCATCGCTGCGACCGGCGTCGACGTGATCTCCGTGGGCGCCCTGACCCACTCGGTCATGCAACTCGACATCGGCCTGGACGCCGGCTGAGCGGACGCGAACCGGGGTTTTCGGGGAACGGGCCCGACGGAGGCCCGTTTTCATGGGCGGGAGGGCGCGACCTCGAAGGAGAGACCCCATGACCAGGGCCCCACAGCCGCCCAAGGAGCAACGCAGCTTCGCCGACCGCGGCGCGCAGTTGATGGACGCGGCTGCGGCGACGGCCGCCGACCGGCGCGATTGGGCGCACGGCGTGCAGTCCGGCCAACCGGGCGACGCGGACGTCAACCTGAGCCAGCAAGGGCGCTACGGCAATCTGCAGCAGAATCTGACGACCCACCGCAAGACGCACCCTTAAGGCGCGCGATCAGGCTTCGGCGTTGAGCGTGGCGGTTGCGGCGGGCTTGGCGGAGGCCGGGGTCACGGCGACCGGGGCGGCGGGCGCAGCGGCGGCGCGCGGCGCGGCGGCCGGACGCTCTTCCGTCTTGGCCGGCGTCAGGGCTTCGCGGGCCAGGACGGCGGTGTAGGCCACGGCGCCCGAAGCGTTGCGGGCGGTTTCGACCGGATCGAGGCTGGCCTGGATCAGGCGCGGAGCCTGCTCGACCGGACCCGACGGACGCGGGTTATAGGCGAAGGCCTGATTGGCGCCCGAACGACCGCCGAAGCGGTAGAACAGGTGGTCGCCGACCTGGTTCACGCGCACCAGGCTGTTACGCCACGACGGCGAGACGGCGGTGGTGTGGAAGTGGGTGGCGTTGCCGACGGCGGCGAACACCTGGCCCGACAGGGCCTTGGTCGCCACGTCGCGGGCGCGATCCCAGGCGGCGCGGTTGACCCGGCCGCGCATGGCGCCGTTGCAGGTGAAGCTGAACTGGCAGCCCGTGCCGCGGTTGGCGCCCTGATAGACGACGGCGCAGACGGTGTTGGGGAAGGCGGGGTGGCGGGCGCGGTTCAGCACCACCTGGGCCACGGCCTTCATGCCGTCGCGGCCTTCGCCGCGCGCTTCATAATAGGCGGCCTGGGTCAGGCAATCGAGGTCGCGCGACTGGTCCAGGGCGCCGTCGAGGCGGAAGGGACGGGCGGCGGAAACCTTGGTCGCGCCGTTTCCCTGCAGGCTGGCGCGGCGCAGGCCGTCCTGGCCCTGAAGCTGCTCCAGGCGGGCGGTCAGCAGTTCGGCCTGGCGATCACGCTGGGCCGAGCCGGCGACGGAATAGGGGTCATGGCGATGGGCGATGGTCAGGGCGCTGGCGTCCAGGCCGCCGGCCGCTTCGGCCAGGGCTTCCTGGGTATAGCCGCCGGCGCCGGCGCCCTGCAGGCGCTCGGCCTGGGCGCGCACGGTCGAGGCCTGGGCGGCCAGGCCGCCCAGATAGGCCCCTCCGACTGCGAGGCCGACGACGCCGCCGAACGCCGCCGCAGCCGTCGTGGGGCGCAGGCGGAATGAGCGGGCGGCGTGCATCAGCGCACGCGTCTGCGAGGAGAGAAACAAAGGCGTAGTCCTGTACAACAGGGCGAGGATGCCGCCCCCGTAGATCCCGAACCCCGGCGACAAGGACGCGTCGCGCTTAAGCAGGTCAGGCGAACGCCGACTGAACGCCGGCCCTCGAAGGCGGGCCTTTATCCACCCGATCATGGCCTCAATGTGACTGATTCGCTAGAATTGTAATTTCCTCAGCATAGTGGGATGTGGTGTTTAGTCGTTGTTTTGTTTTTTTTTAATCGTGACGAAAATGCGCCTTAGCATTTCTTGCGAGAACTGTATTTGTATGCTGGCGGAAGATTGTCTCTGATGTTTGTGGTGTGCGAATAAGCTATTGGGCGGGGTGTGACATCTTGTTCGTCAGAGTCGCGCCATAGATGGGAACTCGCCTGCGACTCTTGCGTTGCAAGCTGTGCTATTTCAAGGAGTTGACCCATGACCCGCATCGCTTCCCGACTGACCGTCCTGGCGCTGGCCGGCGCCGGAGCCCTGGCCCTGTCGGCCTGCGGCCACAGCATTGAACAGAAGGCGGCCACCGGCGCGGTCGCCGGGGCGGTGGTGGCTGGCCCGGTCGGGGCGGCGGTCGGCGGCGCCGCCGGGGCGGCCGTCGGCCACGCCGAGAAGCCGCACTGATCCGCCGACATGGATGCGGCCGCGTCGTGCGGCCGCATCCTGCGTCTTGGCGGCCCCATTGCCGCTAAATCCCATGAAAACGGGCCGTAGAGCTTGATTTCGGCGCGAAATTCGGCTTTGGCCTCGCGCCGGGTCGAGCGCGTCGAGACGCGTCTTCCGACCTGATCTATGGCCGTCGCTCTGGCGATCGGCCTTTTTCGCCGTCTCCATTCCCTATCAAGGACACCCGCCTCTCAGCATGCGCGACCTCAAGAACACCGGCTTCAACGACCGCCTGTCCGCCCAGAAAGACGCCAAACAAGCCCTGCTGGCCCGGTTCAAGCCGAAGCCGACGGTTCAGGATCCCGAGTTCGAGAAACTGGCCGAAAAGCGCGCCGCCGAGAAGGAGGCGATCCGCCAGCAGCACGAACTGGCCAAGGCCGAGATTCGTCGCGAGAAGGCCGAGAAGGACGCCGCTCGTCTGGCCGCCGAAATGGCCGCTCAGGACGAGGTCGACGCCGCCAAGCGCGCCGCCCGCAAGGAGCGCAAGCAACTGACCAAGGAAGAGCAGAAGGCGGCCCGCGACGCGCGCTACGCCGCCCGCAAAGCGCGCCAGCGCTAAGCATGGGTCATGCGCCCCTTCCTTGACCGGGAGGGGCAACGCTCATGCGGCTTCAGCGTTACAGGAGCGAAGATTCCTGCGACGCGTCGCCGCCCGCCCCTTGGATCGTGCGTTCGACGACCTAACTGCAAGGCTGATCTTCACCCAGCACTGCCAACGGGAGCCGTCATGAACGCCATCGACACCGGTCTCAAGCCCAAGGAACGCGCCGACGTCGCGCGCGAACTGTCCAAGGCTCTGGCCGACAGCTACGCCCTCTATCTGAAGACGCACGGCTATCACTGGAACGTGCGCGGGCCGGAGTTCTTCAGCCTGCACAACCTGCTCGAAGAGCAGTACCGCGAGATCTGGGCCGCGCTGGACGATATCGCCGAGCGCATCCGCGCCCTGGGCGAACTAGCCCCGCAGAGCGGCTCGGCCTTCGCCAATCTGACCTCGATCAAGGACGGCGATCCCGAGAAGGATTCGGCCGAGATGCTCAAGGAGCTGATCAAGGATCACGGCGTGGTCATCTCCACCGCCCGCGCGGCCCTGGACGCCGCCGACGAGGTCGGGGACGAGGCCTCGGTCGATCTGATGACGCAACGCCTGGCCGCCCACGAAAAGGCCGCCTGGATGCTGCGCTCCAGCCTGGGCGATCGTTAAGGCGAAGGGGATGGCCGTTCCCGCCTCACGGAACGGTAATCTTCTCGTCTGAAAAGCGCCGGATTGGGCGGTCATGCAGATCGCTGATTTCCGGCGCCGCCAGACGCCGCTATACGGACATCGCATGAAACTCGGCCGCCTCACGCCGCTGAAGACGACCGGACGCCGGGCAGCCGCTGCGGCGCCCGCCGTCATGGCCGTCACCGTGGCGGTTATGGGCGTGGCCATGTCGGCCAGTTCGACCCCCCGTCCCGACATCGACCGCACCGCCGAGGCGGTGGCGCGCGCCACCGGCGGCGACCTGGGCCCGAACGGCCTGGCGGCAGTGACGACGCGAATGGATGCGGGGCAATTGGCGATCGCCCGGCGGCACGACCCGGCCCTGGGCCTGCCCGAGCTTTACGGCCTGACGCCCGGTTGGGAGAGCCTGACCCTGGGCGGCAAGCCCTCTCTGGATCAGGGCGTGGCCGGCGTCGCGGCGCAGCAGTTGAACGCCGCCATGCCCAACGCCTTCGGCGCGTTGCAGCCCGCGCGGCCCTTCGTCTTCCGCCCGGTGGACGAGGCGTCGCGCCGGCGCGCCCTGCGCTGCCTGACCCAGGCCGTCTATTACGAGGCGGCGCTGGAGCCGACCGAGGGGCAGGAGGGCGTGGCCCAGGTCGTGTTGAACCGGGTGCGCGATCCCAACTATCCCTCCAGCGTCTGCGGCGTCGTCTATCAGGGCGCCGAGCGGACCACGGGCTGCCAGTTCAGCTTCACCTGCGACGGCTCCCTGGCGCGCGGGCCGGTGCGCTGGGCCTGGGACCGGGCCGAGCGGGTCGCGGCGCGCGCCCTGAGCGGCCATGTGTCCGAGCGCGTGGGCACGGCGACCCACTACCACGCGGACTACGTCCACCCCTGGTGGTCGCCGAGCCTGGCCAAGATCACCCAGGTCGGGGCGCACATCTTCTATCGCTGGAAGGGCGCGGCCGGAGAGACGGCCGCCTTCGTCACCGCCTATTCCGGCCGCGAGCCGTCGATCGACGAGGCCCGCTTCGCCCAGTCCCGCGTCCTGCTGGCCACGGCCGCCGACAGCGTCGAAGCGGCGCTGGACGGCGCCAAGTCGGGCGAACTGCGCACGGTCGAGATCGACGGCCAGACCCGCGTCGTCGGCGTCGCCAGCCTGGGCGGCCGCCGCCAGGCCGGCAAGGACGAGATCGCCGCCATCAACGAACGGCTCAAGGCCTTCGAGAGCGGCGCCGTCCCCAGCGTGACCGTGACCGCCCCGCCGCCCGCCGGCGTCACCCCCATGGCCGTCGAAGAGGTCGGCAAACCGCAGGGGTGAGAGCGGGAGGGCGTTCAGCCTGTTCTGAGGGTTGCGTCGGGTTCAGCTTCAGGGGGCTCGACCGCCTATCTGGTCAACGCCGTGGACGGGCCGAAGCTGGTGGTAGGCGACGCGGTCAGCACCCGCCTGGGCTGGGAGCAGCGGATGCCGCAGCCGGTTGCGCCCGCCGCTCGCGCCGCCGCTGAAACCTCTGCCGAACGGCTACGCAGCTTTGCGGCCGCGCATCCTGGTGTGACGGTCTTCCTGGGCCATCAGTCCCGAACAGGGCAGGCGGAGGCGCGCTGAGGCGCCTCCTGTCTTCCCTCACCAGGCGCCGATCTTCTCGGCTTCCTTGTGGCTGATGGGGTGTTGGGCGGCCTTGTGGTCTTCCTCGGCGAGGAAGCGGGCGGCTTCGAGGGCGGCCATGCAGCCCATGCCCGCCGCCGTCACGGCCTGGCGATAGACGTCGTCGGTGACGTCGCCGGCGGCCCAGACGCCCTCGATGGCGGTCGCGGCCGTACCCGGCTTGACCCGCAGATAGCCGCCGGAGTTGGTTTCCAGCTGGCCCTTGAACAGTTCGGACGAGGGGGCGTGGCCGATGGCGATGAAGACGCCGTCGGCGGGGATTTCGCTGATGTCGTGGGTCTTGACGTTCTTCAGGCGCACGCCCGTGACGTTGCGGGCCACGCCGTCGACGACGCCGACCACTTCCTCGACGGCCACGTCCCAGATCACCTTGATCTTGGGATGGGCGAACAGGCGGTCCTGCAGGATCTTCTCGGCGCGGAACTCGTCGCGGCGGTGAACCACGGTGACGGTCTCGGCGAAGTTGGTCAGGAACAGGGCTTCCTCGACGGCGGTGTTGCCGCCGCCGACCACCACCACCTGCTTGCCGCGATAGAAGAAGCCGTCGCAGGTGGCGCAGGCCGAGACGCCGAAGCCCTGATACTCAGCCTCGGAGTCCAGCCCCAGCCATTTGGCCTGGGCGCCGGTGGAGATGATGACCGTCTCGGCCAGGATCTCGGCGCCCGAGTCCAGCGTCAGGCGGAAGGGGCGCTGGGACAGGTCGGCCTGGGTGACGATGTCGTGGATGACCTCCGTGCCGACATGCTCGGCCTGGGCCTGCATCTGCTGCATCAGCCAAGGGCCCTGGATGGTCTCGGCGAAGCCGGGATAGTTCTCGACGTCGGTGGTGATGGTCAGTTGGCCGCCGGGCTGCAAACCGGCGATGATCACCGGGTTCAGCGAGGCGCGGGCGGCGTAGATGGCGGCGGTCCAGCCGGCGGGGCCGGAACCGATGATGGCGACGCGGACGGTACGGGCTGGGACTTTGGCTTGGGTCATGACCCCTATTTAGGCGCTGATTCCCGATTTCGCGACGCCTGTCGTTCCGTCACGCTTCATGGAGGGATATGAAACGGGCATGACCGCCGAAACGCCCGCCGCCGCCCAGACCCGAAACCTGCTGCGCCGCCTGCTGGTCAGCGCCCGGCGCGGCGTGGATCACGCCGAGGCCGCCCAGGCCGTCTATGAGAACGGCGGGCTGAGCGGCCGCTATCTGATGATGACGGTGATCTCGGCCGCCATCGCCGCCCTGGGTCTGATGCTGTCGTCGCCGGCGGTGGTGATCGGGGCCATGCTGGTGTCGCCGATGATGGGGCCGATCGTGGCCCTGGGCTTCTCCCTGGCCCTGCTGGACTGGAACGAGCTGAAGCAGTCGCTGACGGCGCTGGGCGTCGGGGTGGGGCTGGCCCTGTTCGTGGCGATCCTGCTGACCCTGCTGTCGCCGCTGAAGGAGCCGACGGCCGAGATTCTGGCCCGCACCCGGCCCAACTTCTTCGACCTGCTGATCGCGGTCTTTTCGGGGGTGGCGGGCGCCTACGCCGTGATCCGCCAGCGCGGCGAGACCATCATCGGCGTGGCCATCGCCACCGCCCTGATGCCGCCGGTTGCGACGGTGGGCTTCGGCCTGGGGACCGGCGACCTGTCGATCGCGGCGGGCGCCTTCTTCCTGTTCATGACCAACCTGGTGGCCATCGCCCTGGCGGCGACGGTGACGGCGGGCTTCTACGGCTTCCGGCCGCGCCTGCTGGAGCGGCCCAAGCCGTGGCGCGGCGTGGCGGTCATGGTGGTCTTCGTCCTGCTGGCCGTGCCGCTGGCCCTGTCGCTGCGCAGCATCGCCCTGGAGAGCCGGGCGACGGCCGAGACGCGGCTGGCGGTCGAGGACATCTTCGCCGGCGGCGAATCCCGTATCACCCTGCTGGACGCGCGCAGCGAAGGGAAGGGCGTGACCGTCTCGACCCTGGTCAGCACGCGCAAGCTGGTGGCTGACGCCCAGGCGCGGCTGCAGGAGCGGCTGACGGCGGCCCTGCATGTGCCGGTGTCGGCGACCCTGGATCAGATCGTCGTGGCCGATCCGCAGGCGGCGGCGCGCGCCGTCCAGACCAGTCAGGCGAGCGCGCCCGATCCGGCGGCCGCCCTGCGCAACCGTCTGGCCGACGCCGTGCCCTTCGCCACCGATGCGGTGATGACCGACGCCGAGGGGCGGCGGGCCATCGTCCTGCTGCGGCCCGACGCGGGGTTGGATCTAGACAGCGCCTATGCGCTGGAAGCGGCCCTGCGGACGCGGTTCGACGGGGTGGACGTGTGGGTGACGCCGCCGGTGCAGGAGCCGAAGGCGGTCGATCTGGGCGACGCCGAGGCGCGCGCCCGCATGGTCTGGGCGCTGGCGCGCTGGCGGGCGGCGCCGGCGGTGAGCCTGTGCCGACCGGCGCCGGGCGCGCCCGCGGCCGAGGGACGCGAGGCCCAGCCGGACGCCGGACAGGTCTTCCTGTCTGAACTGGCGGCGGCGGGGGTGTCGATCCGCGCCGAGAACGGGCCGGCCTGTCAGCGCGGCGATCAGAATCTGGCCCGGCTGTCGCTGGGCTAGGTCGGGACTTCAACGAGGGGAGACGAGATGAAGCAGGTGAACAAGGCGGTCTGGATGCCGGTCGGCATCGGCGCGGGCATCGCGATCGGCGCCGGGATCGGCGCGGCGACCGACAATCTGTCGATGTGGTTGGCGCTGGGCGTGGCGATCGGTTCGGGTCTGGGCGTGGCCCTGATGGGGTTGAGCGGCGTCAAGCGAGCGGACAAGAAGACCGAAGAGGCTGCGCCGCTGACGGACGGCGTTCCCAGCGTGAACAGCCACCACAGCGACGGTGGAGGCGGAGGCACCGGCGGCGACGACTAGGCTCGACGTATCGCCGCCAGCACGGCGCGGGCCGCGCGTTCGGTCTCGTTCAGCGGTTCATAGGTCCACGGCGTCAGGGCGCCGTCGAAGGGGCGGGCGGCGCCGCGCGCCTGAAGATCGGCGTGCAGGCGGGCGAACTTGCCCGGCGCCTTCTTCGCGACCATCGGCAGGATGTGGACGGGTTTGCCGGTCGAGGCGGCCTCGGCGGCCATGTTGGCGCTGTCCTCGGTGACGAGGATGTGGTCGGCGCCGTCCAGCATGGCGAACAGGGGATTGTCGCCCTCGCCGTCCCAGATCCAGCCGGGCAGGGCCGACAGGCGTTCGGTCATCGCCGCCTTGGCCGCCTGCGGCGTGCGGCGCGAATAGGTCAGCAGCAGGGCGCCGTTCGCGGCGGTCACGGCCTCGGCGATCCGCTCGGCCAGGACGGCGGCGTGGGCGGGCGGCAGGTCGAAGGCGGCGGACGCTCCGCCCACCATCACCGCCACGCGCGGATGGGGCAGGGGGGCGATGCGCGCGGCGAAGGCGGGCGCAGCCTCGGCCAGTTTTTCACGGGTGATGCGGTGGGGGCTGCCGGTGATCGACAGGACGTTGGGGCCGTTGAGGCTGTCATGGGCTGGGGCGACGATCAGGTCGTAACGGTCGTTGCGCCAGCGCGGATCCTGGGTCTGGACGACGAAGGTCTTGCCGCCGCTCCAGTCGCGCACGCGCGCCGACAGCGGCAGGCTGGCGCGGCCCGTGGCGATCCACAGGTCGGGCCATTGCGTCACGGCGCGCGGATCGAACGACCCCGGCGCCAGCATGGCGGGGGTCTTCAGCGCCGACGGCCAGCGGTCGAAGGCGGGGCGCCAGCGGACGGTCTGGATCTTGATTTCGGCCGGGGTCAGGCGGGCGACGGCCTCGGCCAGCCCCAGGGCCTGGTTCTGGATGCCGCTGCGGCCGTCGGACACGACCCAGATGGAAAGAGGGCGCGCGGCTGTGCCGCGCGCCCTGCCTTCAGCCTCGATGTCGGCGGAGGTTACTTCCACTCGACCTTGAGGATCTCATAGGCCTTCACGCCGCCGGGCGTGTTGACCTCGACCACGTCGCCGACCTCTTTCGAGATCAGGGCGCGGGCGATCGGCGAGGCGATGGAGATCTTGCCCAGCTTCACGTCGGCTTCGTGTTCGCCGACGATCTGATAGACGCCCTCTTCCTCGGTGTCCTCGTCCACGAAGGTGACGGTGGCGCCGAACTTGACCTGGTTGCCCGACAGCTTGGACACGTCGATCACCTGGGCGCGCGACAGCTTGTCCTCGATCTCGGCGATCGAGCCTTCGATCCAGCCCTGGCGTTCCTTGGCCGCGTGGTACTCGGCGTTTTCAGACAGATCGCCATGTTCGCGGGCTTCCGCGATGGCGGCGATCACGCTGGGTCGTTCCACCGATTTCAATTGCTTGAGTTGATCGTCGAGGGAGCGATATCCCTCGGCCGTCATCGGCACTTTTTCCATTGTGTCGTGAGTTTCTTGCTACGCCCGAAGACAGGTGAGAGACGTTCCGGTACCGCTGCGGCCACGGGGGCGTTGCGTGACCGGCCAAGGAAGGTAGGGCGCCCGACGCCCAAACTCAAGATGGCGAAACGGCGCCGCCCGGCGCGGCGCAAGCGCGCAGCCGTGTTTCAGCGTTTTCTTACGGCCCGGAGGGCGGTGCGGGCGGGGACGACGGCCCGCGATCCTTGCTGAACGCGCGTCGCAGGGCCGTCCAGGCGATGAAGCCCAGGGCGGCGACGGCCAGAAGCATGAAGACGCCCGATACGACCGCGACCCCCGCGGCGATGAAGGCGATGACGAGACAGACGGCCGCGAACAGGGCGGCGATGACCTGGATAACGGACAGACGCATGAGAGGTTAACGCGGACGGCCGATCGAGGTTTCCTCTGCCTGATACAGTGCGGTCAGCGGCGCCGTCCGCTCCAGCGCTGACGCCGGTGCGGCGCGCGGGCGGCCCCGCCGCCCGGCGGCGCGCCCTGGATCGGCGCGCGGCGGCTCTTCCACAGCCGCCAGGCCAGGGTCGCCAGGGCGATCTTGCCCGCGTGGCGGGCGGCCAGACTGCGTCCTCGGCGTGACAGCAGCAGGCCGCCCAGCAGGGTGGAAAGGCGAGACAGGGGCATGGGCGGCGTTTCCTCTGGAAGCGGGTTCCTTAGAGGAACGGCCGGGACGCCGCCGGGTTCAGCGCCCTTGCCTGGCGTTTGGGCATCAGGGCTTCCGCGGCCCGGACCGGGCCTTCGACGCCTAGGGTCACGGCGGGCTCGGGCGTTATGACGCGCATGCACACTCTCTGCCGTCATCCTCGGGTCAAGCCCGAGGATGACGGCGACTATATGGGGATGGCGGCGCCTAGGCGGGGCCACGAAAAAGCCCCCGGCGATTGCTCGCCGGGGGCCGTTGTTCAGCACGGGGCCTGATCTCAGTTGTAGCTCTGGATCGGGCGCACATCCATTTCGCCGTGGCGGACGGCGGCGATGCCTTGCGCGGCGGCCAGGGAGCCGGACGCCGTGGTGTAATAGGGGATCTTCATCATCAGCGCCGTGCGGCGGATCGAGAAGCTGTCGGCCAGGGCCTGCTTGCCGTCCGTGGTGTTGAAGACCAGCTGGACCTCGCCGTTCTTCATGGCGTCGACGATGTTGGGACGGCCTTCCAGCACCTTCTTGACCAGACCGACCTCAAGGCCCTGTTCTGTCAGATAGGTGTGGGTGCCGCCGGTGGCGATGACCGAGAAGCCCTGCGCCAGCAGGGTCTTCACCGCCTCGACGATGAAGGGCTTGTCGGCGTCGCGCACCGAGACGAAGGCCGTGCCCTCGGTCGGCAGGATGGTGCCGCCGCCGGTCTGGGACTTGGCGAAGGCGCGGGCGAAGGCGGGGGCCAGATCGGCCTCGCCCTCACGCTTCCAGTCCAGGCCCATGACCTCGCCGGTCGAGCGCATTTCCGGGCCCAGGATGGTGTCGACTCCGGCGAAGCGGGCGAAGGGGAAGACGGCTTCCTTGACCGCGATGTGGTCCAGTTCCTTGTCGACCAGACCGAAGGACGACAGCGGAACCCCGGCCATGACCTTGGCGGCGATGGCGGCGACCGGCTGGCCGATGGTCTTGGCGACGAAGGGCGCCGTGCGGCTGGCGCGCGGGTTCACTTCGAGGACGAAGATTCTAGGCGAAGCGCCGTGCGGCTCCTCGATAGCGAACTGCACGTTCATCAGGCCGCGCACCTTCAGGGCCTTGGCCATGGCGGTGGTCTGACGCTTCAGCTCGGCCACGGTTTCGGGGCGCAGGGAGAAAGGCGGCATGGAACAGGCGCTGTCGCCCGAGTGGACGCCGGCTTCCTCGATATGCTCCAGAACCCCGGCGACGAAGACGGTCTCGTCGTCGCACAGGGCGTCCACGTCCACCTCGGTGGCGCGGTTCAGATAGTGGTCGATCAGGACGGGGTCGTCGCCCGAGACGCGCATGGCCTCGCCGACGTAGCGGTCCAGACCCTCGCGGTCGTGGACGATCATCATGCCGCGGCCGCCCAGGACGTAGGACGGGCGCAGGACGACCGGATAGCCGACTTCCTCGGCCTTGACGGCGGCTTCCTCGGCCGAGCGGGCCAGGGCGTTGGGCGGCTGTTGCAGGCCGATGGCCTGAAGCATCTGCTGGAAGCGCTCGCGGTCCTCGGCCAGGTCGATGCTGTCGACGCTGGTGCCCAGGATCGGCACGCCGTCTTCCTGCAGCGCATGGGCCAGCTTCAGCGGGGTCTGGCCGCCGAACTGGACGACGACGCCCAGCAGCTCGCCCTTGGAGCGTTCGACGTCGATCAGCTCCAGCACGTCTTCGGCCGTCAGCGGCTCGAAATACAGGCGGTCGGAGGTGTCGTAGTCGGTCGAGACCGTCTCGGGGTTGCAGTTGACCATGATGCTCTCGACGCCGATGTCGTCGAAGGCGAAGGCCGCGTGACAGCAGCAGTAGTCGAACTCGATGCCCTGACCGATGCGGTTCGGACCGCCGCCGAGAATGACGGCCTTCTTGCGATCCGACACCTCGGCCTCGCAGGCCGGGATCTGACCCAGGGCGCCGGTCTCATAGGTCGAATACATATAGGCGGTGGCCGAGGCGAACTCGGCGGCGCAGGTGTCGATGCGTTTGAACACCGGGCGCACGTCCAGCGCGCGGCGGGCCTTGCGGACCTCGCCCTCGGTCTTGCTGGTCAGGGCGCCCAGACGGGCGTCGGAGAAGCCCTTGGCCTTCAGCTTGCGGAAGTCGGTGGCGTCCGTGGGCAGGCCCTGAACGCGGACGTGGCCTTCGGTGCGGATCAGGTCGGCGATCTGGCGCAGGAACCACGGCTCATAGGCGCAGGCGGCCTGCACTTCCTCGACCGTCAGGCCGTGGCGGAAGGCCTGGGCGATGACGCGGATGCGGTCCGGCGTCGGCAGGCCCAGGGCGCGGATGACGGCGGCCTTGATCGCGGCGTCGTCCTCGGCTCCGGCCACGCCGTCGATTTCGATGTCGTCGAAGCCGTTCAGACCCGTCTCCAGCCCGCGCAGGGCCTTCTGCATGGATTCCTGGAAGGTGCGGCCGATGGCCATGACCTCGCCGACCGACTTCATCGCCGTGGTCAGCGACGGTTCGGAGCCCGGATATTTCTCGAAGGCGAAGCGCGGGATCTTGGTGACGACATAGTCGATGGCCGGCTCGAAGCTGGCCGGGGTCACCATGGTGATGTCGTTCTTCAGCTCGTCCAGCGTATAGCCGACGGCCAGCTTGGCGGCGATCTTGGCGATCGGGAAGCCGGTGGCCTTGGACGCCAGCGCCGAGGAGCGCGACACGCGCGGGTTCATCTCGATGACGACCAGACGGCCGTCCTTGGGGTTGACCGCGAACTGGACGTTCGAGCCGCCCGTCTCCACCCCGATCTCGCGCAGCACGGCGATCGAGGCCGCGCGCATCATCTGATATTCCTTGTCCGTCAGCGTCATGGCCGGGGCGACGGTGATGCTGTCGCCGGTGTGGACGCCCATCGGGTCGATGTTCTCGATCGAGCAGATGATGATGCAGTTGTCCGCATGATCGCGGACGACCTCCATCTCATATTCCTTCCAGCCCAGCACCGACTCTTCGATCAGGACTTCGGTGGTCGGCGACAGGTCGAGGCCCCGCTCCACGATCTCGTGGAATTCCTCGACATTGTAGGCGATGCCGCCGCCGGTGCCCGCGAGGGTGAAGGACGGGCGGATGATGGCCGGCAGGCCGACGAAGGCCAGGGCGTCGTCGGCTTCTTCAATGTGGTGGATGGCGCGCGAGCGGGGCGATTCCAGACCCAGCTTGTCCATCGCGTCGCGGAACTTCTGACGGTCCTCGGCCTTGTCGATGACCTCGGCCTTGGCGCCGATCATCTCGACCCCGTGACGGGCCAGAGCGCCCGAGGCGTTCAGCGCCAGGGCGGTGTTCAGCGCCGTCTGGCCGCCCATGGTGGGCAGCAGGGCGTCCGGCTTCTCCTTGGCGATGATCTTCTCGACCATCTCGGGGGTGATCGGCTCGATATAGGTGGCGTCGGCCACCTCGGGGTCCGTCATGATGGTGGCGGGGTTCGAGTTGACCAGGATGACCCGGTAGCCCTCGGCCTTCAGCGCCTTACAGGCCTGAACGCCGGAATAGTCGAACTCGCACGCCTGGCCGATGACGATCGGACCGGCGCCGATGATCAGGATGGACTGGATGTCTGTGCGCTTGGGCATCGGCGTTCGTCTCAGTTCGTCACGACCGCGCACTCCCAGCCGTCGTAGTCGAGCTGGAAGGCCGCGGCCCAGGTTTGCATCATGGCCGACACAGGCGAAAACGACGCCTCGTCGACCGGCATGGTGGTCTCCAGGACGGTCATGTCGCCCTGGCCCCGCGTCAGGAAGCCCGCACGGCGGGCCACCTCGCACAGGTCGCCGTGCGCCTCTTCCTCGCCGTAGAAGTAGAACAGCGTATGGCGCGGGGTGATCCCGCTGTCGCCCTGCTCTGCGAGCGCGGCGCGCACCATGGCGTCCTTTTCTTCGTGGCTGGCCATTTCTTCTTGGCAGGTCAGGGCGGCGGTCTCCACGCGCGCAGACGGACGGGCGCGAGCGCGCTCGCGGCCGATCCGTTCGGGTTGTCGGTTAAGCGGCCCGTTTAGAGAGGGAGGGGCCGGGGGGCAAGACCCTATTGTCAGCATGCGCGCGATAGACGGATCCCGAACCTGGCGAGCTTGCGCGAAGAGGGGGGCTTGCCCCTTCGCGCAAGAAAAACGGGGCGGCCCGTAAGGACCGCCCCGCAGATTTTCGAACCTTGTCCGTTCTTAGAAGGGACGGAAGTTCAGGCCGACGAAGAAGCGACGGCCGTAGGGGTCGTAGTTCGAGTAGATGGTGGTGCCCAGGATGTCGCGCTGTTCCGCGTCAAACAGGTTCACCACGCCGGCGCGCAACGTCAGGTCGTCACGGACATTGTAGCGAACCGTGATGTCGTGGCGCGTGAAGGCGCCGGTTTCCATCTGGTCACCCAGACGAGAGTCGGCGTTGTTGATGAAGTTGCGGGCGCGAACGATGTTCGCGCTCGACTGCCAGTCGGCCGTCCAGTTGACATTCCAGATGTCGTTCGGACGCCAGGACAGCGACGACGCCAGGCGGACACGCGGATAGGCGTTGGTGCCGCTCAGGGTGATGCTGCCGGCCAGTTCATCATAATCCGACGGATCGGACTCGTTCAGGAACTGCTTCTGCTCGATCAGCCACGAACCGTTCAGACGCCAGTCGAAGGCGCCCCAGTTCTTGCCCCAATCCGCGGTGTCCCACGAATAGTTGGCGCCGAAGTCGAGACCACGGGTTTCCAGAGCGGCGTAGTTGAACGAACGCTCGATGAAGCCGCCGATCGGATCGCCGTTCGGCGCGCCGACGCCGAACGGAATGTTCGGGTTGTTGCGGAAGACCGAGTTACAGGCGTCCATGTTGAGTTCGGCGCCGCTGACGCAGTTGGCGGCGATGCCGGCGGCCGACACCGAGGCGATGACCTTGTCGATGCTGATCTCATAGTAGTCCAGCGACACGGTCAGGCCCGGCGCGAAGCGGGGCTGGAAGACGGTCGAGAAGGTGAACGATTCCGACTCTTCCGGTTGCAGGTCCGGGTTGCCGCCCGAGACGCCCGTCAGGCCCGAAGTGTAGTTCGGACGGAAGTCGTCGGTGTTGGTGGCCGTGGCGCCGGCGAAGTCGAACGACAGGCCTTGTTGAGCGGCCAGGGTCGTGCAGTTCTTCACGCGGTTGGCCTTGGTCTCCTGGTCGTCAAGACCAGCGATCGTGGCGGTGGCGCAGGGGTCGACAAAGTTGTTGGCGAACGTTTCGCCGTACGGCGAGAAGTTCTCACCCAGGTTCGGCACGCGAACCGAGGAGTTGAAGCTGGTCTTGAAGGTGATGTCGCGGATCGGACGGTAGACCAGGTTCACGCCATAGACATCGACGTTGCCGACGGTCGAATAGTCGGCCCAGCGGTACGAGCCGCTGAGTTCGGCGTACTCGCCCAGCTTGGAGTCGCGGAACAGCGGCACCGAGACTTCGGTGAACAGTTCCTTGGACTCGTAGCTGACTTCCGGGAAGTCCGCGCCGCCGTTCAGGAACAGCAGACGGTCGCCGGCGGTGGTGCTGCGGCCAACGGCCGAAGTGCTTTCCTTGCGCCATTCGCCGCCGAAGGCGAAGCCGAGGTTGCCCGCGCCCCAGAAGTCCCACAGTTCGGTCGAGATCGAGCCGATGGCCTGGTGCTGTTCGTTCATCTCCTCGACGCGAACGAAGGCGTCGACGTATTCCAGAGCTTCAGCCGACTGGTTGCCCGCGCCGAAGATGTTCAGCGGCGTGCACTGAGCGATGGCGTTGCGGCCGTACTCGGTGTCGCGCAGGTCGCCGCCACGGTGACGGTCGGCGATGACGGCGTCGCCGCGAGCGTTCATCAACGACGAACGGCAGACGATGGCGCCCGGGGTGCCCATGATGCCGGCCGTATCGACAACGGCGTCAGCGGCCAGGGCCATGCGCTGGCTGTCGACGGCGCGTTCGATGTTCTCGATCTCGGCCTTGCCGTAGGTGTAGCCCAGATCCCAGGACAGCGACTTGGCGAAGCCCACGGGGCCGTGGTTGCCGTCGAAGCCGACGACATAGCGTTGGATGTCGCGGGTGTTGGCTTGCGTGCGTTGCGGACCGAAGAAGGTGTGACGCGCGATCGGCAGGCTTTCGGTGCCGATCAGTTCGCCGGCGTTCGCGGCGGTCGGCGGCGCATAGATGTCGATGCGGTTGTTGGCGATGGCGTCCTTCACCGTCTGCGGCAGGAAGGCGTTGTCATCCCAGCGCAGGTCGAAAGCGGACGAACCCCAGATGGAGTTGGTTTGACCAGCGTCGTAGGAGTCGTTGTCCAGATCGACGTCGAAGAACGTCCGCTGGCCGCGCATGAAGGTTTCTTCGGTGACGTACTTGGCCGACGCGTGGAAGTTGATCGAGTCGGTGATCTTGAAGTTGGTCCCGACCTGATAACGCTGCGACTCCGAAGCCGGAACGCGGCTGAAGCCTGCGACTTCGCCCAGCGGCATGCCGTCGCCGCCGATGTTGTACGGGCGGTTGATGCCGACGTTGCCGACGCGTTGGCCGAAGTTGGCCGGGCGGGCGCCGCCGTTTTCATACCAGAAGGTCTTGCCCGGCATGATGCCGAAGCAGTTGGCGGCGTAGGAGAAGTTGCCGCCGGGGAGGCAGTTCTCGTAAGGCACGTTCGGGTTGGTCAGGTCGCTGGGACGCTGCAGGTTGGCCAGGGTGGTCTGGCCCCACGGCACGATGTCCAGGCGGTTAACGCCGTAGAAGACGCCGGCGTCCAGCAGGCCGTCGTACGGACGGTTGGTCGGGTCGGCGTCGATGGCCAGACGGATCGGGCCGCGACGGATCCAGTCGATGTCCATCGAATCGACGTTGTCGATCTTCTCGTACTCGGCGTGAGCATAGACGTTCAGGCGATCGTCCATGAAGTTCTTGCCGATCAGACCCGAGATGCGGCGGGTGGCTTCGCCGTTGTCGTTGATCTGACCGTAGTTGGCGTCGATCTCCAGGCCTTCGAAATCCTTCTTGAGGATGAAGTTCAGCACGCCCGAGACGGCGTCTGCGCCGTAAACCGACGAGGCGCCGCCGGTGATGATTTCGACGTTCTGGATCAGCAGGCGCGGGATGGTGTCGACGTCAACCGACAGGTCGCCGCCCGATGAGCCGACGTGACGGCGTCCATCGACCAGGGTCAGGGTGCGGTTGGAGCCGAGCGAACGCAGGTTGGCCAGCGACAGGCCGCCGGCGTTCAGGCTGGAGCCCGTGGTGTCGGACGGCACCGTCGAGTTCTGCAGGGCCGGGATGGTGGACAGGTAATCGATCAGGCTGGTCTGGCCCGTCGACAGGATTTCCTCCTGCGTGACCTGGATCAGCGGCGTCGGCGCATTGGCGGCGCTACGACGGATACGCGAACCAGTGACGACAATTTCACCGACTTCGGTGGCTTGGGCGTCTGAGGTGGGTTGTTCGACGACCTGGGCGGAAACGGCGCCGGCGGCGACGAGGGCGCTGATCAGGACAGTGCTGCCCAGAAGGCGGGAGCGGGTGAATCGCATACAGTTAAGCCTCACATAACGACACGGTATGAACCATGATCCGCCACAGGATTGCCTCATCCGTGTCGGGTCAAGTTGGATCATGCGCGATGTGGAGCAAGTGCGACGGTAATGTTGCCGTGTTGCAAATTTGGGACGAATTTTGTCCAATAAAGACGGAATTGTGTCTCGTTATTGCGCCAATTGGGGCAATTTGCGTTCGAAATTGGGCGAAGAAATCGTGTTACTGGTTGAGCGTGCGCAGCCAGTCCGGAACCTCGTCGAAACGGCTCAGGCTGACGTAGCGAGGGTGGCCTTCGGGCGCGTCGGCGAGCTCATGGGCCCAGGTAATATGGTACGGAATATGGATTCCCCAGGCGCCCGCAGCGATTGCCGGGAGAACATCCGACTTCATGGAATTTCCCACCATAGCTGCGTCGTCTGGTGCAACGCCATGGCGCGAAAAAATCGATTCATAGGTCAAACGATCCTTTTCGGACACAATCTCGACGCCAGAGAAGTAGTCGCCGAGTCTGGAGGCGGCGAGCTTGCGTTCCTGATCCATCAGATCGCCCTTCGTGATCAGAATGAGGCGGTATCTCGTCGATAGATCGGCGACGGCTTCCGCGACGCCGGGCAGGGTCTCGACCGGGTGGACCAGCATCTCGCGGCCGGCGGCCAGGATCTCGCGCACGATGTGGGGCGGGGCGGAGCCGTCGCACAGCTCCATCGCCGTCTCCAGCATCGACAGAGTGAAGCCCTTC
Source organism: Brevundimonas sp. Soil_N_31 (assembly GCF_057655995.1). NCBI lineage: Bacteria > Pseudomonadati > Pseudomonadota > Alphaproteobacteria > Caulobacterales > Caulobacteraceae > Brevundimonas > Brevundimonas sp. Soil_N_31. The sequence goes on from NZ_JBDGLE010000003.1 coordinate 106,906, forward strand.
ACGCCGTAGCCGTAGAGCCGCAGGTTGCGGCGCTCGACCTGGGCCAGGCGGTCCATCATCACCGGCTCTTCGGCGTGGTCGGCCAGAAGTTCGGCGAACCGCTTCTGGCTCAGGCGGAAGATGGTCTCATTGTGCCAGAGGGTGTCGTCGGCATCGAGGCCGACCGTGGTGACGGGCATGGGGGAGGCTCCAGAACTTCTGGCCGGGGCATTAGCATGGTTCCCTGTCCCGCTCATCCTGAAGGGAAGGCGGGAAAATCTTCATGGCGACGGCTGCGACATTTCGGTCTATGCGGCGAGCATGAGCCAAGTCGACATCCTGCCTGAACCCTCGCACCGCATCGGCTGGGGCCTGGCCGCCCTGGTGGTGGCGGGGAACATGATCGGATCGGGCGTCTATCTGTTGCCCGCCACCCTGGCGCCGACCGGCAGCAGCAGCATCATCGGCTGGATCGTCTGCGGGATCGGCGCGGTGACGCTGGCGCTGGTGTTCGGCGGTCTGGGGCGGATGCAGCCGGAGGCCGACGGCCTGTCGGACTTCGCCCGGCGCGGTCTGGGGCGGTTCCTGGGCTATCAGACGGGGCTGGCCTATTGGGCCGCCTGCCTGACCGGCAACGTCGCCGTGGCGGTGGCGGGAACCGGCTATCTGGCCTTCTTCTTTCCGGCGCTGAAGGAGCCGATGTGGGGCGCGGTCAGCAATCTGGCGCTGATCTGGCTGACGACGGCGGCCTATGCGGCGGGGTCGAAGACGGCGGCGCGGTTCGGGGCGATCACCCTGGTGCTGGGGCTGATCCCGATCGGCCTGGCCATCATCGCCGGCGTCATCGCCTTCAGCGGCGACACCTTCGTCGCCTCGTGGAGCCCGGCGGGCGAGCCGCTTATGAAGACGGTTCCGGCCTCGCTGGCCGTGATCTTCTGGGCCTTCCTGGGCGTCGAGAGCGCGGCGGCCCTGTCCAGCCAGGTGAAGAATCCGGCGACCGACGTGGGCCGCGCCTCGCTGGGCGGGGTGCTGTTGGCCTTCGTCGTCTATGTGGCGGCCAGCGTGGCGGTGTTCGGCGTCATCCCTGCCGATGTCTTGGCCCATTCGACCAGCCCTTACGCCGATCTGGTGGCGCGGGTCATGGGGGCCTCGGTGGCCGGGCTGGTTGCGGCCTGCGCCGTCATCAAGGCGACCGGCACCATTGCGGGCTGGACCATGATGGGCGGCGAGACGGCGCGCGCCTCGGCCGAGGCGGGCTGGCTGCCGCGCTGGTTCGGCGGAGCGCAGAAGGGCAAGACCCCCTTGTCCAACCCCCTGATCAACGGCGTCATCATGAGCGCCATGGTGATCGCCAGCGCCCAGCCGACGCTGGGCCAGCAGTTCGGCGTACTGATCGGCGTGACCTCGGTGCTGACGCTGTGCCTCTACGCCCTGTGCTCGGTGACGCTGTGGAAGCTGACGACCAAGCCGGGCTGGCGTCTGCTGGCCGTCGGCGGGGCGGTGTTCTCGGCCTTTGCGGTCGCGGCGGCGGCGGGCGGCTACATCTGGCCCAGCGTCGGCTTCTTCGCCGTGACCAGCCTGGCCTGGCTGTGGGTTCGCAAGCGACAGGGACGCTTCCAGGCGGCATAATCAGAGGCCGTGTTGACACGGCCTCTTCATCTCTTTAGCGACGCCGCCGTTTGTCCGCCCGTATTCACTGCTAGGAGCCCTGCGCCATGACGACTCAAATCCTGTCCGGCGCCACCGGCGTCCTCGTGCTCGCAGATGGAACGGTCCTGTCGGGGATCGGCGTCGGGGCGACCGGCTCGGCCCTCGGCGAGGTGGTCTTCAACACCTCGATGACGGGCTATCAGGAAATCCTGACCGACCCTTCGTACATGAGCCAGATCCTGGCCTTCACCTTCCCGCACATCGGCAATGTCGGCGTGAACCTGGAAGACGTCGAGCAGGTCGGCGAGGCGCCCGAGCGCGCGGCGCGCGGCGTCATCCTGCGCGACGTGCCGACTGATCCGGCCAACTGGCGCGCCACGGGCGGGCTGGACGCCTGGATGAAGTCGCGCGGCGTCATCGGCCTGGCGGGCGTCGACACCCGCGCCCTGACCCAGCTGATCCGCGAGAAGGGCGCCCCGCACGCCGTCATCGCCCATGATCCCGAAGGCAAGTTCGACCTGGAGGCCCTGACGGCCCAGGCGCGCGACTGGAAGGGCCTGGTCGGTCTGGACCTGGCCAAGGACGCTTCGACCACTCAGGCCTTCGAATGGACCGAGGGCGCCTGGGAATGGCCGACCGGCTACGCCCAGCCCCAGGCCGGCGACAAGTCGGTGGTGGTCGTCGACTACGGCGTGAAGCGCAACATCCTGCGCGCCCTGGCCTCGACCGGGGTGAAGATCACCGTGGTCCCCGCCTCGACCACGGCCGAGGACATCCTGGCCCGCAACCCCGATGGCGTGGTTCTGTCGAACGGTCCGGGCGATCCGGCCGCGACCGGCGAGTACGCCGTGCCCGAGATCAGGAAGCTGCTGGACAGCGGCAAGCCGCTGATGGGCATCTGCCTGGGCCACCAGATGCTGGCCATCGCCCTGGGCGCCAAGACGCTGAAGATGGAGCAGGGCCACCACGGCGCCAACCACCCGGTCAAGGATCTGACCACGGGCAAGGTCGAGATCGTGTCGATGAACCACGAGTTCTCGGTCGACCGCGACAGCCTGCCCGAGGCCGTGGTTGAAACCCATGTGTCGCTTTTCGATGATACGAATTGCGGGATTGCGCTGAAGGATAAACCCGTGTTCAGCGTACAGCATCACCCGGAGGCCTCGTCGGGTCCGACCGACAGCCTCTATCTGTTCAAGCGTTTCGTGGATTCCATGAGGGCGTAAATGGGGGCTCCCGCAGCGAAGTCCGCTTATCTCGGTTGGGTTTCTGCTGCGATCGCAGGGGAGAGGGGGGCCTCTCTCGCTGCTGCGGCGGCCGAGCATGATCTGATCCTGGGCTACGCCACAGGGTATGAGGCCGCCGACGTGGCGGTCTTCGTGCGCTCATTGCGCGCGGTCTACGCCGGCCCGGTGGTGCTGGTGACGGATCAGGAGCCTGAGCTGCTGGCCTTCCTGGCTGAGCATGACGTTGAGTCCGTACCGCCCGCGTGCCTGTGCAACAGCGCCTGGCGCCCGCATCCGGTGATGCAGCGGTTCGCCGCCTTCGACATGCTGATGAGCGAACGGCCCTGGGCGCGCAGCGTCCTGCTGACCGATGTGCGCGATGTGGTCTTCCAGGCGCCGCCGTTTGATCCGCCGCCCGCCAGGCCGGAATTCTTCGTCGAGTACGACGGGGGCCTGAAGGGGCACGCCTTCAACATGAAATACCTGCGCGGCGTCGGCGGCGAGGACGTGGCGCGCGCCCTGGCGGACAAGCCGTGCGTCTGCGTCGGCACCGTCATGGGGCCGCGCGAGTGCATGATCCGCTTCTGCCGCACACTGTTGATGCTGGCGGCCATTCCTCGATCCGAGATCGGCGGCGCCTTCGGGGCCGATCAGGCGGCCTGCAACATCGCCCTGCATCTGGGACTGGTCGAGGGCGAGGCGGCGGCCAACTACGGTCGAATCGCCACGATCGGCCTGACGTCGAGCGCGGACCTGTCCCTGGCGGACGGTCGGATCGTGAACCCGGACGGCGGGACCAGCGCGATCGTGCACCAGTACGACCGCCACCCGATCCTGATGGCCGCCATGCACGAACGCTGGGGCCAGGGCTTTGAGGTGCGCGAACGGCGCCGGGGCAAGAGCCTGTCCGAGCGCGGTCGCAAGCTGAAGGAATCCCTGGCGCGGCGCCTGCCCGAACTGCGTTGAGCTTCTAGGGCAGGGACGCAGGTTCGGCGCGACGCAAGGCGGCCGCCTTGCCGATGGCGATGACGGCGGCGTGCAGCCAGTAGTCGGCGTCCTCGCTGCGATCCTCCTGCCGACGCAGCCAGCCGCGTTGACGTCGCAGGGCGGCGTTGGCCAGTAGGCGGGCATGCAGGGCGCGAGGCTTGAGCAGGGGAACAGCGGGAGAGCCGGGGACGGCGACGGCGTCGGGGCCTTGGGGCTCCACCGCCGGGCGGGCGATGGCGATGAACATGAGAAAACCCATCTGACAACGGCGTCGTTCGCGGTCTGCGGCGGCTCCGTCTGGAACAGCCCCTGCTTCTCAGGGGCGCAGGAAGAATCCACAGGCTCTGTGGACAGTTCCGCCGTTATACGAAAAATATTGTTCGTAATCAGATGGTTGCGGCCGCATTGCGGACAATATGGTTAACCAATTCCTAACCGACAGGTGGGGCGATCACGACCGCTGGCGGCGCTTGTTCCCTGTGGCGGCGGCGGGATTGACGTGGTTCCGACGGATCAACGCGCCGCTCGAAAGCGCGACCGGCCTGGGCCTCGTTCTCGCCCGCCTGGAACAGGGTGGTCATGTGGGCCTGGGTGAAGTCCAGGGTGTTGGCCTCGACGTGGTCGGGGATGGCCGCCACCGACAGGGTCAGGCCATAGCGACGGGCGAACTGGGTGACGGCGGTCAGGTCGGAGCGCTGCAGGGCCTTCATCATGGTGTCGAAGCTGCGGGCGGCGATGCTGATGGCCGAGATGCGCGAGACCTCGAAACGCGGATCCCACTTGCCGTTGACCACGACCCAGATGCGGGCGTCGCCCAGGGGGCGGGCGTCGGGCGTCTCCAGCAGCAGGGCCTGGGGCACGACCAGGAAGCTGGAGACCGTGCCGCCGTCGACGTGCAGTTCCTGAATGCGGCGGCCCTGATGCTCGACGTCCAGCAGGACGGGCGGGAAGGCGCCGGGGATGCTGGCCGAGGCGATCAGCACATTGACGAACAGCAGGCGCGAGGCCGGGTCGGTGCGCTGGGCGATGGCGCCCATGTCCCAGACGACCTGGGTCTGGGTGTCCAGGCTGGTGGTCGAGACATAGAGGCGGCGGCCCTTGCGGTGCTCCTCGGCGATGGCCGCCAGCAGCTCGGGCGAGATGTTGTTCAGCACCAGATTGGTCAGGGGCTCGGGCTTGAAGACGCCGGGCAGCATCAGGGCCAGCACGCCGCGCGACTTCAGCAGGTCATCGGTCTGGCCGCTGGTGTAGGCGTGCTCCAGCGCCGGATCGAAGCGCGGGCCTGCGAAGACGAAGGGGGCGATCAGGGCGCCGGTCGAAACGCCCGTCACCACCTCGAACTGGGGCCGGTTTCCGGCCTGGCTCCAGCCGACCATGACGCCCGCGCCATAGGCGCCGTTGGCCCCGCCGCCGGACAGGGCCAGGATGTCGAAGGTTCCATCGCGGGTGGCGTTCTGGGTGTTGACCGTCTCGCGCACGAAGCGGTCGCGGGCCTCGGGGGTCAGGAAGTCGTAGCGCCAGGGCGGGCTGGCGGCGGCCAGATCGGCGGCGTCGAAGGCCGGGCGCGGAATGGTCTGGCAGGCGCCGAGGGTCAGGAAGACGGCGGGCAGCAGCAACAGAACAAGCAGACGAAATCGGCGCATGATCGCAAGGGCTCCGGCAGGGCTGGAACGACTTAAAGCGCAGTCGTGCGACAGAAGGAAGTCAGGCGGTTGTCCACGGACTTATCCCCAGGCGGTGTTTTGGTCGGGGGCCGTCGTCGCGGCGAGCGGGCGAGGGCTGGCCTTTGCCCGCCATCGGACGGCATAGGTCAGGCGTGCGATTTGACGAACGGTTCATCGAGGAGTTGAAGGCCCGCCTTCGGCCGTCCGACATCATCGGGCGGACGGTGAAGCTCAAGCGTCAGGGACGCGAGTTCGTCGGCCTGAGCCCCTTCTCGAAGGAGAAGTCGCCCAGCTTCTTCGTCAATGACGACAAGGGCTTCTTCCACGACTTCAGCTCGGGCAAGCACGGCGACGTCATCAGCTTCCTGCAGGAGACGGAGCGGCTCAGCTTCGTCGAGGCGGTCAGCCGCCTGGCGGGCGAGGCGGGCATGCAGTTGCCCGCCGAAGACCCCCAGGCCGCCGAGCGCGAGCAGAAGCGTCAGGGCCTGGCCGACTGGATGGACCTGTCCCAGAAGTGGTTCGCCGCCAATCTGCGCCGCAGCGTCGGCAAGGCGGCGCGCGAGTATCTGGAAAAGCGCGGCCTGCCCGAGGACCAGTGGGAGCGCTTCGGCCTGGGTTATGCGCCCAACGACCGCGAGGGTCTGAAGCAGGCGCTGGTCCAGCGCGGGGCGCGGCCGGGCGATCTGGTCGAGGCGGGGATGCTGATCGCGCCGGAAGGCGGGGGTCAGCCCTATGACCGCTTCCGTGACCGGCTGATGTTCCCGATCCTGGACGCGCGCGGGCGCATCGTCAGCTTCGGCGGCCGGGCGATGAACCCGGACGACCGGGCGAAGTATCTGAACGGGCCGGAGACCTCGCTGTTTCACAAGGGGGCGACCCTGTACGGCCTGCCGGAAGCGCGGCGGATCATGGGCGCCGAGAGCCGGGGCGAGCAGGGCATCATCGTCGTCGAAGGCTATATGGATGTCATCGCCTGCCACCGGGCGGGCCTGCCTGCGGTCGCGCCGATGGGCACGGCCCTGACCGAGGAGCAGATGGAGCGTCTGTGGCGCGTGTCAGCCGAGCCGGTGCTGAGTTTCGACGGCGACGCGGCGGGCCTGCGGGCCGCCTATCGATCGATCGAGCGGGCGCTGCCGCTGCTGAAGCCGGGCAAGTCGTTCCGCTTCGCCCTGCTGGAGGGCGGGCAGGATCCGGACGACATTCTGCGCGATCGCGGGGCGCCCGCCCTGCGTCAGGCGATGGCGACGACCCGGCCCTTCGCCGAGGTGCTGTTCCGCCGCGAGGTCGAGGCCGAACCGCTCGACACGCCCGAGCGCAAGGCGGGGCTGAAGGGGCGTCTGCGTCAGGCGGCCAACGCCGTGCAGGACAAGGATCTGGCCGAGCAATACAGGCGCGACCTGTTCGACCGCTTCGACGCCCTGTTCCCGCGTCAGCAACAGCAGCGGCCGCCGCAGTCGGGCGGACGGCCGGGGCCGGGCGGGCGCTGGCGCGGTCCGCCGCCCTTGCAGGGGCAGACGGTGGAGGGGGCGCAGGCCATGCAGGCGCTGTTCCGCTCGGTCGAGCCGATCGCCGCCGCCCTGGCCCACGGCGCCATCGACGACCCGGAGCGGCTGGACGATCACATGGAGGCGGTGGCGCGCTACGGCTTCGGCGATCCGGCCCTGGACGGGCTGGCCCAGGAACTGGTTCGATTGCGTTTCTCGGGTCGGACCCTTGACTCCGCCGCCCTGCGCCGCCATCTGGCCCAATCGGGTCATGATGCCTTGATGCACGAGGTCGAGAAGGCGGCGGCGAAGTCCGGCGCGCCATTCCTGGCTGCAGACAAGCCCCTCGGCGAGGCGAGGATCCGGTGGTCGCAAGCGTTCGACGCTCTGACCCGCGCAGCGGCGTTGGACGAGGCGCTGGCTTCAGCGAAGTCGGAGGCTCATCGGGCCTTCGATAACTCGGCTTTCGCTCTGGTGAAGGCTGAGCGCGATGCCCTGCGGCGAGCCATCAAGACCGGAACGATTTGGGAAGACTCGGCTTCTTCGTAACCAACGAAGTCGTCGGGCGTTGTATTTTCGCCGCAGGGGACTGATCACCCCCGGCCGGCCGTGGAGACAGACTGAATGAGCGCGCAGACCGAGACGCAGGACGCCGAAACCAACGCCGACGGGCCCCTGCTCGATCTCACCGACGCCGGGGTGAAGAAATTCATCCGCCAGGCGAAGACGCGCGGCTATGTGACGATGGAGGAGCTGAACAAGGTTCTGCCGTCCGAAGAAGTCACGCCGGACCAGATCGAAGACATCCTGGCCATGCTGTCGGAGATGGGCGTCAACGTCGTCGAAGCCGAAGAGGACGCCGCCGAGGCGACCGGCACCGACGTGGCCGCCGCCGCCGAGACCTCGGTCGCCGAAGCCCCGGCCAAGGCGGCCTATGACCGCACGGACGATCCGGTGCGGATGTATCTGCGCGAGATGGGCTCGGTCGAGCTGCTGAGCCGCGAGGGCGAGATCGCCATCGCCAAGCGCATCGAGGCCGGCCGCGACGCCATGATCTCGGGGCTCTGCGAAAGCGCCCTGACCTTTGAGGCCATTATGGTCTGGCGCGAGGAACTGGCCAACAACCGCATCCTGCTGCGTGAAGTGATCGACCTGGACGCCACCTACGGCATCCTGAATCCCTCGTCCCTGCCGCACAACCAGCCCGCCCCGGCCCAGCCGACCGGCGAGCCGGACGGCGACGGCGAAGAGGATGACGACGAGGACTTCGACGACGGCGGCGCCATGTCGATCTCGGCCCTGGAGGCCGAGCTGCGCGACGGCGTCATGGAGGTGCTGGACGCCATCGCCGTCGATTTCGGCGAGTTCCGCAAGCTGCAGGACAAGCTGGTCGAGGCGCGCCTGAAGGGCGAAGTCCTGACCGCCAAGGACCAGAAGATCTATGAATCCCTGACGGCGTCCATCTCGGACCGCCTGAAGACGATGAAGCTGAACAACGCCCGCATCGAGGCGCTGGTCGAGCAGCTGTACGCCATCAACAAGCGCCTGATCGGCCAGGAAGGCCGCCTGCTGCGTCTGGCCGACGGCTACGGCATTTCGCGGCCCGAGTTCCTCAAGGCCTATTTCGGTTCGGAAATGGATCCGAACTGGGCTGAGCGCATCAAGGAGATGGGCGTCCGCTGGACCAAGTTCAGCGAGAACGAAGCCGCTCAGATCGACGCCATCCGCACCCATATCGCCAGCGTCGCCACCGAGGCCGGCGTGCCGATCGACGACTATCGCCGCATCGTGCAGATGGTGCAGAAGGGCGAGCGCGAGGCCCGTCAGGCCAAGAAGGAGATGGTCGAGGCCAACCTGCGCCTGGTCATCTCCATCGCCAAGAAATACACCAACCGCGGCCTGCAGTTCCTGGACCTGATCCAGGAAGGCAACATCGGCCTGATGAAGGCGGTCGACAAGTTCGAGTACCGCCGCGGCTACAAGTTCTCGACCTACGCCACCTGGTGGATCCGTCAGGCGATCACCCGCTCGATCGCCGACCAGGCGCGCACCATCCGTATTCCGGTGCACATGATCGAGACGATCAACAAGATCGTCCGCACCCAGCGCCAGATGCTGCACGAGATCGGCCGCGAGGCGACCCCGGAAGAGCTGGCCGAGCGTCTGGCCATGCCGCTGGAGAAGGTCCGCAAGGTGCTGAAGATCGCCAAGGAGCCGATCTCGCTGGAGACCCCCATCGGCGACGAGGAAGACAGCCACTTGGGCGACTTCATCGAGGACAAGAACGCCATCCTGCCGATCGACGCGGCGATCCAGTCGAACCTGCGCGAAACCACGACCCGCGTGCTGGCCTCGCTGACCCCGCGTGAGGAACGCGTTCTGCGGATGCGCTTCGGCATCGGCATGAACACCGACCACACCCTGGAGGAGGTCGGCCAGCAGTTCTCGGTCACGCGCGAACGCATCCGTCAGATCGAGGCCAAGGCCCTGCGCAAGCTGAAGCACCCCTCGCGGTCGCGGAAGCTGCGGAGCTTCCTGGACTCCTAAGCGAGACGATGAAAATCAAAGGGCGGCTCCGACGGAGCCGCCCTTTTTCTTTTGGCGAGGCGTGGCGCTTCATTGCCCGTTCCTCGCCGTCATCCTCGGGCTTGACCCGAGGATCGGGTTATCCGCCTGCTCGACCTCAACGAGAACGAGCGCGCCTTGCGCTCGATCCTCGGGTCAAGCCCGAGGATGACGGCAGAGAAGGCGAGCGAGGAAGGGGGGGAAGCGGACCTAGAGAGGCTCTATTTCTTCTCGTCGAAGACGGTTTCGAAGCCGCCCCACATCATGCGCTTGCCGTCGAAGGGCATGTCCATGTTCGCCATGGCGGGGTCGTCCTGCATCTTGGCCCAGGCGTCGTCGGCGGTCTTCTTGTCGGGCCAGATCAGCCAGGAGAAGACGACGACCTCGCCGTCCTCCAGCTTCACCGACATGGGAAAGCTGGTGACCTTGCCGTCGGGCACGTCCACGCCCCAGTTCTCGACATGGGCCAGGGCGCCGTAGCCCTTGAACAGCGGCCAGGCGACGCGGGCGGACTCGATGTAGCGGTCCTTGTTCTCGGTCTTCACGGGGGTCAGGAAGCCGGTGATGTAGTTCATCTTGGTTCTCCTTCGGAGGTTGGCCCCCTATCGCTCGCCGGCGGCTCGCTGTTTGAGGGGGCAGGGCGGATGGTCGGGGCGGGCGGGGTCGTCGTCTTGGTCGAAAGCGACAGGTCGGACGGCTTAGCTTGGCGGCCTACCCGATCCTGTCAGCAGCGGCCTCGATGGCGGCGATGTCGATCTTGTGCATCGTCATCATCGCCTCGAAGGCGGCCTTGGCGCGGGCCGGGTCGGGGTCGTCGTAGAAGGCCATCAGGCGGCGCGGCGTGATCTGCCAGTTCACGCCCCAGCGGTCCTTGCACCAGCCGCAGGCGCTTTCGGCCCCGCCGTTTCCGACGATGGCGTCCCACAGGCGGTCGGTCTCGGCCTGGTCGTCGGTCATGATCATGAACGACACGGCCTCGGTCTGGGGAAAGTTCGGACCGCCGTTCAGGCCGACGTAGCGGCGCCCGGCCAGGGTGAACTCGACCACCAGTTCGGACCCTTCGGGGCTGGACGGATTGTCGGCGGGGCTGGCGACGACGCGCTCGATGCGGCTGTCGGGCAGGCCCAGCGAAACGTAGAACTCGGCCGCCTTCTTCGCCTGGCCGAGGTCGTACCAGATACAGGGAATGATCTTGTCGCTCATGGCGCGCTCTCCTGCGGGGTGAGGTTTTCGGCGACCTGGGCCAGTTGGTCGGCGGCGGCGCCCCAGCCGGGCTCGAAACCCATGTCGCGGTGGGCCTGCATGGCCTTTTCGTCCCAGTGGCGGGCGCGGGCGGTGTAGCGCGTGCCGTCGCCTTCGGGCTCGAAGCTGTCGATGCGGACGAAGTTCATCTCGCCCGGCTGCGGGATCCAGCCTTCGGTGAAGGCGCCGGTCGTCACCAGGCGGCGGCTCGGCTCCACCTCCAGCACCACGCCGCGATACTCATGCCGCTCGCCCTCGGGCGACTGCATGACGACGTCGGCGCGGCCGCCGGGACGCAGGTCATGGTCGACCGACACCGTGCTCCACGGGCGCGGGGTGAACCATTCGGTCGCGTGCCGGGTCCAGGCCCGCCACACCGTCTCGGGCGAGGCCTTGATGAAGCGGCTGACGCTGAGTTCGTAGAGGTCGCTCATGGCTCATCCTCCGCCGACCTGGGAGGCGAAGGCTTCCGGCCCCTGGGCGGCGGCTTCCGGGTCCATCCACATGACCTCCCAGATATGGCCGTCGGGATCGGCGTAGCTGCGGCCGTACATGAAGCCGTAGTCCTGTCTGGCGTTGGGATCGGCCTGGCCGCCGGCGGCGGCGGCGGCGCGATCGACCACGGCGTCGACGCCGTCTCGGCTGTCCTCCGACACGCAGATCAGCACCTGGGCCGTCTTGTGCGCGTCCGGAATGGCGCGGTCGGTGAAGGTCGCCCATTTCTCATGCGTCAGCAGCATGGCGTGGATGGTGTCGGAAAAGACCATGCAGGCCGCCGTCTCGTCCGAGAACAGCGGGTTCATGGTCGCGCCGACCGCCTCATAGAAGGCGACGGAGCGCGCCAGGTCGGCGACCGGCAGGTTGATGAAGATCAGCTTGGGCATCGGCGATGGTCCTCCCTTGCGTGGCCCTCCCTCCCCGGACGGCCTGCCCTATGATGTTGGTCGTTCTGCGCCTTGATGTTATGTTAGTCAACCATGAAGTTAGAAAAAGTAACTACTAAGTCCGAATCCCGATCCCGGCGCTATCACGACGCCTGCGGGGCGGCGCATGGGCTGGACCTGGTGGGCGAGCGGTGGGCCTTGCTGGTCATCAGAGAACTCATGATGGGGCCGCGGCGTTTCAGCGACCTGCGAAAAGACCTGTGCGGCCTGTCGGCCAATGTGCTGACCCAGCGGCTGGAGGGGCTGGAGGCCTCGGGCGTGGTCCGGCGACGCAAGCTGCCGCCGCCCGCCTCGGTCCAGGTCTATGAGCTGACCGACTGGGGCTATGAGATCGAGCCGGTCTTCATGGTGCTGGGCCGCTGGGCCGCGCGCTCGCCCCAGCACGACCCGACCCTGCCGATCAGCGCCGTCTCCATCATGCAGTCGTTCAAGACCATGTTCGATCCCGCCCGCGCGCAGGGCGCCGAGATGCGGCTGGGCTTTGTTCTGGGCGAGGACCGGATGGTCGTAAGCGTGGCGAGCGGCTCCATCGACGCCGTGCGCGGTGAGGTCGAGGGCTGCGACGTCGTGGTGCGCGCCTCGGCCCAGGTCGTGGCCGCCGCCGTCTACGGCAAGGTTCCGCTGGAGGCGCTGGAAGGCGAGGGGGCGATGACGATCGAGGGCGATCGGGCGACGTTCGCGCGGTTCGTCGACTTCTTCCACCTGCCGGAAAAGGCGGGGTAACGGCTAGGGCCTAGACCAGGATATCCAGCAGGGCTCCCGTCATCTCATCCACCGTTCGGGCGACGGCGACGTTGGCCGAGAACTCGCTCTTGGCGCGAATCTGCTCGACCGCCTCGACGGCGTAGTCGTCCATCCGGCCCGAGGCGACGCGGCGGGCGCTGTCCTCCAGCCGGGCCGAGGCGGCCTGCATCCCGGCGGCGGCGGTGCTGAGCGGCGAGATCATGGATGATCCTTCGAAGGACGGAGGTCTGAACCCGGCCAGCATCGCCCCTGCGTGGTCAACGCCCGATCAACGGACGTGGTGAACGGCGGTCGTTTTTGTGCGATTCGGCCCCACCCCGGCCCTTATTCGTGTATAGGAAGCGCCTTCCCCGACGCCCGGCAGGCTGCGACGCCTCGCCGGGCGCGGCCGTTTAACGGTCGCCTCATCCGAACTCCCAGGCCTTTCATGCCCTTTCCCGCGATCCATCCCGCGCTTGACCGCGCCCTGCTGAACAAGGGCTACCTTGAACCGACGCCGGTTCAGGCCGCTGTCCTGGAAGGCCATGGCGAGGCGGACCTGCTGGTCTCCGCCCAGACCGGATCGGGCAAGACGGTGGCCTTCGGCCTGGCGGCGGCGCCGACCCTGCTGGGCGAGGACGAGCGGTTCGGCCAGCCGGACACGCCGCTGATGCTGGCCATCGCCCCGACGCGCGAGCTGGCGCTGCAGGTCGCGGCCGAGCTGGAATGGCTGTACGCCGAGGCGGGCGCCAAGATCGTCACCTGCGTCGGCGGCATGGACGCCCGCAAGGAAGCCCGCGCCCTGAACTACGGCGCCCACGTCGTCGTCGGCACGCCGGGCCGTCTGAAGGACCACATCGACCGCGGGGCGCTGGACCTGTCGGCCGCTCGCGTCGTCGTGCTGGATGAAGCCGATGAAATGCTGGACATGGGCTTCCGCGAGGATCTGGAATACATCCTCGATCAGGCGCCGGAAGAGCGCCGCACCCTGCTGTTCTCGGCCACCATCGCCCGCGACATCGCGATCATGGCCAAGCGGTATCAGAAGGACGCGGTGCGCATCGACACCGTCGACCGCAGCCAGCCGCACAACGACATCGAATACCGCGCCATGCGCATCGCGCCGAACGAGATCGAGCGCGCCGTGGTCAACGTGCTGCGCTATTTCGAGGCCCCGGGCGTGCTGGTCTTCTGCTCGACGCGGGATTCGGTGCGTCACCTGCAGGCCTCGCTGGTCGAGCGGGGCTTCGCCTCGGTCGCCCTGTCCGGCGAGATGGGCCAGCGCGAGCGTAATGAGGCGCTGCAGGCGCTGCGCGATCGCCGCGCCCGCGTCTGCGTCGCCACCGACGTGGCCGCGCGCGGTCTGGACCTGCCCGATCTGGGGTTGGTGATCCACGCCGAACTGCCGATCAACAAGGCGACCATGCTGCACCGCTCGGGCCGCACCGGCCGCGCGGGCAAGAAGGGGATCTCGGTCCTGCTGGTCCCGCACAGCCGCCGCCGCAAGGCCGAGATGCTGCTGGGCTCGGCCGGGGTCGAGGCCGTCTGGTCCGGCGCCCCGACCGCCGATGAAATCCGCGCTCAGGACGAGCAGCGCCTGCTGGCCGCGCCGGTCTTCGCCGAGGAAGGCGCGGACGAGGATGCCGGTCTGGTCGAAAAGCTGGTCAAGGAGCGCACGCCGGACGATCTGGCCCGCGCCCTGCTGGTGCTGCTGCGCAAGAACCTGCCCGCGCCGGAAGACCTGATCGATCCGGGCGAGGGCCCGCAGCGCAAGCCGCGCCGCGAACGCGATGCGGCGGGCGACGACGCCTACGCCCCCGCGCCGTGGCCGGGCGACCGGCTGCAGCCGGACGAAGTCACCTGGTTCCGTCTGGACATCGGCCGCAACCGCAACGCCGATCCCAAATGGCTGATCCCGCTGATCTGCCGCATCGGCGGCGTGACCAAGCAGCAGATCGGCTCGATCCGCACCTTCCCCGAAGAGACGCGCTTCGAGATCGCCCTGAGCCACGCCGATGCCTTCCGCGCGGCGGCGGCCCAGAGCAAGGAAGAGGCCCGCATCACCCCGTCCGAGGCGCCGACGCCCGGTTCAATGAAGGGCGCGCGCAACCGCAATTTCGAACGCGACGGCGAGGCCCGCCCCTACGCCAAGAAGCCCTTCCGCCGCGACGAGGACGGTCAGGGCCGCCCGCCGTTCAAGAAGAAGCCGTGGAGCCCGGAGGGCGACGCAGGCCGCAGCGCGGACGGCGAACGTCCCTTCAAGAAAAAGCCCTATGCGCCGCGCACCGATGCGGCTCCGGGCGAGGGCGGCTTCAACAAGAAGCCCGGATTCAAGGACAAGGGCGACAAGAAGCCCTTCACGCCCAAGGCGGGCTTCAAGGGCAAGCCGGACTTCAAGGGCGGCGCCAAGCCCTTCGCCAAGGGGCCGAAGAAGGCGGGCAAGCGTTTCGACTGACCTCTGATCCCTGACTTGCCCCCGGCGCGATCCGGGGGCAGGCTGGGGCCATGAGCATCGAGCAACCCCAAGGGCGGTACGCCTCGTTCGAGGCCTTCTACCCCTATTACATCCATGAGCATTCCAACCGGACGTGCCGCCGCATCCATGTGGTCGGGACGGGGCTGGTGATCGCGGCCTTTCTGGCGTTTTGCTTCACCCTGAACCCCTGGTGGCTGCTGGCCATGCCGCTGGTCGGTTACGGCTTCGCCTGGGTGGGGCATTTCTTCTTCGAGAAGAACCGGCCCGCGACGTTCAAATATCCGCTGTGGAGCCTGATGGGCGACTTCCGCCTGTTCTTCGAGACGGTCAGCGGCAAGCGGAAGTTCTGAAGACGGGCCGAGGCCTAACGAAAAAGGGCGGCCGGTTCGATCCGGCCGCCCTTTTTGTCGTCAGGCTGAAAAGCCTCAGTTCGAGGCCGTTTCCCACGCCGGGGGGCAGCCGTCGAAATCGCCCGCGTCGGCGATGGTCAGGGTCTTCATGTTCAGGCTCATGGCCGGGCGCATCGAGGCGCGGCCGTGGCCGGTGTAGAGGTCGATCTTGGCGCCCTTGATCGCGCCGCCGGTGTCGGAGGCGTACCAGTAGCCGTCGTGCACCGTGCCGTCGGCCATCTGCAGGCCGACCGTCTCGCGGATGAACAGCTTGGTGCGGCGCGGAATGACACGCGGGTCGACCGCGACCGTGCGCATCGGAATCGGGCGGCAGCCCAGGGAATCGTTGCCGGTCGCTCCGCCGCCGCCGGCATGATAGAGGCGGGCCGAGGCGCGCCAGTCGGGATCGCCGGCCATCAGCTCGAGCTGTTCAGCCGACAGGTCCGCCGTTTCGGCGGAATCGATGGAACCGGGGGCCGTCGCGGCGGCTTCTACGATTGCGGCGTCGCGGGCGACGGCCGTTTCGTAAGGGACAGGCTCTCCGGACCCGGAGAAGGCCATGGTCCACAACATGGCAAGCGCGGCGGCCGTGCTCAACATCGATCAAACTTCATGCGGCACCGGTCCCGACACGCTCCGGCAGGGCGGTTTCTGACGACGAATTACGGCGCAATTGCGGCGAATAAGATCAGTCGCTGTATCGGTAGTGGATAAGGCGCAAATGGGGCCAGTCTATCGCGCATCTGTCTCAGACTATCGCGACTATATGATATCAGTATTGGTCGAATTTAAGTTCTATACTGGTGCGCGTCTCTTCGCCGTTAACATCTTGATCGTGCGCGCTAACACTTTATTGGCAAGAAAAGCTGGCCGCGGCGCCAAGATAACGACGGCGTGATCGGTGTTGCAGCTGGCGTGATCGGCGGGTGGAGGCCGGCGCGGGAATGGGATAAGCCGTCGTTTCCCCTTCTGAAATTTCCCACGGCGCCGTCTCATGAACCGACAAGTCAAACGCCTGATGATTTCCGCCGCCGCCCTGATGCTGGTCGCGGCGCCCGCCGTTCAGGTCGAGGCCTGGGGCAGTTCGGGCCACCGGGTGATCGGCGTGGCGGCCATGCGTCACCTGCCGGGCGACCTGCCCGCCTTCCTGCGCACGGCCGGGGCCGCGTCTGACGTCGGCGAATATTCGCGCGAGCCGGACCGCTGGAAGGGCGCGGGCCAGCCGCATGACCGCGAGCGCGACACCGCCCACTTCGTCGACATGGACGATCAGGGCCGGGTGATGGATGCGCGGGGCATGACCATGGCCGACCTGCCGCACCTGAAGTCGGAATACGACGCCGCCCTGACCCGCGCCGGTCTGGACGTGGATAAGGCCGGATACCTGCCCTACGCCATCATGGACGCCTGGCAGAATCTGGAGCGCGACTTCGCCTATTGGCGCGTGCTGACCGCCGCCGAGGCGCGCGAGTCGGACCTGGCCAAACAGGCCTGGTATCGCGCCGACCGCGAACGCCGCGAGCAGTTGATCCTGCGCGACATCGGGGTGCTGAGCCACTTCGTCGGCGATGCGTCCCAGCCGCACCACACGACCATCCACTTCAACGGCTGGGCGGGCGAGACCAATCCCGAGGGCTTCACCAAGTCGCGCCGCACCCACGGCGATTTCGAGGGCGCCTTCACCAGCCGGACCCTGCGTCTGGATGCGGTCGAGGCGGCCATGGCGCCCATGAACGTCGAAGGCTTCGACCTGCGCGCCCGCACGGCCTCGCATCTGAACGCCACCCTGACGACCGTCATCCCCTTTTATCGGATGGAGAAGGCGGGCGCGTTCAAGGACACGGATCCGCGCGGCGCCGTCTTCGTCAATGAGCGTCTGGCGGCCGGGGCTTCGGAACTGCGCGACTTCGTGTCGGCTGCCTGGCGGACCTCGGCAAACAGCAATATCGGCTGGCCCGCGGTCAAGGTCGCCGAGGTCGAGGCGGGCCGCGTCGATCCCTGGACCTCGATGGTCGGCGAGGATTGAGTCGGGTAAAGGGCGATTGATTCAGGCGGCGGCAGGCGGCACACCGGATCGGTGAAACAGAGCCTGATCATTGATTGCGACCCCGGCGTGGACGACGCCACGGGGTTGCTGACCGCCTTCGCCTCGCCTGACCTCGACCTGCTGGCCGTGACCACGGTCGGCGGCAATGTCAGCGCCGCCAAGACCGCGCGCAACGCCCGCATCCTGCGCCAGATCGCCAGGCGCGAGGACGTACCGGTCTACGGCGGCGCCGACCGCCCCCTGCGCCGCGATCCGGCCGGGGCGGGCGAGTTCCACGGGCCTGAGGGGCTGGGCGATCTGACCCCGTTCGAGCCCGCCGCGCCTGTGGCCGAGGGTCCGGCGGCGCAGGCCATCGTGCGGCTGGTGATGGCGCGGCCTGCGGGTTCCGTGGCGCTGGCCGTCATGGGGCCGATGACCAATCTGGCGCTGGCCATGCGGGCCGAGCCGGCGCTGGCGGCGCATCTGGGGCCGGTCGTGGTCATGGGCGGCGCGCGCTCGGAAGGCGGCAACATCACCGCCTCGGCCGAGTTCAACATCTGGGCCGACCCGGACGCGGCGGCCGAGGTCTTCGCCTCGGGCTGCCGCATGATCGTCATGGGGCTGGACGCCACCCATCAGGTGCGGGCGACCGAGGATCGGATCGCGGCGATCGAGGCCCTGCCCACGGCCTCGGCCCGCACGGCGGCAGCCATGCTGCGCTTCTCCCAGCGGGTGGAGCGGCAGGTCGTCGGCTGGGACGCAGGGCCGCTGCACGACCCCTGCACCGTGGCCTGGCTGCTGAAGCCGGAGCTGTTCGAGCTGGCTCCCTGCCGCATCGCGGTGGAGACGGACAGCGACCTGACCCGAGGCCACACGGCGGTCGAGTTCCGCGTCGAGGCGGCCGGGGCGAACCATTTCTGGGCGACGAAGGGCGACGCGGCCGGGATCTTCGCCCTGATCACTCAGCGTTTGGGAGAAGGCGCATGAGGATCACCGTCGTCGGCTCGATCAATCTGGATATGGTGGCGGCGGCGCCGTCCCTGCCCGCGCCCGGCGAGACGGTGACGGGAGCGAGCCTGGCCCGCCATCCTGGCGGCAAGGGGGCCAATCAAGCCCTGGCGGCGCGCAGGCTAGGCGCCGAAGTGTCGCTGATCGGTCGGGTCGGCGATGATGAGATGTCGGGCGCGGCGGTGGCTCTGATGCTGGCCCACGGCGTCGACCTGTCGGGGGTGGAGACGGACCTCGCGGCGCCGACCGGCGTGGCCCTGATCACCGTCGATCCGACGGGCGAGAACCAGATCACCGTGGCCGCCGGAGCCAACCACTTCGTGACGCCTGAGCAACTGCCCGCCCGGATCGAGACGCCGCTGATCGCCCAGTTGGAGCTGCCGATCGAGACGGTGGAGGCGGCGGTCGGCCGCGCCACGGACTTCGTCTGCGTGAACTTGGCGCCCGCCGCGCCGGTGTCGGAGGCCCTGCTGCGCCGCGCCGACCTGCTGGTGGTCAATGAGACGGAGGCCGCCTTCTACGGCGACGCCCTGCACGTCGGCGGCGGGCTGGTGGTCGTGACCAAGGGCGCGCGCGGGGCGGTCATGTATCGGCGCGGGGTGGCGATGGCCTGGGCCACGCCGCCGCGCATCACGGCCGTGGACGCGGTGGGGGCGGGCGACGCCTTCGTCGGGGCGATCGCCGTGGCCCTGCTGGAAGGCATGGAGCCGGACGCCGCGCTTCACTTCGCCTGCGCCGCCGGGGCGCTGGCGGCGACCCGGCCGGGGGCGCAGCCGTCGCTTGGCGACCGCGCTGAGGTCGAGGCTCTGATGGCGGGCTAGGGGAGGCCTAGTCCCGGTCGTAGAGACGCAGCACGGCCAGGGCGCCGATGGTGGTCAGCACGCCCAGCGCAAAGGCGCCGACCAGCGAGCTTGTGGCCGCCGCGGTCGACACCGTGACGGGCCGCTTGGCGTACCACTGAACGATCTCGCCGGCGTGGGCGTGGTCGATGCCCTCGTCATAGGCTTCGTCCAGATAGGTGTCGTCGGCGGCGGCCATCGGCGTCTCCAATTCATGCCTGCGCATAATCCCCGGCGCGTTCGGGCGGTTCCCCTCTCGTGACAGAGGAAGCGGCATCCAGTAAAGGGCGCCCCTCAGCATATTCGACATCTGGCGAGCGACTCCATGGCCGGCCATTCCAAATTCAAGAACATCATGCACCGCAAGGGCCGCGCAGACGCGGTCCGTTCAAAGCTCTTTTCACGCCTGTCACGGGAAATCACCGTGGCGGCCAAGTCGGGGATGCCCGACCCGGCGATGAACCCCCGACTGCGTCTGGCGGTGAACAACGCCAAGGCCGAATCGATGCCGAAGGACAACATCGAGCGCGCCATCAAGAAGGCCTCGGGCGGCGAAGTCGATGCGATGGAGGAGATCCGCTACGAGGGCCGCGGCCCCGGCGGAGTCCAGGTCATCGTCGAAGTCCTGACCGACAACCGCAACCGCGCCGCCTCGGGCGTGCGCTCGGCCTTCGCCAAGAACGGCGGCGCCCTGGGCGAAAGCGGCTCCGTCACCTTCATGTGGGACCGGGTCGGCAAGATCCACTATCCGGCCGAAGCGGGGTCTGAAGACGCCGTGATGGAGGCCGCCATCGAGGCCGGCGCCGCCGACGTCGAGAGCGACCTGGTCAAGCCCGACATCTATGAGGACGCGCCGGGCCACACCATCTGGACCGCCTTCGAAGACCTGAACGACGTGGCCGAGGCCATGTCCAAGGTGCTGGGCGATCCCAAGTCGACCGCCATCGTCTGGAAGCCGCAGTCGGAAATCGACCTGACGGGCGATTCGGTCGGCGTCCTGTTCAAGCTGCTGGACGCGCTGGACGGCGAAGACGACGTGCAGCAGGTCTATTCGAACGAGAACATCTCGGACGAAGACGCGGCCAAGTTCGCGGGCTGATCCGTACGCAATGATCCTGACCCCGGCGCCCTTCCCCTGCGGGAGCGGCGTCGAGGGTTCAGGAACCGGACCTGAGTCCGAAGGCTTCTTAAGGCGCAAGCCTTGCTGCGAGGAGCCCGCACTATGGACATCACCCAGCTGATTCTGGACGATCATGCCGAACAGCGCAGGCTGTTCTCGCTGATCGAGCAGATCAGCGCGGACAATGTCGAGGCGCTGGAGGCGGTCTGGGGACGGCTGTCGGCCTTTCTGGACGCCCACGCCGAGGCCGAGGAACGGCATTTCTATCCCGAACTGCTGAAGCTGGGCGAAGGCGCCAACGACGCCGAGGACGGCACGGTCGAAGGCGAGACCGAGGACGCCATCGAAGACCACAACAAGCTGCGCGACGCGGTCAAGGCGGTGGCCGGGCACAAGGTCGGCAGCCGCGCCTGGTTCGATGCGATCGGCGAGGCCAACGTCGTCAACTCCAAGCACATGGGCGAGGAGGAGCGGCAGGGGCTGACCGATTTCCGCCGGAACGCCGACCTGCAGACTCGGCACGATCTGGGCGTGCGCTTCGCCGCCTTCCAGGCCCGCCACATCACCGGGGTGAAGCCGGTCAACAAAGACCCCGAAGCCTACGTCGAGAAACATGGCTGACGCCGCTTGGCTGGAAACCGTCGTCCTGCCCATCGCCGGCGCCCTGATCGCCGGCGGGATGATCGGCTTCGAGCGCGAGTGGCGCGGCCGACCGGCGGGGTTCCGCACCCACATCCTGGTCAGCCTGGCGTCCTGCCTGCTGATGCTGGCGGCCATGACCCAGGCCGACTGGGCCTTCCGCGCCCTGCCGAACGAGAACATCGTCACCGACCCGACCCGCATGGCCCACGGGGTGCTGACGGGAATCGGCTTCCTGTGCGCCGGGGTCATCTTCCGCACCGGTTTCTCCATCCACGGCCTGACGACGGCGGCCTCGCTGTGGATCACCTCGGCCATCGGCCTGCTGTTCGGGGCGGGGCTGTTCGCCCTGGGCGCGGCGGGAACGGTGATCACGGGCCTGATCCTGGTCGCGCTGCGGCTGGTCAGCGCGCGTCTGCCCGACCGCACCCTGACCGACGTCGAGGTGCGCTGGCGCCGCGACGCCCCTTCGCCCGAGGCCGAGGTCGAGGCCGCCCTGCGCGCGGTCGATCCCAGGCCCGCGCCCGACCGTTTCGAACTGATCGACGACGGCGCCGTGGTGCGACGCAGCTGGCGCATCCAGTGCGAAGGCGAGGCGGCGCTGAAGACCCTGGCGGTGCGGCTGGCCGCCCTGCCCGCGGTCTGCGGCTATGCGCTGGATCCGCGCGACGACTGACGACTTGCCGCAGCCTGCGCGGAGGTCCAACCTGAACGGTCGTTGGGAGCGTTTGGATCATGGCGATCGACTGGGGCGTGACGCATTGGGGCGTCGAGGAACTGAGCCTTCTGGCGCCGGTGGCCTCGGCCATGGTCGCGGGCGGGCTGATCGGGATCGAGCGGACCTATCACGGCCATCCGGCGGGGTTCCGCACCCACATCCTGGTCTGCATGACCTCTTGCGTCCTGATGCTGGCGGCCATGCATCAGGCCAGCTGGGGCTTCGTCGCCCTGCCCGAGCAGCGGCTGGTGATCGACCCGACGCGGATGGCGCACGGCATACTGACCGGCATCGGCTTCCTGTGCGCCGGGGTGATCTTCCGCGAGCGCTTCTCGGTGCACGGCCTGACCACGGCGGCGTCGCTGTGGACCACCTCGGCCATCGGGGTGATGTTCGGCGTAGGCCTGTGGAAGCTGGGGCTGATCGCGGCGGGGGCGACCCTGCTGGTGCTGGCCATTCTGCGCTTCCTCGACGCGCGCCTGCCGCACGTCGGGGTGCTGGACGTCACCCTGCGCTGGACGCGCGGCGCGGCGCCGGAAGAAAAGGCGCTGCGCGCCCTGCTGGCCGAGAACGGCCTCAGCCCCACGCGCATCGGCCATGTCGTCAGCCCCGACGGCCAGATCCACGAACAGCACGTCAAGGCGCGCGGCCCCATGCCGCTGAAGGTCGACGCCCTGTCCCGCGTCCTGGCCGACCAGGCGGGTCTGGCCGGCTTTTCCGTCATGCCGAGGGATGACTGAGCCAACGACTGAGCGCCCGGTCATTGTTCGCTAACCCTCTTTGGGGCAATAGGAACGGATGGCGAACGAAACGACTCGGATCCTGGGGCTGGACCCCGGCCTGCGCCGCACCGGCTGGGGCGTCATCGAAAGCGAGGGCAGCCGTCTGCGCTGGATCGCGCACGGCGTCGTCGCGCCCGATGAAAAGGCGCCTTTCTCCGAACGGCTGCTGCATCTTCTGGAGCAGGTGGGCGAGGTCTGCGCCGCCTATGACTGCGACGAGGCGGCGGTCGAGGAGGTCTTCGTCAACGTCAATCCGGCCTCGACGCTGAAGCTGGGCCATGCGCGGGCGGCGGTCATGCTGGCCCCGGCGCGGGCGGGTCTCAGCGTCGCCGAATACGCCCCGACCCTGATCAAGAAGGCGGTGGTGGGGGCCGGGCAAGCGGACAAGAGCCAGATCGCCTTCATGGTCAAACGTCTCCTGCCCGCCTCGGGCGATGTGAAGGCCGACGCCGCCGACGCCCTGGCCGTGGCCGTCACCCATGCGCATCATCGCCGGTTCAAGGCGGTCGCCGTGCGAGGCGCGGCATGATCGGTCGCCTGCGTGGAATCCTGGCCGAGGTCGGCGAGGCGGAGTGCCTGATCGACTGCGGCGGGGTGGGCTATGTCGCCACCTGCGGGGCGCGGACGCTGGGCCGCCTGCCCGCGCCGGGCGACGAGACCCTGCTGTTCATCCAGAGCCAGTGGAGCCAGGACCAGGGGCCGCGTCTCTACGGCTTCCTGAGCCGGGACGAGCGCAAGGTCTTCAACCTGATGCTGACCATTCAGGGCGTCGGGCCGAAGGCGGCGCTGGGCGTGCTGGACGTGCTGCCGCCCGCCGAATTGGCCGCCGCCGTCGCGCGCGAGGACAAGGCCGCCGTCGGCCGCGCCAACGGCGTGGGCCCGAAGCTGGCCCTGCGCATCGTCACCGAGCTGAAGGGCAAGAGCCTGAGCGAGGGCGTTTTCGCCCCGACCGCGCCGGGCGTCCACGCTGAAACCGCCGTCGCCCCGCCGCCGCCCAGCGTCACCGGCGAGGCGGTCGCCGCCCTGCTGGGCCTGGGCATCGCCGAGGTCAACGCCCGTCGCGCCGTCGATCACGCCCTGATCAAGCTGGGCGAGGACGCCGAACTGCCGCTGGTCATCCGCACGGCCCTGCAGGAGCTGGGACGATGAGGGGCGCTGCATGACCGACGACCGCATCATCTCGCCAGCCCCCGCGCCCGGCGAGCAGTACGACCGCGCCCTGCGGCCCCAGACCCTGTCCGAGTTCGTCGGCCAGTCGGCGGCCAAGGGCAATCTGAAGGTCTTCATCGACGCCGCCCGCGCCCGCTCTGAGGCGCTGGACCACGTCCTGCTGTTCGGCCCCCCCGGTCTGGGCAAGACGACCCTGGC
This sequence comes from Brevundimonas sp. Soil_N_31, assembly GCF_057655995.1. Lineage (NCBI taxonomy): Bacteria > Pseudomonadati > Pseudomonadota > Alphaproteobacteria > Caulobacterales > Caulobacteraceae > Brevundimonas > Brevundimonas sp. Soil_N_31. The sequence goes on from NZ_JBDGLE010000003.1 coordinate 130,735, forward strand.
GCAGATCGTGGCCCGCGAACTGGGCGTGGGCTTCCGCGCCACTTCCGGCCCCATCCTGGCCAAGGCGGGCGATCTGGCGGCTATCCTGACCAACCTCGAACCGCGCGACGTCCTGTTCATCGACGAGATCCACCGCATGGCGCCCCAGGTGGAAGAGATCCTCTATCCGGCGATGGAAGACCATGTGCTGGACCTGATCATCGGCGAGGGCCCGTCGGCGCGCAGCGTGCGCATCGACCTGGCGCCCTTCACCCTGGTCGGGGCGACGACGCGGGCGGGGCTGCTGGCCACGCCGCTGCGGGATCGCTTCGGCATTCCGCTGCGGCTGGAGTTCTATACGCCCGAAGAGCTGACGGCGGTGATCCGGGGGGCGGCGCGCAAGATGGGCGCGGCCATTACCGAGGACGGGGCGATGGAGATCGCACGCCGCGCGCGCGGCACGCCGCGTATCGCCGGGCGCCTGCTGCGGCGCGTGCGGGACTTCGCCGATGCTGAAGGCGGCCCCATCGACCGGCTGGCGGCGGCGCGGGCGCTGGCGCGGCTGGAGGTGGACGAGGCCGGGCTGGACAGCCTGGACCGCCGCTTCCTTAAGGCCCTGATCGAGAACTACGGCGGCGGGCCGGTCGGCATGGACACCCTGGCCGCCGCCATCGCCGAGGCGCGCGACGCGGTCGAGGACGTGATCGAGCCCTATCTGCTGCAGCAAGGTTTCATCCAGCGCACCCCGCGCGGCCGCATGGCCTGCGCCCGCGCCTATGAGCATCTGGGCCTGGAGGCGCCGCAAGCGCCGCCCTCGCCGCCGCCCGATCTGTTCTGAAAGTAGCGCGACTCTTTCGCAAGAGGGCTTCACCTCGACGGCAAAGCCGGTCATCCTTCGATTTCCCAGAAGGAGGCGGCCTTGGCCCATCCCCGCAGGATGAACCGGATGATCGTCGTGCTCGGCGCGGCGGTCGTCGTGCTGGGCGGTTTCAGCGTCTACGCCCTGATGCAGGGCGCGCATTTCGGACCGAGGCAGACGACCCCGGCCGAACGCGCCCTTGATCAGGTGCGCGAGCAGATGGGACCGCAGGCCGAAGTGCGCCATGTCGAGTCGGGGCGCGGCCGCGCCGCCTGCGGCTATGCCGGATTGAAGGGCAGCCGGGAGGCGGTGGCCTTTGTTTCGCGGCCCAACCGCATCCTGATGAGCAATGACCCCCTGACCGGCGAGTTCGCGACGTTGAAATCGCGCTATTGTCCGGGCTTCGACGCCCCGGCGCCCGCCGCCGCTTCCGGCAAGAGCTGAGACCATGACCGACCAACCCAGCGCCGGCCGCTTCGACGGCCGCGATCACCTGTTGCCCGTGCGGGTCTATTACGAGGACACGGACTTCACCGGCCTGGTCTATCACGCCAACTACGTCCGCTATTTCGAGCGGGGGCGGTCGGACTTCCTGCGTCTGGCGGGGGTAGGGCATGTCGACCTGCTGGAGCAGGACGAGCCGCTGGCCTTCGTGGTGTCGGACCTGGCGATCAAATATCTGAAGCCCGCGCGGATCGACGACGCCCTGGTGGTGCGCACCCGCTATGAAGCGATCAAGGGGCCGCGCCTGATCATCCGCCAGACGGTCGAGCGCGACGGCGACGTATTGTGCCGGGCCGATGTGACGGCCGTCTGCATCCATCTGGACGGGCGCCCGCGCCGTCCGACGAAGCGGCTGGTCGAGCTGGTGACGCCCTGGCTCTCCGGTTAAGCTTCGCAATAACGAGGTTGTCAGCGGGCGCCCTCGTGACACCGGGCGCGACGCCCGTTAGACCCGCCGCCATGAAACCGCCATGTCCGCCCGGTGCAAAAGGCGGATGAACGGACTTTCCGCCAAGGACCAAGCATGACTCCGCCCGCCGACGCCTCCCTGCTGAATCCCATCGAGCTGTTCATGACCGCCGACTGGGTGGTCAAGACGGTGATGATCGGCCTGGCCGCGGCCTCGGTCTGGTCCTGGACCATCATCATCGACAAGGCGGTGCGCTTCTCGCGCATGAACGCCCGCGCGACCGAGTTCGAGAAGCAGGTCGAAAGCGGCTGCTCGCTGGAGGAGGTCGCCGCCCAGGCGGGGCCGCAGCCGGTCGATCCCTTGCCGCGCATGCTGGTGCTGACGCTGCAGGACTGGCGCGAGGCGCGCACGCGCGGCGCCATGACGGACACGCAAGGCTCCATGCTGATCGCCCGCATCGACCGCGCGCTGGATTCGGTCATCGCCCGCGAGAGCCAGAAGGTCGAGAACGGCCTGGGCGTGCTGTCGGTGGTCGCCACCGCTTCGCCCTTCATCGGCCTGTTCGGCACGGTGTGGGGCATCATGAACGCCTTCGACAGCATTGCGGCGGCGGGCAACACCAATCTGACGACGGTGGCCCCGGCCATCGCCGAGGCCCTGTTCGCCACGGCCATCGGCCTGGCGGCGGCCATCCCGGCCTATATCGCCTTCAACGCCTTCTCGGTGTCGGCGGGCAAGTTCACCGGCCGTCTGGAAGCCTTCGCCGACGACCTGCAGTCGGCCATCGCCCGGCGTCTGGGCGCGCCGGCGACCCCGCCGCCGCCCCCGCCGCCGCCGTCCGACCTGAACCTGCGCCGGAGCGCCTGATCCATGGCCATGGGTGGTGCAGGAGGCTCCAGCGGCGGCCGCGGCCGTCGCCGCGCGCGCAAGCGGCCGCTGAGCGAGATCAACGTCACGCCGCTGGTGGACGTCATGCTGGTGCTGCTGATCATCTTCATGATCTCGGCGCCGCTGTTGACGGTCGGCGTCCCGGTGGAACTGCCCAAGACCGAGGCCAGCGCGGTCGAGACGACCGACAAGCCGGTCACGGTTTCGATCGACCAGAACGGCGCCATCTTCATCGGCGAGGGCGAGGTCCGCTGGGAACAACTGGCCCTGCGCGTGGCTGAAGAGGGCGGCGAGAAGGCGCGCGAAAAGGCCATCTTCATCCGCGCCGACGGCCGCGCCCCCTATCAGGCCGTGGCGCGCGTGATGGCGCGTCTGTCGGCCTCGGGCTTCACCAAGCTGAACCTGATCACCGACACCGCCGCCGACGAGCCGACGGAGGGCTGACGGACCTTGCGCCGCCCCAGCCCCGCCATCCTCGGATCCATCGCCCTGCACGCGGGGGTGGTGGCGCTCGCCTTCGTGTCCTGGTCGTCGAAGGACGAGCCGAAGCCGCTGGTGAACTCCGTGCCGGTGTCGATCGTCTCTGACATCGAGATCGCCGCAGCGCCTGCCGACAATCCGCAGGAAGAACCTTCTCTGGAGGATGGCGAGACGGCCCCCGTCGAGGCGCCGCCCGAGCCGACTCCGCCTGAACCGGAGCCGACGTCGCCCGCGCCGCAACCGCGCCCGACGCCGCCCGCGCCGCAACCGCGCCCGACGCCGCCCGCGCCGCAACCGCGCCCGACGCCGCCCGCGCAGCGTCCGACCCCGACGCCACCCGAGAAGAAGGCCCCGACGCCGCGCCCTACGCCCACGCCGCGTTCGACCCCGACGCCGCCCGAGAAGAAGGCCCCCGCCACGCCGCCGCGCGCCCGCCCGACGCCTGGACTGGACCTTGACGCCCTGGCCGGCCCGCCGCGCCCGACCCAGAACCGCGGCCGTCCGGCGCCGGGCCAGCAGGGCGCGGGCTCCGCTCCGCGCGCGACCGGGCCGCAGCTGGCCGCCCTGGGCGCTCAGGTGACGCCGAACTGGAACCTGAACTGCGACATGCCGGGCATGGACGATCTGGTGATCCGCGTGACGGTGCGGTTGAGCGCCGACGGCCAGATCATCGGCACGCCGCGCCTACAGGACACCCGGAACGACCCGACCTGGCGCGCGGCGTCCGAGGCCATGTTGCGTGCGCTGCGGGCGACCTCGCCCTTCACCGTGCCTGACGGCTTCCAGGCGCAGGAAGTGCCCTTCCGCTTTGAAACCAAGCGTCAATGCGGGAACCGTTAGGACGTAAATCGCCTATCACCCCAAAGTCGCCCAAATCCACGTGAAGCTGGCGATCATCCGCCGCGCTGATGCTAAAGAGGGGCGGCCAGCCTGACCGTAACGACCCGAAGGATCGACCCATGCGCCTGAACCGCCTTCTCGCCTCGGCCGCCGTGCTTGCGATGACCGCGCCCCTGGCGCTGGGCGGGTCTGTCCAGGCGCAATCCGCCCCCGCCGTCGGGGCGCCGATGCAGGATGTGGTGGTGGACGAAGGCGTGCTGCGTCCTCTCCAGATCGCCGTCGTGCCCTTCACCGGCCAGAACGGGTCGCAGATCTCGGGCGTCATCAGCGGCAACCTCAAGCGATCCGGCTTCTTCGATCCGCTGAACCCGGCCAGCTTCGTGGAGACGGGCCTGACCCTGGCCAACGCCCCGAACTTCCCGCAGTGGACCTCCATCGGCGCCCAGGCGGTGCTGTACGGCGGGGTGACGCCGCGCGCGGACGGACGGATCGACGTGGGCTTCCGTCTGTACGACCCCTATCGCCAGTGCCAGCTGGTTTCCTATCAGTTCACCGCCACCTCCGAGCAGTGGCGCCGGATCGCGCACAAGATCTCGGACGTGGTCTATCAGCGCCTGACCGGCGAGGCGGGCTTCTTCGATTCCCGTGTGCTGTTCGTTTCGGAAAGCGGCACCCAGTTGAACAAGCTGTCGCGCCTGACCATCGTCGACCAGGACGGCTACAACCCCGTCTTCCTGACCCAGGGCGACGAGGTGATCATGTCGCCGCGCTTCTCGGCTTCGAACCCCGATGAAGTGACCTATGTGGCGCTGGGCAAGGACTACAGCCGCATCTACCTCTACAACCTGTCGACCGGTCGCCGCGAAAGCCTGGGCGAGTTCGACGGCCAGGTGCTGGCGCCGCGTTTCTCGAACGATGGTTCGAAGATGGCCTTTTCGATCATCCGGGGCGGCAACACCGACGTCTATGTGATGAACCTGCGCAGTCGTCAGCTGTCGCGTCTGACAACCGACCCCGGCATCGACACCTCGCCCTCGTTCAGCCCCGACGGAGCGCAGATCGTCTTCACCTCGGACCGCTCGGGCTCGGCGCGGCTCTACACCATGCGGGCGGACGGCTCGGGTCAGCGCCCGATCAGCCGCGGCGGCGGCAGCTACACCGCCCCGGCCTGGAGCCCGCGCGGCGACCTGGTGGCCTTCACCAAGCAACAAGGCGGCCGCTTCCACATCGGCGTGATGAAGTCCGACGGCACGGGCGAGCGCATCTTGTCGTCCTCCTATTTCGAGGAAGGCCCGTCCTGGGCGCCGAACGGCCGCTACATCGCCTTCGCGCGTCAGAGCCCCGGCGGCGACACCCGTCTGTGGACCGTCGACCTGTCGGGCCGGGTGGTGTCGCAAGCGGGGTATGACGGACGCGGTTCGGACCCGGCCTGGTCGGGTCTGCTGGACGCCCCGCCGGTCAACCTGGGCGTCGGCCAGGGGCCGGATTCCTGCCCGGCCTGACGGGCTTACGGCTTCGTGAGATCACGAGCGGAGCTATTCCCATAAACTGTGCGTTATCGCGTCTGGCGCGGCGCTGCGCCGCGCGTTAGCAGCGCTCGCATACAGTCAAGCTAGAGGCGTCGGCCTCGAACCGAATGAGAAGGAGACGATCCATGAACACCTCCACCCTGATCCGGCTCGCCGCTGTCGGCGTCGCCATGGCCTCGCTGGCCGCCTGCACTAAGCCCAAGGTCGAGCCCGCCGTCCCGGTTGAAACGGCGCCCCCGCCGGCCGTCGGCCCGCAGTATCCGACCGCCCCGACCGGCCCTGTCAGCGGCGGCAACGTCGGCGCTCCGGCGCCCGGCTCGGAGCAGGACTTCGTCGTCAACGTCGGCGACCGCATCTACTTCGACCTGGACTCCTATTCGGTCCGTTCCGAGGCCCAGCCGCGTCTGGACGCCCAGGCCGCCTGGCTGGCCCGCTATCCGCAGGTCACGGTCCGCATTGAAGGCAACGCCGACGAACGCGGCACGCGCGAATACAACCTGGCCCTGGGCGCCCGCCGCGCCGAGGCCGTGCGCTCCTACCTGATCAGCCGCGGCGTTCCGGCCGCCCGCATCGACACCATCAGCTTCGGCAAGGAGCGTCCGATCGCCGAAGGCTCGAACGAGTCGGCCTGGGCCCAGAACCGTAACGGCCGCACCGCCATCGTGTCGGGCGCGCCGCGCTAAGCCGCACGGCGAAAAAAACAGACGGATGGAGGCGTCGGCGCAAGCCGGCGCCTCTTTTCTTTGCGCCTTCACGCGGTCAAAGTCCGCCGCGAATCCTGGGGAGGGACGGCATGGATCTGGAAGCGGCGGGCGGGGCGGTGACGGCGGGCGTCATCGCCGGAGCGATCGAGAAGCCGACCGGCCATGCGGGCGCGCCTCATGGCGCGTGCGCCGACTGCGGGGCCGAGGTCACGGGCAACTTCTGCTCCAACTGCGGTCAGGCGGCTCATGTTCACCGCACCCTGCTGCACCTGGGCGAAGAGATTCTGCACGGGGTCATGCATTTCGACGGGCGGTTGTGGCGGACCCTTCCTCTGCTGATCCTCAATCCAGGGCGGCTGACGCGCGAATGGGCCCAGGGCAGGCGGACGCGCTACGTCTCGCCGCTGGCGATGTTCCTGTTCACCCTGTTCGTCATGTTCTTCGCTCTCAGCTTCATGCCGCATCAGGCGGTGACGCTGCCGTCCCTGCCGCAGCAGATCGAGGCCCAGAAGGAGGCGATAGCCGAAGCGGAGCAGGTCGCAGCCGCCGCCCGCAAGGAAGTCGATGCGGCTGCGACGGCGATGCAGCCGTCGGACGGTTCGCCGCCGGCGTTCAACAGCGGCGCGCGGGCCGGCGCCGCCGCCGGCGTTCTGGCCGGGGCCGAGGCTGGCGTCATCGCTGAAAAGGCCAAGCTGGAGCGTCTGCAGAAAGACGCGGTCGAGGGCCGCAAGGACGGTCTGGCGTCGGGCAGCTGGCAGGCGCAGGTGGCGGACATCGCCGCAAGCGCGGGCGAGAGCGGGCAGACCAACGGCCTGACCAAGGCCGTCGCCAAGAAGCTGAAGAACCCGGACCTGGCGCTCTACAAGCTGCAGCAGACCATCTACAAATTCGCCTTCCTGCTGGTGCCTTTGTCGATTCCCTTCGTGGCCCTGCTGTTCCTGTGGAAGCGGGGCTTCACCCTGTACGATCACGGGGTCTTCGTCCTCTATTCCCTGACCTTCATGTCGCTGTTGCTGATGGCTGTGGTGCTGGTCGCGACGACGCTGAAGGGGGCGGGCGCGGCGGCGGGAACCATCGCGGCCCTGATCGTGCCGGTGCACATGTTCGCCCAGTTGAAGGGCGCCTACAGCCTGAAGGTCTTTTCGACCCTGTGGCGGACGGTGGCGCTGCTGATCTTCTGCGAGATCGCGGCGACGCTGTTCATCGTCTCCATCATCTATCTGGGCCTCGGACATTGATCGGGGCCTTGCCGTCGCCGCAAATCGATGGGACGACAGGACCATGCTGAAGACGCCATTCCGCCTCACCAAACCCGCCGTGCTGACGGCGATCGGCCTGACCCTGATCGGGGGCGCGGTTGTCGCCCAGGTCCAGCCGATGGAGCCGATCCAGTGGGACAAGCGCCGCCTGGACCAGCTGGACCGCAACGTCCGCCGTCTGGAGCGCGCCCTGACCCAGCGCAACGCGGCCGGCGAGCCGGTGCTGGTCGAGACGGATCCCGAGGTCGTGGCCCTGCAAGGTCAGGTCTCGATCATGGAGCGCCGCCTCAGCGACGTGGAGCAGACGTTCCAGCGCATGAACGCCGACAGCGAGCGTCTGACCTTTCAACTGGACGAGGTCACGCGTGAGAACACGCAGATGAGCCGCCGCCTGCGCGATCTGGAAGGCCGCGTCGAGCGCGCCGAAAAGGCCGCCGAGGAAGCCGCCGAACTGAACGGCCCGATCGTCGCCCACTCGCCGACCGGCGACGCGGCGCAGGATCTGCAGGCCGCCATGCGTCTGGCGGGCGAGGACGCCGCGCGCGGCGGACGCGCGTTGGAAACCGTCATCGTCACCTGGCCGAACACGCCCCAAGCGCGCGAGGCCAACAGCCGTCTGGGCGATCTGCACGTCGCCGCGCGCGACAACGCCTCGGCGGTCCAGGCCTACGCCGCCGCCCTGAACGGCTGGCCGCGCACGCCGTGGGCGCCCGAGACGACGCTGAAGCTGGCCGAGGCCCTGCGCGCCACCGACCGCGCGACCCAGGCCTGCGGCGCCCTGACCGAGTTCGGCCGCCGCTACGCCGAGGCGGCTACGGCGGCGCAGAAGACCCGCGCGACCCAACTGCGGACGCGCGCCGGCTGCAACTGATGAGTGACCTGACCGGGCGGGTCTTCGCCCGGCTGGACGCGCGCCTGAACCATCTTGGACCCGAGCCGGTCGCCCTGGCCCTGTCGGGCGGAGGCGATTCCCTGGCCCTGCTGGACCTCGCCGCCGGTTGGGCGAAGGCGAGGGGGCGACGGCTGCTGGCCCTGACGGTCGACCACAATCTCCACCCCGACAGCGCGGACTGGACCCGTTTCGCCGCTGAGGCCGCGCGTGCGGCGGGCGCTGACTGGCGCGGGCTGGTCTGGCAGGGCGCGCGCGGCGGCCCCGGCGTCCCGGCGCGGGCGCGAGCGGCGCGTCACGCTCTGCTGGCCGAGGCCGCGCGGGAAGCAGGCGCGCGCGTCATCCTGACCGGCCACACCGCCGACGATGTCGCCGAGGGCGACTGGATGCGGGCGGACGGCGCGACGCTGGGCCGCCTGCGCGAGACGTCGCCGTCGCCTGCCTGGCCGGAAGGGCGAGGGCTGTTGCTATTGCGGCCTGTGTTGGGCGAGGGGCGCGAGACGCTGAGGGATCATCTGCGCGCGCGCGGTCTGACGTGGCTGGAAGACCCCGCCAACGCGGACCTGCGCTACGGGCGGGGCAGGGCGCGGGCGGCGCTGGCGCGGGCAGAAGTCCCTGCTGCGTTGTCGGCGATTGTTGTTCATGCGAGCGCGGCCCATGAGCCGGGCGATCAGGCTTGGGCCGGGGTTCTGTCTTTGTCGCGTGATCTGCCCGCCTCGACGCTGGCCGCCGTCCTGCTGTGCGCAGGCGGAGGCGCGACGCCGCCGCGCGGGGATCGCCTGGCGGCCCTTCGGGCGCGGCTGGCGGCGGGGGAAGACTTCACCGTCGTCCTGTCCGGCGCTCGCGTCGAGGCGTCAGGCGAGCGCGTTCAGGCGATGCGCGAACCGGGCGAGTGGAAGCGTCGTCCGCTTGCCTCTCTGGCCCTGACGCCGGGGCGGCCGGCCGTCTGGGACGGGCGTTTCGAGATCAAGACCGAACAGCCGGGTCTGCGCGTCGCAGCGGCGGCTGGACGGCTGGCGCAGTTGTCGGAGCGGGATCGCGCGGCTCTGGCGCCGCTTCCGCCCGCCGCGCGGGCCGCCGCACCGATTCTTATCGACCCCGAGGGGCGGGCGGTGCTGGCCTGGCGCGGGGCGGATGTAAGGGCGCTGGGGCTGCGTCGCCTGGCGCTCGCTTTGGCGGCTTTCGGGGGCGAAACGACGCAGGAAGACGGACTCTTTCAAACCCTTCATGGCGAAACGCCGCCGTCTGACCTATTTTCAGACGAAGACTGCTGATCGACGGGCCGAGCGCGGCCCCGTCGAGGAACCGAGGACCGAATGAACCTGCGCAATTTCGCCATCTGGGGCGTGATCCTTCTGGGACTGGTGACGGTCTACGCCGCGATCAGCCAGAACGGCGGCGCCCCCGCCATGCCGGGCGCCAAGGGCGCGGCCGCCGCCGGCCGCCCCGAACCCATCACCTATTCCCAGCTGATGACCGCCGTGGAGCGTCAGGAGATCAAGTCGATCGTCGCGCGCGGCGAGACGATCACCGGCGTCTTCAAGAACGACAGCAAATTCACCGCCGTGACGCCGGTGCCGAACGCCGAGCTGGTCGAGCAGATCCGCAAGTCGGGCGTCGAGGTCGAAACCAAGAGCACGCGTCAGCCGTGGTGGTCGGGCCTGCTGGGCCTGCTGCTGCCGGTGGCGCTGATCATCGGCTTCTGGCTGTTCATCATGAACCGCATGCAGGGCGGCGCGAAGGGCGCGATGGGCTTCGGCAAGTCCAAGGCCAAGCTGCTGACCGAGCACAAGGGCCGCAAGACCTTTGACGACGTCGCCGGCGTGGACGAGGCCAAGGACGAGCTGCAGGAGGTCGTCGACTTCCTGAAGGATCCGGCCAAGTTCCAGCGTCTGGGCGGCAAGATCCCCAAGGGCGCGCTTCTGGTCGGCCCTCCGGGTACGGGCAAGACCCTGCTGGCGCGCGCGGTGGCGGGCGAGGCGGGCGTGCCCTTCTTCTCGATCTCGGGTTCGGACTTCGTCGAGATGTTCGTCGGCGTCGGCGCCAGCCGCGTGCGCGACATGTTCGAGCAGGCGAAGAAGAATGCCCCTTGCATCATCTTCATCGATGAGATCGACGCCGTGGGCCGTCACCGTGGCGCCGGCCTGGGCGGCGGCAACGACGAGCGCGAGCAGACGCTGAACCAGCTGCTGGTCGAGATGGACGGCTTCGAGGCGTCCGAGAACATCATCCTGATCGCCGCAACCAACCGGCCCGACGTGCTGGACCCGGCCCTGCTGCGTCCGGGCCGCTTCGACCGTCAGGTCGTGGTGCCCAACCCCGACGTCTCGGGCCGCGAGCGCATCCTGCGCGTTCACATGAAGGACGTGCCGCTGGCCGCCGACGTCAACGTCAAGACGCTGGCGCGCGGCACGCCGGGCTTCTCGGGCGCGGACCTGGCCAATCTGGTCAATGAGGCGGCCTTGATGGCGGCCCGCAAGGACCGTCGCATGGTCACGCATCGCGACTTCGAGGACGCCAAGGACAAGGTCATGATGGGCTCCGAACGGAAGTCCATGGCCATGAACGAGGAAGAACGCCGCCTGACCGCCTATCACGAGGCGGGTCACGCCATCGTCGCCATCAACGTCAAGATGGCCGACCCGGTGCACAAGGCGACCATCGTCCCGCGCGGCCGCGCCCTGGGCATGGTGATGCAGTTGCCGGAAGGCGACCGCTATTCCATGAAGTTCCAGCAGATGATCGACCGCATCGCCATCATGGCCGGCGGCCGTGTCGCCGAAGAGTTGATCTTCGGCCCGGAGAGCATCACCTCGGGCGCCAGCTCGGACATCGAACAGGCGACCAAGCTGGCGCGGGCCATGGTCACGCGCTGGGGCTTCTCGGAGCGCCTGGGCACGGTGGCCTATGGCGAGAACCAGGAGGAGGTCTTCCTGGGCCACTCGGTGTCGCGCAGCCAGAACGTCTCGGAAGAGACGGCCCGGATCATCGACGAAGAGGTCCGCCGCATCGTCACCGAAGGCTGGGAAGAGGCGCGCCGCATCCTGATCGACAAGGCCGGGGACCACGAGAAGCTGTCCCAGGCCCTGCTGGAGTACGAGACCCTGTCGGGCGACGAGATCAAGGATCTGCTGGAGAACGACCAGCCGCCCAAACGGGACGACGAGAACGACACGGTCGCCAAGCCTTCGGTCTCGGTGCCGGTGACGCCGGTGTCGGACGGCGTCGAGGTTGAAACGGTCAAGTCGTCGGAACCGGCCGCCGCGCCGACGACAAGCGTGCCGACCGTCTGATCTTCCGGACAGGCTGAATGAAGGAGGGGCGGGCCGCGAGGCTCGCCCTTTTTTCGTGCGTGCTGACACATAATTCGACTCATGAAGACTTGTTTGTAATTTAAACTAGTCTGTGAGATATGGCGTTATCCGAAACAGGAGGGCGCCATGACGGCATCCGCATTCGAACAAACCGAACGCGTTCACGGCCTCGACGGGCTGCGGGGCGCGGCCTTGCTGCTGGGGGTGGTGCTGCACGCCACCCTGTCCTTCTTTCCCGCCCAGATCTGGGTCGTGGCCGACGACCAGAAGTCGGTCTGGGCCAGCGGGCTCTTCTTCGTCATTCACCTGTTTCGTATGGGGAGCTTCTTCCTGATCGCCGGCCTGTTCGCCCGCATGATGCTGAAGCGGCGCGGCGTGATGGGCTTTATCAAGGATCGGATGGTCCGCATCGCCGGGCCGCTGGCGGCCTTTTGGGGGCCGGTGCTGGCGGGGATCGTGGCGGTGCTGATCTGGAACGCTTTGCTGATGGGGCTGGCCGCCGCCGACGCCCCGCCGCCGCCCAAGTATGACTGGACCAACATCCCCCTGACCCATCTGTGGTTCCTGTGGGTGCTGCTGTGGCTCTACGCCGCCCTGGTGATCGTGCAGGTCGTCGTCGCTCGGCTGGACCAGGCGGGGCGTCTGGGGCGAGGGCTGGACCGGCTGGCGGGCGGCCTGATCGGGCCGTGGGGGCCGCTGGTGCTGGGCGCGCCTTTGGCCCTGGCTCTGTGGTTCGAGCCGAACTGGATCGCCTTCTTCGGCATTCCGACGCCGGACGCGGGTCTGGTTCCCGAGATCTCGGCCCTGGTCGGGTTCGGGCTGGCCTTCGGCGTAGGCGTGCTGCTGGACCGTCGGCGCGACCTGCTGAAGCGGATGGAGGTCTGGACGCCGGCTTGGCTGGGGCTGGCCCTGGGCGCGGGGACGACGGCGCTGATGCTGTCAGGCGGACCGGCGCCCGTGCTGACGCCGATGACCGATCCGGCGACCAAGGCCATGACGGCGGCGGCCTTCGGCGTGGCGACCTACGCCAGCATGTTCGCCGTCGTTGGCCTAGCCCTGAGGTTCTGGTCGGGCCACAGCGCCCTGAGGCGCTATCTGGCCGACGCCTCCTACTGGATCTACATCGTCCATCTGCCGCTGGTGATGGCGGCCCAGGTGGTGGTGAAGGATTGGCCGCTGGTCTGGCCGATCAAGCTGATGATCGTGACGGTCGGGGTCATGGCCGTCTGCCTGGCCAGCTATGAGCTGATGGTGCGCCACGGCTTCATGGGGCGCTGGCTGAACGGGCGGCGCGTGCCTTGGCGCAAGGCGCGTGTCAGCGTCCCCGTCGCCGCCGAATAGCTTGCCAACCTTGGCGGCTGCGTCCATCCGAGAAGGCAGCCGCGTCGCGCCAGGAATCACCCGATGATCGACAAGTCCCGCACGCCCGAAGCCGACCTCGCCTTCATGCGCTCGATCGTTGAGGGCAACGGGCGACCGCCGATGACCCTGGCGGTCTGTTATCTGGCGGGGGGGCTGCTGTACGGCCTGCAGTGCCTGTTCCACGTCGGACAGGTGATCGGCCTGATCCGCTGGCCCGATCTGGCCAATCTGGTCTTTGTCGTCGGCATCACCGTCGCCTTCCTGGCGGTCCTGACCTGGGCGATCCTGAAGGACCGCAAGGCCGGCGCGTCCAACCGGGGGCCGCTGGCGACGCGGGTGACGAACGCCGCGTTCAGCGCCACGGGCATGGCCAACGCCGCCGTGGTCATCGTCTTCGCCGTGGGGGCGGTGCGGGACCAGGACTTCGCCGTCTGGCTCTATTACGCCGCCATCGTCTTCGCCCTGCAGGCGGCGGCCTGGTATGTGGCCTGGGTGCTGAAGAAGAAGGGCTGGATGCTGGCGGTGTCGCTGGGCGGATGGGTCACGGCGGTGGCCCTGGGCGTTTTGGTGCGCCAGCCGGTGGCCTATCTGGGCGTCTGCACCCTGGCGCTGTTCCTGCTGTTCGCCCTGCCGGGCTGGATTTTGTTCCGCGACGCCCGCGCAGGCGTGAAGGCCGACTGACGCCATGGGTCTGGCGGACGACTTTGGACGGATCGACGAGGTCATCCACGGCCGCATGCGGCTGGGGATCATGGTCTATCTGGTCGATGTCGAAGCGGCGGACTTCACCGAACTGAAGACGGTGCTGGAGGCGACCCAGGGCAATCTGTCGGTCCATCTTAAGAAGCTGGAGGAGGCGGGCTATGTCGCCATCAGCAAGAGCTTCGTGAACAACAAGCCCCTGACCCGCATCGCCATCACGTCGGAGGGGCGGGCGGCGTTCGCCGCCTATCTGGACGCCCTAGGCGGACTGATCGGACGAAAGGGCTGACGCCGGGGCGGCGTCAGCACCGATTATCTAGTGAGCGGCGGCCTGGGCGAGATCTTCGTCCTCGAACTTGACCAGGGTCAGCTTGCGCACGGCGCCGGACGGGTCCGGCCAGGTGATCGACTGGCCTTCCTTCAGACCGATCAGACCGGCTCCGACATAGGACAGGATGGAGACGCGGCCGGCGTCGATGTCGGCTTCCTTGGGCAGGACCAGCTGAACGCGACGCACGTCGGGGCTGTGATCGTCTGAGTACTGAAGCCATCGATTCAGGGTGACGACGTTCTTGGGCATGGCCTTGGGCTCGCACACCTTGGCGCGGTCCAGTTCCTGTTGCAGCAGGCCTGCGGGGCCCGAGCCGGGCAGGTCGCCGACCAGGCGGTCCAGGGCGTCGAAGTCGTCGCTGCGAAGCGTGATGGCGGGCAGGGCGCCCTTGCGGGGGGTGGTCATGAGGAAAACTCTCTGGAAATTCGGGCGACGTCAGGCGGCCGAGGGGCCGTCATCGTCGGGATGTTTTGGGTCAAGGTGTTCTGGGTGGGCATGTTCGGGGTCGGACGACGCCTCGGGCGCGGTCGGCCTCCGAAAGGGAATGATGTCGGCGCCGCGCGGCGGTTCGCCGGGACGGTTGTCGTCCGTGGTGTCTGGGCGGCGTGTCATGCGCAAATCTACGCGAGCGGCCCCAGGCCGGCGCGGTCCTGCAAAATGAATGGGGAAACAGGAGACTTAAAGCAACTTGGTCCCGTAACGGGCGCCCGGCGCAGGGCGCACGGCGGACCGCTACGGGTTAAAGGCCTTCGACGCGGCGTCCCGCGTGGGTGAGGCGTCGAGCCTGGCTGACGAAGCGTTCCATTGCCTTTAGAGGCTGGACCCAGGCGCGGTGAAAGTCAAACCGCGCTCTCTGGAGTCGATGTCGCATGACCCATCAATCCCTCGTGAAGCCGCCGCTCGTCATGGGCATCGTCAACGTCACGCCGGACAGCTTTTCCGACGGCGGGCGGCACGCCACGATCGAGGCCGCCCT
The DNA here is from genome assembly GCF_057655995.1 of Brevundimonas sp. Soil_N_31. NCBI lineage: Bacteria > Pseudomonadati > Pseudomonadota > Alphaproteobacteria > Caulobacterales > Caulobacteraceae > Brevundimonas > Brevundimonas sp. Soil_N_31. The sequence goes on from NZ_JBDGLE010000003.1 coordinate 145,760, forward strand.
GGCGCATGCGATGAGGATGATCGACCAGGGCGCCGATGTGCTGGACATCGGGGGCGAAAGCACGCGGCCCGGCTCGGAGCCGGTCGGTGAAGCCGAAGAGATCGCCCGCGTCACGCCGCTGATCGCTGCGATCCGAGCGCGCTGGGACGGCCGGATCAGCATCGACACCATGAAGCCCGGCGTCGCCCGCGCCGCCGTCGCCGCCGGGGCGACGATGTGGAACGACGTGACGGCCCTGAGCCATGCGCCCGACAGTCTGGCGACCGCCGCCGAGTTGGGCTGTGAGGTGGTGCTGATGCATATGAAGGGCGCGCCCAAGACGATGCAGGACGACCCGCGTTATGATGACGTCACGGCCGAGGTCATGGCGCATCTGGCGGCGCGGGTCGAGGCGGCCATGGCGGCGGGCGTGGCGCGCGAGAAGATCTGGCTGGACCCCGGCATCGGCTTCGCCAAGACGACGGCGCATAATCTGACGCTGACGGCGCGGTTGGACGCCCTGGTCGATCTGGGCTTTCCCGTTCTCTACGCCGCCAGCCGCAAGCGGCTGATCCAGGGTGTGGACGAGACGGCCGTCACCGCGACCGACCGGCTGGGCGGCTCCTTGGCTTTGGCGATGGAGGGGGCGCGCCGTGGGGCAAGGATGGTTCGGGTCCACGACGTGCGCGAGACGGTCCAGGCGCTGAAGGTCCAGGCCGCGGTGGCTGACCTGTTCTCAGTCCGGCGTTGACGTCGCGGACGCGGCGGCCGGCTCCGCCTGGTCGCGGCCTTTGGCATAGTAGCCGCCGCACAGCTTGATAGTCCCGTCCAGAGACCGGCCGGTTCCGAACACGGCGGGCGTATGAACGGCCTGGGTGATGGGGGCCGAGACATTGGGGAAGTTGGCGGACAGATAGGCGCGAACATTGTCGCGCCAGCCTTCGACCCGGTCTGGCGGGGTGAGGTCCGGGCGCGGCGTATCGAACAGGTAGAAGAACTGGTTCTGCATGGCCTGACGCGGAACCCGGCCGTCTCTCGTCGCTTCGTGCAACTCCGTCAGGCTGGTGTTGGGGTTGTAGCGACCGACGAAGACGACTTCGCCCGGCCGGACGTCGAAACGAACCGTGCCGTTGTTGTAGCAGACGCCCCATTGGCTGATCCGCAAATCGGCAAGCGCATAGACTCCGGGTTTGGCCTGTCCGACCAGGTAGGATCGCTCGCTGACTGCGGCGGACTGGGGATCAATGCCTGCCCAGCCGCCGAAGAAGTTGGCGGTGATCTTACCGGTGGCGGGGTCGAACGCCATGACGCCGAGATTGTACTGGGCGTGAGCGCGCAAGTCTTCGGTCGGCTCCACCTCGATGACTACAAGGCCGATATCAGACGAGGAAGAAACGCTGATGTCCTTTGGCGTAGCCGCGCAGGCGGCCGTCATAAGAACGCCCAAGGCCGCGAAGACCATACGCAGGTTCATGTCATTATTCCCTGATACCGGAGTTCACTGGTACGGTAGGAGCGAGACTTCGCCAAGAGGGAAGAGCACGGCCCAGGCTGGCGTTCGGCTTAAACCTTGGGCTTCCAGGCGGCTGCGACCTGATCGGGAAAGCGGTCGATGATGAAGGTCGGCTCGATGGCTCGTTCCAGCCAGAGCTTGGCCCCGGCGAGGACAAGGGTGAAGCCTTCCATCGCTTCGAGAGCGGCCTTTACGCCTGAATCGGAGGTTGCGAAGCCGCGATTGGTGATTTCGACCCAGGTCGCGACTCCACGATCCTCGAATGTCCATTCGACCTCGGTGGGAACCTCGTCCAGATCCCATTCAATCAGGATGCGGCGGTTCGGCTCCAACGCCTTGACCAGCAGTCGACTGACGACGCCGTACATGCCCCATGTCCAGGTAACGTGGGCGCCTGGCGTCAGGCGCCGGTCCGCATGGGTGAACCAGAACCATGACGTCACCCCTGGCTCGGTGAAGGCCTGATAGACTTCGTCGGTCGGCCGACGGATCAACATTCCAGTCTTCACCAAAGGTGCTTTCATGTACCCATCCTTACCATGAAATTCGTGTGACGAAGCTCATCAGATCGCGCTCTTTGCATCGGACTTGCTGAATTCTACCAAATCCGTCTGCTCTTTCCTTAAGAACGACGTGCATTGTTTTTATAGCTGAGTATCAAAGTTCGATCTTTAGCCCTCTTTTGAAGGGAGGGCAGTCGGGGCTGGGCAAGAAGACGGTTCTGTCTTGTCTGAGGCGCCGCCATCGGCCATGCAGCCGTCATGTCCTGGCTTCTGTCTATCAATCCGTGGTTGGTGCTTGTGGTTGCGGGCCTGTTTGAGGTGGGCTGGGCCTCCGGCGTCAAATATGTCGGTGTTCAGAGACCACTGATCTCATTGGGCGTGGCCGTGGCCTTGGCCGCCAGCATGGTGGGCCTGTGGGCCGCCACGCAGAAGTTGCCGGTGGGCACGGCCTATGCGGTCTGGACCGGCATCGGTGCGGTTGGCGCGGCTGTGGTCGGGATCGTGGTCTATGGCGAGCCGGCGACGGCGGTGCGGGCTGTCTGCATACTATTGATCGTGGCCGGCATCGTCGGGCTGAAGCTCTTCTCGGGGGCGCACTGATGACCCAGGATGCGGATCTGGTGAAGGAGGGCGGGCGCGGGCGCGTGCTGATCCTGGCGGGCTCGGACTCCGGCGGCGGAGCGGGCGTGCAGGCCGACATCAAGGCCGTGACCATGCTGGGCGGGTTCGCCGCTACGGCGATCACGGCGATCACAATCCAGAACACCCTGGGCGTTCACGGCGTCCATGCCTTGCCGCTGGAGGTCATCGAGGCCCAGGCCAAGGCGGTGTTGGACGACATCGGAGCCGATGCCCTGAAGACCGGCATGCTGGGCTCGATCGAGGTGGTCGAGACGGTCGCGGAACTGATCGACTATGCCGGCAACACGCCGACGGTGGTGGACCCGGTGATGATCGCCAAGGGCGGCTCGCCGTTGCTGGAGGACCGTGCGGTTGAAGCGGTCCGGCGGCTGATGGTGCCGCGCGCGGCCCTTTTGACCCCCAATGCGCCCGAAGCCGAAACCCTGACAGGGATCGCCGTGGCCGATCTGGACGGACAGCGACGAGCCGGCGAGGCCCTGCTGGCGATGGGCGCGCGGGCGGTGCTGATGAAGGGCGGTCATGTGCCCGGCGAGACGGTTGTCGATCTGCTGCTGACCGCGAACGGCGAGACGGTGCTCGAGAGCGAGCGGGTCGATACACGTCATACGCATGGGACCGGCTGCACCCTGGCCAGCGCATGCGCTGCGGGGATCGCCAAGGGCCTGCCGCTGCAGACCGCCGTGGCCGAGGCCTGGGCTTACGTCGCCGAGGCTATCCGCCGCGCGCCGGGACTGGGCCAGGGGCACGGCCCGCTGGATCACGGCTGGCCCTTGCGCTGAAATCCCATGCCCCATGGATCGTCCATGAACCTTGAGACCCGACTGATCGACATCATCCGCGCGGATGCGGACGTGATGCAAGTCCTGACCGTGGTGCGAGAACTGGATCTGCCGGATTGGCGGCTGTTCTCGGGGGCGGTCTATCAGGGCGTGTGGAACGCCCGGACGGGACGCGCCCCAGGCTATGGCGTCAAGGACTACGACATTGGCTATTTCGACCCTGACACCTCCTGGGCCGCGGAGGATGCGGTGATCAAGCGGGTCGCGGCTGCTTTCGACGCGCCGGTGCGCGAGCGGGTCGAGGTGCGCAATCAGGCGCGGGTCCACATATGGTTCGAAGGCAAATTCGGCGAACCATACGAGGCCCTGACCAGTACCGATGAAGCGCCGGCTCGGTTCGTGGCGCCGGCGTTTGCGGTCGGGGTGCGGTTGGAGAAGGACGACGCCCTCAGCGTGGTCGCGCCGTTCGGGCTGGAGGACGTATTCGACATGGTGATCCGCCCCAATCCGACGCGGGGTCTGGCCAAGGGCTGGGACAAGGCGATCGCCAATGCGCGCGGGCGCTGGCCCGAGATCACGGTGATCGAACCGGCATAGGAAAAGGGCGCGACCCTTGCGGATCGCGCCCTCGGCAGAGCCCCTGACAGGGAGGGATGGGGCCCTGATTCCATGCCGCCGTCAGTGGCGGCGGTCGTTGTGGTCGCGGCGCTCATAGCGGATGCCGGCCGACAGACGGTCATATCGACGGTCCAGATCCTGGCGCTCCCAGCGGGTCAGGCCGCCGCGCTGATAGCTGCGCTCCAGACGGACCAGGCCGTTCAATTGGTCCTTCAGGCGTGAGGCTTCGCGGTAGCTGAGTTGGCGGTTGCGCAGGCCCTGGTCGATGCGGCGATCCAGGTTGTACTTGCGCTGGTTGATCGATTGCCAACCGCCGTAGTTCTGCTCGTAGCCGTGACCTCGCGAGGGACCGTGGCGATCATAGGATTGAGCCGCGGCGGGCAGGGCGGTCGAGGCGACCGTGACGGCCAGGGCGGGGATCAGCAGGTTTTTCATGATCTTGCTCCTTCGGTTCTTCGCAACCGGATCGGGCTGCGTTGACGCCACAAGACCACCCCGGGCCTGAGCCGCATCTGAACGGCGCGTTTCAGACAGCGTTCATCAGCATGAGACTTTCGTCATGAGGGGCGGCTGATGAATTCGTCCTGCGGCGCCGGGGCGACAGCGACGGAGAATCCCTGCGCGAGCGTTCCTTGTGCGGGTGAACGGCGATAGACTGCACGTTCAGCCCCCGTTCAGAGGCCCCTGTCTAGAAGACAAACCATGATGCGTATTCGAGCCCTCCTGCTGGCCGGCCTGATCGCCATCGTCCCGTTGACGGGCGCGGCGGCCCAGTCGCGCGGCCGCGACCGGGATAGCAACGACGATCGCTTCCAGGATCGTCGCGAGGAACCCCGGAGCTATCCGGGCCAGGGGCTGCGGGATGCGCCTCGCTCGGCCCCTCGCGCCGATCCCGGCGACATCGCCCGCCGCGTCCAGTCGGGCCGACCTGGTCGGATGCTGGGCGTACGCGAGCGCGGCGGCGACTATGTGGTGCGTTGGGAGTACCCGGGCGGACGCGTGTCGGACATACAGGTTGACGGCCAGTCCGGCCGGGTTCGCGGAGACGACTGAATGCGGGTGCTGCTTGTCGAGGACGACGTCGATCTGTCGCGCCAGTTGAAGACGGCCCTGAGCGACGCCGGATACGCCGTGGACCATGCCCCGGACGGCGAGGAGGCCTGGTTTCTGGGCGATACCGAACCCTATGACGTGGTGGTGCTGGACCTCGGTCTGCCCAAGATCGACGGGGTCTCGGTTCTGGAACGCTGGCGGCGCGAGGGCAAGGCTACGCCGGTGCTGATCCTGACGGCGCGCGGCGCCTGGTCGGACAAGGTGGCGGGCTTTGACGCGGGGGCCGACGATTATCGGACCAAGCCGTTCCACACCGAGGAACTGCTGGCCCGCCTGCGCGCCCTGCTGCGCCGTTCGGCCGGCCATGCGGCGGCGACCCTGACGTGCGGCGGCCTGAGGCTGGACCCGCGCGCGGCGCGGGCGACGGTCAACGGCGAGCCGCTGCGGCTGACGTCGCTGGAATACCGGCTGCTGCACTATCTGATGATGCATCAGGGCCGGGTCATCAGCCGGACCGAACTGGTCGAGCACCTGTATGATCAGGACTTCGATCGAGATTCCAACACCATCGAGGTTTTCGTCGGGCGCCTGAGAAAGAAGATCGGTTCGGACCGGATCGAGACGGTGCGCGGCCTGGGCTATCGCCTGTCGCCGTTAGCCGGTGAAAGCGACGCTGCCTGATCGTCCTTCCATGATCGAGCCCATCACCGACCTTGGGGGCGAGGACGCGGCGTCCCTGCCGCCCGTCAGGCGCGAATGGGCCCGTTGGTTCGGCCGCCCCGGTCGGTCGCTGACGCGGCGGCTGATCTGGTTGGCGGCGGCGTGGATCCTGATTGGCCTGGCGGTGGCGGCGGTGGTGCTGACGTCGGTGTTCCAGGAGGCGGCCTTGCGCCGGCTGAGCAACACCCTAGGCGACACCATTGACGAGGCCGTGGTCGCCTCCGTCATCACGCCCGAGGGCGAGGTCTTCGTCGGCGAGATCCAGGACGCCCGCACCCAGCGTCTGCTGTCCGGCAAATACTGGATGGTCGCTGAGCCGGGGCGCGACGGCAGGCTGCACGTCCTGGCGCGGTCCGCTTCACTGGGCCAGGCCGAACTGGACTACGGTCCCGAGTTGGCCGAGCGACTGCGGTCGGCCTTCGGCCAGACCATCAGCTACAACGCCGAAGACGGCCCCAAGGGCGAGCCTCTGCGTATCGCCGCCAGTATGAAGCAATTGCCGGATCGCCAGCGGCCGGTGGTCTTTTTCGCCGGTATCGATCGTTCGGACGTCGATGCCGACACCCGCCAGTTCGCCACGGTGACGTGGATCGCCATGCTGCTGCTGGGGGCAGGGCTGGTCTCGGCGGTCTTTATCCAGGTGCGGGTGGGTCTGCGCCCGCTGTTCGACTTGGGCGACGAGATTTCCAACGTCCGCCAAGGCCGCACGCATCGGGTCGAGGGCGATTATCCGCTGGAAATCCAGCCCCTGGCCGAGCAGGTCAACCGCCTGCTGGCCCACAATCAGGAGACCGTCGAGCGTCAGCGTACCCACGTCGGCAATCTGGCCCACGCGCTGAAGACTCCGCTGGCGGTCATGCTGGCCGAGGCCAACGGCCAGCAGGGCGCGCTGCCCGATCTGGTGCGCCGTCAGACCAAGGTGATGCAGGATCAGGTCGATCATCACCTGCGCCGCGCCCGCGCCGCCGCTCGCGCCGCCCACGGTCTGGGCGAACGCACCGACGTCAGCGAGGTTCTGGATGAGCTGGCGGTCATGCTGGAGCGGGTGTTCGAGACCAAGGACGTCGAGATCGACTGGCGTGCTCCGGACGATCTGGCCTTCCTGGGCGAGCGGCAGGATCTGCAGGAAATCTTCGGCAACCTGCTGGAGAACGCCGCCAAATGGTGCAAGCGCCGGGTGCGTATCTCGGCCGGACCATCGACGCCGGGCCAGATGATCGCCGTGGTCGAGGACGACGGCCCCGGCCTGCCCGCCGACCAGCGCGACACCGCCCTGAAACGCGGCACGCGCATGGATGAGGACACGCCCGGCACGGGCCTGGGCTTGTCGATCGTCGACGAACTGACCCGCGCCTACGGCGGCCGCGTCACCCTGGCCGACAGCGACATGGGCGGCCTGAAGGTGGTGCTGGAACTACCCGCGGCGGAGGGGTGAGGCGGACAGTGTCGCAGCAATGAGCGTGAAGCTGTTAGATCTGGGTTGCAGACAGTCAGCCTTTGGCGCCTACTTTATCAAAGCAACTGAGGGGAAAGCTGCAATGAGACTTGAGAAGAATTTTCTTGCGGTGGCCGCATACGTTGGCCTTGGCGTGTTGGCTATTGCGACGATCACATTCGGTGCGCTTTACCACTTTGCGAGCAATGGTGATCGTTTTCAGCCTTGGTTGCTTCCCATGTGTATTTTGACTTTATTCGGTGCTGTTGTGGTTGATCGTTTTGTGAAGAGCCGTCGAACTGATCGCACAGAGTAAGCGATGGGAAGTCCCTAGCGGCTTGTGAACGCTCGTTACGACTTGTCGCTCAACTCTGGGATCAAGCAGCTGAGCGTGGCGCCGGGGTCCAAAGCGCGGCATTCCACCCGCGCGCACGCGCGGCTTCGACATTTTTTTCGATGTCGTCGATGAAGGCGATTGCCGGCGCGGGCAGATCCACGCGTTGCTCTACCGCTGCATAGAAATCCTGTGACGGTTTCGAAACGCCAAGCTGTGCGGCGTAGTGCATGTCGTCAAACCGGTCGCGAAGCTTGAGCGTATCCCACAGATAGGACGCGCGTTCATGCTCCTGAACGGTCGCCAGATGTAGAGGCGTTCCTGACGCCCGGACCTCGGCCAATTGAAACAGCAGGGCCTCGTCCAGATGGGCGTCGCCTTCGAACCAGTAGCGGATCAACTGATCACAGCTGACGTGCGGCGCGACGTCTGCGAGCGCGGGCGCCAATCGGTCCCGAAGCGTTGCGCGACCATGAACGACGTCGTCCCACCATGGTTTGAAAAAGCGGTCTTGCAGAGCCCGGCGTGGAATGCCCAGATCCTCTTCAATACGAGCGGACCATCCTGATGGATCGGGGTGACGAACCACGACGCCATCGACATCCACCATCAACACGGCCGGTTTCATCAGACCTGCAGCCCATCACACCTCGAGACAGAGGCATTCTGCTGGTTTGCAATCCGGCTGCAAGGGACGCGAAACGAGGTTCGCTTATAGATCGGTGGAGACGTCACTGGCGAAGGGCGAGCGATCCTGCCCCTGCTGTCGCACACGTCTCAAAATCCCCTGTTAACCCGCGACGGGGCACCCTCAGCGTCTTGGCCGGGAATCAGTTCGGTCGAAGGAGCCGGGATGGCGGACCTGTCGGGCGTCCAGAGGGCCGCCTTGGCCCATTTGATCGAACGGTGTCCGGACCGGATCCTGTCGCAGTTGCTGGGGCTGGCGGGAGCGATGGCAGGCGACAGGGCGGGCGCGATGCGCGAAATGGTCGAGGTCGAGTTGCTGGACCGTCGTCGTCGCGATGTCGCTTTCGGGCCTCTGGCTCCGTTGTTTCATCCGCGTGAAGACGGGCTGGGCGGGCTGGATTTTCCGGCGGACCTTCTGGTTCGGCTGTGGCGCGCGGCGACGCGCGGCGAGCCTGAGCTGCTGCCTCAGCTGGATCGCGACGACGACCTGTCGCGCATGGTCGCCGACCGCCTGTGCCACAGCGCCGCGGTGGTGCTGCGCGATGCGCCGGATGTGGTCTGGCCTGACGTCGGGCCGGAGCGGGTCGAGACCATGGCGGCCTGTCTGGATCTGGCGCCGGTGATGCGGCGAGCGCTGCCGTATCTGCCGGCTTGGATCGGACGGCCGGGCGTCGCCGAGCTGGCGGAACTGAAGCTGGCTCTGCGGCAGGCTTCGGCGGTTGGTCCGGGCGGCGTCGAGCGGCTGCTTGAGATTGTCTTCGCCCATATGCCGGACGCGCGGCTGATGTTGCGTGTGCTCGGCTTGATCGGCGCGTCAGGGCGCGAGGCGGCGACTGGGCGTGAGGAAGCGGATCGATTGATCGATCGGGTCGTGTCGGCCCTGGCGCAGCGCGCCGCCGAGGTCGTCGCACTCAACCCCGCCGCAGATGAGAATGAGCATAGGCGGCTGGCGGCCGGGCTGAACTGGTGCGCTGAAACCCTGGCCGAGATTGATGTCGCACTTTCGCTTGGAACCGACAGCGTCTGGGCCAAGGCCGTGCGTCAGGCGCGCCTGAAAATAGCGCTGCGCCTGTCCGAGCATTTCGCCGCAGCGGAGAAGGCGGTCGACGCGGTTCTGCCGGTCGAACGGACGGCTTTGGCGGGACGGATGACGCGGCCTACCCCGCGTCTGGATCAGGCGCCGGACCTGCAGGCGGCGGCGAAGGCGCGTGCGCTTTTGGCGCTGACGGGGCAGGTGCGCGACATCACTGCGGTGTTCGGCTGTGAAGCCGAGCGCCGCCAGACGGCCGAGGCCCTGACCGGGCGGTTGGCGACCTGGGCGGATGAGGCGATCGAGCGGTTGAACGACGGCCGGGCCACGGATGAGGTCGTGGCGCGCAAGCGCATCGGACTGACCGCCGAACTTCTGGGCCTGCTCGGAGCGCGGGACGCTTCGCGCACGGTGCGGCGGCGATTGGCTATTGCAGGTTCCAACGCAGGTGCGGCGTCGCGCGCCTCGCCTCCGGCCGCCTGATCCGCTACAGCGGCGGCCATGACGGTCTTCTGGATCATGACGGCCCTGGCGACGGCGCTGGCGGGCCTGGCGGTGCTGTCCGCCGCGCGACGCGGGGCGGAGGCCGAGAGCGTGGCGGATCGCGACGCGGGCGCGCGCGAACTGGCCGAGCTGGACCGGCTGAAGGCGCGGGGCCTGCTGGACGAGGCGAGCTGGACCGCCGCGCGAGCCGAAGCGGGCCGTCGCCTGCTGGCCGCCCACCGCGCGGATCGCCGTCCGGTGTCGCGCTCGGCCGACCGCTATTGGGTGCTGGGCGGGATCGGAGCGGCCGCCGCCGCGTCGCTGGGCCTCTATGTCGTCTTCGGCGCGCCCGGCATGAAGGATCAGGCCTATGAGACCCGCGTGCGCGAATGGGCCTCGACGCCCGAGGCGCTGGAGCCGGCGCAGGTTGCGGCCGTGCTGGGGCAGGTGGTCAAGGACCGGCCCGACGACCGCCTGGCCCTGACCATGCTGGGCGCCGCCCGGTTCGAGGCGGGCGACCCCATCGGCGCGGCTTCGGCCTTCCGCCGCGCCCTGGCCATACAGCCGGACGACGCCCAGAGCTGGGCGCGTCTGGGCGAGAGCCTGGTGCGGGCCAATGACGGTGCGGTCGACGGCGACGCCGAGGCGGCCTTCCGCCAGGCGGTCAAGCTGGACCCCGACCAGCTGGGCGCGCGCTTCTATCTGGGCGAGGCCGCCCTGGCGCGCGGCGACCGGGCCGAGGCCGAGGCCATGTGGACGCCCCTGATCGCCGTGCTGGCGTCGTCGGATCCGCGTCGCGCCGACCTGCAGAACCGCCTGGCCGAGGCCGCCCGATGAGCCGTTGGCCCGCCCTTAACCTCGTCCTATACGCGGTGGTGTTTTCCGCCGTCCCCGGATCGTCGACATGAGCTGGTTGCCCAAATCGCCCAAGGCGCGCCGCCGCCTGTGGGTCGTTATCGCTGCGGCGCCGGTGCTGGCTCTGGCCGTCGGCCTGTCGCTGTGGGCGATGAAGGACAATGTGACCTTCTTCTATTCCCCCTCGGAGGTGACGCCGCAGAAGGTTCCGGCCGGTCAGATGATCCGTCTGGGCGGTCTGGTCGAGGCGGGCAGCGTGCACAAGGCCGCCGACGGCTCGGTCGTCTTCGTCGTCACCGACAACGGCGCGACGGCGCAGGTGATCTATCACGGCGACCTGCCCGACCTGTTCCGCGAGGGGCAGGGCATCGTGGCGCAGGGCGCCTTCCGTCCCGACCGCACCTTCGAGGCCAGCCAGGTGCTGGCCAAGCACGACGAGACCTATATGCCGCGCGAAGTCGCCGACAGGCTGAAGGAAAAGGGCGAGTGGCGGCCGGATGATGCGGCGGCGCCCGCCGCGCCTGCGCAACAGGGGGCGTAAGCGTTGATCGTCGAACTGGGCGCCTTCGCCCTGATCCTGGCGCTGGTGCTGTCGGTGCTCAGCCTGGCGCTGACCACGGCGGGCCGTCTGCGGCTCAGCCCGGTGCTGGCCGGGGCGGGGGGCGGCGCCATGCTGGCCTCGGCCGCAGCGATCGCCCTGGCCTTCGCCGCCCTGATCTACGCCTTCGTGGTGTCGGACTTCTCGGTGTCGAACGTGGCCATGAACAGCCACACCGACAAGCCGGTCTTCTACAAGGTCGCCGCCGCCTGGGGCAGCCATGAAGGCTCCCTGTTGCTGTGGTGTCTGGTGATGACGGTCTTCGGCGGGGCGCTGGCCCTGGCGCGCGGCCTGCCGTTCGGGCTGAAGACCTCGGCTGTGGCCGTGCAGGCGGCCCTGTCGAGCCTGTTCCTGGCCTTCGCCGCCTTCACCTCCAACCCCTTCTTCCGGCTGGACCCGGCGCCGGTGCAGGGCGCGTCCCTGAACCCCCTGTTGCAGGATCCGGCGCTGGCGGTGCACCCGCCGCTGCTCTACGGCGGCTATGTCGGGTTTTCGGTCTGTTTCTCGCTGGCGGTCGCCGCCCTGATCGAGAAGCGCGTTGATCCGGCCTGGGGCCGCTGGGTGCGGCCGTGGGCGTTGGCGTCCTGGGCCCTGCTGACCGTCGGCATCGCGCTGGGCTCCTTCTGGGCCTATTACGAACTGGGCTGGGGGGGCTGGTGGTTCTGGGATCCGGTCGAGAACGCCAGCTTCATGCCGTGGCTGGCGGGCGCGGCCCTGCTGCACTCGGCCATCGTCACCGAGCGGCGCGGGGCGCTGGCGGGCTGGACCGTCTTTCTGGCGATTCTGGCCTTCACTTTCTCCATGCTGGGCGCGTTTTTGGTGCGCTCGGGCGTGCTGACCAGCGTTCACGCCTTCGCCGTCGATCCCCAGCGGGGCATGATGCTGCTGGCCATTCTGAGCGTGGCTGCGGGCGCGGCCTTCATCCTGTTCGCCCTTCGCGCCCCGGCCATCCGCTCGGGCGCCGCCTTCGCTCCGGTCAGCCGCGAAGGCGCGCTGGTGCTGAACAACCTGTTCCTGACGGCGGCGGCGGCGACGGTGCTGTTGGGCACCCTTTATCCGCTCATTCTGGAGGGCGTGACGGGGGCGACCATCTCGGTCGGCCCGCCCTATTTCAACGCCGTCTTCAACCCGTTGATGATCGTCGCCTGTCTGATCCTGCCCGCCGGGCCGCTGCTGGCGTGGAAGCGCGGCGATCTGAAGGGGGCCTTGCAGCGCCTATGGCTGGCCGCCGCCCTGGCCATCGCCGCCGCCTTCGCCGCCTTCTTCCTGTTCGAGCCGAAGAAGGCGCTGGCCGCCGCAGGGCTGGGCGTCGGGGCGTGGCTGATCTGTGGCGCGCTGGCGGAGCTGGGCGTGCGCACCAAGGCCTTCCGCGCGCCGCTGGCCGAGACTCTGCGTCGCGCCAAGGGCTTGCCGCTGGGCGCCTGGGGTATGGCGCTGGCCCACGCCGGTCTGGGCGTCTTCATCCTGGGGGCCGTGGTCGAGACCAGCTTCAAGGCCGAGGCCGCGCTCGCCCTGCCGCTGGGCGGCGAAGTCGCGGCGGGGCCGTGGAAGGCGCGGCTGGATGCGGTTCAGGTCATCGAAGGTCCGAACTACCTGGCCGAGCAGGGCCGTCTGACCATCATGCCGGTCGACGGCCGCGCGCCCGAGCGCGTCATCACCGCCGAGCGCCGCTTCTTCCCGGCGGGCGGCCAGACGACGACCGAGGTCGGCCTCGACTTCCGCGGTCTGGACGACGTCTACGCGGTCATGGGCGACCGGGCGGCGACCGACGCCGGCGAGCGCGCCTGGATCGTGCGCATCTACTACAACCCGTGGGCGCGGTTGATCTTCCTGGGACCGGCGCTGATGGCGCTGGGCGGGCTGATCTCCCTGCTGGACCGGCGCCTGCGCGTCGGGGCGGGTTCGCGCGTGAAGAAGGCCGCCCAGCCGAGCGAGCCAGTCGAGGCGCAGGCGTGAGGCGCGCCGCCGCCCTGTTCGCCGTCGTCCTGCTGGCCGGCGCCGCCGCGCCCGCGCTGGCCGAGCCGCCGCCTGCGCCGGATCGTCCGCTGACGGACCCGGCAGACGAAGCCCGCGCCCGCGCCCTGTTCGGCGACATCCGCTGCGTCGTCTGCCAGCACGAATCCATCGCCGACAGCCCGGCCGGCATCGCCGCCGACCTACGCGGTCTGGTGCGCGAACAGATCGCCGCCGGAAAGACCGACGACGAGATCAAGGCCGACCTGCTGCGCCGCTACGGCGACTATGTGCTGTTCCAGCCGCCGCTGCGGATCGGCACCTGGCTGTTGTGGTTCGGCCCCTTCGCCCTGGCGGCGGGGGCGGGGGTGGTGCTGGTCCTGCGGGCGCGTCGGCGCAGTGCGGGCGAGGCCGCGCCCCTGACGCCGGAAGAAGAACGCGCCCTGGCCGCCCTGACGGCGGACGACGAAGCGAGGCGCTGAGCTACGCCCTATCTCCCGCTCATCCCGTCGGACGCCGGGATCCAGGTCTTTGGGTGTAAACGTGGCGGATGATGTTCTCACTGAGCCCCGGCGTCCGCCGGGGTGAACGGAGAGAAGGGGCTGGCTCCTGTCCATTTGGAAAGCCTTTCGCCGCCTTCCTGACGCAGACGCGCCACACCGCGAACGACGATCAGAAACAATCATCGCGACGGCGTGCATTGGCTTGAGCCGTAACGCCCTATATCCATGGGCGAACGGAGCTTTTCCGTATCCGCCAGTAAAGACTGCAAGGACGACGATGCTGAAACGCAAGGAGTTCATTCTGGGGGCCGCTGTCGGCCTGACCTTCGCCGCCGCCGCGACGGCGGGCGGGGTCATCACCTGGCCGGGCGCCGAAGCCGCGCCCGCCGCCAAGGTCGGACAGCTGGTTCCCTCGGCCGGGGCCGGAGCGCTGGCCTTCGCCCCGCCGCAGGGCGCGCCGCTCAGCTTCGCCGACATCTTCCAGCAGGTCGCCCCCGCCGTGGTGCAGATCGACGTGAAGACCCGCGTCCAGCGCCCGCGTGGCGGCGTGTTCCAGATCCCCGGCTTCGGCGCCGTGCCCATCCCCGGCGCGCCGGGCGGCTCAGGCGAGGAAGGCGAAGACAATTCGACTACGGCCCTGGGCGCCGGCTCGGGCTTCCTGATCTCGGCGGACGGCTTCATCGTCACCAATAATCACGTCGTCGAGAACGCTGAGGAGATCAACGTCAAGTTCAGCGACGGCCGCGAGTTGAAGGGCAGGCTGATCGGCCGCGACGAGGGCACTGACCTGGCCGTCATCAAGGTCGAGGGTTCGGCCTTCCCCTTCGTCAGCTTTGAAGAATCCGCCGAGCCGCGCGTCGGCGACTGGGTCATCGCCGTGGGCAACCCCTTCGGCCTGGGCGGCACGGCGACGGCGGGCATCGTCTCGGCCAAGTCGCGCGACATCGATCCGGCCGGCTACAACGAATATCTGCAGATCGACGCCGCCATCAACCGGGGCAACTCGGGCGGACCGACCTTCGACATCTATGGCCGCGTGATCGGCGTGAACACGGCGATCTTCTCGCCGTCGGGCGGCTCGGTCGGCATCGGCTTCGCCATTCCGGCGACCACGGCCAAGGCTGTCACCGACAAGCTGATGCGCGGCGAAAGCGTCGAGCGCGGCTATCTGGGCGTTCAGATCCAGACCCTGTCCAAGGATGCGGCGGCCGCCCTGGGGCTGAGCGAAGACACCAAGGGCGCCTATGTCGCCGAGGTGACGGCCGGGGCCCCTGGCGAACGTGGCGGAATGCAGATCGGCGACGTGGTCGTCAGCGTTAACGGCGATGCGGTCGACAGCTCGACCGAACTGACTCGCCGCGTGGCCCGCGCCAAGCCCGGCGACACGCTGCGGCTGGAAGTTCTACGCGACGGCAAGCGCCAGACGTTGAACATCCGCGCGGGCACCCGTCCGTCGGAAGCCGAACTGAACGGCGGCCAGGATTCGGGCGCTCAGCAACCGGGCGAGGATGGCGCAGCTGTCGGCCAGTCGATCGAGGGCATGACGGTGACGCCGATCACTGCGGCCCTGCGTCAGCGCTACTCGATACCGGAGGATATGCAGGGCGTGGTGGTCACCGCCGTCGCTCCGCGTTCGGAAGCAGGCAAGATGCGGATGCCGGTCGGTACGGTCATCCAGCGCGCCAACAACCGCGTGGTCCGCACCGAGGCCGATCTGAAGGCGGCTGTCGACAAGGCGCGGGCGGCGGGGCGGCCGGGGGTCTTCCTGTTGGTGCGAACCCCGGCGGGCAACTCTTCGGTGGTTCTGCCCTTCGCCAAGTCTGAATAAGGCGTAACTCACGAGATCGGCGGCGATGCGCTAACATCGCCGCCGAATCTTTTTTGGGAGGCTGCATGCGTATTCTGGTGGTTGAGGACGACGCTGAAGCCGCGACCGCCATGGTGCGCGGCCTCAGCGAGGCCGGGCACGAAGTCACCCATGCGGTGGACGGCGCCTTCGGCCTGCTGGAGTCGCAGAAGGGCGGCTACGACGTCTATGTCGTGGACCGCATGATGCCGCGCCTGGACGGCGTCGGCATGGTCGAGACCATCCGCAAGGGCGGCGATCAGACGCCGGTCCTGTTCCTGTCCGCCCTGGGCGAGGTCGAGGATCGCGTCACGGGTCTGAAGGCGGGCGCCGACGACTATCTGGTCAAGCCCTACGCCTTGGCCGAACTGGTCGCGCGGGTCGAGGCCCTGTCGCGCCGCCGCGAGACGGGCGGGGTCCAGACCGTGCTTAAGGTCGGCGACCTGGAGATGAACCTGATCGCCCGCACCGTCCACCGCGACGGCCAGGAGATCGACCTGCAGCCGCGTGAGTTCCAACTGCTGGAGTTCCTGATGCGCCACGCCGGCCAGTCGGTGACGCGGACCATGCTGCTGGAGAAGGTCTGGGAGTACCACTTCGACCCACAGACCAACGTCATCGACGTCCACATCAGCCGCCTGCGCTCCAAGATCGACAAGGGCTTCGACAAGGCCATGCTGCAGACCGTGCGCGGCGCGGGGTACCGGCTGGAGGCGTAAGGCCCCGGCATGAAACTGCCCTCGCTCTTTCGACGGACGCCTTTCCGGCTGACGCTGCTGTTCCTAGCGCTGTTCGTGGCGACGGCCAGTGCGGTGCTGGCCTATGTCTACTTCGCCTCGGCGTCCGAGGCGCGGGCGCGGGCGGAGGCCAGCGTCAAGGCCGAGGTCGAGGGGCTGACCGCCGTCTATCGCACACGAGGGCGCGACGCCCTGAATCAGGTGTTGGTTGAGCGCACGCTGAAGGGCGGGCCCTACCTCTATCTGCTGATGGCGCCGGATCGCTCGGTCATTACCGGCAATGTCTCGGAATCGCCGCTGGATCCGCCCAAGGCGGACGCGCCGCCGTCGACTGCGCGCTGGGACGACTTCCGCCTGACCGATACGGACGAGGACGGCCGCGTGCGCCGTCGCGGGGCCATCGGCGTGGAGATGACCCTGTCCGGCGGAGAGCACCTGTTCGTCGGCGAGGACATCGGAGACATCGAAGCCTATCTGGCGCGGCTGACCCAGGCCCTGTGGGGGGCGATGGTCATGGTGCTGGTGCTGGGCGTCGGCGGCGGGCTGTGGATCAGCCGGGGCGTCGAGCGCGCCATGGCCGGTCTGAACCGCGTGGTGGCGGCGGTGCAGGAGGGCGACTTGAAGACGCGCGTCCCGATCCGCCACTCCGGCGACGAGCTGGACGAACTGGCCGAGGGGCTGAACGGGATGCTGGACCGGCTGGAGGGCTCGATGGCCTCGATCCGCCACGCGGGCGACGCCATCGCCCATGACCTGCGCACCCCGCTGAACCGGATGAAGGCCAAGATGGAGGTCGCCCTGATCGACGCCGAGGCGGGGCGGACATCGGGCGTCGACGCCCTCAGCGTGGCGCTGGAAGAGGCCGACGCCCTGCTGAAGACCTTCAACACCGTGCTGGCCATCGCCCGTCTGCAGGCGGGCGGGGCGCCCGATCCCAAGGTGTTCGACGCCGCCGATCTGGCCGCCGACATGGCCGAGCTGTACGAACCGGCGGGCGAGGACAAGGGGCTGGAGTTCGCCGCCGAGATCGAAAAGGGGCTGATGATCGAGGGCAATCAGCCCTTCCTGGCCCAGGCCCTGGCCAATCTGATCGACAACGCCATCAAATATACGCCGGAGGGCGGGGCGGTGATGTTCCGCGCGCGCCGCCGTTCGTCGGGCGACGTGGAGTTTTCCGTCACCGACAATGGGCCAGGCGTGCCGGACGAGGATCGCGAACGCGTGCTGCAACGCTTCGTCCGCCTGGACAACAGCCGCACCGAGCCGGGGTCGGGCCTGGGTCTGTCGCTGGTGACAGCGGTGGCCGAGGCGCACGGCGGGCGCATCCAGCTGGACGAGGGGCCGGGCGTCTATGACGGGCGCGGGCCGGGTCTGCGCGTGGCCCTGATACTGCCGGCCGCCAGCCGGGCGCTTGAGGCTGAGGCGTGAGCCACGCTCTGGCGACGCGGTTGCGGCCGTGCGGCCCCGTGCGCGACGCAGAGGCGGCGGCGCGCCTGCATGAACGGCTGGCCGAGGCGGCGGACGCCGACGGCTGGCGCGCGACGCTGGATGCGGCCTGGACGGCGCTGGAGCCGGTCTTCGCCGCCCCGCCCTATCTGGCGGGCTTGGCGCGGCGCTGGCCGGATCGGCTGCGGCGAACGCTGGACGCCGATCCTGAGACGCGGCTGGCGGAGATTCTGGCGGCGGCGGACGCCCTGAGCGGCGCGCCGGATGAGGCCAAGGCGCCGCTGCGTCATTTGAAGGCGGAACTGCATCTGCTGACGGCGCTGTGCGATCTGGGCGGGGTCTGGGATCTGGATCAGGTGACGGGCGCCCTGTCGCGCTTCGCCGATACGGCGGCGCGGGCGGCGCTGAGGATCACGGCCGACGATTGGCGCAGGCGCGGGCGTCTGGTCTCGGCGCCTGACGATCCGCGCGGGCCGGTGCCGGGCCTGTTCGTCCTGGCCATGGGCAAGGGCGGGGCGTTCGAGCTGAACTACTCCTCGGACATCGATCTGTCGCTGTTCTATGAGCCGGAGACGCTGGAGAGCGCCCTGGCCGAGGGCGTGGAGATGCAGGGCTTCGTCAACCGTCTGGCGCAGGGGCTGACGGCGCTGTTGGCCGAGCGGACGGCGGACGGCTACGTCTTCCGGGTCGATCTGCGGCTGCGGCCCGACCCGTCCTCGACCCCGCCCGTGGTCGCGGCGCCGATGGCGCTGGCCTACTATGAATCCGTCGGCCAGAACTGGGAGCGGGCGGCCTTCATCAAGGCCCGCGTCTGCGCCGGGGATGCGGCCGAGGGGGCCGCCTTCCTGAAGGCGCTGGTCCCCTACATCTGGCGGCGCAGCCTGGACTATCAGGCCGTGCTCGACATCCAGTCGATCAAGAAACAGATCCACGTCCACAAGACCGGCGAGGGACTGGAGGCGGCGGGCGCCAATCTAAAGCTGGGCCGGGGCGGCATCCGCGAGATCGAATTCTACGTCCAGACCCAGCAGCTGATCCTGGGCGGACGCGATCGGTCCCTGCGCTCGCCACGCACCCTGGAGGCGCTGGACGCCCTGAGCGCCGCCGGCCACATCGCGCCCGAGGCGCGCGACGAGCTGCGCGCCGCCTATGTCGAGCTGCGTGCGCTGGAGCACCGGGCGCAGATGCTGGCGGATGAGCAGACCCACATCCTGCCCGTCGATCCCGAACGCCGCGCCGATGTGGCGGCCCTGGCGGGGCAGGGCGATCTGGCGGCCTTCGACGCCGAAATCGAGCGCCTGCTGGTGCGGGTTAACGCCCGCTATGGCGAACTGTTCGAGGGCGGCGAAGACCTGTCCTCGCCCTACGGCAGCCTGGTTTTCACGGGGGTTGAGAACGACCCCGGCACGCTGGAGACCCTGGCGCGCATGGGCTTTTCCGAACCCGCCACGGTGTCCGACACGATCCGCAGCTGGCACCACGGCCGCATCCAGGCCACGCGCACGGCGCGGGGGCGAGAGCTGTTCACCCGCCTGGCGCCGCAACTGCTGACGGCGGTGGCCAAGACGGGAGCGCCGGACGCGGCCTTCCGCCGGTTCGCCGTCTTCTTCTCGGGCCTCAGCGCAGGGGTGCAGGTGCAGGCTCTGTTCCTGAACCAGCCCAAGCTGTTCGACCTGGTGGTCGGGGTCATGGCCTTCGCACCGCGACTGGCGCGGGCGCTGGGGCGTCAACCGCAGGCTCTGGACGGGGTGCTGGACGCGCGCTTCATGACGGCCCTGGGCACCGACACCGGCCTGGCCGATCAGGTGGTGCGCGAGGCGCATGAGGCCGGCGATTTCGAAGGGGCCATGAACGCCGTGCGCCGCCTGCACCGCGAACAGACCTTCCGCATCGGCATGCATGTCGTCACCGGCCGGACCACGGCCGAGCAGGCCGGGCTGACCTACACCTCCCTGGCCGACGCCTGCATGAAGGGGCTGGCCCCGGCGGCCCTGGCCGAGGCTGAGCGAATGGGCGGGGCCTTCGACGGCGCGGTCGCCGTGGTGGCCCTGGGCAAGGCCGGGTCGCGTGAGATGACGGCGGGGTCCGATCTGGATCTGATGACCGTCTATGCGGCGCCGCCCGAGGCGGTGTCCGCCGGGCGCGGCTGGAGCGCCGAGACCTTCTACGGCCGCTTCACCCAGCGGTTCATCGCCGCCTTATCCGCCCACACCGCAGAGGGCGGGCTGTATGAGGTCGATATGCGGCTGCGGCCGACTGGCTCCAAGGGGCCGGTGTCGGTGCGGCTGGAGACGTTACAGGCCTATTACGCCGAAGAGGCGGACACATGGGAGTTCATGGCCCTGACGCGCGCCCGGGTGGTCTGGGCCAGTGATGCGACGTTTGGTCCGCGCGTCACGGCGGTGCTGGAGGAGGCTCTGCGGCGGCCGCGCCCCGGCGTCGATGCGGCGCATGACGTGCGCGCCATGCGCGACCTGATGGAGCGCGAGCGACGGGCCAAGGGGTTCTGGGATCTGAAGCTGTCGGCGGGCGCGCAGGTGGATGCGGAGTTCGTCGGCCAGTATCGTCAGCTGACGGCCGCCGCCGCCGGCCGACCGTTGACCGTCTCGACGCTTGAGGCGCTGAAGGATGACCCGATCCTGGCTGACAGCTGGCGCACGCATCAGCAGTTGTCGCAACTGACGGCCTGCGCCTTCGAGGACAGGAACGACCCGGATCAGGAGCCGTCAGGCTTTCAGAAGCGCCTGGCCGCCACGATAGGCGCGCCCGATTTCGATACGCTGAAAGCGCGCCTGATCGATCTGCGGATGCGGGCGCGGCGGGCGTTCGATGCGGTCCTGCCCCCTATCCGCGACGGAAACTGATCCGGATCGCGTTCAATCTCTCGACAGGGATGCTTTCGGGGCGGCTTCGCCCCAGGAGACCATCGAGATGAAGACCACATTCGCCGCCGCCGCTGTTTCCGTCTTGCTGTTGACGCTGGGCGGGGTTGCCGCCGCACAGACCACGGCCCCCGGAACGGCGCCCCAGCGCCAGGCGCGTATGGCCCAGCCGGTCACTCAGGCCGACTTCGTTCAGCGCCGCGTCGAGCGGCTGCGCGCCGCAGATGCGAACCGCGACGGCCAGGTCACGGCCGAGGAGATGCACGCGCACGCTCAGGCGCGCCGCGCCGAACGTCGCGCCGCCCAGTTCGACCGGCTGGACGCGGACAAGAACGGCGCCGTCAGCCGCGCCGAATTCGAGGCTCCCCGCCAGCAGATGCGGGGGGATGGTCGTGAACGCGGCGGCCGTTGGGGCCATGCGCGCCGGGACGCGGAACAGGGGCGCATGGGCGGGCGTGACATGCGCGGTCGGAACATGCGCGGCGAGGCTGATCGCTTCCCCATCGCCATCGCCGAGGTTGAACGCAAGGCGACCGAGACCTTCGCCCGCATGGACGCGAATCGCGATGGAACGCTGACGGTGGAGGAGCGCCGCGCCGCCATGCAGGCGGGCCGCGCCGAGATGCGTCAGAGGCGCGAGCCGCGCCCGGCGTCGCCTTCGGCGCCGGTTTCGGAGTAAGGTGATGTCGGGGACGGCGGATGGACCGCTCGCCCTTTTCTCGGCCGACCAAAGAGGCGTGATTGGCGAAGACCGCCGACCCCGACGAGGACCTGGTGAAGCGCGTAGGCGCGGGCGATCCTGCAGCCGTTCAGGCCATGGTCGCGCGCAAGCTGCCGCGCATGTTGTCGCTCGCCCAGCGAATGCTGGGCGATGCGACGGAGGCTGAGGACGTGGCCCAGGAAGCGATGCTCAGAGCCTGGAGGCAGGCGCCGCGCTGGACGCCGGGGCAGGCGCGCTTCGACACCTGGCTGCATCGGGTGGCCCTGAACCTCTGCTACGACCGGCTGCGGCGACGGCGCGAGATCGCGACCGACATGCCGCCGGATGGAATCGACGAGGGCCCGGCGCCGGATCGGGGCCTGCTGGCTGCCGAGACCGGGGTCCGGGTTGAACGCGCGCTGGCGCGCCTGCCTGAGCGCCAGCGCGAGGCCATCGTCCTGTGCCACTATCAGGAGCTCGGCAATATCGAGGCGGCCGCCCTGATGGAGATCAGCGTCGAGGCGCTGGAAAGCCTGTTGTCGCGCGGGCGACGGGCGTTGCGGACGGCGCTCGCGGACATGGCGCCGCATGGCGCTGCGAAGGCGATGGGGAGATAGGGGGCTGAAGATGACGACGATGAACCTGGAACGTTTTGAGTATCTGGCCGACGCCTATGGCGCAGACCTGCGACGCTGGCCCGAGGCCGAGCGCGAGGCGGCGCGGCTGCTGATGGCCGCCGATCCGCGCGCCGGTGTCGTGCTGACCGAGGCCGACCTAGTGGACGCCTTCCTGGACGCCGCGCCGCGCCAGGCGCCGTCGCATGCGCTGCGTGAGCGGGTCATCGCCGATGCTGCGGGCGCGCGCCTGGGACAACGCCGGCGCGGGCTGGGGCCTCTGGCCTGGATGTCGGGCGCAGGCTGGGCGGCGGCGGCCTGTGCGGGCGTGGCCTTCGGCATGGTGCTGACCGGTCAGATGACGGCCGAGACCCGCGCCGACACCGTGCTTTATCAGGCCAGTCTGACGGCGCCCGACGACGCAGAAATCCTGGCCGCAGGCCTGGGGAGATAAGCATGAACAAGGGTCTGAAGATCGCCCTGGCCGCGTCGGTCGCTTTGAATATCTTCGCCGTGGTCGGCGGGGGCACCGCCTGGGTGCTGTCGCGCAAGGCGGCGGAACAGGCGGCCGAGGGGCGCAAGCCGGGCCGCAGCGAACCGGTCTGGGCTGTGGTCGAGGCGCTGCCGTCGGCCGTTCGTGACCAGGTGAAGGGCGAACTGCGCGCCAATGCCCTGCAGGCGCGACCGGACTTTGAGGACTCGCGCGCGGCGCGACGCGAGGCCATCGCCTTGACGGCGTCCGACAGCTTCGACGCGGTGGCGGTCGCAGCCTTACTGGAACGCTCTCGCGCGTCCGAGATGCGTGGACGCGCCCGTCTGGAAGCCGGGGCGGTCGAGACCCTGGGGCGCCTGTCGCCGGAAAACCGCAAGGCTTTGGCGCCCATTCTGTCGCGTCACAAATCGAAATCGCGCGAGAAGTGCAATCCGACGCCGCCGCCGCAGGCGACGGAAAAGGCCAAGGATCAGGCGGGTGATCAGGCCGCCCGCTGAACCCGTTGAATCGGAGCGCCGAGCGGGGCCATAGCGCCTGCGGGAGCGCACACGGGCAGATCAAACCAGACCGTGGTGCCGCGTCCAGGTTCGCTGTCGATCGTCATCTGGCCGCGATGCAGCTCTATCAGGGACTTGGTCAGGGCGAGGCCCAGTCCCGTGCCCTGCGTCGATTTGGAATGCTGGCCCTCGACCTGTTCAAACGGTTGAGCCAGGCGGCTCAGATCCTGCGCCGAGATTCCGATGCCGGTGTCCGCGACGGCGATCCGCATCGTCTCGTTGTTCAGCGGGACGACGCTGACTTTTACGGCGCCGCCTTCGGGGGTGAACTTCACGGCGTTTGAGATCAGGTTCAGCAGCACCTGCTTCAGTCCGCGCTGATCGGCTTCCACGCGAAGGTCGTCGGGGCAGGACAGGCTGAGGCGCAGTTGTGATTCCAGCGCCTTGCCGCGCATCAGCCGCACGGCGTCGGCGCACAGCTGGTCCAGGGCCACGACTTCATAGTGGAGCGTCAGTTTGCCGGCTTCGATCTTGGCCATGTCCAGGATGTCGTTGATCAGGCTGAGCAGGTGCTGGCCCGAGGCGTGGATGTCGGCGGCGTAACCCTTGTAGCGATGGTCGCCCAGGGGGCCGAACATCTCGCCCGCCATGATTTCCGAGAAGCCGTTGATGGCGTTCAGCGGCGTGCGCAGTTCATGGCTCATATTGGCCAGGAACTCGGACTTGGCGCGGTTGGCGTCCTCGGCGCGGGTCATGGCGACCTCGTATTTGCGCGCCAGCAGCGAGAGCTTGTCCTGGCTGGCCTCCAGCTCCTCGACCATGGCGCGCAGTTCGTCGGCGGCGCGGCGGCGTTCAGCCTCCTGGCGACGCACAACGGTGATGTCGGCGCAGATGACCACCGTGCCGCCGTCGCCGGTGAACCGTTCAGCCATCTGCAGCCAGCGACCGTCCTTCAACTCGACCTCGCGCACGCCCGCGCGCCCCTCGACGGAGGGCCGTTCGGTCTTGATGGCGTCTGCGGCGATCCGCGTCAGCTCGTCCTTCAAGGCGCCGCGCCGCACCACGCCCGGCGGAAAGGCGAAGGCGTCCTGGAAGCCCTGGTTCCACAGGATCAGCCGCCCGCGCCGGTCGAACAGGACGAAGGCGTCGGACACGCTTTCGATGGCGTCGCGCAGGCGGCTCTCGGCGGCCTGGGCCTGGGCCTTGGTGCGGCGGGCGTCGGTGACGTCCAGCGCCACGCCCATCAGATTGACGAAAACGCCGTCGCGGCGCGGCTGGCGCGACTGGCCGCGTGCATCGATCCAGCGGATGCTGCCGGACTTCAAGGGTACGGGGAAGGCGGCCTCGAAGGCGCCATGCAGGGCGGCTTCGTCCAGGGCCTGATGCAAGGCGTCGCGATAAGAAGGGTGGACCCGGTCCATCAGCGCCTGCGTCGTCAGACGCGACCCGTTCTCGACCTCAAGCAAGGCGGCCATGTAGTCCGAGAGGATCATTTCGCCGCGGCCGATGTCCCATTCCCAAACGCCGCAGCGCGCCGCCTCGACCGCCACGCGAAAGCGTCGCTCGGTTTCGGCCCAACGCCGCCCGACGCGCATCTGACGCCAATTTTGCACTGCGATCACAGCCAGCATCAGCACCACCAGCAGCAGAGGGCCGGCCAGCACCCAGGCGTCTTCGAGCCAGGCGGCCAGGCCATGGGCGTGCGGCAATGCGGCGACGACCGACAGGCCCGTGTCGCCGATGGGGGCGACGGCCGCCAACTGCGCCCGACCGTCCGGCCCCTTGACCGCGCGGCCCGGCTCCGCCGGAGTCTGACCGGACGGCATGACGCTCAGGGCGGCGTCTTTCAGCGTGGCCTTCAGCGACGGCAGGGGCGTGCGGGCCAGAAGCACCGTCCCGCCCGCTGCCGTGACGCTTTGAGTCAGGCCGTCGTCGCCCAACTGGACGGCGTGAAGGGCGATTGCCGGCGCGGAGAGCCGTGCGCCGCTGGCGGCCAGGACGCGGCCTTCGGCGCTCAGGATCATGAAGGCGGCTTCGGGGGCCAGGGCGCGGGCCTGATCCAGGGCGGCGGCGGGTTGACCGGGGGCCTGGGCCAGTGCGCGCGCGCCGGCGCGCAGGGCCAGGGCGGCGCGATCCGCCTGGGCCTCGACCTGAGAGGCGGCCAGGCGGGCCTCCAGCGCCAGAGCCTCGATGCGAGCGGCTTCGGCTTCACGGCGCGGACGGTCCGCCTCACGCAGCACCAACAGAGCGTAGGCGGCCAAGGCCAGGGCGACGGCGAGCGCCAGGATGCGCACCCAGGGCGCGGATCGCGCGTCCTGCTGGTCCGTGGCCCTGCGGCCCGGCCCATAGCTGCGCCGCTCTGTGCCCTGCAAAGGCGACCTCCTGTGCCGATTCAACGCGGAATCTAGGCTGCGTCGCCGACTCCTGTCGAGGGTCGGCGGGGCCGGAGGCTGCGCCGGGGCGCTAAGCGTCGGTTTCGGAAAGGGTTACATCTTCGCGGGCGGCGGGCCGCGTCGCTTCAGGCGGGGGCGCCAGGACGTCGGTGATCCGGCGCAGCACGGTCTGGGCCTGACGCGCCAGGCGCACGGTCTCCGGCGGGGCGTCCTCGGGCGCTTCCGCGACCGAGGCCAGAAGTTCTCGCGCCAGCCCCATCAATTCCGGCGCGGCGGCGATCAGACGCGACTGGAATTCGATGCGTTGGGGATCGCGGTCGTATTCCGCGCCCGGCACGCGCCAGCCGCCCCAGTCCGCCTTGTCCGTGACGACGACCGGATAGCTGCCGGGGAAGGGATGATGGGCGCAGTCGGCGGCGTCCTGCCACTTGTTTCGGGCGCGCAGGACGCGCCAGTCGCCCAGGGCCGTGGCCGCGCGATCCTCCGTCGGGAGTTGCAATTCGCCGCCGGCGAATTCGCGGCCCAGGCCCACGTCGTAAGTGATGCGGACAGGCTCGTCGAAGCCCTTGGCCCAGACAGGGTTGACCTTTTCGACCTGGGCCCAGACGCCGACGCTCTCGACCCAGACCTTCTGGCCCTTCTGGAACTGGGCGCGCGCCATGCCGGTCTCCCCTCGCGATCAAGGGGAGAGCATGGCGCGCCAGCCGTTATCGCGGGGTTCCGCGAGATGGTTAGCGAGACCTTAAGTCATCATCCGGGGCGGGAAATCTCTTCCAGCGCCTCGCCGGCGTAGCGTTCCTTGACCCGCGTCGACAGGTCGCCCAGCGAAACCACGCCGACCAGGCGACCGTCCTTGTCCACCACAGGCAGGCGGCGAATCTGGCGCGAGGACATCAGGTCCAGCGCGACCTTCAGGTCGTCGTCGGCCCGCACCACCAGGGCGTCGCGCGACAGCACGTCCAGCACCCGCGCCTCCGGCCCCGCGCCCGAGGCGACGGCGCGCACCACGATGTCGCGGTCGGTCAGGGCGCCGATCAGCCGGTCGCCGTCGGCCACGGGGATGAAGCCGAAATCGCCCGCCGCCATGCGTCCGGCGACATTCTGAAGGGTGTCTTCGGGGCGGGCGACCTGCACGTCCTTGCTCATCACGTCGCGAATCTTCATGGCCTTCTCCCTTGGCGCGGCCGTTGCGGCCTGGCCTTAAGAACCCGCGCCGGCGGTCGCGGTTCCGGCGGCGCGGGCAGGCTAGGGTTCGCGACGTTCGGGCAGGCTCTGGGCGGCGCGGACCAGTTGCACGAACTCGGCCCGCTCGCCGTAGGGATCGGCGCCGCGCGCGCCCTGGGCCAGGTCCAGCACCCGATCCCAGCCGTAGTCCGGCGCCATCCAGGGATCGCCGCGCAGCTTCTGGCCGAAGGCGGCGACGGCCAGGGCCCAGCGGGTCGCCTCGGGCGGAGTGTCGGCGCGCGAACGGTCGGTCAACGGCTGTTGGATCAGTTCCGAACGCTGCTGGCCGGGCTGTTTGTATCGCACCTGGATGAAGCCCAGTTCGCCGTTCGGGTCGCCGCCGCCGGTCGCGATGCGGTTGTCGGGATAGCGACGCTCGGGGATCTGCGTCGGCCCGCCGACAGGCGTGATTTCATACAGGGCCGTGACGGAGGCGCCCGACCCGACCTCGCCCGCATCGACAGCGTCGTTGTTGAAGTCTTCTTCGTTCAGCAGGCGGGTTTCATAGCCGATCAGCCGCCATTCGGCGACGCGAGCGGGGTTGAACTCGACCTGGATTTTCACGTCGTCGGCGATAGGGAAGGCGCCCCGGTCGAACATTGGCCCGAACAGACGACGGGCCTCATTCAGGTCGTCGACATAGGCCGCCGTGCCATTGCCTGCCTGGGCGATCGCCTGCATCCGGGCGTCCTGATAGTTGCCGCGTCCAAAGCCGTAGACGGACAGGTAAATCCCCGTCTTGCGCTTGTCGGCGACGTAGTCTTCCAGCCGCTTGTCGTCGGTGACGCCGACGTTGAAGTCGCCGTCCGTGAACATCAGGATGCGGTTGACCTTGTCGCGGCCGAAGCCGGCCTGGGCCTGGTCATAGGCGTTGGTCATGCCGGTCGCCCCGGCCGTGCCGCCCGAAGCCCGCAAGGAGGCGACCGCGCAGCGCAGCTTCAGCTTTTGCGTCCCTGCGGTGGGGGCCAGCGTCGTGCCGGCGCCCTCGGCGTAATAGGCCACGGCGACGCGATCCTGGGGCCGCAGGCGGTCGATGATCAGGTTCATCGACTGCTTGGCCAGGTCCAACTTGTCCGGGCTGTTCATCGAGCCGGATACGTCGACCAGGAAGGTCAGGTTCAGCGGGCGGCGCTGTCCTTCGGGCAGTTCATAGCCCTGAAGGCCCACATGAACGATCCGGCGACCCTCGGACCACGGGGAGGCCGTCGCGGCCGTGGTGACGGCGAAGGGCCGCGCGGCCGAGGTCGGGCGGGCGTAGCCGTAGTCGAAATAGTTGATCATCTCCTCGACCCGCACGGCGTCGCGCGGCGGAGCCCTGCCGTTGTCGATGAAGCGGCGGACGTTGGCGTAGGCGGCGGTGTCCACGTCGATGGAGAAGGTCGAGACCGGCTGATCCGCCGTCCGCTTGACCGCATTGGGCGTGGCGTCGGGATAGCGTTCGGTATCGACGGGACGCGGCGGCAGGGGAGGGCCGGGGGGATAGGGACCGATGCGCGACCCGCTGACGACCACGCCGTTCACCGTGGGGGGCGGGGCGGCGTATTCGACCCGGTCTTCCTTCTTGGTCGCTTCGATCGGCAGGGTGACGGGCGGCGGAGGAGGCGGAGGAGGAGGAGGAGGCGCAAGCGGCGCCGGATGGGGCGGCCGTGATCGCAGGACGGGCGGACGCGCACGGGAGGGCGGCGACAGGTCGAAGCCGAGTTCGCGACAGGCGGCTGGGCTGGGCGTTCCGTCCTGCACCACAGGCGACGGAACGGGCGCGGCGCCGACCGGGGCGGCGGTCATGAGGGCGGCGACGGCGACCAGCGTCAGGCTCGCCGGGCGACGCTGGAATCCGGCGGCGCGGCGCCGTGGATGCTGGGACATTGAGCGATCTCCTCCAACCCTGTCTCGTCCATGAAGAATGACGATGTTCGGCGGAACTAAGGCGAAGGTTCTTCGCGTGGGCGCATCGTCGTCGCCCTGTGGCGCAGATGCTGTGGTGAGGAACCCCCTCGCTATTCAGTCCTTTCGTCCCCACTATGAAGGCTTAAGCATAAGGGTGAGCGATGGCCGAGGCTGCGACGGGACTGGAACTGGGCCATGTGGCGGCCCTCTTGGCGGCGGGCGTGGTGGCCGTGCCGATCTTCCGCAAGCTGGGGTTGGGCTCGGTGCTCGGCTATCTGGCGGCGGGCGTCGCCATCGGTCCTTTCGGCCTGGCCCTGTTCCGCGAGCCGCAGACCATACTGCACGTCGCCGAGTTCGGCGTGGTCATCTTCCTGTTCATCATCGGTCTGGAGATGCGGCCCAAGCGGCTGTGGGGGATGCGCAAGGAAATCTTCGGCCTGGGTTCGGCCCAGGTCGGCCTGGCGGGACTGGCCCTGACGCTGGTGGCCATGGCGGCGGGCGTTTCGGCGCCGGTGGCCTTTGTCGGGGCCATGGGCTTCGTCATGTCCTCGACCGCCGTCATCGTGCAGATGCTGGAAGAGCGCGGCGACCTGCCGACGCCCAGCGGACAGCGGGCCGTGTCCATCCTGCTGTTCGAAGACCTGGCCATCGTGCCCCTGCTGGCCATCGTCGCCCTGCTGGGCGCCTCGATGGGGCAGTCGGCCGAGAGCACGACGCCGCTGTGGCAGTCGATCGGCCTGGCCCTGGCGGCGCTGGCGGGCGTGCTGGCGGTCGGCGTCTACGCCATCAATCCGGTGTTCCGCTTCCTGGCCCGCAACGGCGGGCGCGAGGTGATGACGGCCGCCGCCCTGCTGGTCGTGGCGGGCACAGCCTGGATCATGGACGGGGTCGGCCTGTCGATGGCCATGGGCGCCTTCCTGGCCGGGGTGCTGCTGTCGGACTCGACCTTCCGGCATCAGCTGGAGGCGGACGTGGAGCCGTTCCGCGCCATTCTGCTGGGCCTGTTCTTCCTGTCGGTCGGCATGGCGCTGGACATCGGCGTGGTCATCAACGACTGGCGCATCGTCGTGGCCGGCTTGGCGGCCTTCATGGTGGTCAAGGCCCTGGTCATCTATGTCGTCGCCCGCGTGTTCAAGGCGCGCCACCATGAGGCGATCGAGCGCGCGGCCCTGTTCGCCCAGGGCGGCGAGTTCGCCTTCGTCCTCTACAGCGCCGCCGCCACGGCGGGGGTGATCGACGCCCAGGCGGGCGCGGCCCTGACGGCCATCGTCATCCTGTCGATGGCGCTGACGCCGCTGACGACCCTGGCGCTGAAACGGCTCCTGCCCAAGGAGGCGGGCCTGTCGCCGGAAGACGCCGAGGGCGTGGACGCCGCCGACGGCCTGGGCGGCCAGGTGCTGATCATCGGCTTCGGCCGCTTCGCCCAGGTGGTGTCGCAACCCCTGCTGGCGCGCGACGTGGACGTGTCGATCATCGAGAACGATGTGGAGATGATCCAGGCGGCCGGCAACTTCGGCTTCAAGGTCTACTACGGCGACGGCACGCGCCTCGACACGCTTCGGGCCTCGGGCGCGGGCAAGGCCGAGGCGGTGCTGGTCTGCGTCGACAAGCCGGAGGCCGCCGACAAGATCGTGCAACTGGTCAAGTCCGAATTCCCCGGCGTGAAGCTGATGGTGCGGGCCTTCGACCGCGGTCACTCGCTGCGTCTGATCCAGGCGGGGGTCGACTATCAGGTGCGCGAGACCTTTGAGTCCGCCCTCCGGTTCGGCCAGGCCGTTCTGGAGGAGCTGGGCCTGCCGGAAGACGAGGTCGCCGACGTCATCGCCGACGTGCGCCGTCGCGACGAGGCGCGCCTGGACCTGGACCTGACCGGCGGGCTGAAGGCCGGGGCCGCCCTGATGCGGGGCAATATGCCGACGCCGCAGCCGACGCCCTACATCAAGCCGCACCGCGAAGGGCGTCTGGTCAATGAGGACGAGGCCCCGCCCGAGGCTGTCATCGAGCCGGCTGCGCAGAAGGCGGACTGATCGGGCATGGCGAGCATCGACCTGGCCAAGCGGGCCTATGACCACGGCTGGCGTCTGGACCCCATCGTCCGCAGCCTGCTGGACACCGACTTCTACAAGCTGTTGATGCTGCAGCTGATCTGGCGCCGGTTCCGCGACGTGCCGGTGACCTTCTCGGTCATCAACCGCACGACTTCGGTGCGTCTGGCCGAGGAAGTGGACGAGGTGGAACTGCGCGCCCAACTGGACCACGCCCGGTCCCTGCGCTTCACCAACCGCGAACTGATCTGGCTGGGCGGCAACACCTTCTATGGGGTGAAGTCGATCTTCAGCCCGGACTTCCTGGCCTGGCTAGCTGAGTATCGCCTGCCGGACTACGACCTGTCGCGCAGCGCTGACGGCCAGTATCGGCTCGAGTTTTCGGGAAGCTGGGCCGACGTCACCCTGTGGGAAATCCCCGCCCTGTCGATCCTGAACGAACTGCGCAGCCGCCGCGCCCTGCGCCGCATGGGCCGGTTCGAGCTGGACATCCTCTATTCGCGCGCCAAGACCAAGCTGTGGAGCAAGATCGAGCGGCTGAGAAAACTGGAACCGCTGGCCCTGTCGGACTTCGGCACGCGCCGCCGCCACGGCTTCCTGTGGCAGGGCTGGTGCGTCGAGGCGCTGAAGGAGGGGCTGGGAAGCGCCTTCATCGGCACCTCCAACGTACTGCTGGCCATGAACAACGACCTTGAGGCCATCGGCACCAACGGTCACGAACTGCCCATGGTGCTGGCCGCCATGGCGGGCGAGGACGAGGCGGCTCTGCGCGCGGCGCCTTATCGAGTGCTGGAGGAATGGCGGGCGGCCTATGACGGCAATCTGCTGATCGCCCTGCCGGACGCCTTCGGCACGCAAGCCTTCCTCGACGACGCGCCCGATTGGCTGGCCGACTGGAAAGGCTTCCGCCCCGATTCCGCCCCGCCGATCGAGGGCGGCGAGATCATCATGAAGTGGTGGGCGTCCAAGGGCCGCGACCCGCGCGAGCGCCTGCTGGTGCTGGCCGACGGGCTGGACGTCGACGGCATCGAGGCGGCCCACGCCCATTTCAAGGGGCGGGTGCGCACCAGCTTCGGCTGGGGCACCAATCTGACCAACGACTTCCGTGACTGCGCTCCGGTCGAGGCGCCCGAACTGCTGCCCCTGTCGCTCGTCTGCAAGGTGACGCAGGCGGCGGGCCGTCCGGCGGTGAAACTGTCGGACAACGTCGAAAAGGCCACCGGCGACCGGGCCGAGATCGAACGCTATCTGCGCGTCTTCGGCGAGGCGGGGCGCGGGCGTCAGGCCGTGCGCGTCTGATACGGAACCGCTAAGCTTGGTTGAACATTTCGTCATCAGCGGCGCCGGGCGCCGCCCATAATTTCAGCGGGACGCCTCTCATGACCACCTATAACGTCGGCTACATCATCGGTAGCCTGTCCAAGGGCTCGATCAACCGCAAGCTGGCCAAGGCCTTGGTCAAGCTGGCGCCCGAGAAGCTGCATTTCCACGAGATCGGTTTCGCCGACCTGCCGCTCTATTCCTATGACTACGACGCCGACTATCCGGCCGTGGCCGAGACCTTCAAGGCGGCGATCAAGCGCTCGGACGCCATCCTGATCGTCACGCCGGAATACAATCGCTCCATGCCCGGCGGGCTGAAGAACGCCCTGGACTGGGCCAGCCGCCCCTATGGAACCAACGCCTTCAAGAACAAGCCGACGGCGGTCATCGGCGCCTCGCCCGGTTCGATCGGCACGGCGGTGGCCCAGCAGGCGCTGCGGCCCGTCCTGGGCTTCCTGCAAGCTCCGCAGATGAACACGGTCGAAGCCTATATTCAGATGACGCCGAGCCTGATCGACGATGACGGCAACGTCACCGTCGCCAGCACCGAACAGTTCCTGCGCGACTACATGGAAGCCTTCCATCAGCACATGGCGCGGGTGCTGACCGTCCTGCCGCGCGACGCCTGAGGCGCTTCTACGCCTCCAGCGCCCAGACCCGCGTGCGCTTGACCTCCTGGTCCTCCAGCTCGCGCGTGGTCGGCACGCGGTATTCGGCCAGCAGGCTGAGGCCCTCCTTCGGGAAGTAGGTGCGGCCGGGGTCGCCGACCCGCACCTCGGCCCCTGCCGCGCGCGCCTGCTTCAGCCAGGCCAGCATCGCCTCGGCCATCGGTCCTTCATAGAAGACGTCCCCGGCGCAGATCAGGTCGAACGCCTGGGGCGGGGCCTCCAGCAGGTTGTCGGCGGTGAAGGCGATCTCGACGCCGTTGGCCTCAGCGTTCGCCGCCACCGCCGCTGCGCAGAAGGGATCGATGTCGGCGGCCAGCACCGAGACCGCGCCCGCCTTCATCGCCGCGATCGCCACCAGACCCGAACCCGTCGCCAGGTCCAGCACGCGACGCCCGGCGACTTCGTCGGGGTGGTCCAGCAGCCAGCGCGCCAGCGCCTGTCCGCCCGCCCAGGCGAAGGCCCAGAACGGCGGCGGCAGGCCCATCTCGCCCAGTTCTTCCTCCGTCAGCTTCCAGATGGGCGTGACCTCGTCGGCCAGCCACAGGGCAATCTCGGGCGTGTGGGAGACGGGCTGAAGGCGGGTGTTGTCGCGGATGAAGCGGGCGGGGTCGGCGATCCGTCTAGTCGAGCTCACGGGCGCCCTCGATCACGGCCTGATAGACCAGCGACCGATCCGGTCCGCGCGTCATGTGCAGCAGCACCCAGGTCGAACCCTTACGCGCCACGACCACCCGCAGCTGATCGTTGAACACGCCGTCGGCGAACCCGGCGGGCGCGACCTTGTCGCTGAGCAGGATCAGCGACCCCATGCCCGAGCCGCAGCGGGCGATGCCGGTGCAGGCGAAAACGGTTTCATAGCCGCCCTCGCGCAACGCTTCCTCATAGTGGCGCGCCATGTCGATCGGCGCGACGGCGGGGCGGATGGCGTAGTCCAGGTGGCTGATCTGGCCCTGCAGGCGCAGGGCGTTTTCCGGGGCGGTGCCTTCGGCCACCGGGCCGGTCGGCAGGGTGATCTCGGCCACCGACAACTGACGCCAGGCGCGGATGCGCGCGCCGTCCATGCGCGGCAGGTCGTCATGGTCACGCGCGCCCCGCACGTCCTGCTCGACCGGGGGCGGGGCAGGCGAGGCGGCGGACGCCGCAAGGGGCGCGACGGCCGTCAGAACGGCCAGGACGAAGGCGGGAAGGCTACGCATGCCGACAAGCTAGGGGCCGCCGAAGCGGCTGGCAAGAAAGTCAGGACAGGCTGATAAAAAGTCAGGTTGACATGACACATTGGTGATGTAAGGTTGACCTTACACAAAGTCAGGAGCGCCTGCCATGTTGACCCTTTCCAAACAACAGACCCCCGCCGGGCGCCGCTACGTCCTGCGGACGTTCGCCTTCATGGTCCCCTATGTGGCGATCTGCGTGGCGATGATGACCACCGACGCCTTCGACGGCGTGATGGGGCGCCCTGCGGGTTGGGTGCTGGCGGCCGCCGTGGCCGCTCCGGTCATCGGCCAGATCTGGGCGACGCTGGCGCTGATGCGGGAAAGCGATGAGTTCGTGCGCATGGTCACGGCCAAGCAGTTCATCATCGCCTCCGGCCTGGCGATGGCGGCGGCGACCTTCTGGGGCTTCGGCGAGACGTTCGCCGGGGCGCCGCATCTGCCGGCCTGGCTGATCTATCCGTTGTTCTGGGCGGCCTTCGGTCTGGTCTCACCCTTCATTCGGTCGTCGAACTGATGAAGAACCGGCTGAAACTGCTGCGCGTCGAGCGCAACTGGACCCAGGAGCGGCTGGGGCAGGCGCTGGGGGTGTCGCGCCAGGCGGTCAACGCTCTGGAGACCGAGAAGCACGACCCCTCGCTCGACCTGGCCTATCGCATCGCCGCCCTGTTCGAGCGGCCGGTCGAGGACATCTTCGAGAACCCGCACGCCTGACGCGTAAAGTCAGGAAAACCTTACTCTCCTGTTTCGCTTCATCGCCGTCATCTTCGGGGCCGCCTCGAGGGACGAACCCTGCTGCGCGCTGAATAGCGGGCAGGGCCAACACACCAAGGAAACGCCATGACCAAGATCTCCGCACCCGCCAAGACCCTGCGCGCCTTCATCCTGGCCGCCGCCGTCGGCTTCAGCGCCGCCAGCATCGTGTCTCCCGCCCAGGCCGAACCGGCCCGCGCCCAGGCGCCCGCCTTCGTCTCCGATCGGCTGTCGGTCGAGGTGATGGGGCAGGGGCCGGACGTGATCCTGATCCCCGGTTTCGCCTCATCGCGCGAGGTGTGGCGTCCGCTGGCCCGGCGCCTGTCGGCGACGCATCGCGTCCATCTGGTGCAACTGGCCGGTTTCGCGGGCGAGGCGTGGACGCACGGCGACGGCGCCTTCGTCCAGCCCGCTGTCGATGAACTGGCGCGCTATGCGGCGACGCTGGACCGGCCCGCCGTCATCGGCCATTCGATGGGCGGGCTCAGCGGCCTTCTGCTGGCGCAGCAGCACCCCACGGCGGTCAGCCGCGTGATGAGCGTCGACAGCCTGCCCTTCTTCAGCGCCATGTTCGGCCCGCAGGTCACGCCGCAGACCGCGCGGCCCTTCGCCGATCAGGCCGCCGCCTCCATCCTGAACGCGGACGAAGCGGCCTTCCGTGTTCAGCAGGAACGCACCGCTGTCGGCATGATGCGCGACGAGGCCGGGCGCGCCGCCATGGTCGACTGGTCGATGGCCTCGAACCGCCAGGCGATGGCCTCGGCGATCCGCGAGGTAATGACGACCGACGCGCGGCCCGGCCTGGCGGCCATGACCACGCCGGTCTGGGCGGTCTACGCCTCGGACGCGGACGGCGGGGCGCCTGCCGCCATGGCCGACGCCCTGTGGAGCCGCGAATACGCCGCCCTGCCGGGCGTGACGCTGAAGCGCGTCGACGGCGCCCGGCACTTCATCATGGTCGATCAGCCTGACCGGCTGGACGCCCTGGTCGACGCCTTCCTGAAGCGCGAGGACTGATCGCGGATCAGGCGGCGGGCGCCTTCAGCCGCAGGTCGTCGGTGACGTCGCCCGCCTTGGTCGGGGCGCCCGCAAACTCGCCCGCATACTCCGGCGACAGGGCGCTCTGGAAGGTCGACAGCGGCAGGGTCAGGTAATAGGCGCCCTCGACATAGGGGCCGACCGCATAGGCGTCGAGCAGGAAGGTCAGGCCGCCCGCCTTACCCGGAACCGAGCCGGGCGCCAGGGTCACGGCCACGTCCTTCAGCTTGGGGCAGGCCCACATCTCGCCGGTGGTCGAGACGGGCGTGGCGCCGGGACGCTTGGTCTTGGCGGTGTTCACCGCCTGGCACAGGGCGCGCTCCAGGCCGGTCTTGTCGGCCTTGTCGGCGAACAGGTCGGCGGCGGCGATGCGGCGGCCTTCGGTCTTGTCCCACAGCAGGCCGGTGGCGACCGTGTTCGGGTGGGCGCCGCCCGAATAGTCGAAGTCGGTCCGCATCAGGCTGAACAGGCGGCTGGTCTCGATCGGGGCGCCGTAAACGATGGTCTTCTCATAGGGCGGCATGCCCTCGGGCGAACCGGCTTCGGTGCGGTCGGCCTGGGCGCCCTCGGCGTATTCCTTCAGCTTGGCCACCTCGTCGCGGTACAGCGGGGTGTAGAGCGCCGGATAGGACAGCACGTTTTCCGGCAGGCTCAGGCTGACCTTGGCGTAGGGCGTGGCGCTGTCGTACTTCAGCGGCCCCTCGACGGCGTGGGCGGAGGCGGCCGGCGCGGCGGGCGTCTCCTTCTTCTCATTGCGCTGGCAGGCGGCGAGCGAGGCCGCGACGGCGGCGGTGACGAGAAGGACGCGAAGGGGGCGCGAAGGGATCATGCCGGGCTCCTTGGGAACGGTTCGATCAGAAAGCTAGGCCGTTGAACGCGATGGCGGCCAGAAGGATCAACCCCGCATCGCGATTTGATTTGAAAAGACGCAGGGAAAGTTTCGGGTCGTCCGGCCGCAACCGCCGCACCTGCCAGACGAAATGCAGGGCGTAGAGCGCCAGACCGACATAGAAGACCGGCCCCAGACCGGCGACGGAGCCCGCTGCGCCGGCCAGGGCCACGGCCAGGATGTAAAAGACAGCCACGCCTTCCTTCACCTTGCCGCCCAGCGCCTGCGCCGAGGACTTCACCCCGGCCATGACGTCGTCCTCAATGTCCTGAAGCGCGTAGATGGTGTCGTAGCCCAGGGTCCAGAAGATCCCGCCCGCGTAGAGCAGCCCCGCCGACAGGGCGAGGTTCCCCATGCGGTTCAGGCCCTCGGCCATCCAGTAGCTGTCCCCGCTGATCTTCACGCTCAGCACATAGAGCCAGCCCAGGGCGAACAGCCCGCCCGTCGCCGCCGCGAAGCCCAGCAGGGCGCCCCAGTTGAAGGTCAGGCCCAGCCACGCCTGCGGCCACCAGGTGATGCGCTTCATGAAGGGATAGGCCGCCACCAGCCCCAGTGACAGGGCGCCCAGCAGCACCGACGTCAGGTTCATCGTCAGCAGAATGCACAGGCTGATGAGGCTGAGGCCGCCGACGAAGGCCCAGGCCTGCTTCACGCTGATCTGCCCCGCCGGAATGGGGCGCAGGGCGGTGCGGGCCACCTGGGCGTCGAAGTCGCGGTCGACGATGTCGTTCACCGCACAGCCCGCGCCGCGCATCAGGGCCGCGCCGACGGCGAAGCCGACGACCAGCCACAGCTCAAAACCGCCGAACGGCCGGTCGTACTGGTTCAGCGCCAGCATGATCCCCTGCCAGCCGGGCAGCAGCAGCAGCCACGTCCCGATCGGCCGGTCGAAGCGGCCCAGCTTCAGCCAGGGCTTCAGACGCTCGGGCGCATGGCGGTCGACCCAGTTCTGGCCGGCGGCGTCGGGAAGCGGGGCTGTGTTCATGCGAACCGTCTTAGCCCTCCAGGCGGCGCCGGGTGAAGGGGGCGCGTTTGATCGCAGTTTCATGAAGTTTCTCGCCGGAGCCGGACCCAGGCTGGACAGCGAGCGCCGTATCCCGCACTGGGCGCGAATGGCTCGCAGCTACATCCCCCGCAGCGTCTGGATTCTGGGCGTCGTCAGTCTGTTGATGGATGTCTCGTCGGAGATGATCCAGACGCTTCTGCCCATCTATCTGGTGGTGGGGCTCGGCGCTTCGGCGGTGATGATCGGTCTGGTCGAAGGCTTCTCCGTCGTCGTGGCGACGGCGGTGAAGTTCCTGTCGGGCTTCTGGTCCGACCGCATTGCGCGGCCCAAATGGCTGGCGGTGGCGGGCTATGGGCTGGCGGCCCTGTCCAAGCCGATCTTCCCCCTGGCGGCCTCGGTCGAGGGGGTGCTGCTGGCCAAGGGGGTGGACCGGATCGGCAAGGGCGTCCGCACCGCCCCGCGCGACGCCCTGGTCGCCGCCGTGACGCCGCCGGACATTCGCGGCCGCGCCTTCGGCCTGAGAAAGTCGCTGGATACGGTCGGCGGTTTCGTCGGCCCGCTGCTGGCGATCGGGCTGATGGTGGTGCTGGCGAACGACATCAAGGCGGTGTTCTGGCTGGCCTCCATCCCGGCCTTCCTGGCCGTGGCCCTGTTGGTCGGCGGCGTGTCCGACCCGCCGCGCCCGGACGAGGGCGCCAAGAAGCCGCCCAGCCTGAAGGGGGCGCTGCGTCTGGACGCCGGCACCTGGACCATGATCGCCCTGACGGCGGTGATTGGCCTGGCGCGGTTCAGCGAGTCCTTCCTGCTGATGAAGGGGCTGGACGTCGGCGTCCCGGCCGCCTTCGCGCCGGCGGCCATCGTCCTGCTGCACCTGGTGTTCGGTCTGGCCGCCTTCCCGGTGGGGGCGCTGTCGGACCGTATCGGCCGCACCTCCCTGCTGCTGCTCAGCCTGGTCTTCCTGGCCGCCGCCGACGTGGCGCTGGCGCTGGCGAGTGATCAGGTCGTCTTCTACCTGGGCGTGGCGTTGTGGGGCCTGCACATGGGCTTTTCCCAAGGCCTGCTGATGACCCTGATCGCCGATGCGGCGCCCGCCCATCTGCGCGGCTCGGCGTTCGGCCTGTTCGCCCTGATCTCGGGCCTGATCGCTCTGCTGGGCAATGTGGCGGCGGGTCTGCTGTGGGAAGGCTTCGGCCCGCAGGCGACCTTTGCGGTCGGTGCGGTTCTGAGCCTCGTCTGCGCCCTGGGCATTGCTGGGTGGATGCGGCTTCGGACGGCGCGCAGCCGCTAGGAGCGACGCCGGGCTTGCGCGTCGGAGCCGTCCGGTTAGGCTCGAGACCTCAGAACAGCAGCCGGTCGGACAGGACGGATGACGATACGCAGGAAGGCCCCGTTTCCCTGGCTGCTCGTCCTGACCTGGCTGGTGCTGCTGGGCGCGGCTGTCGGGGGCTTCCTGACCGGCGAGTTCAGCGTCACCTTCGTCGGCGCCGGGACGTTTCTGCTGACCCTGGTTCCGTTCTGGCTGGCGCCGCGCGTGGGGCTGAACCTGCCGATCGGCTTCGTCACCGCCATCGCCGTCTTCCTGTGCGCCACCCTGTTCCTGGGCGAGATGGGCGATTTCTACGAGCGTTACTGGTGGTGGGACGTGGTGCTGCACGGCGGCTCGGCCGTGGCCTTCGGCCTGGTCGGCGCCCTGTTGATGCTGATGCTGGTGCAGGGCAGCCAGTTGAAGGCCGCGCCCCTGACGGTGGCCTTCTTCGCCTTCTGCTTCGCCGTGACCATCGGCGCCCTGTGGGAGATCTGGGAGTTCATGCTGGATCAGGTGTTCGGCCTCAACACCCAGAAGTCCGGCCTGGTCGACACCATGTGGGATCTGATCGTCGATTCCATCGGCGCCCTGATCGGGGCGGGCGCCGGCTGGGCCTATCTGAAGGGACGCGAAGGCGGGCCGCTGGTGCGGGCCCTGCGCGCCTTCATCGACAAGAACCGGCGCCTGTTCGGCGGCTGAAGAGGCCTATTCAGCCAGCCGCCCTTTCGCCTCATCGGCGGAGAAGACGACCGACGGGTCCGGCTCGCGGCACTCCAGGCCGGGGCGGTTCAGGCGGCGCAGGACGTGGCGCAGGATGTTCAGCCGCGCCGTCTTCTTCTTGTCGGTCGCCACCACGGTCCAGGGGGCGTAGTCGACATGGGTCCGCTTCAGCATCTCGTCGCGAGCGGCGGAATAGGCGCTCCAGCGGGCCTGGGCTTCGGCGTCCAGGGACGAGACCTTGAAGCGTTTCAGCGGGTGGTCGACGCGCTCCTCCAGGCGGCGGGCCTGTTCGTCGCGGCTGATGTCCAGCCACAGCTTGATCAGGATGACGCCCGACTGGGTCAGCATCCGCTCGAAATGCGGAGCGTCGTGCAGGAAGCGCTCATGCTGTTCGGGCGTGCAGAAGCCCATGACCGGCTCGACCCCGGCCCGATTGTACCAGGAGCGGTTGAAGATCACGATCTCGCCCGCCGCCGGCAGATGGGCGGCGTAGCGCTGGAAATACCACTGGGTCGTCTCGCGGTCGGTCGGCTTGGGCAGGGCGACGACGCGCGTCTGCCGCGGAGCCATGTATTCGGTCATGCGCTTGATCGCCCCGTCCTTGCCGGCGGCGTCGCGCCCCTCGAAGACGATGACGACCTTCAGTCCCTGTTCGATGGCCCAGGCCTGGGTCTCGACCATCTGGATCTGCAGGGCTTCCAGGATGTCGGCGTAGTCGTCCTTGGCCATGGGCGTGTCCTTGTGTCGCGATCGGCGAACCTTGCGGCGAATTCACTGGCGTCGCCAGCCTCGCCGTTCAGGGTGCAACGCAAAAGGAGCCGAAAATGATCAATCGTCGTCATGTCCTGGCCGTCGGCGCGGCGGTCGCGGTTGCACCTACGGTGGCGCGCGCGGAAGGCGAGGCGGCGTTCGACGCCGCCCTGACGACGGCCTTCGAGACGGTCAAGCCGGTCGCCCTGGCGGGCGGGGTGGTGACAGACGAGGGCCTGGCTTGGTCCGGCGTGCGCGGCGTGCGGCGCGCGGGAGGGGACGATCCGGCGACGACGAATGACCGCTGGCACCTGGGCTCCAACACCAAGGCGATGACGGCGGCCCTGTTCGCCCGTCTGGTCGAACAGGGACGGGCGCGCTGGGCCATGCCGCTGACCGAGGCCTTTCCTGACCTGGCGATCGACGCGGGCTGGGACGGCGCGACGCTGGACGATTTCATGACCCACACGGCGGGGCTGAAGGACGAGGCGGTCATGGGCATGGCCTGGCTGATGACGGCCCGCGCCGATCCTCAGTCCCTGGCGGAGCAGCGCCGCGTCATCGTCGAGAAGGCGCTGGCCGCCCCGCCGACGGGCGCGCGCGGGACGTTCGCCTATGGCAACGCCAACTATGTGCTGGTCGGGGCGGCGATCGAAACCATCACCGGCGGTTCGTGGGAAGAGGCCATGCAGGCCGAGGTGTTCGGGCCTCTGGGCCTGGCCGCGGCGGGGTTCGGCGCTCCGGCCGGAAACGACAACGCCTGGGGCCACCGCCGCATGGGCGAGACGACGACGCCGATGGATCCGGCTGATCCGGGGGCGGACAATCCTCTGGCGCTCGGCCCGGCGGGGACAGTTCATATGACTGCGGCTGACTACGCCCGCTTCCTTCAGGTCTTCCTGACCGAGGGCGGCGGCTGGCTGAAGCCCGAGACGGTGCGGCGTCTGGTCACGCCGAGCGAGGGGCGCAACTACGCTCACGGCTGGATCGCCCTGCCGCCCCAGCCCTGGGCCAAGGGGCCGGTGATCGCCCATGAGGGTTCGAACACCCTGTGGCATGCGATCACCCTGGTCGATCCGGCGGGCGGACGCGCGGTCTTCGGCCTGTCCAACGACGGCGGGCGCGGCGGCCCGGCCTGTCAGGCTCTGGCGATGGGGATCCTGCACGCGCTCTGAGCATTGGCTCAGCGATGACCTCCCCTCCAGCGCCGCGAAGGTCCAAGCCACCGCCGTCCACGCCGCTGGCAGATCTCTGGAGCGAGGCGTGGATGCTGGCCCTGGCCGCCTGCGGCGCCTTCGCCATGATCGATGCATGGGCCCCGCCGCAGGATCTGCCGTGGAAGCCGCTCGACCTGCGCCTGCCCATCGGCGCCGCCACGGCCGCAAAGATACGGGCGCTGGACCTGCCGCCGACGGCGACCGCCGCCGAGGTCGAGACCGGCACGACGCGCTGCATCATCCTGCTGCGCCAGGCGGGCGTCGCGGTCGAGCGGGCGTCGGATCGCGACGACGGCGGATTCTGCGTCGTGCAGGGGGCGGTGCGGCTGACCGGCGGCGATTTGACGCCCCTCGACCCGCCGGGCGTGGCCATGCGCTGCCCCATGGCGGCGCGGCTCCTGTTGTGGGATCGCGAGGTCGTGCGTCCCGCCGCTCGCGAGATCATGGGCGCAGAGGCCGTCCGGATCGACAATCTGGGAACCTACGCCTGCCGTCGCGTCTACGGCTCGGCCGACACGGCGGCGCGCCCCAGCCAGCACGCGCGCGCCAACGCGCTCGATGTGGCGGGCGTGGGCCTATCGGACGGCCGCCGGACGACGCTGGCCGCCGATTGGGACGGTCAGGGCCCTTCAGGGGCCGCCGGGGCGGCGTTTCTTCGGCGTTTGCGCGACGGGGGATGTCGTCTGTTCGGCAATGTGCTGACGCCGGACTATAACGCTGCGCATCGCGACCACTTCCACCTGGACGCAGCGGGCCGGGGAGTATGCGCGCGGCGACGAAATTAACTGTAACGACTGTCAGCGGGATTTCGCTTTACAGTTGACCGCTGTGGATAGTCGGGTGACAACATCGCTGCAGCCCGGATTTCACGTGGGGTCCAAACCCGCGTCTTGCTCCTTCGCCTGAACGAGCTTGTCCAGATGGGCTGACGGGCGCTCCTGCTAGGACGTCCGCCTGGAAAAGCGCGTTTACGGAGACGCAATATGGCGACCGGCACGGTCAAGTGGTTCAACCCCACGAAGGGCTTCGGCTTCATTCAACCCGACACGGGCGGCGCGGACGTTTTCGTCCACATCACCGCTGTGCAGAAGGCTGGTCTGGCTGGCCTCGATGAAAACGCCAAGGTCGAGTACGAGCTGGAATCCCAGCGCGGCAAGACCTCGGCTGTGGACCTCAAGGTTCTCTAAGGCCCCGAACCCATAGGGTTCTAGGAAAGGACGCGGGGGGCGACCTCCGCGTCTTTTTTATTTTGCGCCTGTTTTGGGATCAGAGCTTCAACTCGGTCCTGAGGTCTTCTGGCGTCAGCCCGCCTTCCCGCAATTCGGCCAGCGTGACCGAGCGGTCGCGCTTGGCGTAGCGGCGGCCATCCGGCCCAGCCAGCAGGCGGTGGTGATGATAGACAGGTTCGGGCCAGCCCATCAGCGCCTGGATCAGCCTCTGGATGTGAGTCGCTTCGAACAGATCCCGGCCCCGGATGACATGGCTGATCGCCTGCAGGGCGTCGTCGTGCGTCACGGCCAGATGATAGGCGGTCCCGGCGTCCTTGCGCGCCAGCACCACGTCGCCCGCCGTTTCGGGCCGCGCCCTGACCCGGCCGGTCTCGCCGTCGGGGCCTGAGCCTTCCTCGATGAAGCGGAGTGCGTCCCACGCGGCGCCGCCCAGCGCCTCCTTGGCTCGATCCAGCGACAGTCGCCAGGCGAAGGGACGTCCCTCGGCCAGCAGTCGCGCCTCTTCATCGGCCGGATGTGGGCCGGGACGGGCCGCCTCGGCGGGGCCGTGGGGCGCATCGCCGATGGCGTCCAATATCTCCTTGCGCGTGCGGAAGCAGCGATAGAGCAGGCCGCGCCCATTCAGCGCCTCGACCGCGGCGGCGTAGTCGGCCCGATGATCCGACTGGCGCCGCACCGGCGTCTCCCAGTCCAGCCCCAGCCAGGTCAGGTCTTCATGGATCCCGACCTCGAACTCGGGCCTGCACCGCGTTGGGTCGATGTCCTCGATCCGCAGCACGAAGCGCCCCCCCGCTTCCTTCGCTGCGCCCCACGCCGTCAGGGCTGAGAAGGCGTGGCCCCTATGCAGGCGACCGGTGGGCGAGGGAGCGAAGCGGGTGGCGAACATGGCGCGTCAGAGCGGGTCAGACCCGCTTCAATACTCCGGACTTTTCGGCTTGATCCACGGTGGCGCGAATGTCGGATTCGGGCACGAAGTCGAACTGGGCGATAAGGTCTTCCAGAGCAAAGACATGTTGGGACAGCGCCCAGTGCATCGCGTGTGCGACGGGACCGGCGTAGAGCGGAGCCATGACGGCGGTGCGGCTGTATCGGGTCAGCGGCGCTCGCTCGGGCAGAGTGAAACGGTGCGTACGGGGCGTCAGCCGTTCCTGGGTCATGGCGACTTCATCGCGGAAGGCGGAAGAGGCTGCGAGTTGCGCCAGCTTCTGGCCCAATCCGGCCAGGTGTTGCTGCAGGGCGCGACCGCCGTCCTTGTCCGGTGACGGCAGATAGGCACGGAAGGCCGGATCCTGCATTGCGGCCTGCTCAAGCAGATTGAAGATGATGCGGCCGTAAAGGGAGGCGATGGAGAAGGTGACGTGAAGGGAGGCCGCGTCCTGGGCCAGGGCGTCATGGTAACAGCCGCGCGGCAGATAGAGGACGTCGC
This sequence comes from Brevundimonas sp. Soil_N_31, assembly GCF_057655995.1. Classification (NCBI taxonomy): domain Bacteria; kingdom Pseudomonadati; phylum Pseudomonadota; class Alphaproteobacteria; order Caulobacterales; family Caulobacteraceae; genus Brevundimonas; species Brevundimonas sp. Soil_N_31. Next base: position 189,745 of record NZ_JBDGLE010000003.1, read on the forward strand.
CGGGACGCATCATCACTTCGGCCTGCAGTCGGCCCCGCGTCTGTTCGAACCAGTGTCGCATGTCACCCACGCCGGACGGCATCTCGACCGGGGCGTCTGCGCGATTTTCATAGATGCGCCACAGCTTCTCGCCTTCGGTCTGGACGGCGAAGACGTCAGTCAGATCAAAATGGGCGCCGAAAGCCTGAACCCCCTTGAACGAGCAATAGATGTTGGCGCCCATGCTGGCGGCGAAGGCGCGCCCCAGCATGGACGACAGATCGGCGATCGGCGGGGTCAGATCCTGCACGTCGCCTGCGATCAGACTGGCGCCGTCGGCGACGAAGAGCGCGACCTTGGCCGGATCGGGGCGGAAGACGGCGCCGGACTGGGTCTGGACCGTGCGGCAATAGCGTTCGGGCGGAACCGGCTGGGTATTGTGCACCAGCTTCAGGCTCTGGGCGGTCCAGATCGATGGTTGGTTCAGCAGGCCGTTGAACGTGGACCAGTCCAGCAGCGCACGCTTCGGCTCACCCTCGCCGGCCGGGATGTGCAGCGGCTTTCGGCCATGGAAGTCGGCGAAGAAACGATCAGGGGTGATCGGGTGAAGAAGATCGTCCAGAGTGCGCATGGGCGCGATGCTAGAGCGGCGCTGTTTTCCTGTCGATACAACCTCATGGCCCTTGCTCCCTCCGCTTCTTCCGTCGCCGCAGCCCGTGAGGCTCTGGCCGCCGCCGATCCGGCCCTGGCCAAGGCGCACGCCTCGACGCCCGTGTTCGAATGGCGGCTGCGGCCCGGCGGCTATGAAGGTCTGTTCCGCATGATCGTGGAGCAGCAGGTCTCGGTGGCGGCTGCGGCCTCGATCTGGAAGCGGGTGGTCGAGGGGCTGGACGGTCAGGTGACGCCGGACGCGGTGCTGGCGCGCGATGTCGAGACGCTGCGCACCTTCGGCCTGTCGGGGCAGAAGGCGAAATACGGCCATGAGATCGCTCGCGCTCATGCTGACGGCCATATCGACTTCGATCATCTGGAGCGGCTGGACGACGCCGAGGCCATCGCCGCCCTGGTCGCCATCAAGGGCGTGGGCAAGTGGACGGCCGAGACCTTCCTGATGTTCTGCGAGGGGCGGCAGGACGTTTTCCCCGGCGGAGATGTGGCCTTGCAGGAAGCCATGCGCTGGGCCGACCGCGCCGAGGCCCGTCCGAACGAGAAACAGGCCTATGCCCGCGCCGAGATCTGGCGGCCGCATCGCGCGGTGGCGGCGCATTTGCTCTGGGGGTGGTATGGTGGCGTTCGGCGCGGCGAAATCGCGCTGGACGAAGGCGTCTAGCCTTCGGCATTTCACCAAGGCTGGGGGCGACCCCGAAGACGGCGCCGCGCGGCGCCCTGGGGATGATGACGATGTTGGAGCCGATCGCGGGCGCAGACCTGGTTCGTCCGGCTGCGGTGCTGCCGTTGCTGGATTTCGCGGGGGTGGCCGTGTTCGCCGCCACCGGCGCCCTGGCCGCCGCGCGCGAGAAGCATGACGTCCTGACCTTCGCCTTCTTCGCCGCCGTGACCGGCATGGGCGGCGGCACCCTGCGCGACCTGTTGATCGGGGCGCCCGTCTTCTGGGTGCAGGACTGGCGCTATGTCGCCGTCTGCATGGTGGCGGCGGTCGGCTTCTGGATGCTGGGGTCGCGGTCGTGGCGTTTTCGCGCCCTGCTGTGGCTGGATGCGGTCGGGTTGGCGGCCTATGGCGTCATGGGGGCGGCCAAGGCGGCGTCCTATGGCGTGACGCCGCTGATCTGCATCGTCATGGGCGTGCTGACGGCCTGCTTCGGCGGCATCGTGCGCGACGTGCTGGCGCACCAGCCCTCCATCCTGCTGCGGCGCGAGTTGAACATCACCGCCGCCCTGGTGTCTGCGGCCCTGTTCGTCGGACTGAAGGCCGTGAGCCTTCCCACATGGCCCGCCGTGACGGTGGCTGTCGTGGCCGGGTTCGGCGTGCGGGCCGGCGCTCTGAAATGGGGCTGGAGCCTGCCCGCCTTCCCGACCGCCGCTTCGCGATATTAAACCCAACTGACGAGAACGCAGATGAACGACCTTCCCGCCGCCTATGCGGCCGCGCCCCGTTGGCCCTTTGGCGACAGCCCCGAACTGGCTGATGAATTGCTGGCCCTAGTGCTGGCCGGCGGCAAGCGCGCGACCTGTTCGTCGCTGGCGTCATGCGAGGCCGACATCATGCCGACCGTGGGCGAGGTCAGCGTCATTCTGGACGGCGCCGGCGTTCCTCGCTGCGCGATCCGCACGACCCAGGTCGAGATCATGCCCTTCGAGCAGGTCAGCGAGGACTTCGCCCGCGCCGAGGGGGAGGGCGACCTGACCTACGAATGGTGGCGCGACGCTCATGAGGCCTATTACCGCCGCGAAGGCACCTGGGTGCCGGACATGAAGGTGGTCTGCGAGCGCTTCGAACTGGTCGAGGTCTTCTAGGGGCGCGTCACGAAAACGCGCCGTATCTGTCATGGCGATGCGGGAGAATCAGGCGTAGGGTTTCGCCGTCAGACCAAGGAAGGAGACGTGTCTTCAGTCCTGTCGCGTCGATAACCCCCCGTATGAGCGGGAGGGCCTGATGCAGGTCCTGTCCCGCCCGCCGTCCGGCTTTCCGGCCCTGGTGCTGAACGCCGATTTCAGGCCTTTATCCTATTTTCCTCTGTCGCTGTGGCCGTGGGAGGAAGTGGTCAAGGCCGTGTGGCAGGACCGCGTCGACGTGGTCGCCACCTATGACAAGGTCGTCCGCAGCCCCTCGCTGGAGATGCAGCTGCCCAGCGTGGTCTGCCTGAAGTCCTATGTGGATCAGGACCGCAAGCCGGCCTTCACCCGTTTCAACGTCTTCTTGCGCGACGGTTTCGCCTGCCAGTATTGCGGCGCGCCGGGCACGTCCCAGGATCTGACCTTCGATCACGTCATTCCCCGCTCGCGCGGCGGACGCACGACGTGGCAGAACATTGTCGCCGCCTGTGGTCCCTGCAACCTGAAGAAGGGCGGTCGCACGCCCGGTCAGGCGCACATGCCCCTGCGCCGCACCGCCCACCAGCCCAGCGCCTGGCAGCTTCAGCAGGCGGGGCGGCGTTTCCCGCCCCACTTCCTGCACCAGAGCTGGCTCGACTACCTCTACTGGGACATCGAGCTGGAGCCGTAGGGCGGGCGTCTTTGATCGTCGTGCGACGGTCTGCGTCGTTCGGGCGCTTCACAGCTCTTGCAAAATGCCCTTCAACAGGTGTTGGAGGGGGCATGAGCCGGGATACGAATTGGCAGCGGCTGACGGAACGGGAGCGGCAGGTTCTCGCCTATGTCGCCGCCCACCATCAGAGCAAGAGCATCGCCAGGATGCTCGGCACGGCTCCCAAGACCGTGGACGCCCAGATTTCGTCCGCCTGCAGGAAGCTGGGCGTCGCCAATCGCAACGAGGCGGTGCGCCTTCTGCTACAGGATGAGAACGCCTTTCTGGACATAGGGGGTAATCCCCCACCGGCTTCGTCCCCAATGGCTGTGGGCGTCGTGGGCGGCTCCTTTCTCCCTGTCGATTTCAGGGGAGTTGATGGAGACAGCCACGATGCTTGGAACCTCGCCAGAGGACGTTCTGCCGACCATGACCTACGCGGATCTGGCGGCGGCGTTGGAGCAGGTGGCGTCGAACGAAGCGCATCGGAACATGGCGCCCTATCTGGTTTCGGCATTGCGCCGACAGGCTCCGTTTCTGACGGGGCGGATGGTCCTGTTCGAGATTCTTCGTTCGGCCATCTGTTTGGCGGACATTCCGGCGGCAAGTTCGAATTTCTGACCCAATCGGCTGGCTGGCGACGGCTGGCCTGGGCGGTGGCTGGGTCATTGGTCCTGGCTTTCGCCTTGCCGCTCGCGCTGAAAGGCGCGTTGTGGCTCCAGAAGCTCGTGCACTCGATTCAGTAAACCCTGACCGACGTCTTTCAGACGCGCCGCTGCGGCGGCAGGAGGTCCTATGTCTCAACGAGAAGCGACGGCCACAAGGGTCGCCGCCTATATCAATCACGCCGAGCAATCGCTCGACGAAGCCCTGTCGCGCACGTCGATCCTGGTCAGCGAACTGCCTAGCCTGCAGCGTGACGCCGGGCTGAACGCGGCCTGGGCCCAACCCGCCGTGGCCTCGGTCTGCGTCGCCTTGAACAACCTGACGAGCGCTCGGGCCGCTCTGATCGACGCACACAAGTCGCTCTCGGCCGTGCAACGCAAGCTGGGCGTGACCACGTTGGAAACTCCAAACAACGACAAGCCAGCTGAAACCGGGCCGTTCGCCCGACAGGCGGAGGCTGCGGTCGTCGTGCCGATGCGCGCCTAAGCGTCTTGACGCGGGCGAGGAGCGCGGCGACCTAGGCACATGGCCGCGCTTCTCGCCCCGTTCGATCAGATCCAGGAAATCCTCGGACTTGCGGCTGTGGTCGTCACCGGTCTGTTCGCCGTCTTCATGGGGCGCCGAGAGGTCAGGGTCGCAGGGGTTCTGCACCTGATCGACGGGTTCAGCCTGACACTGGTCGGGGCGCTGACCCACGGTGCGACAAGCTTCATCTCTGCCGATGTGAAGGCGATCCTGATCTGGTTTGCTTACGCCCTGATGACCTTGCGCTGGCCCGGCCGGTGGCTGGTGGTGCTGACGGCGTTGCAGGGCCTGGCGGTGCTGATCCGTTGGTCCTTCTGGCTGGATGCGGAACTGCCGCGCGCCACCACCTCGCTGATCCTGAACCTGACCGGATGGATGATGCTGTTCATCCTGCTGGGCGCGACGGTGGCCTATCCGCGCCGTCCCTGGTTCTCGGCTAAACCGGCCTGACGCGCGATCCGTAGTTTAGCCGCTCGACTTGTCCTGAGACGCCTTCCAGGTTTCCAGATATTCGAGCCGACGCAGAACCTTTGAGCCGGGGTCCAGCAGGATGTGGGCGCCCGCCGGAGCGGTGAAGGTCGCGCGGCCATTGGTCATGGGCAGGGCGCGCAGAACACCGTCCACCTCGACCTCGACGGGCAGGGGGAAGGGGCGGCTGTTTCCGGTCTTCCATTCCAGGCTTACGCGCTCGCCGTCGCGGGTCATGACCAGATCGGGCAGAGCGGCCTGATAGAGGTAGGCGTCGAAGAACCAGCCCATGTCGCGGCCTGTCACCTCATTGACGATGGCCACATAGTCCGACGTCGTGGCGTAGCGCGGCTTGAAATTCCCCGGTTGCGGATCGGGGCGGCCATAGACCAGACGGCGCAGGCTCTCATAGAAGGCGTCATCGCCGATGTGCAGGCGCAGGGTGTGGGCGATCAGCGCCCCCTTGTAATAGAGGTCCAGCGCCGGGCCGGTCTTGTCGTCATAGACGGTCCCCGCGTCCTGCGACCGGCCGGACACGACCGGGAAGCGGTTGGCCAGGGTCAGGCGCATGGTCTGCAACTCGGCCTGCATGGCTCGCTCGCCGTTCAGCCAGCGGGCGTAGAGGGGCTGCATATAGGTGCCGAACCCTTCGTGTAGCCACATGTCGTCCCAGTCGGCGTTGGTCAGCTGATTGCCGAACCATTCGTGCGCCAGTTCGTGCTGCAGCAGCCAGTCGTAGCCCTTGCCGTCCAGCTTATAGCCGTTGCCGTAAGCGTTGATGGTCTGGTGCTCCATGCCCAGGTGCGGCGTCTCGACCACGCCCATCTTCTCGTCGCCGAAGGGGAAGGGGCCGATCGTCGTCTCGTAGAAATCGAGCATCTGCGGGAATTCGTCGAACAGACGCTGCGCCTTGGCCGGATCAGCGGATGCCAGCCGCCAAAAACGCATGGGAATCATATTGCCGAACCGGCTTTGATAGTCGGCGGCCATTTCCACATAGGGGCCGATGTTCAGGCTGATGGCGTAGGTGTCGGGCTGGCGCGCGGTCCAGTTCCAGGTGGTCGTGCCGTCGCCGTTGTCGGTTTTGCCCACAAAGCGGCCGTTGGCGGGGGCGCTGAGGCTTGAGGGGACGGTGATGTGCAGATTCACCCGCTCCGGCTCGCCCTGCGGATGGTCGATGCAGGGCCAGAACAGGTCGCAGCCCTCGCCCTGAACCGCGCTGGCGATCCACGGCTGGCCGTCGGGCGTCGTGGTCCAGACGAAGCCGCCGTCCCACGGCGCGCGTTTGGCCTGATGTGGGCGGCCGGAATAGGCGATGCGGACGGAAACGCTTTCGCCCGTCGTCAGAGGACGGGGCAGGGGGATGGTCAGCCGTCCCTCGGGATTGGACCAGTCGGCGATCGCCCGTCCGTCCACGGTGATGGCGGCGATGGCGAAGACCGCATCCAGCTCGATCACGACCGCCGCCGTCGGCGCCGTGGCGGTGAAGTCGAGGACCGCGACGCCCTCCAGCGACTGGCTTTCCGGCAGCAGCTTGAACGACAGGTCCGCCTTGTCGAAGCGCAGCGCCAACTGCTCCGCCGTGCGCGGCGTGCCGCTGGACAGGGTGAAGGCGGTGGTTTCGCGTACCGCCTCCTGCGCCAGCGCGGGCGAAGTCAGCAGGGCTGTCGTCAGGCAAAGGACGGCGAGAGGGCGCAAGGTCGAGGCTCCGGCTGGGTGAGTCCTGAGGGTAGCGGGCGGGGCGGAGCTCGCAAGTCCGCACCTATTTGCCGTCATCCTCGGGCTTGACCCGAGGATGACGGCGGTAGGAGACGTCGCAGAACCGGCAAAACGCGCAAAAGAAAAAGGCCGGTGTTTCCACCGGCCTCTTCAAAATCCGTCAGTCGACGCCGATCAGGCGGCGGCTTGCTCGGCCAGCTTGGCGCGGACCTGACGCTTGATGCGCAGGGCGGCGATCGACAGCTGCTCGTCGCGAGCCTTGACGATGAAGGCGTCCAGGCCGCCCTTGAAGTCCAGGGTGCGCAGGGCGGCGTTCGAGATACGCAGCGAGAAGGTCTGGCCCAGAGCTTCCGACTGAACCTTGACCGTCTTCAGCGATGGCAGGAAACGGCGCTTGGTCTTGATGTTGGAGTGGCTCACGTGATGGCCGACCATGGGGCCGATACCGGTGAGTTCGCAGCGACGCGACATCTGAAGATCCTCAAGGTCACATCCGCGATATCGGTGCGGACGCATGAAACAGGGACGCAACGAACAAAGAGGCCCGCGCGAGAGGGGGCCGTATAGAGGAATGACTCGCCGGGCGTCAAGGCTGGAGTCATCGGGCGACGGGATTGGAGTCATTCTGAAGGCGAGGGATCGCCTTCGTTCAGCAGTCGTTCAAGGCGTGACTATATAGAGCAGACCCATGATGAGTCCCATGAACGGCAAATCCATGAAGACCTTGATCCCCTTCGCCCGGCTGATGGCCGTCGTCGCCCCCGTGGCCGCCGGCGCCGTGATGCTGGCCGCGCCCGCGTCCGCGCCTCAGGCCCAGTCGGCCGCCCAGTCCGAGGTTCTGCCCGGCTACTGGGAATACACCACCAGCGTCATGGGCGCCCGCGACACAGAGCAGAAGTGCGTGCGGCCCAGCGAGATCAACCGATTCTTCGGCGGTCTTTCGACGCGCAAATGGCGGTGCACCTACCCGACCCGCGAGGTCGGGGACGGCCGCGCGCGCTTCGAGGGCAGTTGTCAGGACCGCAAAGGCCGCCGCATCAACGTGCGCCTGAACGGCACCTATGAAGAGCAGGCCTTCCGCTTCAACGGCGGCGCGCAGCTGGCGCGCGGCACGCCCTATATTCCGGCCAGCATCACCGCCCGTCGCCTGGCCGCCCAGTGCCCGGCCGGTGCGGAGTATTTCTGATCGAAGAATCCGCGCGGCTAGACGCGAAAAGACCTCGGCGCGGCGCACCGAGGTCTGATCTTCGTCACGGTGATCGACGGGGTTACAGGCTGCGGGCCTGCTCGCGCATGCGTTGGGCCGAACGGACCACATCGTCGGCCTGTTGCGGCAGGGTGCGTGACAGTTCGATCAGCTGGGCGTGAGTGACCTCGTTCCCGCGGGCGCGGTTTTCGGCGATCACCTCGGCGCGACGGGCTGGATCGCGCAGACGCAGGGCGTTGGCGCGCATGGTCTCGGCGCCCTGATCCATGTCGTCGGCGCCGCGCAGCATGCTGGCGCGCGCATCGATCATGGCGACGCGGGCGTGTTCCCTGGCCGCGTCGGCGGCGACGCGGGCGCTTGCGGCGGCCGCCGCGGCGTCGCGAGTGACCCGTTCAATGGCGTCTCGGCTGCTGCGGGCGGCGGCTTCCGCTTCGCGACGACCGTCCTGGGCGTCACGCCGAGCGGCGTCAGCAGCCAGGCGGGCTTCGGCCCTGGCGGCCTCGATGTCGCGCCGCTCGCCGTCTTCCAGCATGTCCAGATGGATGGTGCGGCCGTTCTCGACGATGAGGCTGGACGTGGTCTGGACCGATTTCGCAGGCTGCGCCGGGCGTTCAGGGGCGGCGGGCGGAGCTGGCGGCGTAGGCGGGACCGGCGGGGCGGGCGGCGTCCAGGCGACGCTTTCGGCCGCCGCTTCGGCGGCGCGCGGGATCAGCTCAATGGCGGCCAGGGGCGTGGCCACAGCCAGCAGGGCGCCTACGGACAGGGCCAGGGTCAGCGGGCGGGACGGAGTCTTGCGAGGGGACGTCATGATGCGGCTTATCCTTTTGGTGAGAGAGGCGTGGGATCCGGCGATGCCCAGGGCGGCGCCGGTGGAAGAAAAGGGGGCGGTCGAGGCCAGGTCGACCAGGACGCGGGCGTAGAGACGGCGGTCCATGCCGGCGACGGCCAGGGCGTCGGCCGCCTCCTCCGTCCGGGCGGACAGGCTGTGGTGCAGCAGCCAGACCAGGGGGTTGAACCAGAACAAGGCCAGGGCCAGGCGCGACAGCAGGGCGAAGATCCAGTCGCCACGGCGAATATGGGCCAACTCATGGGCGAGCACGGCTTCGGCGGCGGCGGCGCGCGAGACGCAGTCCTCGCCGATCAGGATGACGCCCGGCGGCAGGCCCCAGCTGAGCGGCGTCTTGACATGAGCGGAGGCGATCAGGCGCGTGCGGCCGTCGGCGTTCAGACGGCGCAGGGGCGTCGTCCAGGCCGGTGCGGATACCGTGCGGCCCTGGCTGGTCCAGCGGCGCAGGGTCCACAGACCGACGAGGAAACGGGCGCCGACCGCCAGAAGGCCTGCGGCGTAGGCGAGAGCGATCAGTAGGGCCCAGGGCGCGCCGGCCGGCAGCTGTCCGGCGACCGAGGCGTCCGCCATCGGCTGCAGGCTGACGGACCAGGAAGCCGCCGAGGCAGGCTCGACCGAGGGCAACGGCGTCAGCCAGGCCAAGGGCAGGCTGGGCCCGACCCACAGGAAGACGGGCAAGGCGACCAACAGGCAGACGGCGATGCGCAGCACCAACGCCCGTTCCGCGGCCGGACGCCGGCTCAGGAAGGCGGACAGGGCCAATCCCGCAGCGGCGACGCCGCCAGACTTGACCAGAAGCTCCAGCAGCAGGGCCCCGGTCACGCCTTGCTCTCCCTAGAAGCGTTGTCGTCAGCATCGTCGATGGCGCGGCGCAGGGCGGCCGCCTGCTCTGGGCTCAACGTCTTGGCCATGCCCAACAGGGCGGTGGCGGCCGTTACGGCTGATCCGGCGAAGAAGGTGTCGACCATGCGCCGCAGAGCGCTGTCGGCCAGGGCGCCGGTCTCGGGCGCCGGGCGCCAGACAGAACCGGACGTGCGCTCGACGAGCTTCTTGGCTTCGAGCCGTTTCAGCAGGGTGCGGACGGCTGAGTCGCTGAGCGGGTCAATCAGGGCGTCCCGGACGGCGGCGGTCGAAGCCTGGCCCAGACGGCACAGGGTCTCGAACACCTCTCGCTCTCTGCGGGGCAGGGTTTCGATCATGACGCGCCCTTTTCTTTCGCTACATATGTAACGCTACAAGCGTAGCGAAATGCGGCTTAATTGGGGCGGATCATGTGAACTTTCGGAAAGGCGCAGCGGGGGGGGGCGGGCAAAGAAAAAGGCCCGGCGTCGCCGCCGGGCCTTTCGCGTCGTTTGCGGATCGCCTGAGGTCAGGCGGCCTCGGCTTCAGCCTCGGCGGCCGGCGCGACCGGCTTCTTGGCGCTGAGCGACTTGCCCAGCAGGGCCATGGCGGCGTCCTTGTCGATCTTGTTGGCGGCGGCGACTTCGCGGGCCATGCGGTCCAGGGCCGATTCATAGAGCTGGCGCTCGGAATAGGACTGTTCCGGCTGGGTCTCGGCGCGGTGCAGGTCGCGGACCACTTCGGCGATGGAGATCAGGTCGCCCGAGTTGATCTTGGCTTCATACTCCTGGGCGCGGCGCGACCACATGGTGCGCTTGACGCGGGCGCGGCCCTTCAGGGTCGTCAGGGCCTTGGACACGGTGTCGTCGGCGGCCAGGGTGCGCAGGCCGGCGGTCTTGGCCTTCTTGGTCGGGACGCGCAGGGTCATCTTCTCGTGCTCGAAGGTCACGACATAGACTTCCAGCGCCATGCCGGCGACTTCCTGAGTCTCGATCGCGGCGACCTTGCCGACGCCGTGCGCGGGATAGACCACCGCATCGCCAACCTTGAATTCCAGACCGGTCTTGCTCGTCATGTCATTCCTTTCCCGAACCGTAGGGATGAGATCGTCGCCACGCTGATAGTGAAAAACCGCCCCTCCGCCGAGCGCTGGGCCCGGCGGTTGAGGCGGAGGATCGCACTGTCAGACGCGAAAACGGATCACCAAACCTCTGGCCGACCTCGTCTCTAGCGGCGAGGTTCTGTCGTAAATGCGGGCGGCGCGCAGAGTTGCGGAACCGCCCGTTTCGAATAGGGAGGAACCTATCATAAAATTAGGAAATCTCAAAACATCCACAGGGCGGTCGGCGATGACCGGCACATTGTGACTGCATTGTGGCGAGAACTTAGGAGCCCTTGCCCGGCTTGGGGCTGAAGTACTTCTCGAACTTGCCGGTTTCGCGCTCATACTGTTCGCGATCCGCCGGGGGCACGCCCTTGACTGTGATGTTGGGCCAGACCTTGGCGTATTCGGCGTTGACCTGCAGCCACTTGCCGTCGGGCTCGTCCTCGGTGTCGGGGACGATGGCGTCGACGGGGCATTCCGGCTCGCACACGCCGCAGTCGATGCATTCGTCGGGCGCGATGACCAGGAAGTTCTCGCCCTCGTAGAAGCAGTCCACTGGACACACCTCGACGCAGTCCATGAACTTACATTTCACGCAGGCGTCGGTGACGATGTAGGTCATGGCGTTCGGGCGGGCCTGTGGCAGCGAGGGAGGTCGAGGGCGGGCACATGGCCCCGACGGAACCAACTGTCAACCGAAGGCGCTGTTGCAAAGCTGTTCAGGCCCGATGTCGCCGGGCCCCGCTCCACATTCGTGACGCCCGATCATCGACCGGCAGGAGGCTCCACCATGCGTTTCATCACTCACTCAGCCATTGGCCGTCTCGGCGCCGCGAGCCTGGCGCTCAGCCTGCTGGCCGGTGGCGCGGTTGTGGCCCAGTCCGCCCTGACCAAGGTTCCGTCCGAGGTCCAGGCGGGCGACTACAAGCTGGACCCGGAGCACGGCAAGATCACCTGGTCGGTCGATCACCTGGGCTTTTCGACCTATGTCGGCCAGTTCGTGAATGTTCAGGCTGAACTGAAGCTGGACCCCGCCAACCCACCTGCCAGCACCTTGACCGCGACCATTCCCCTGAGGGATGTGGCGTCGAACTCGGACGGGCTGAACCGCCATCTGCAGACGGCGGACTTCTTCGACACCGCCAACCATCCGGTCGCCACCTTCCGCTCGACCCGGATCGTGATCGACGCCGATGATCGCGATGAGGCGACGGTCCACGGCGAGCTGACACTGCGCGGCGTGACCCGTCCGGTGGTCATGGAGGTCGACTTCAATCAGGCCGGCCCGACGCGCGGCGGTTACAAGGCCGGCTTCGACGGCGAGGCCACCATCAAGCGGTCCGACTTCGGCATCAACTTCGGCCTGCCCGCCCTGGGCGACGAGGTGAAGCTGCACATCGAAGGCGAGTTCGTGAAGGCGGCGGGTTAGGTCGGCGCGTCCAGCGGCTCATAGAGGGCGCGGGCTTCCTCGGGCGGGCCGCGCTTTTCGCCGATCTGCACCACGCGCACGGCGATGAGGCGCCCGCCTTGGGCGAAAAGCACCTCGTCGCCGGGATGGACGCTGCGGCTGGGCTTGTCGAGCCGGGACTGGGCGCCGTTGTGCGTCAGACGGATCGTACCCTTCTCGACCATGGCGGCCGCCAGGCTGCGCGTCTTGGCGAAGCGCGCGCGCCACAACCAGACGTCGATGCGGCAGCTCTCGAGGCTCATTCGGCGTTCTGGCCCGCCCCCTGAGACGCGGCGCGTCGCGGGCGACGCCGGGATCTGCGCGCCGTCTTGGGTCTGGCGGAGGAGGCCGGGCGGGGCGGCTGCGTCAACTGCGCCAGGGCGGCGAAGGGCGAATCCTTGGGCGGGGGCGTCGATTTGCCGGGGGACGGCGCGCGTTCCGCACGCGGCGTGCGCAGGGCGGCCTGGATGGCCTTGGCCTGGTCCGCTGTCCAGCCGAGATCGCTCAACGCCTGCTCCGACAGCGGCGTCTTGCCTGCCGCCCGTTGAGCCTCGGCGAAGGTCTCCAGCGCCTCGACCGGCGCGGTCCAGCGCCCGACCGCGCGTCGCCCGAAGGCGGACAGGGCGCGCGCCGACGGCGGCGGTTCGGGCAGAACCGACAGGCCTTCGCTCACGAGGCCGTTGATCGCCTCGCGCGGCAGGAAGGCCTGCGCCAGGGCCGCGCCGCGCGGCTTCATCACGCCGGGCAGCCAGACCGAATGGGCGCCGACCCGGATGGCGAAGGTCTTCAGCGTGCGCCGCTCATGCTGGCTCAGGGCTGCTAGATCGCGCTCGACCTCGCGTCGGGGGATCAGGCCGCCCGCCTCGATCAGCCGGAAGGCCAGACCGCGCGGCAGGCCGGTCAGGGCGCCGCTCTCGATCGCATGGCGCAGCCGCTTCAGCGGCTTTAGCGCCCGCCCGGCCTCGGCCGCCAGGCAGGCCTCCATGCGCCGCTCGGCCCGCTCGCGCGCCGGGATCGGCCCCAGTTCGCCCAGCAGCCGCACGCGGGGCGAGAACGGGTCTTCATTGACGATCCGCCCGGTCAGGGCGCCGTTCCACAGCACCCCGCCGTCGGGCGTGACGGAAAAGGCCGCATCCTCGTCCGCCGCCAGCCGCCCCAGCCGCCGGGCCACCTCCGGCCCCATGGCCCGCGTCGCCGCCTGCCGCAGCGCCCGGTCGGCCAGCGCCGATCCGCCCGCGTCGACCGTGAAGCAGACGCCGTCCAGATGGCCGACCACCTCGCCCTCGACCGTGACCTCGCCGTCGTCGGCCACGCCCGCCAGCACGTCGGAGCGCACGTTCAGCGTCCGCATCAGCGCCGCCGTGCGCCGGTCGACGAAACGCGCCGTCAACCGCTCGTGCAGCACGTCGCTGAGCCGTTCCTCCAGCGCCTTGGTCCGGTCGCGCCATTCCTGCGCGCCCGCCATCCAGTCGGGCCGGTTGGCGATGTAGCTCAGCGTCCGCACCCCCGACAGCCGCGCCGAAAGCTGATCAATCTGCCCGTCGTCGCGGTCCAGATCGTTGAAGCGCGGCGCCACCCAGTCCTCGGTCAGCCGCCCGCGACGACCGGTCAGGGCGGTGAAAATCTCCTTCGACAGGCGGGCGTGTTCGTCCAGCGTCGTCTTCTGGAAGTCCGGCAGTTGGCACGCCTCCCACAGCCGCATCAGGGCGCCGCGCGAGCGGGCGATCTTCCTGACGTCCTCATCGACGGCAAAGCGCCGCAGCAGGGTCTCGTCCAGCGCCTGCGCCGTCAGCCGCAAACCATGCCGGTCCGGCGTCACCGTCAGCGACCGCAACAGATCGGGCAGCGCATCAAAATCCAGTCGTCCGCTGCGCCACTCGGCTGCCTCGACCGGATCGAAGCGGTGCTCGACCACCTGTTCGACCTGTTCCTCGTCCAGCTCTTCCGCCTCGCCGGTGACGCCGAAGGTGCCGTCGCGCAGGTGCCGCCCCGCGCGCCCGGCGATCTGGCCGATCTCGGCGGCGTGCAGCCAGCGCGTGCGCCGCCCGTCGAACTTCCTCAAACCGGCGAAGGCCACATGGTCCACGTCCATGTTCAGCCCCATGCCGATGGCGTCGGTGGCGACCAGGAAGTCCACCTCGCCGGACTGGAACAGCTCGACCTGGGCGTTGCGGGTGCGGGGCGAAAGCGAGCCCATGACCACGGCCGCCCCGCCTCTCTGGCGACGAAGCAGTTCGGCGATGGCGTAGACCTGCTCGGTCGAGAAGGCGACCACGGCGCTGCGCCGAGGCAGGCGGGTCAGCTTCTTCGATCCGGCGTAGCTCAGCGTCGACAGCCGGTCGCGGGTCACGATCTCCGCATCCGGAACCAGCGAACGCATCAGCGGCGCCATCGTCCCGGCGCCCAGGAACATGGTCTCGAACCGGCCGCGCGCGTGCAGCAGTCTTTGCGTAAAGACGTGGCCGCGCTCGGGATCGGTGACCAGCTGGATCTCGTCCACCGCCAGAAAGTCGACCGACCGCTCCAGCGGCATGGCCTCGACGGTACAGACGAAATAGGCCGGGCGCGGCGGGACGATCTTTTCTTCGCCGGTGATCAGGGCGACCGAGGCCGCCCCGCGCCGCTTGACGATCCGCTCATAGATCTCGCGCGCCAAGAGGCGCAGCGGCAGGCCGATCATGCCCGAGGCGTGACCCAGCATGCGCTCGACCGCCAGATGGGTCTTGCCGGTGTTGGTGGGGCCCAGGATCGCCGTGACGCGCGATGGAGCCATGCCTGCGGAACGGTCGCTCATGACCGGTCCAAGGTGGCGAACCCCGCCTGCTTTCACAAGCGGCGCGGCGATTTCAATGTGAGCGAAGAAGGAATGGTAAGCGGAACCTTACCGCCCCCTGGAACACGGGCGAAACGAATCATGACCGAATCAGCGACGTTCGCCGATTCAGGCTTTGTTCCATACTAGGGATTGTATCTTAATGGCTCTTAACCACAAGGCGGAACCATCGCCGCCGCCTCATGCCGCGCCCGCGGCGCGCAGGGGCTTCCCTGACGCCGCAACCTCCTTTAGGCAGACGCGCGTGGCCCCGTAGCTCAGCTGCATAGAGCAAGGCTTTCCTAAAGCCGAGGTCGGAGGTTGGAGTCCTCCCGGGGTCGCCATCGCTTTGAGTCGCAAACACCTTAGGGTTCGCGACCAGAGGCGGCCAACTTTCTGGCGGATGCTTCGGGTGCTCACGGAATCGGGTCGTCATCTTTCATGCGAGTCGGCGCCGGCTTTAGTTCAGGGCGCGGCATTTGGATTTGGCGTCGTTTATCGATGGGCTGTCGATCATGCAGGTGATGTATTTTCTGCCGTCGGTGAGGATGAACGAAAACGAGTTCTCGTTGTTCTGAAACATCTCGGTCTGGTCGTTGCTGTAGGCGACGATCCTCCATCCGGCGTCCAAGAGTTCGGTCATCGACTGGGGTACGGGTGTCCATTCGGTGGCGCGCTCATGAAGATCAGCGCGGGGTCTTTAGCGTGATTGGGCTTCTGCGATCGTGGGCGTGATTGCCGGGAACGCGAGAAGCAGGCCGAGTTTTCTCATTAATTTCGTCCTTGAGGATCAATCAGACCGACCCTTGTTGACTAATTGAGCGCCGTAAAGATCTTGGCGGCCTTCGTTTCCAGTGCCGCAAAGAGCATGGAGCAGAGGTGTTGACCTTCCCTTGATGGGAAGGTTTACAGGTGTCGTCGTCAAAGGTTTACGAGGACGACGTCATGGCCGCCGAAGGCTTGAGAACACTGGATCTGCCTGTCCTGGGCATGACCTGCGCCAGCTGCGTAGGGCGCGTCGAAAAGGCCATCCGCGCCGTGCCGGGCGTGACGGAGGCCCAGGTCAATCTGGCCGCCGAGCGCGCTCACGTCGCCTTGTCGAGCGAGGGTTCCGCCGCCGCCGTCGCGGCCGCTATCAAGAGCGCCGGCTATGAACCGATGGAGGAAGAGGTCGTCTATCCCGTGCGGGAGATGACCTGCGCCTCCTGTGTCGGCCGCGTGGAAAAGGCGCTGGCCGCCGTGCCGGGCGTGCTGTCGGCCAGCGTCAATCTGGCGACCGAGCGGGCGACGGTGCGCTTCCTGTCGGGGGCGACGACGTTCCAGGATCTGGCCGCCGCCGTCGAACAGGCCGGCTATGTGCTGGAGGCGCCCGAGGACGCCGGGCCGGACGCCAGCGACCGCGAACAGGCCGCCCGTGACGCCGAGATCAGGAAGCTGGGCCGCGCGGTGCTGATCGCGGGCGCGGCGACCCTGCCGCTGTTCGTGCTGGAGATGGGCTCGCACTTCGTGCCGGGGATGCACCACTGGGTCAGTGAGACCATCGGCGCCTTCAACTGGAAGGTCATCAGCTTCGTGCTGGCGACCTTCGTCCTGTTCGTTCCGGGGATCATCTTTTATCGCAAGGGCGTGCCCGCCCTGCTGCGCTGGGCGCCGGACATGAACTCCCTCGTCGTGTTGGGCGCGACGGCGGCCTGGGCCTTCTCGACGGTGGCGACGTTTGCGCCGCAGTGGCTGCCCGCGGGTACGGCCAACATCTATTTCGAGGCGGCGGCGGTGATCGTCACCCTGATCCTGGTCGGGCGCTGGATCGAGGCGCGGGCCAAGGGCCGAACGGGCCAGGCGATCCGTCGTCTGATGTCGCTTCAGGCCAAGACCGCGCGCGTGGTGCGTGACGGCGTCGAGCAGGACGTGGCCGTCGATGCGGTCAAGGTCGGCGACGTGGTCGTGGTGCGCCCCGGCGAGCGGGTTCCGGTCGACGGCGTGGTCACGAACGGCGCCTCCTTCGTCGATGAATCCATGCTGACGGGCGAGCCGATCCCGGTCGAGAAGACCGCCGGGGCTGAGGTCACGGGCGGCACGCTGAACACCACGGGCGCCTTCCACTTCGAGGCGCGTCAGGTCGGCTCGCAGACCGTGCTGGCCCAGATCGTCAAGATGGTCGAGGCGGCGCAAGGGGCCAAGCTGCCGATCCAGGCGCTGGTGGACAAGGTGACGGGCTGGTTCGTGCCGGTGGTCATGGGCATCGCGGCCCTGACCTTCGCCGTGTGGTTCCTGTTCGGGCCGGACCCGGCGCTGGGCATGGCCCTGGTCGCGACCGTGGCCGTGCTGATCATCGCCTGTCCGTGCGCCATGGGTCTGGCGACGCCGACCTCCATCATGGTGGGCGTGGGTCGCGCGGCGGAGCTGGGCGTGCTGTTCCGCAAGGGCGAGGCGCTTCAGGCCCTGCAGGGCGTTGACGTGGTCGCCTTCGACAAGACCGGCACCCTGACCGAGGGCAAGCCGACCCTGACCGATCTGGTCACGGCCGAGGGCTTTGACGAGACGACGGTGCTGGCCCAGGTGGCGGCGCTGGAGATCCGCTCCGAACATCCGGTGGCCCGCGCCCTGGTCGCCGCCGCCGAGGCGCGCGGCGTGACGGTGGTCGAACCGCAGGACTTCGCCTCCATCCCCGGCAAGGGGGTGACGGGCCTGGTCGACGGGGCGCGCGTCGCCGTCGGCGCCGACCGCTACATGGCCGAGCTGGGCTGCGACGTGGCCGTGTTCGCCGAGGCGGCGGCCCGTCTGGGCGACGAGGGCAAGACGCCGCTCTACGCCGCCGTGGACGGTCGACTGGCCGCCATCATCGCCGTGGCCGACCCGGTCAAGGCGACGACGGCCGAGGCCATCGCCGCCCTGCACGAGCTGGGGCTGAAGGTGGCGGTCATCAGCGGCGACAACCGCCGCACCGCCGCCGCCGTCGCGCGTCGTCTGGGCATCGATGAAGTCCACGCCGAGGTCATGCCGGACGGCAAGGTGGCGGTGATCGAGGCGCTGAAGGCGGGCGGGCGCAGGGTCGCCTTCGTCGGCGACGGGGTGAACGACGCCCCGGCCCTGGCGGCGGCGGACGTGGGTCTGGCGGTCGGCGGCGGCTCGGACGTGGCGATCGAGAGCGCGGACGTGGTCCTGACGGGCGGCGACCTGCGCGGCGCGGTCAGCGCCATCGGCCTGTCGCGGGCGACGATGAACAACATCCGCCAGAACCTGGCCTGGGCCTTCGGCTACAACGTCCTGCTGATCCCGGTGGCGGCGGGGGTGCTGTATCCTGTCTTCGGTCTGATGCTGTCGCCCATGCTGGCGGCGGGGGCGATGGCCCTGTCCAGCGTCAGCGTGGTGCTGAACGCCCTGCGCCTGCGGGCTTTCAAACCCCATATCGGTTCCAACAGCGTGAAGGGAGCCGCGTGATGAACATCGGCAAGGCTGCACAGGCGACCGGGGTCACGGCCAAGATGATCCGCTACTATGAGGCGCAAGGGCTGATCCGACCGGCGGATCGGACCGACGGCAACTATCGCGATTTCAGCGACCGCGACCTGAACGACCTGCGCTTCATCCGCCGGGCGCGGGGGCTGGGTTTCTCGATCGAGGAGATCAGCCGCCTGCTGTCGCTGTGGCGCGACGACTCGCGGCCCAGCCGCGAGGTCAAGGCGATGGCACAGAAGCACCTGGTCGATCTGGACGCGCGCATCCTCGAGATGCGCGAAATGGCCGATACCCTGCGTCATCTGGCCAACTGCTGCGCCGGGGACGAGCGGCCGGACTGCCCGATCCTGTCCGACCTGGCGGGCGATCCGTCGCAGGGCGCGAACGATGCGCCCGCTTGACCTTCCCATGACGGCAAGGGGTTCAATGAACCGTCGCGTATCAAGAAAAGGAGCATCGTCATGATCTCGCTCAACATCCCGAAAATCCGCTGCGGCGGTTGCGTCGCTTCGGTCGAGAAGGCCGTCCTGTCCGTCGATCCGGCGGCCGGGATCACGGCCGACATTCCGGCGCGCCGGGTCGAGGTCGAGACGACGGCGTCCCCTCAATCCCTGGCCGACGCCCTGGCGGCGGCCGGCTATCCCGTTCAGGAGAACTGAAGATGAAGATGCCTGTTAAGATGGCGGCGATCGCTATCGGGGCGCTGGCTGTCGGCGGCGGCGTGTTCCTGGCCGAGGGCTTCGCCCGGCCCGCCGAGGCGGCCGAGATGACTGTCTACAAGAGCGATTCCTGCGGCTGCTGCGGCGGTTGGGTCGATCACATCCGGCGCTCGGGCATTGAGGTGAATGTGGTCGCGACCGACGACCTGGCGCCGGTCAAGCAGCGTCTGGACGTGCCGCAGTCGCTGTGGGGCTGCCATACGGCCGTGATCGACGGCAAGGTGATCGAGGGCCACGTCCCGGCGGCGGGCGTGAAGGCCTTCCTGAAAAAGCCCGGTCAGGCGCGCGGCATCGGCGTGGGCGGCATGCCGACCGGCTCGCCCGGCATGGAGGCGCCCGGCTATGCGCCCGAACGCTATGACGTCATGACCTTCGGCGAGGGCGCGCCGGCGCGCTTCATGACTTTCGTCGGCGCTGATCCGGCCTGATCTGGCCCCTGATAGGCTGAAAAGACGACGGCGGCGCCCCTTGCGGGACGCCGCCGTTTCTCGTTCCGGCCGGGGCAGGAGGCCGGAGCGAAAGCCTTCAGCCGTTAGGCCAGAACCATGATGGCGACGCGGCGGTTTTGCGCGCGGCCCTCACGGGTGTTGTTCGGCGCGACCGGCTTGGCGGCGCCGTAGGAGATGGTCGCCATGCGATTCAGGGCGATGCCCTGATCGCTCAGGAAGCGACGCACCGCTTCGGCGCGTTCCTGGCCCAGACGCTCGTTGATCTGGTCATTGCCGGTCGAGTCGGTGTGGCCCTGGATTTCCAGATAGACGTTGGCGTTCTCGGCGCGCAGTCGCTGAACCAGTTCGGCCAGACGCTGCTCGGCTTCCGGCGACAACTCGGTGTGGTTGACCGGAAACTTCACCGAGTCGTCCGACAGCACGACTTCGTACAGGAACTTGCCCTGGGCCAGTTTGTGCGCGGCGTTGGCGCGGGCCAGGGCTTCGCCCGCTGTGCCTTCAACCTGAGTGACGTGCGCGTCGACGCCGTCGACGCGCTCATTCACGACCTGCACGTTGTCGCGGACGAACCGGTGGCTGGCGCAGCCGCTGACGGCGATGCCGAGAACGGCGACGGCGCCGATGACAGCGGTCCTAGATGCCAATTTGATCAAATTCAGTCTCCTTCGTGCCCGGCCCAACTCCGGGGGATGTTACGCGCCGCACCGGTGTCGGTTGCAAAACGGCGGAGCAAAGACGCGCGAAGAAGTGAAAAGGTTCAGCTTGACTGTAAAAAAATTTCAACAATCTACGTTTTGCTGTTTTGGGTCGATTTATGGTCTGGCTTGTTGGCGCCATTTTCCTGACGTGCTGGGATGGTCATTGTCGAATATCAAAGGGCGAGGAGAATCTATTGATAGCTTTGGTGTTTGGGGGCGACCAAAACTACAAGTCCCATGACGGCAAGGCTTGGGGAGTTTCGGGGTGAAGCCGGGGCCTCGTCGCCATCGGAACAAGGCCGGCCCGATCCTGGGCAGCTTGATCGCGCACGGTTTGATCCTGGCGCTGATCATTGCTGCGCCGGTTGAACGACCGCCGGAGGCTCCGGTTCCGCCGGTGATCGAGGTGATGCTGGTCGAACCGCCGCCCCCACCGCCGCCGCCTTCGGAACCTGCGCCGGGCGACGCGCCTGCAGGCGGCTCGGAGCCTGCGCCGGCGCCCAAGCCGGAACCGGCGCCCGCCGCGCCTGCGCCCGTTCCCGCCCAAACGCCCGAGAAGGCGCGGCGCACCGCGCCGACGCCGCCGACCCCGCGGCCCAGCCGTCCGACGCTGCGCCCGGCGACGGTCGAGCCTCTGCCCATCTCCGCGCCGGAGCCCAGCGTCTCCTTCGTCCTTCTGGGCGAGGGGGCCCTGAGCGGCGCCCTGACCGCAGGACAGGGCTCAGGCGGGGGCGGCGGCGCAGGGGCGGGCGTCGGCGGCGGCAGCGGCGGCGGGTCCGGTTCGGGCGTGGGCGGCGGCTCGGGCCAGGGCTGCGACATGGTCAAGCGCATCCAGGACGCCCTGCGCAACGACGCGCGCATCAACGCCGCCATCGGCCAGGCCTATCGCACTTCAGGCGCTTCGGGCCGCGCCATCCTGATGTGGAACGGCGACTGGCTGCAAAGCCCCGGCGAAGAGGGCAAGGGCCTGGCCGGGGTGCGTCAGGCCATCGCCGTGACGGTCGGCTTCTCGTCGCGCGCCTGCAAGGCCGAGACGGTCAACGGCTATGTGCTGCTGACGCTCAGCGACCAGCCAGGCGCGCCGCGCGTGGCGCTGGGCGGCGGGCGCTGGCGCTGGTCGGACCTGCTGTCGCTCTAGGCGCCGAAGGCCAGGCCCAAGGGACCGTAGAGCCAGGTCAGCCAGGCCCCGACGGCCAGGAAGACGCCGAACGGCAGGCGGTCGGTGGAGGCCACGGGACGGCGCAGCACGAGCTTGGCCGCCACCAGGCTGAGGCCGGTCAGCGACGCCCACAGCAGCACGCTGGGCAGGCCCATCCACCCGACCCAGGCGCCGATCGCGCCCAGCAGGAACGGGTCGCCCCCGCCCAGACCGTCGCGTCCGCGCAGGCGCTTGTAGAGGAAGGCCAGCAGCCACAACCCGCCGAAACCGGCGGCCGCCCCGATCAGGGGCGTCTTCAGCGGCCCGATCAGCGACCACTTCAGTCCGCTCTGGATGTTCGCCGGGTCCAGGGCCACAGCGGCGAACAGGCCGCTGAGGAACAGCGGCAGGGTCAGGGCGTCAGGCAGCCAGAAATGCTCGGCGTCGATCACGGCGATCAGCAGAAGCTGCCAGCCCAGAACGGCCCCGGCCAGGGCCCAGGCCGGATCGGGAAAGCACAGGGCCGCCCAGACGCCGACGGCGCCGGACGCCAGCTCGATCAGGGGATAGCGCAGGGGAATGACGGCGCCGCAGTCGCTGCACTTGCCGCGCGACAACGCCCAACTGACCACCGGGATCATCCGCCAAGGCTTGAGCGGGCGCCCGCAACCGCCGCACCGCGAGCGGCTGACCACGATGTCCTCGCCGCGCGGCAGGCGCAGGCTGACCAGGCTCAGGAAGCTGCCGACGATCAGCCCCAGCCCGCCCATCAGTAGCGCCAGCATCATGTTTTCGTCCCATGGTCTGTTTTCGGAAGGAGTGTGGCGCGGGGAGCGCAGAATGGCGCCATCATTTGCCTTGCTCGCCTTGGTTGTGACTCTCTATCGAGAGAAGAGAGCGGCTAGACTGGACGGACGCCGTTCTGAACGGATAGTCGGATTCTGTGCCCATGAACGCGAAGATCGACAAGCTGACGCCGCGCGAACGGGAAATCCTCCTGCTCGTGTCGCATCGCCTTGGCGACAAGGAGATCGCGCAGCAACTCGGTCTGTCGCCACGCACCGTTCAGAACCATCTGCATCGCGCCTATGAAAAGCTGGGCGTTTCCGACCGTCTCCAGGCCGCGCGCGTGTTGAGTAATTCCTACTCAGGGGGATCATTCCCCCTGTCGCCGTCCCCCGTCGTATCGGCAGAAGGGGGCGTCCTCGCAGGGTCTTCGGAAGATGTCGAGGGCGGGAGAACGCCGTGGCCGACACCTTTCTATCGGTCGTATGCGAGCCTCAGAACCTGGCGCCGGCCGCGCAAGATCGGCGGCTCCGTCTTGTGGCTGATCGTGGGCTGGGCTTTCGCCTGGATCCTGATCGCCGTGGTTGCGGCCACTCTGATGCGTCCCGTCCTGGAGATGATCCACGCTCTGCGCTGACGCTCTTTGCTGGTGGAGAAGCGCATGACTGACGGGAAATAACGGCTTGGCGCTTGGATAGGCTGGTCAGCCGGAGGCTTTGATGGACTTGGTTCAATTGGCTTTGCTGTTCCTCGGTTTCGTGGGGCTGGGCCTTTTGTTGTGGCGTGGCGGTCCTGGCGATCGCGCGGCTGCCGCCGTCATGCTGATGACCTTGGCCGCTTCCTATGTCGTCGAGGATTTGACGTGGAACGGGCTCTATCTCGGCCTGATGATCGTCGATGGCCTGGCTTTCGTGGCGCTGTGGCTGATTGCCGAGCGCGCGGGTCGCTGGTGGATCGTCCTGGCGTCCGCGTTCCAGCTTGTCGGCGTCCTGGCCTACTGCGCTCCGCTCCTGTCGTCGGAGCCTCTGGCATGGGCGCTTTTCACGCTGATTTGGGGCCTGTGGTTCCTGATCGTGCTCACATTCTTCTTTGGCGTCTGGGAGGTCGAGGCCGACCGGCGCTTCGCCCTGGGGGGGCGAGATGGCTCAACAATGGACGATGGAGGCCGCGCGCGCGCTGCTCCGTCAATGGAATGACAATCGGCTGGAGGTCTCGGTCCGCGAGGGGGGGCTGACAGCCGAACTGGGGGCGCTTGAGGTCTGGTTGCTGGAACAGCGACCGGAGACCTTGGCTGAGGCCGAGCGCCTTCTGGATTTGATCACATCGCATCAAAGCGGCGGCGGGCGCGGGTTGGAGCAACTGTGTCGCATCGGCGGCGGCGTGCGCAACGACGTGGCCCCGCATCGCAGCCGGGTGGAGCATAGCTTCGCGCCGCGCGCTTCGGGACCGCTGGCCGGGCGGGCCTGAAAGTCATCGTTTGATGATCGTCGGTCGGGGTTCCGCCCCGCCGACGGGGCTGTTACATCCGCTGACAGTCCGCGACGAAGCCTTGCGCCGTCGCTCCGCCAAGCGGTTTTTCCTCCCATGATTTCTGCTGTTCGCGCCGCGTCTCTCGCGTCCGCCTCCTTGTCCGTGCTCGCTTTCGCCGCGCCCGTCATGGCCGAGGCGGCCATTGACGAAGGACCGACCCAGGTGTCCGAGATCGTGGTGACGGCTGAACGGCGCGAGGCGCCGCTGGCGGCGACGCCCCTGTCGCTGACGGTGGCCGCACAGCCCCTGCTGGACGATATCGGCGTGCGCGACATCAAGGATCTGCAGATCCTGGCGCCGGGGCTGATCGTGGCCTCGACCTCGAACCAGACCTTCACCACCGCGCGTATCCGCGGCGTCGGCACTGTGGGCGACAATCCGGGTGTGGAAAGCTCGGTCGGCGTCATGATCGACGGCGTCTATCGCCCGCGCAACGGCGCGGCCCTGGGCGATCTGGGCGAGGTCGAGCGCATCGAGGTGCTGAAGGGCCCGCAGGCGACCCTGTTCGGCAAGAACACCTCGGCCGGCGTCATCAACGTCGTCACCGCCGCCCCCTCGTTCGACGCGGGCATGGCGGGCGAGGCGACCTTCGGCGACTATGGAACGCACGGCGGTTCGGTCTCCCTGACCGGCCCGATCGTGGACGAGGTTCTGGCCGGGCGGTTGTATGTCGCCGCGCGTCGCCGCGACGGCCTCTATGACGTGAATACCGGGGAGGGGCCGCGCACCTCGACCGACGATCAGACCGAGAATTACGACACCGTGCGCGGTCAGTTGCTGTGGCGCGCCACGCCGAACCTGACCGCCCGCCTGACCGCCGACTGGACCGAGCGGGACGAACGCTGCTGCGTCGGCGTGCAACTGGTGACCGGCGCGACGGCGCCTCTGCTGGCGACCTTCGCGCCCGACGGCGGCGTGGCGGCGACACCGAAGCCGTGGGATCGCGTGGCCTATTCCAACCGCGACACCAACACCCGCATCCGCGACAAGGGCCTGGCCCTGCACCTGAGCGCCGATCTGGGCTGGGCGAGGCTGGAGAGCACTTCGGCGGTGCGCGACTGGCGCGGCGTCATCAGCCAGGACTGGGACTTCACCTCGGCCGATCTGGCCTATCGCCCGGACGACGGCAACTGGTCGAACCGCTTCCGCACCCTGACGCAGGAGTTCCGTCTGTCGGGTCAGCGCGGAAAGCTGGACTGGTCGGCGGGCGCCTTCTTCGCCGATGAGAAGCTGACCCGTCGCGACAGCCTGTTCTACGGCGCCGATTACGAAGGCTATGTCAGCCGCCTGCTGTCGCGCTCGGCGTCGAACCCGCTGGGCGACCCGGCCTTCGTGTCGAGCGTCACGGGGCTTCCCGTCGGCCAAAGCTTCGTCGAGGGCGAGGGCCAGCTGGACCGCTATTGGCAGACGGCTCGCAGCGCCGCCCTGTTCGGCCAGGTCTCCTACGCCGTGACCGGCCGCCTGACCCTGACCGGGGGCCTGCGCCGTACCCATGAGACCAAGGAGATGACGGCCGCCTATCACAACACCGACGGCGGCCGGGCCTGCGCGGCGGCGCTGGCCAACGGCGTCAGCAACGCTATCCTGTGCCTGCCGTGGTCGAACCCGGCCTTCAACGGCCTGAGCCAGTCCGAGACCGTCAAGGACGAGGCCTGGACCGGCATGGCCCGCGCCGAGTTCAAGGCGACCGAGGGCGTGCGCCTCTACGCCTCCTGGTCGCGAGGGCGCAAGAACGGCGGCTTCAACCTGGATCGCGGGCAGACCAATCTGGTCCCCGACGCCTCGCGCGCCTTCCCGGCCGAGAGCGCCGACGCCTTCGAGGCGGGGATCAAGAGCGTGATGCTGGACCGGCGCCTGCTGGTCTCGGCCGCCGCCTTCCGCCAGACCTATGACGACTTCCAGCTGAACACCTTCCTGGGCACGACCTTCCTGGTCCGCTCAATCCCCGAGGTGCGGGCCAAGGGCGTCGAGGCGGACTTCATGTTCCTGCCGTTCGAGGGGCTGTCGCTGCAGGGCGGCCTGACCTACGCCCAGACGGAATACGGCGACGACGCCGTGCCGGGCCTGCCGCTGCTGGCGGGCAAGCGGATGAATTTCGCGCCCCTGTGGAGCGGATCTCTGGCCGGAACCTATGAGCGGCCGGTGGCGGCGGGGCTGACGGGCCGCGTCACCCTGGCGGCCAAATATTCGTCGGAATACAACACCGGCTCGGACCTAGACCCGGCCAAGAGCCAGCCGGGCTTCTGGCTGGTCGACGGCCGCGTCGCGCTAGCTCGCGACGACGCCTGGAGCGTCGAGCTGTGGGGCCGCAACCTGTTCGATCAGGACTATCGCCAGGTGGCCTTCGGCGCGCCGTTCCAGACGGGGACGCTGGGCGCCTTCCTGGGGGCGCCGCGCACGGTGGGCGTGACCCTCCGGGTGGTGCGATAGACGTCTTTATTTCAGGGAGACAGCAGGCTGGCGATCCCTCCCTCTCCCGGAGGGGGAGAAGGATGAAGGGGAAGCAAGAGCGACGAGAACGTCAGTCCTTGTCGCGGGCGGCGGCCTTGGCGGCGCGTTCGGCCTGACCGCGCCAGCCGTAGCCTTCGCCGTGCTTGCCGACGCTGACGAAGACGGCTTCCTCGGCCTTGTGGAAATACTGCTCGGCCACCATCCAGCCCTTGAAGGGCCGCAGCACCCACAGGCACATGGCCGCCAGGATCGGGAAGGTCACGACGAAGTGGACCCAGATCGGCGGGTGCACGGTGAACTCGAAGATCATGAAGGCGATCATGCCGACAACGCCGACCGCGCACATGACAAAGAAGGCCGGGCCGTCCGCCGGATCGGCGAAGCTGTAATCCAGGCCGCACTTCGGGCAGGACTCGCGCAGGCTGAGATAGCCCTTGAACACCGGGCCCTCGCCGCAGCGGGGGCAGCGGGCGCGCAGGCCGGTCTTGAGCGGGCTCAACGGGGGATAGGCAGGGTCGGACACGAGGCTGTTCCTGAAAAGAACGATGGCTGATGGTTTCGGCCTTCGGGCGCCCGGACGCAAGCGGGTGTTTTGTCCTATCCACGTGGGAAGGTTGGCGGGCAGAGCTTTGTTTTCCGCGATTTAAGCCCCGTTAACCGCGATTAAAGCCCTTCGCGCGAGCATGCGCGCGATATGTCCGGGGCCACCGCCAAGAAGCGCGTTCTGCAGACGACCGTGGCGGCCGCCGCGGCGGGCGTCGTCGTCTTCGCGCCCCTGGCGCCGGCGCCGTCGCTGGCCCAAGGGCAGTCTCAGGCGGGCGCGCCGGTCGAGATCCGCATCGGCGCCAACGCCGGCTTCACCAAGATCGAGTTCGCCGGGGTCGTGGGATCGCGCGCGCGGGTGCGCCAGGACGGCCGCACCGTCGTCGTCCGCATCGGCACGACCGCCGCCCCCGACGTCAGCCGCCTGCGCGTCGATCCGCCCAAGGGGCTGGAGAAGATCGAGACCCGCGCCGCCCAGGGGGCGACCGAACTGATCCTGACCCTGGCCGAAGGCGCGGGCGCGACCAGCGGGACCGCCGACGGCGCCGTCTGGCTGAACCTGTATGCGCCGGGCGCGCGGGCGGACGGCTCGCGACCCTCGCCCGTGCCGATCGGCGGGGCGGTGCCGGTGGCGGCCGAGGTCAAGGGCCAGCAGACGGTGATGCGTTTCGCCTGGAACGGCCCGGTCGGCGCCGCCGTCTTCCGACGCGGCGAGGCGGTCTGGGCCGTCTTCGACCACGCCGCCCGCATGGAGATGAAGGGCGAGGGGCTGAACGGCGCCCGCTGGGCCGCCGGACCCGACTTCACCGCCGTGCGCATTCCGGTCGAGCCGGGCCAGGCCGTGGCCGCCCGCGCCGAAGGCTCGACCTGGGTCGTGACCATCGGCGGAACCGCGCCCTCGCCCAGCGGCGTGGACATCGAGCGTGACGACGCGGTCAAGGCGTCGTTGACCGCGCGCATGGCCGGGGCGACCCGCACCGTCTGGCTGACCGATCCGATGATCGGCGATCGCTTCGCCGCCGTCACCGCCCTGGCCCCCGGCAAGGGACTGAAGACCGCACGCCGCACGGTGGACGCGGGCTTCCTGCCCACCGCCCACGGCCTGGCGATCGAGACGCCGACCGACGATCTGAGCGTCACGGCCGACGGCGACCTGGTGACCGTCACGCGCCCGCGCGGCCTGACCCTGTCCTCGCCCACGGCGGGGTTGGAGGCGGCCGAAGAGGGAGGGGACGCCCCGCGCGCGGCGTCACGGCCGGCCCTGATCCTAGCCGACTGGTCCGCCGATGCGGGCGAGGGCGGCTTCACCGCCCGTCACCGCGCCCTTCAGGACGCCGCCGAGCGTGAGAGCGGCCGCGCCGTCGAAGAGCCGCGCGCGCCCATCGAGGCGCGGCTGGCCTACGCCCGCTTCCTGGTCGGGCACGGTCTGGGGTTCGAGGCGGTCGGGGTGCTGAACGCCCTGATCAAGCAGACGCCCGCCATGCAGGGGGTGGCCGAGGTGCGCGGCTTGCGCGGCGCCGCCCGCGCCTCCATCGGCCGTTTCGCCGAGGCCGAGGCCGACTTCTCGTCCGGCGCCCTGGCCGGGGATCCCTCGACCAAGGTGTGGCAGGGCTATATCGCCGCCCAGCAGGGCGACTGGGCCAACGCCCGGCGACTGTTCGCGGCCGGCGCAGGCGTGGTCGACGGCTTCGCCCCCGAATGGCGCGCCCGCTTCGGCGCCGCCCACGCCATGGCGGCGGTCGAGACCGGCGACGCCGACGCCGCGCGCGAACTGCTGGCCTATGTCTTCAGCCAGCCGAACGTCTCGGCCCCGGACCAGCTGACCGCCCGCCTGGTGCAGGCGCGGCTGTTCGAACTGGATCAGAACCCCGATCGCGCCCTGGCGATCTACAAGGCGGTGGCGCGTGCGCCGCTGGACGGCATCGCCACGCCCGCGCGTCTGGGCGTCATCAAGCTGGAGATGGCCAAGGGGACGCTGAAGGCCGACGCGGCCGCCGCCCAGCTGGAGGCGCTGAAATGGCGCTGGCGCGGGGATGCGACCGAGCTGGCGGTGATCCGCACCCTGGGCGAGCTGTACCTGTCGCAGGGCCGCTATCGCGAGGCGCTGACCACGCTGAAGACGGCGGGGCCGAAGATCGTCACCCTGCCGGGCGGCGACCGGCTTCAGGCCGATCTGGACAACGCCTTCCGCGCCCTGTTCCTGGAAGGGGCGGCCGACGGATTGCAGCCGGTGCAGGCCCTGGCCCTGTTCTTCGACTTCCGCGAGCTGACGCCCGTCGGCGCCGACGGCGACGAGATGGTGCGGCGTCTGGCGCGGCGCCTGATCGACGTCGACCTGCTGGATCAGGCGGCGGAACTGCTGAAATACCAGGCGGAGAACCGACTGGACGGGGTGGCCAAGGCGCAGGTGTCGACCAATCTGGCCGCCGTCTATCTGATGAACCGCCAGCCGGAAGAGGCGCTGAAGGCCCTGTGGTCGTCGCGCACGACCCTGCTGCCGACGGCGATGAACCTTGAGCGCCGCGCGCTGGAGGCCCGCGCCCTGATGGAGCTGGGGCGCTACGACCATGCGCTGGAGGTGCTGGGCAAGGACGCCTCGCCCGCCGCGCGCGACGTGCGCGCCGACATCCTGTGGAAGCAGCAGCAGTGGGGGGCGGCGGCCGCCCTCTACGAACAACGCCTCGGCGACCGCTGGAAGGAGACGGCCGTGCCGCTCAGCGAGGTCGAGGAGACGCGCCTGATCCGTGCAGGCGCGGGCTATTCCCTGGCGCGCGACGCTGGGGCGTTGAACCGACTGTCGAAGAACTACGGCCGCTTCGCCGAGGGCGCGCGTTCGCCCGGCGCGATCCGGGTGGCGCTGGCGGGGCTGGACGGGGCCGACGGCTCGGGCCGCCCGCAGGACTTCGCCGCCCTCAGCGCCGGAGCCGACGCCTACGCCGGCTGGATCGCCCAGACCAAGGCCGAGTTCCGGGCCAAGAGCGGGGCGGGACAGTAGTCGCTCCACCTTTGCGGTTATCGAACTGCCCCAAATCCCGCTCATCCCGGCGGACGCCGGGATCCAGTGCTTTGGCTTCAAGCCTCTTCGCAAAAAGAGAGGAAATCACCAGTTCGGCGCTCTTACTGGATCCCGGCGTCCGCCGGGATGAGCGGAGAGGGAATGTCTGCGCCTAATAAAAAACCCCCCTCCCGACGGGAGAGGGGTCTTTTGCGTCTATCCCCGCGAGGGGGATCGAACGCGCCTGAAAGGCTTAGCCGTTGACGGCGTCCTTCAGAGGCTTCGACACGCGGAAGCGCACGGCCTTCGAGGCCGGGATCTTGATCGTCGCGCCCGTGGCCGGGTTGCGGCCTTCGCGCTCGGCGCGCTCGGCCGTGTCGAACACGCCCAGGTTCGAGATGCGAACGTCGTCGCCGCCCTTCAGGGCCTTGTGGATGTTCTCGACAATGGCGGTCAGCACCTTGCCGGCGTCAGCTTGCGACACGCCCGCGTCTTTGGCGACGGCGGCGATCAGTTCAGCTTGAGTGGTCATGAGGGTATTTTCCCGATGGTGGTCGCCCGGAAAGAAGCGCCGGACGAGGACCGGGGGATCAACGACGGTTTTGGGGAGCTTGGCAAGCCCGCATCAGCGCGCAGGCCTTGCAGGCTGGGGATTTATCCGGTTCCGGAGGCTCTCTGGAAGCTCTCGACCAGGCTTCCGGCGACCAGTCGCCACCCGTCCACCAGCACGAAGAATATCAGCTTGAACGGCAGGCTGACCACCACCGGCGGCAGCATCATCATACCCATGGACATGAGCACGCTGGCGACCACCAGATCGATCACAAGGAACGGAACGAAAAGAAGAAATCCGATAGTGAAGGCGGTCTTCAACTCACTGATCATGAAGGCCGGCGTGACCACCCGCAGGGGCAGATCCTGCACGTCCGCCGGGGCCTCCACACGCGACAGGCGAGTGAACAACGCCAGGTCGTCCGGCTTCACCTGGGCCAGCATGAAGGTTTTTACCGGTTCGGACGCCGCATCGAAGGCCTGAGGCAGCTCCATCTGCTGATCCATCAGCGGTCGGATGCCCGAATCATAGGCGTCCTGCCACGTCGGACCCATGACGATGGCGCTCAGAAACAGGGCCAGGGACACCAGGACGGCGTTCGGCGGCGACTGCTGCATCCCCAGCGCGGTGCGCAGCAGGGACAGCACCACGACGATTCGTACGAAGCTGGTGGTCATGATGACGATGGACGGCGCCAGCGATAGCACCGTCATCAGCCCGACCAACTGCACCACGCGCTGCGTCAGGCCGGCGCCGCTGCCCAGGTCGATGTTGATGGCAGAGCCGCCCTGCGCCGCCTCTTGCGCCAGGGCGCCCAGCGGCCAGATCAGGCACAGGGCGGTGGTGATCAGCGACAGCAGGGCCGCGCGCTTCAGCTCGTCGCGGCTCGGCATGCCGAACAGGCTCTGTTTCTCCCTCGCCTTCATGGGGAGGGTGGTCGCGCAGCGACCGGGTGGGGAGGGCTTTACGCAACGCGCGGCGCTCGTCTTTGCGGTCGCCCCCACCCGGCCTCGCCCCTTCGGGCTCAGCCACCCTCCCCATGAAGGGGAGGGAGAGGCGTTGCGGCGGCCGATCATTTCACGCCTCCCGGCTGGCGGGGCTCGATCAGTTCGCGGCCTTCGCCCAGCAGGATCAGCCGTTCTTCGTCGTCGACGCGGATCAGCACCAGGCGGCGCGAGGGGTCCAGCACCAGGGTCTCGACCACCTTCATGCGCCGCACCTGGCCCTGCGGCCCCTGGAAGCGGGCCAGAATCTCGGGCGCATAGCGCCGCGCCGCCCAGGCGGCCAGGCCGATGATGCCCAGGGTGATGGCCAGGCCGAAGATCGCCCGGAACAGATCGAGGAAGTTCATGCGGATGCAGCCCCAGACGCATACGGCGGCGGCGCGCGGACGCGGCGCTTCGGGGGCATGTTTCAACGGACGTGGTTAACGGCGCGTTTAGGGATACGAGATATTAACCATGCAGGCGGCAAATTCTGCCGATCACCGTCCGAGGGATTCGCGTGTCCGTCACCGACCTGCCGCTGCTGAATCAGATCAAGGGCCGCCTGGGCTGGCTGGACGACCGCCAGCGCGTGATCGCCCAGAACGTCGCCAACTCCGACACGCCCGGCTATGTCGCCCGCGACCTGAAGACGCCGACCGACTTCGCCGAGGCGATGCGGACGGGCGGGGCCTTGCGCATGACGGCGACCAACGCCCGGCACATCTCGCCGCCCGGCCAGGCGGCGCGGTTCGAGGCGACCCGCGCCCCGGATTCCGAGACCACGCTGGACGGCAACTCGGTCGTGGTCGAGGAGCAGATGCTCAAGATGGCCGAGAGCCGCATGGCCTATGACGCCGCCATCGGCTTCTACCAGAAGTCGATGCAGATGATCCGCCTGGCCGCCAAGAAGCCCGCGGCCTGAGGAGGACTGAACCATGCCTGATCCGATCAACGGTCGTCCCGTCACCCCGCGCAACACCGCCATGGCCGTCGCCTCGACCGCGCTGAAGGCGCAGCAGTCGCGGATGCGCATCATCGCCGAGAACATCGCCAACGCGGAATCCACGGCCAACGTCGCGGGCGGCCAGCCCTATCGCCGCCAGACCCCGGTGTTCCAGGCTCGCAACGTCGACGGCGCGACCGGCGTGGTCCTGGCCGAGGTGCGGCCGGACCAGAGCGACTTCCGCATGGACTACGACCCCTCGCACCCGGCGGCGAACGCGGAAGGCTATGTCCAGCGGCCCAACGTCGACACCCTGGTCGAGGCCATGGACATGCGTGAGGCGCAGCGCGCCTATGAGGCCAACCTGAACGTCATCGAGACGGCGCGGAACATGGACTCCCGCACCCTCGACATCATCAAGAAGTAAGAGGGTCTAGGGCATGAACCCCATCATGGCCGCCCGCGCCTACGCCTCCGTTCAGGGCGGGGGCGGCGTCAATGTCGCCACCTCGGCCAATGCGGCTGCAAGCACCGGCCCGAACGCGGCCGGGGGCTTCGCCGACCTGTTGCAGAACGTCATGACCCAGACGACGCAGCAGACCCGCGCCGCCGAGACGCAGATGGCCCAGTCGGTCCAGGGGCAGGGCAATCTGATCGACGTCGTCACCGCCATCTCCTCGGCCGAGGCTTCGCTGGAGACGGTCATGGCCGTCCGCGATCAGGTGATTTCGGCCTATCAGGAAATCATGCGGATGCCGATCTGAGGGCTCGCGATGATCGGCGGCTAGTCGGCGAAATAGCCTGAGGCGTCGACGAAGGCCTGGACGGCCGCCTGGTCCGAATAGTCCAGTTCGAGCATGGTCTTCAGCGCCGCCGCCTTGTCCGACGCGCGATCATGATAGCCGCGCGTGATCGCATAGCCGACGTAATAGCCGAGATCGCGTACGCCGAAGGGGTTGT
Organism: Brevundimonas sp. Soil_N_31; assembly: GCF_057655995.1. Lineage (NCBI taxonomy): Bacteria > Pseudomonadati > Pseudomonadota > Alphaproteobacteria > Caulobacterales > Caulobacteraceae > Brevundimonas > Brevundimonas sp. Soil_N_31. Next base: position 222,775 of record NZ_JBDGLE010000003.1, read on the forward strand.
CGGCGCTGTTGTAGAGCCAGCCGCTGAAGTCCTCGCCCGCCATATCCTGGCGGAAGGCGGCCTTGATCGCCGCGTCATGCGCCGGGCCATAGGTCACATAGGCCAGGTCGGGCATCCGGCCCGTCACCTGTTCGGCGACGAAGTCGGCCACGCCCTCATAGACGGCCTGGGCCAGCAGGCTGGGGCGCTCGCCTTCTTGCTGGGTGTGGACCACCTCGTGCACCGCCAGAAGGTCCAGGTTCTCCAGCGGCTTGCTGGCGAAGTAGGAGGCGAAGAAGCGCTGAAGCCCGGCCGGCATTTCAGAGGTGTCGACGCTTTCGTCGCCGGTGGCCATTTCGACGCCCAGCAGAACCTTGTCGCCCTGCGTCGTCCCGGCGGAGCGCAAGGCGCCGACCTCGAAATAGATCCCGGCCGGGCGCAACTCGGGATAGAGGGCGCGGAACCGTTCCAGATGCCCCTCAAGCCGCGTCAGGGCGCCGGCGGCCAGCGCCGTGCGGGGCCGCACCGAATCCCAATAGGCCGGATAGGCGCGGATCGCCTGAAGATAGGTGTCCGTCGTATAGCCCTTGGCCTCCATGAAGGCGGCCAGACCCGGCGTTCCGGCGTCGATGTAGAGTCTTTGGAACACGGCCTTCTGGGCTTCCGGCGACGTCTCCGCGCGAACGGCGTCATAGGCTGTCCAGAAGCGGGCGACGTCGCTGTCCTCCAACCGGATCGGGGAGGAGCTCGATTGAGCGGCTGCGCCCGTCGCCAGCAGGCTCAGGCCCAGGGTGATCGTCAAAGCCAGTCGGCGCATGGGTTTTCCTGTTCTCAATGGATCGGAAAAGGAGAACCGCTACGCCTGCTGTGTCAAATGAAACGCCGGTAATGTCGGGGCGGGGTCACGCGACAGGGATCGTCCTCGCCTGCGGTTGGTTGTCTCCTGACAAGGGAGAACCATCATGCTCAAGGACAAGAACTCCTCGGCCATCGTGGCGGTGAAGGATCTGGAGCGCGCCAGGGCCTTCTATTCCGACGTGCTGGGTCTGAACCTGGCGGACACCGGCATGGACGGGGTGCTGGGCTATCGCACCGGGAACACCTGGCTGACGGTCTATCGCTCGGACTTCGCCGGGACGAACCAGGCCAACGCCGTGACCTGGGACGTGGGCGTCGAGGTGGATGACATCGTCGCCGACCTGAAGACCAAGGGCGTCGTCTTTGAACGCTATGACGGCATGGCGCATGACGGCGACGTCCATGTCGCCGGGCCGCTGCGTCTGGCCTGGTTCAAGGATCCGGACGGCAACATCCTGCATCTGGTCGGCGGGGCGGGCGGGGCCTAGCCCTCCAGCGAGACGACCGGCTGGCTGACGGCGGCGCCCTTGCCGCGCGCCTTCAGCCAGGCGCGGATGCGGTTCTGGATCGGCTGGTCGATCAGATAGTGCAAGCCGAAGGCGAAGACGAAGGCCGCCAGCACGCCCAGAACCCAAAGGCCCCAGCGCCAGACCTCGCCCAGCGCCAGCTTGTTGGCGAAGGCTTCGGCCAGGCCGAACCAGGCGATGCGCACCACTTCGTTCGAGATGAACATGGAGAAGGAGACCATGGCCGCCGCCTCGACCAGCCTGGACGGCCGCTTGGTCGGCACGGCGCCCGCCGCCAGGATGATGATGGAGATGAAGACCAGCGACAGCAGGGCGTTCTTGTCGAAATACTGGGCGACGGCCAGGCCGACGGCGGCCAGCACCCCGGCCCAACCGGCGACGCGGGCGTTGATCCACACGCCTTGCGCGAACCAGGCCAGCCCCATGCCCAGGATGAACAGGGGCAGGGCGCGCCAGATGCCCAGGTTCAGCGGCATCTGATAGACGGGATATTTCAGGATCGCCCAGCTCAGCTCATTGGAGGCCAGATAGCCGACGACGACCAGGATTAGCGCCGTCCACGGCCCGATCCGGCTGAGGCCCCGCAGCACGAAGGGGAAGGCGACGTAGCAGCCCAGCAGCGCCGAGATCGACCAGGTCGGGGCGTTCCAGCCCAGGCCGCCGTGCACGCCGAACGACTGCACCAGGGCCGCCTGGGCGGGAAGCTGATCCCAGGCGAACCACTCGGGATGGCTGGGCGGCATGCCCGCGGCGGTCGCCGCCAGCACCAGCGTCACCAGCAGGCCCAGCACGATCAGGTGCGCCGGATAGACCCTCAAGGCCCGCTTCAGGAAGAAGTCGCTCTTCGACATCCGGCCTGACCCGACGGCGCGGCCATAGACCCGCATCAGCACGTATCCGCTGTCGATCAGGAAGAAGTTGGTCAGCAGGAAGCCGCCCCGCTCGAACACGGGATGCAGCCCCTCGGCCAGGGGGATGGGCGCCGACATCTGGAAGTGATGCAGGATGATCAGGGCGGCCACGATGAAGCGCAGCGCATCCAGCCAACCGCCGCGCATGATCGGCGGCGGTTCATTCCGGGACGAAAACACAGCCTGCAGCATCACGACCCCCTTGTTCGAATGCTGTTACGCAAGAACGGGGCCGCGCCCTCCTTCACAGTCAGAAAAGGAGGGAAAGGGGCTTTTAGCCTCGCGCCAGCCGCATGAATTCCTCGCGCGTGCGGGGGTCTTCGCGGACGACGCCCAGCAGGCAGCTGGTGATCAGGCTGGCGCCGGGGACGTCGACGCCGCGCATGGTCATGCAGCTGTGCTCGGCCTCGATGACCACGCCGACGCCGTGGGGGCGCAGCACGTCCTGGATGGCGTTGGCGATCTCGGACGTCATCTTCTCCTGGATCTGCAGGCGGCGGGCGAAGCCGCGCACCACGCGGGCCAGCTTGGAGATGCCCACGACCCGGTCGGTCGGCAGATAGGCGACGTGCGCCTTGCCCACCACCGGCAGCATGTGATGCTCGCAGAAGCTGACGAAGCGGATGTCCTTCAGGACGACCAGTTCGTCGTAGCCGCCGACTTCCTCGAAGGTCTTTTCCAGATAGTCACGCGGTTCGACCTCATATCCCTGGAACAGCTCGCGATAGGACTTGGCCACGCGCTTGGGCGTTTCGATCAGGCCTTCGCGCTCAGGATTGTCGCCGGCCCAGCGGATCAGGGTGCGGACGGCGGCTTCGGCTTCTTCCTGGGAAACGGCGGGGGAGGAGGGGGTCTGGTCGCTCATGAAAGGCTGCATACCTCCCCTGCACAGGTTTTGGAAACGGCGCCGCTGTTTAAAACCGCTTCTGCCCCGATCAGGGCAGACGGACCAGTTCGACGCGGCGATTGCGGGCGCGCCCCTCGTCGCTGGCGTTGTCGGCTGCCGGCTTGTCGGCGCCGAAGCCCTTGGCTTCCAGCCGCCTGGCGTCGATCCCCTGCTGCGTCAGGGCGGCGACCACGGCGCGGGCGCGTTCTTCGGACAGCGGACGGTTGCGAGCGGGCGCGCCGGTGTTGTCGGTGTGGCCCTCGACGGACAGGCGCAGGCCAGCTTCGTCCTTCAGCATCTGGGCCATGGCGTCGATCTGGGGGCGCGAGGCGTCCAGGATGTCGGCCTTGTCCAGAGCGAACTCGACCGGCACCGCGACGCGGCCGTCGGCGGCGATCTTACGCGCCAGTTCGCTGGCCGGCAGCAGGCCGGCGGTGGGCGCCAGGGCCTTGGCCTCGACCACCGCCATCGAGCCTTGCGCGCTGCCGACATACAGGTGGACCCAGACCGTGCGGTCGGCCTGGCGGATCACCCAGGTCTGCGACGGGCCGTTATAGATGTCGCCGATGCCGTTCAGGGACGCCATCTGCACCGCCTCGGGCAGGGCGTGGGCGGCGTCGCTGGGAATCTGGCCGTCAAAGATGCGAACGGCGCCCGCCTCTTTCAGCGCGTGCTCCATGTTCCGCAGCAGCTCCAGCCGCGAGAAGCTCTTGCCGGTGTCGTTGGTGATCTGGGTCTGATGAGCGCGGCCTTCGATCATTTCGAACCGGGTGCCGGTCCAGAAGGGAAAGTCGGCGAAGTCGTGCGCCTCGCTGTTCTGCGGCTTGTAGCCCTCGGGCAGGCGCAGATAGGGGAAGTCGCCCAGGCTGACGCTCGACAGGGCCACGCTGTTCACGTCGAAGGGACCGGCGGCGGCCGGGGCGCCCTCGGCCGGAGCCGTCGCCGTTTCAGTCTGTTCCGGCGCCTTGTTGTCGCACGCGGCGACCAGCAAGGCCGAGGTCGCAATCGTCAGGACGGAGGCGAGGCGCAGGAACGGTTTCATGAAGCATCCTTCAGGCGTTGATCGGGGGGAGGGTGAAACCGTTCGTCTAGTCGCCGCTGTTGTCAATCGCATGAAGCGGCATCGACCGGAACATCGGTCTCATTTCATCGTCCTAACGTCGCGTTAACCATCGTGTCGGCATTTTCTGCCCACTGTCCCGTGCGTGTGTTCGGGGCGCCTCGGGGATCGGCGATGAGCGGCGCGGAAGTTCTGGATGTGGGTCGCGACGCCCTGTGGCTGACGATCCAGCTGTGCCTGCCGGCCCTGATCGTGGCCCTGGTGGTCGGCGTGGCCATCGGCCTGTTCCAGGCCCTGACCCAGATTCAGGAGCAGACCCTGGTCTATGCGCCCAAGATCATCGCCATTTTCGTGTCGTTGCTGCTGTTCCTGCCGTTGATGGGCGCCCTGCTGGGCGGCTTCATGCGTGAGATCGCCGCGCGCATCGCGGGCATGTAGAGCGGGGCTGTAGGGCAGGGACATGGAGCCTTACGCCACGGCGGAACAGGTCTGGGCCGGGGGGCTGATCTTCGCGCGCGTCGGCGCGATCCTGATGATGCTGCCCGGCTTCGGCGAATCCTATGTGCCGCCGAGGGTCCGTCTGTCGCTGGCCCTGGTGCTGTCGCTGGCGTTGTGGCCCATCGTGGGCGCCAGCCTGCCGGCCCTGCCCGCCACGCTGGGGGCCACGGTCGGCTGGGTGATGCGCGAGGTGCTGACCGGCCTGGCCATCGGCGCCATCCTGCGCAGCTTCATGACCGCCCTGACCACGGCGGGCGAGATCGTCTCCCTGCAGACGACGCTGGGCTTCTCCCAGACCGCCAACCCGCTGCAGGCCCAGCCGGGCACGACCCTGTCGGCCTTTCTGATGCTGCTGGGCGTGACCCTGGTGTTCGCCACCAACACCCATCACCTGTTCATCGGCGGCATGGTCGGATCGTATGAGGCCATCGCCCCGGCCAAGCCGCTGATCGTCTCGGACTTCACCCAGATGGCGGTGAAGACCCTGAGCCAGAGCTTCATGTTGGGGGTGCAGCTGGCGGCGCCGGTTCTGGTGTTCGCCCTGATCTTCAACCTGGCCTCGGGCCTGGTGGCGCGGGTCATGCCCAGCTTCCAGGTCTATTTCGCCGCCGCGCCCTTGAGCGTCATCCTGGGCCTGTCGGTGTTCGCGCTCAGCCTGGGCGTGGTGGGAACCGTCTTCATCGACCGCTACCGTTCGGTGGCGGCCTTCTTCACAGGAGGCGCCGTTGGCTGACGGCCCCGATCCCGAGTCGAAAACAGAAGACGCCACCCCGCGAAAACTCGAGGAAGCGCGGAAAAAGGGCGACGTCGCCAAGTCGCCGGACGTGGCGGCGGCGCTGTCTCTGGCCGGGGCGGCCGGCGTGCTGCTGGCGGGCGGCGGCTGGTTTTCGACCCGGATCGCCGAGGCCCTGACCCCCTTCCTGGCCCAGCCGCACGCCATGATCGGCGGACTGGAGGCGGGCGGAGGCGTCGAGATCGGCATGCACGCCGTCTGGGCGGCGGCGCCGTTCCTGGCGGCCCTGATGTTCGCGGTCATCCTGGGCGGGGTCGGCGGCAATCTGGCTCAGTCGGGCCTCATCTTCACCGCCGACAAGGTCAAGCCGAAGTGGTCCAAGGTGAATCCGCTGGAGGGCTTCAAGCGCATCTTCGGCCCGGACGGTCTGGTGCAGTTCCTCAAGACCTTCATCAAGCTGGTCGCCATCGGCGCCGTCTGCTGGTGGGTGCTGAAGCCTCACGCGCGCGAGTTCGAGAACCTGGCCGCCATGAGCCCGGCGATGATCCTGCCGTTTGCACGCGACCTGGCGTTGGCGTTGATGCTGTCGGCCCTGGTCTTCCTGTCGCTGACGGCGGGGGCTGACTATCTGTGGCAGCGGATGCGCTTCGCCAAGCGGATGCGGATGACCAAGGAAGAGCTGAAGGAAGACTTCAAACAGTCCGACGGCGACCCGCACGTGAAGGCCAAGCTGCGTCAAATCCGCATGCAGCGCGGCCGTCAGCGGATGATGCAGGCCGTGCCGGACGCCACCGTCATCATCACCAACCCGACCCACTATTCGGTCGCCCTGCGCTATGAGCCGGATCAGGGCGACGGCGCGCCCGTCTGCGTCGCCAAGGGCGTCGACGCCCTGGCCCTGCGTATCCGCGAGGTGGCCAATGAGCATAATGTGCCCATCGTCGAGAACGTGCCCCTGGCCCGCGCCCTCTATGCGGCGGTCGAGGTGGACGGCGTCATTCCGCGTGAACACTTCGAAGCGGCCGCCAAGGTCATCGGCTTCGTCATGCAGCAGAGGAAGCGGCGATGAGGGCTACGGCGGAGGAACGGCGTATGCTGACGAACCCTGATTCGCGAGGGCGAGACGCCATGACCATTTCCCGCCCCCAAGACCGGCTGAAGGCGCGCTCGACACGACGACCGACGTTCGATCCCTTGCTGGTGGTCATGGCTGTGGGGTTCGCCCTGGCGGTCGCCGCTATCGCCTACCCGGCGTTTCGCACCAACGCCTTCAGCGCGCCGGGCCTGATCTTGATCTTCGCGGCGGGGGCCACGGCGCTGATCTGGCTGTTCGCCTTCGGCCGGGCCGAGGTGCGGCGCGCCACCGGCGACACGGCGGTCGAGATGCTGGACGCCCTGGCCGAGCCTGCCGCCCTGGTATGGCCGTCGGGCCAGGTGCTGGCCTACAACGCCGCCTGGGCCGAGGAGAACGGGACGGTCACCACCCTGCCGCGCGGCAAGTCGGCCCAGGCCCTCTACATGGCCTTCGCCCAGGCGCGCGAAGGCGATCAGGGCCGCGCCATCGTCCAGATCGGCGCGCGCGAGAAGGAGGTGCTGATCGGCCTGGCGGGACAGGGCCGTTTCCTGGTGCGCGCGGCGCCGGACGCTGTCCTGCCGATGGCGCTGCCACAGGCTGTGGCTCCCCAGCCCGCGGCTCCCACCGGCGAGGCCCGCGCCATGGCTGCGGGGGCGCCTTTCGGCTCAGCCGTCATTGGCGGCGAGGATCTGTTCGCGGGCCGGGTGGAGGAGCCCAACGCGGCGCTCGCGCTGCTGACCGGCCCGGCCGTTTCTGGCGACGCCGCCTTCGGCCATCTGTTCGATCCGGCGGGCGTGGCCGAAGCTCGCGCCAAGCTGGAGGCCGGATCGTTTGGCCCGATCGAGCTGATCGCCCGCGCCCACCCGGATCGGCAACTGCATCTGTATGTCGCGCTCGAGGGCGACAAGCGCCGCATCTGGTTGTTTGACGTGGCGGCGCAGAAGTCGATGGAGTTGCAACTCTCTCAAGCCCAGAAGATGCAGGCTGTCGGCCAGTTGGCGGGCGGCGTAGCTCACGACTTCAACAACCTGTTGACGGCGATCCAGCTTCAGTTGTCCGGCCTGCTGGAACGTCACCCGGTTGGCGATCCCTCCTATGAGGGGTTGAACGAAATCCGCCAGACGGCCATCCGCGCCGCTGACCTGGTGCGCAAGCTGCTGGCCTTTTCGCGCAAGTCGACGGTGCGGCGTGAGCGGCTGGATCTGGGCGAGCTGGTCGGCGAGTTCTCTGTTCTGTTGCGTCGCTTGCTGCGCGAGGACGTGCGGCTGGAAACGGACTATGGCCGCGACCTGCCCCTGGTGCTGGCCGACAAGAGTCAGCTGGAGACGGCGGTGATGAACCTGGCCGTCAACGCACGCGACGCCATGCGCGGCGTTGTAGAGCCGGGCGCGGGCGTGGTGACGATCAAGACCCGCCGCCTGACCGGCGTCGAGGCGCGCGATCTGGGCTGGCGCGAGGCGACGGACGAGGTCGCCCTGATCGAGGTTTCGGACACCGGCCCCGGCGTGCCGACGGCCCTGCTGGACAAGATCTTCGAGCCCTTCTTCACCACCAAGGCGGTGAACGAGGGAACGGGCATGGGGCTGGCCACTGTCTATGGCATCGCCCAGCAGGCGGGGGGGCATATCACCGTCGCCAATCTGGACGGCCCCGATTCCAGTATTCTTGGGGCCGCCTTCCGCATCTTCTTGCCCGCCGCGTCGGCCGAGGAACTGGTCGAGGCCCCGGTGGTCGAGAAGGCGGTCAAGGCGCCGCGCGACCTGTCGGGCGCGGGGCGTATCCTGTTTGTGGAAGACGAGGCCGCCGTGCGCGGCATCGCCGCCCGCCTGCTGCGCCAGCGCGGCTATGAGGTGATCGAGGCCGCCGACGGCGAGGAGGCTCTGATCCTGGCCGAGGAATGGGCGGGCCAGATCGACATGCTGATCTCGGACGTCATCATGCCGGGGCTGGACGGGCCGTCGCTGTTGCGCAAGGCGCGTCCCTTCCTGGGCGATGCGCCGGTGATGTTCATTTCGGGCTATGCGGAGAGCGACTTCTCGGACCTGTTGCAGGACGAGGTCGGCGTGTCCTTCCTGCCCAAGCCGCTGGACATCAAGACCCTGGCCGAGCGCGTGAAACAGGAACTGCACGCGGGCTGAAAGCGCGCCTGCGGGGCGCGCCTAGGAGCGCTGGGCCTCGTCGCCGGTCTGCGTGCGTTCTACCGTCGTAACGCTTTCACCGTTCGGCCCAACGGTCGTGGTGGTGGTCGTCGTCGTGCTCCGCTCTCACAGGGTGCAGTTCGTGGATGAGCCGCCGCCCGGCTGCGGCGTGGTCCGGCATTGCGCATTGGCGGCAGCAGTGTCAGCGGACCTCAACATTTGCGCCGGGCTAGTAGAGCAGGCGGCAAGCGTAAGCCCTGCCGCCGCGACGGCGCAGTATCGCAACATCATGAATCCTCTCCTGCAATCCCGATCGCGATCTTGCTCGGCCTGGGGCGCAGCGCAAGCGGCTGGGCTTGCAGAGGCGTGCTGGCGCTTTGAGAGGTTCAGATTCTCAGGTCCAGCCGGTCGTCGCTCCAGCGGCGTTCGCGCGCGGCGTCGTGCAGGGTGTCGGCCAATTCCAGCAAGTGGCGTCGTTCTAGACGCGGAATCACTTCGAGAAGCTGTAGGCGCAGAGCCTCAACCTCAGCGTCCGTCATCAGCAGCGGGCGGGCGTGTTCGGGCATGACGTGCTTTCAGCCGTTTTCAACGCGATCTGATCAAACGGTTCGAGCCTGTTCCGGTTCCGATATGCGAGAAAAACGGGAAAACTGAACAAAGGTCGTGGTGAAGGCTTGGGTATGGCGCGCGCGGCCCTAGATAGGGTCCAGAGGAATCAAACGCCGTAAAGAGGAGTCTCCCATGGCCTTCACCCTGCCCCCGCTGCCCTACGCCTATGACGCGCTGGAGCCGGCCATCGACAAGGAGACGATGACCTTCCACCACGACAAGCACCACCAGACCTATGTCGACAACCTGAACAAGTTCGTCGACGCCACGCCCGAGGCGCAAGGCAAGTCGCTGGAAGACATCTTCGCGATCATGTCCAAGCTGCCGAAGCCAATCCGCAACAACGGCGGCGGCGTGTGGAACCACAGCCTGTTCTGGGAGCTGCTGGCCCCGGTCGGCACGGGGGGCGAGCCCTCGGCCGAACTGGCCGCCAAGATCGACGCCGAACTGGGCGGCATGGACAAGTTCAAGGCTGACTTCGACGCCGCCGGCGCTGGTCAGTTCGGTTCGGGCTGGGCCTGGCTGATCCTTCAGGACGGCAAGCTGAAGGTCACTTCGACCCCGAACCAGGACAACCCGCTGATGGACGACGCGGCCGAGAAGGGCGCCGTCCTGCTGGCCGCCGACGTGTGGGAGCACGCCTACTACCTCAAGTACCAGAACCGCCGCGTCGACTACCTCAAGGCCTTCTGGTCGGTGGTGAACTGGAACAAGGTCAATGAACTGTACGAAGCCGCCAAGGGCTGAGCCGGTTCTCGACTGAAATGAAGACGGCCCCGGAATCGCTTCCGGGGCCGTTTTTCTTTGGCCGTCGGCGGCGCCTCAGGGCGCGGTCGGCAGACGCATGGCCAGGATTTCGCGCGTGCGGCGCGTGATGCCGTAGAGGACGCCGGGCGTGCTTTCGTCCCAGTCGACCGCTTGCCCCTCGGCCTCCATGCCCAGGGTCTCGACGTGATCCAGGGTTCCGCCGCCCTGGGGGAAGGCGACGACATAGAGCTCGGGATGGTCGTGGCCGCTGAGGTAGAGCCGCCCGTCCGGCCCCCAGCCGCCGCCGGAGATGCTCATGGGCGCCACCCGCTCCAGGATGGAGGCCGGGACGGCCCAGCTTTCGGTGCGCCGCCACTGGTCGTCGAAGCGGACCAGGGTGGTGTGGCGGTGATCGCGCGGGGCCTCGCCGCCGCGGCCGTCATAGTTGGCGAACATCCCCCACCAGACGCCGTCGCGTTGCTCGATCCAGGTCAGGGAGCCGGTTCCCAGGCCCAGGGCGACGGTGCGCTTGTGATGCAGGTCGACGGGGTCGAACACCTCGACCGTGCTGACGTGGGGCGTGGCGGGAAAGTTGGAGGCGGCGCAGACCAGCTCTGCCTCGATCAGGGTGCAGGAGTTGATGTGGGGAAAGCGCGCGGGCTCTCCGGCCCATGCGGCGCGCTTTTCGCCGGTGGCCTTGTCGTAGCGGGTCAGCGACCAGTTGGAGACGGCGTAGACGTCGTTGGGACCGACAGCCACGCCCTGACGCGCGTCCGAGGCGTAGCGCCGGACGGTTTCCAGACGGCTGGTGATCGGGGCGGCGGCTTGAGGCGCGGCGTCGGGCGCGCTCAGGGCCAGAAGGGAGAGAGTGGAAATCAGCATGGCGGGGCCTTTGGAAGCAGGAAGGCCGCCCTCCGGTCTGGAAGGCGGCCTGAAGGGGATCAGAAGCTGGCGGAGACGCCGAACCAGAAGGTGCGGCCGTATTCGGCTGATTCTTGCAGATAGCCCTGGTTCGGGCCGGTCACTTCGCGGCGGCCCGCATCGTTCAGGTTCTGACCTTCGGCGAAGATCGTCACCCCGTTGTCGAAGCGCCAGCTGATCGAGGCGTCATACAGGTGACGGCCCTTCCAGTACTGATCGGCGTTGGGGATGGTGTCGTTGATCGTCTCCAGGAAGCCACCGACGTAGTTGTGCGATATCCGCGCCTCCAGCGGCCCGCGCTGATAGTAGATCGAGGCGTTGGTGGTGGTGTCCGGCTGCTGGAACAGGCCGGTGTGGCGCTCGCCCTTCGAGGTCAGGAAGGTGAACTCCGTGTCCAGGAAGGTGGCGTTGGCGCTGACGCCGAAGCCGTCGAAGGGCGCGGGCAGCATGGTCAGGGCCTGCTGGAAGCCCAGTTCGATCCCGCGGATTTCGGCCGACTGGGCGTTCATCGGGGTGGAGACCTGGACGTCCTCCATGCCCCGGCCCACGTCCATGCGCTGGACGGAGCTGAGGGTGAAGATCTCATTGTCGATCGACTTGGCGAAGACCGCGACCGAGATCAGGCCGTCCGTCGGATAATATTCGAACGACAGGTCGAAGCCCTCGCTCTCGCGCGGCTCCAGATTGGGGTTGCCTCGCGACAGGGTCGGCTGGGAGCCGTCGAAGCTCAGGCTCTCGCTGGCGGCCAGGGAGCCGAAGTCCGGGCGGCCGATGGTGTTGGTCCAGGCGGCGCGCACCACCATGTCCTCGCGCACGTCCCAGCGCAGGTGGACGCTGGGCAGCCAGTTCTCATAGCCGCCCTGGTTGTGCGCGGGCGTCAGGACGCCGCCGGTGTTGCGGGCGGCCTGGGATTCCACCTCGGTCTTCTCGTAGCGCACCCCGCCCAGGACGGTGACGTCGCCGATGCGATAGCTGGCCTGGCCATAGGCGGCGTAGACGTCTTCGGTCACGTCATAGTCGCCGGTCGGCAGGGCGGTCGTGGCGACGAAGCGGTCGCGGTTGGCCTCGAAGAAGCGCTCGGCCAGACCGGCGTCGATGCGGGCGCCCAGGTCATAACGGCCCTGGATCAACTCGCTGGGGCCGGCCACGTCCACCTCGTCGAAGGTGAAGGCGAAGCCGGGCGCGGTCTTATGGTCGGTGCGGCTGCTGGCGTAGGAACGGTCGCTGGAGCGGATCAGGCCGCCGAACTTCATCTTCAGGCTCCGCTCATGGCCGCCGTCGTCGAAGGCGGCGTTGAAGCGGGCCTGCACCGTGTCTTCATCGCTGGTGGTCAGGGACACGCGGCGCTGTTGCAGGTTGTAGAGCGAGGCGTCGCGGAAGGCGGCCGGATCGGTCGGCGTGAAGACCGGGAAGAAGTCCGACGTGTCGTAGCTGAAGCCGAAGTCCGAATGGGCCGCCGTGCGGAACTCATACGAGGTGTTCGGCGTCTCCAGCGAAGCCTTGGAGTAGGAGAGGTCGCCGTCTAGCGTCCACTGGCTCGTGGCGTCCCACTGGAATCCGCTGCGGACCAGGCCGATCTCGCGCTGGGTGATCGGCTGGTTCAGGCCGACGATGTTGCGTCCGGTCGCGAAGACGCCCGAAGTCTGCGTCTGGTTCGAGACGTTGCCGTTCGGCTCGGTGCGGAACTCGATGCGCTCCTCGTCGTCCTCCATGCTGGCCCACAGGGCCGAGGCCTCCCAGCGGAAGGTGTTGGACGGACGCCATTCCAGCTTGCCGTTCAGGCCCGAGCGCTGCTTGGTGTTGTTGTACCAGAACAGGCGGTTCTGCGTCGGAACCTGGATGCCGTTGCCGGTCGCCGAGCCGGAGTCCACCGGCTTGCCGTCGGCGTCGTACTCGCGCACCGAAGGCGCGGCGACTTCGACCTGAGGGATGTCGTAGTCGAGCTGCTCGTGCGAGGCGCCGACCACCACGCCCCATTCGTCGTTGGCGCCGAAGCGGCGGCCGGTGGCGAAGCTCAGGCGATAGGACGGATCGTCGTTGCGCACGTCGCCGTGGCGCTCATAGACGCCGTAGGAGGCCATGCCGTCGAAGAAGGGGCCGTTGCGGTCAAAGGCGCTGCGGGTGCGCACATTGATGACGCCGCCGATGGCGTTGCCGTCGTTCTCGGGCGTCACCGTCTTGATGACCTCCAGACGGCCGGCCATGACCGAGGGGACGATGTCCATCGGCACGGTGCGGGCGCTCTCGTCGACCGAGCCGACGAAGGCGCCGTCGATGGTGGTGCGGTTATAGGTCGAGGCCAGACCGCGCAGGATCGGCCAGCGCGGCTCGCCCTGGTCCTCCATGATCGAGACGCCGGGAATGCGGCGCAGGGCGGCGGCGGTGTTGTGGTCGGGCAGCTTGCCGATGTCGTCCGACGACACGGCGTCCATGACCTCGAACTGGCGGCGCTTGACGGCGATGGCGGCGCGCTGGGCCTCGCGCTGGCCGGTGACGACGATCTCGCTGACCTCGACGGCGGCGTCCTGGCCTTCGGCCTGGGCCGAAATCTGGGCCGAAGTCTGGGCCTGGGCGAGGGCCGGCGCGCACAGGGCCGAGGTGGCGAGCAGCCAGGCGGCGGCGCGGCGAACAGAGGTCATGTTGGGAATCCCCGAAAGCGGTACTGATGTCGGGGGGCGAGCTAGGCTTTAGCGGCGACGAAACGGTTTCAGCTCGATGGGGCTTTCATCACCGTTTGGCGTCCGTTCGGCGAAGAGTGATCCAGAACCGGAATTCGCCAAGACTGGAGGGACCGGTGGTGACTTAGCAAACGGGCAATTGTTAGTAAGCGCCGTCGGATGGGCTGACGCCTTGCTCCAGGGGCTCGTCCTGCTGGCGAAGCGTGACGATGCGGCTGGCTACTAAGCCTGCCGCTTCCTCGTCCAGTTCGTCCGCATATTCGGACATGTGCTGGCGACGGAGCATCCGGGTCCACGCACCATCAGCGCCTCCCCGATCTCGCTCTTCCGCATAGTCGAACCACATCCCGTCGACATCGAGGCTGGCGCTGGCCACGGCGTCGAAGAAGTCCTCACTCAAGTCGTCCTCCTCTTCAGGCTGCCAAGGGCCGAACCGTCGCGCATAGTCCTGGTCCGCTGCGCCGAAGAGAGAATTGGTGAAAGCCTCGTGGTTGCCTGAGTCGAGTCCAAGATCATCGCGGAAGGTCTGCCTGTAGGCCTCCTCAACCAAGGCGGTCAGGTAGATATAGAACGCGGGCTGCTCGCCAGTGGGGCGCCTCGGTCCAACCGCCTCGAAGGTCGTCTTCAGTGTCTCGATCGCATGCGCGATGATCGGCTGGCCGGGGAATATGAGGCCCTCAAACAAGCCGGGCGTGCCTTGCTCATGCTCGGCCTCGCGCTCTTCCCGGACCGGGCTCGGTGCGCTCGACGTTCGGGCAGACGCTTTGAGAAGCCCCCTGAGCACCGCTCCGGCCAAGACCCACAGTAGTCCCCATTTCGCCAAGCCGGTGTATTCGTCCATGAGCGCAAGCTACCCGCGTTCGCCCACGGGGCAAGGCTGTGCGGCGTAGCGGGGCGACCGGCCGAAGCGCCAAGCCAGCTAGAGCGCGCGGATGACCTTTTTGGCTTGCTTGCAGACCGAACAGGTCCCCATCTCCTGCCGAAAGTCGGAGGTCGTTGCGAGCGCGCCCGTGACCTGCGCCGGATGCGCGCCGTCATTCGAAAGCCCGGTGCCGCGCGCGACGCACTTGTTGCAGACGGCCTGCGGCCGCAGTGAGGTGATGTAGTCGTTGATCTTCTGCGGAACCGTCATCACCACCCCCGTCATCTGTTGAGCCCGAAGCGTAGCAGCCGGCGCGCAGATCACACCAGGGTCAGCGAGGATCACGATAGCCGCGCGTGTGATAGCTGCCGAGACACATGTTGCAGATCGTGCTGCGGTCGGGCTGGAGGGCTTCGGCCAACGCCTTCGCGCCATCGAGGTCTTCACAGGCCAGCCAGCGACCGGACTTGGTGTCGCCCTTGCCTCCCTTGCCCCGACCGTCGTTGCAGTTCTTGCACGCGTGGGAGTGCACCTTCGTCTGATGGTGCACCTTGCTCTCGTAGACCCAGAAGGGCGCGCGCACGGGCTGGTCAGCCTTCGGCTTCGAGAAGAGAGCCTTGAGGCGCTCGGCCGCTTCCTTCTTCGCCTGCCGCTCCTGACGCCGCCGCTCTGCGGTGAAGCTGTCGGTCAGGTCGAGCAGATGGTCGACCTCCCACACGCCGTCGGCGATGCCGGCTTCCATGGCCGGGGTCAGGCGCTTGATCCACGGCAAAGGGTTGCCCTCCGCGTCTTTGAGAGGCTTGCCCTTCTTGTCGGTCTGGCGCTTCGGAGCCGGCACGACGCAGTAGTTCTGATAGACGAGCGTGAGCGCGAGTTGCCTCTCGTGGTGCTCTGCCGACTTCGAGAAGGCGTTAGTGCGCCGTCCGAACCGACGGTTCTTCATCCGCACGTTCAGGTTCTGACGTTCGACGAAGGCGGTGTGGATGTCAGTCTCGTCGATCTCGCCCGACTGCACGATCCGGTCAGCGCCGACGCACCGCTTGCGCTGGAGTGTTTGGCCGTCCTTACCCTTGGTCTGGTAGCGCTTCTTGTAGACGCCGTGATCGGCATACGACCCGAACACGTCGCCCACGGCGTCGACATAGGACGTCAGGCCGTCCGTAATGATCTTCGGCCGCACGACGAAGGGCCCGCCCGCGTTCTCGCGCAGAAGCTTGTCGGCCGTCGATTGCATGAATGCCCTCGCATGAGGGTAGCTGCGGTCGCCGAGGTGGTAGTTGAAGATCAATTTCGACTTGGCGCAAACGGCCAGATAGCCCCAGACCGTTCCGGCGCCCTCGACGGGGACGGTCATCCTGTCGACGTTCACCTGCTTGGCGCCCACGAACGAATAGAGTTCGTCCGCCTGGATCGTCTCGACCATCAGGCCCTTGGTGCGCTTCATCAGAGTGATGGCCATATCGCCCGCGTCAGCAAGCAACTTGGCGACAGAGTTCTGCTCGACGTCGAAAATGCGCTCGCACGAGCGGATGGAGACCCCTTCGCAGAGGCTCGCAAGGATTTGGCGGCGCGTGCGCCGATCGAGTTTAGCCATCCAGCCCCGTAGCTGACGGGGCAGGGCCGGCAGTCCTCTGAGTGTCTTGGTTGATCATGGCAGGCTCCAGATTTCACTGTCGGGTAGCTCCGACACCTGGGGCACTAGCAAAATCTCGGCTTCAAGTCAAGTATAAACTGCACTAGTGTCGACACTATACTACGTTAACCTTACTGGTATCAACCCAGTTAGGTTAACATTGGGTTATTACAATAGTAATCTTTCGCCGTCCAAAAGAATATCTAGCATGGCCTTGCACTACCTGCTCGACCTCCCCTTAGGCTCAGGACTCATAGCCAGAACAGCACTGTGGCGGCGAGGGCTATGGCGGACAGGAAGACGGTCGGGCAGCGATCGTAGCGAGTGGCGACCCGTCGCCAGTCTTTCAGGCGGCCAAACATGATTTCGATCCGGTTTCGCCGCTTGTAGCGTCGCTTGTCGTAGCGGATGGGTTCGGTCCGGGATTTGCGGCCAGGGATGCACGGCGTGATCCCCCTGGCCTGCAAGGCGTCCCGGAACCAGTCGGCGTCGTAGCCCCGGTCCCCCAGCAGCCACTGGGCGCGGGGCAGACTGTCCACGAGAGCGGCAGCGCCGATGTAGTCGCTGACCTGACCCGCTGTCATGAAGAGGCTGATGGGCCTTCCGTTGACGTCTGTCACGGCGTGAAGCTTGGTGTTCATGCCGCCTTTCGTGCGTCCGATCAGCCGCCCGAGGCCCCCTTTTTTACCGCGAGGCTCGAAGCCGTGCGGTGCGCCTTCAGATAGGTCGCGTCGATCATGACAGTCCGACGTTCGGTCTGGGCGCCGGACAGGCCCTCCATCATCCGGACGAAGACGCCCGCCTCGCTCCACCGCTTCCAGCGATTGTAGAGCGTCTTGTGCGGCCCATAGGCCGACGGCGCATCCCGCCAGCGCAGGCCGTTGCGGTTGACGAAGATGATCCCGCTCAATACCCGGCGGTCGTCAACGCGCGGCTTGCCGTGGCTCTTGGGGAAGAAGGGCTCCAGCCGAGCCATCTGCTCGTCCGTCAGCCAATACAGGTCGCTCATATCCAGACTCCTCAGGAGCCTGAATTAGATCGCACGCCTCACTTCAATGGGTCCTGAGCCTACATCACCGCCTTCTTCATGCCGCGCCAGGTCGGCGATCGGCCCGACGTGGTGCCGGAGGGAGCGGTCAACTTCGCCTTCATTGGCCAGTTCGCGGAATCCAGACAACGCGACTGCATCTTCACCACCGAATATTCGGTGCGTACGCCGATGGAGGCCGTTTATACGTTGATGAATGTCGAACGCGGCGTGCCGGAAGTGTTCAACTCCACCTATGACATTCGGACCCTGCTCGCCGCCATCACGCCTCTTCGGGATGGCGAAGGCATAGAAGTTCCCGGCCCCGCCTTCCTGCGCAAATTGCTGATGAAGAAGCTTGAAGGCACCGAGATTGCGAAACTGATCGAGGAGTTTCACCTGATATCGGAGTGAGCGAAGCGCGACGTCGTCGCGAAAGAAGGTGAAGAATGACCAACGACGATCGCCGCAGCGGCCTCGCCGCAGGCCGGCGACATCACCATCATAAGGGGTCGGACGGCGCGACGCCGGCCGGCCCGCCCCTGCGCGATCCGGTCTGCGGCATGGCGGTCGATCCCGCGACCGCCGTTCATACGGAGCACGAGGGTCGGCGCTTCTTCTTCTGCTCGTCAGGCTGCAAGGCGAAGTTCGTTGCCGATCCGCACCGCTATGCGTCATCGGCCGGCCAGAACAACGCCTTGAGCGCCGATGACCGTCCGCATGCCCGCCCCCATCCGCACGGAAAACCTGCAAGCCGAAACACGGCGTCGGCATCCATGGACGTGATCTGGACCTGTCAGATGCATCCGGAAATTCGCCGCGACGCGCCGGGAAGCTGCCCGATCTGCGGCATGGCGCTGGAGCCTCTGGTCGCGACGGCGGACCTCGGCCTAAGTCCCGAGCTGGCCGACATGACGCGGCGGTTCTGGATCGGTCTGGCGCTGGCTCTTCCGGTCTTTCTGCTGGAAATGGGCGCTCACCTGGTCCCGGCGCTGCACCATCTCGTGCCGATGCGCGTCTCTGTCTGGATTCAGTTCGTCCTGGCGACGCCGGTGGTCCTCTGGGCGGGATGGCCGTTCTTCGAACGCGGCTGGGCCTCGCTGGCGAACCGCAATCTCAACATGTTCACCCTGATCGCCATGGGAACAGGCGTCGCCTGGGTCTACAGCGTCGTCGCGACCCTGGCGCCGCACCTCTTCCCCCGGGCCTTCCGCACCGCCGACGGCGCGGTCCCGGTCTATTTCGAGGCGGCCGCCGTCATCACGGTTCTGGTGCTGCTCGGCCAGGTGTTGGAGTTGCGCGCCCGCGAACAGACCTCCGGCGCGATCCGCGCTTTGCTCGACCTCGCACCGAAGACCGCGCGGAGGATCGGACGGGACGGTCGGGAGGAGGATGTGCCGATCGACGCCGTCGCCATCGGCGACAGGCTCAGGATCCGGCCCGGCGAAACCGTGCCGGTCGACGGGGTGGTCGAGGAGGGGCGCTCGTCGATCGACGAATCCATGGTGACCGGAGAATCCATGCCGGTCACCCGCACGGCCGGCCAGGCCGTGACCGGAGGCACGTTGAACCAGACGGGAGCGCTCATCATCCGCGCGGAAAAGGTCGGGCGCGACACCATGCTGGCCCGGATCGTCCAGATGGTGGCCGATGCGCAGCGGTCGCGTGCGCCGATCCAGCGCATGGCGGACAGGGTTTCGGGATGGTTCGTCCCGATCGTCATCGCCATCGCCCTGTCGGCGTTCACGGCATGGGCGATCTGGGGGCCGGAACCTCGCCTCGCCCATGGTCTGATCGCCGCCGTCTCCGTCCTGATCATCGCCTGTCCATGCGCCCTCGGGCTCGCGACGCCGATGTCGATCATGGTCGGCGTCGGCAAGGGCGCGGCCAGCGGCGTTCTGATCCGAAACGCCGAGGCGCTGGAACGGATGGAGACGGTCGACACCCTGGTGGTGGACAAGACCGGCACCCTGACCGAAGGCCGGCCGTCAGTGGTCCGGATCGTCGCCGCGCCCGGCTTCGGCGAGGAGCCCCTCCTGCGCTTCGCCGCCGGGGTGGAAAAGGCGTCGGAGCACCCGCTCGCCCGGGCGATCGTCGCCGCGGCCGAACAACGCCGCATTCCGATACCCGAGGTGTCCGACTTCGATTCGCCGATCGGCCAGGGGGCGACCGGTCTTGTGGACGGGCAGTTCGTCCTTCTCGGCGGCGCGGCCTTCCTTGCGGAACACGGCGTCGATACGGCCGCGCTCGCGCGGGAGGCGGACGCTCTGAGACGCGACGGCGCCAGCGCCATCTACATCGCCATCGACCGCGCGCTCGGCGGGGTCTTCGCCATCGCCGATCCGATCAAGGCCACGACGCCGGCGGCGCTGAAGGCCTTGCACGGCGAGGGCATCCGCATCGTCATGCTGACCGGCGACAATCGCACGACCGCCGAGGCGGTCGCCCGCGAGCTCGGCATCGACGACGTCGAGGCCGATGTGCTGCCCGACCAGAAGGCGGCGGTCGTCGCACGGTTGAGGGCTCAAGGCAGGGTGGTCGCCATGGCGGGCGACGGCGTCAACGACGCGCCCGCGCTCGCCGCCGCCGATGTCGGAATCGCCATGGGCTCGGGCACGGACGTGGCGATCAAAAGCGCCGGCGTGACACTGTTGAGGGGCGATCTGACCGGCATCGTCCGGGCGCGGCGCCTGTCGCGGGCGACCATGGCCAACATCCG
Organism: Brevundimonas sp. Soil_N_31; assembly: GCF_057655995.1. Taxonomy (NCBI): domain Bacteria; kingdom Pseudomonadati; phylum Pseudomonadota; class Alphaproteobacteria; order Caulobacterales; family Caulobacteraceae; genus Brevundimonas; species Brevundimonas sp. Soil_N_31. Next base: position 242,636 of record NZ_JBDGLE010000003.1, read on the forward strand.
GCAGAACCTGGCTTTCGCCTTCCTCTACAACGCCGCCGGCGTGCCGATCGCGGCGGGGGCGCTCTATCCGGTGTTCGGCCTGCTGCTGTCGCCGGTCATCGCCGCCGCGGCCATGGCTCTCTCGTCGGTCAGCGTGATCGGCAATGCGCTTCGGCTGCGGACCACGAGGATATGACGGACGCGGCTCTCGCCGGAGTGGAACGGCGAGGACCAAACACCTATCGTCAGCCAGACCGGTCGAAACGGTGCGGCGCTTGAGGATGGCAATGGACGTGTCGATGCAGATCACCCGGTCCGAACTGGCGCCCCTGGGACGGTTGCGCGTGGCGATCAATCTCGGCAATCCAGTCTTGGCGCAGAGGGCGGCGGACGGGGCTCTCGCCGGCGTGTCTGTCGATCTCGCCTGGGAGATCGCTGTGCGCCTCGGCGTGGAGATGGAGCTGTCGAACTTCGCCACGGCGGGGGCGGCGGTGGCGGCGCTTCAGGATCAGGCCTGCGATCTCGCCTTCCTCGCAATCGATCCGGATCGTCGCGCCGTCCTGGACTATACCGCGCCCTACGTCCGGATCGAAGCCTCCTATCTGGTTCCCTCCGAGTCCCGCTTCCGCTCCGTCCGCGACGTGGACGTCGCGGATGTGACGATCGCGTCGGGCCTGAACACCGCCTACGATCTCTTTCTCAACCGCTCGCTGAAACAGGCCCGACGGATTCATACGCCCTCCTCCCAGGCGGCAGTCGCCCTCTTCCTGGAGGGCGGCGCAGACGTCTGCGCCGGTGTGCGCCAGACGCTCGAGGCGGCGGCGCACGACCGGGCCGGCGTCCGCCTGCTCCCGGACAGTTTCCAGGCCATCGAGCAGGCCGTCGCCCTCCCCCGCGAGCGGCCTCACGGGCGCGGTTTCCTGGAGGCGCTTCTCAAAGATCTGGTCGCCTCCGGCTTCGTCGCCCGAAGGCTGGTCGCCAGCGGACAGGACGCCGCCCTCGCGATCGGTCCGGGACGCCCGGCGCCGGTCTAGGCGGCGGCGGGCGATCATTCCCCGCCGTGGCTCACGCTCCGGTCGAGGGCGCTCCGGACGGCCGGGTGAAGCGCCACCACGCCACGCCGCCGTAAAGGAGGATGAGGCCCAGGAGGTTGAGAACCTCCCGCCCCTGTTCGACGAGGCCGGCCCCCATCTGGTTCACCCCGACCATGAGATGGATTCCGGGCGTCGTGGGCAGCAGTCGGGCGAGGAAGGCGAGCCAGGTCGGCGTCGCCTCCGCGGGCCAGGACAGTCCAGCGAGAAAGAAGATGACCAGGGAGGTGCCCATGAGCAGTTGCAGGGGCCGCTCGCGGGTGCGGAAGACGCTCGCAAGGGCGAGCGCCGCTGCAACCGTCGCCGCCACGAAGAGGCTGCCGGCCACGATCAGCGTTCCGGGCGCGGCGGCGGCCCGTGGATAGTCTTGGAACCAGAAGACGAAGCCGGCGTAGTAGGCGACGTCGATCCAGCCGATGACGAAGAAGGCGAGCGCGACGCCGAGGAGACGACGGGACGCAAACCGAAGCCGGCCCCCCTCGCCACGCAGGGTGGCCGCCAGCATCGCCAGTCCCATCAGCAGCGTCTGATGAATGATGAGGAAGCCGACGCCCGGAAAGACGGTGCTGCCGTATCCTTCGCGGGTGTTGAACAGCGGGCGCGCGATCACCGACAGGGCCGGCGGCGCCGGCGCGCCCTGCGCCATCGCCTGATCGACGGCGGCCTCGCCCGCCTCGGCCGTGATCGCCGCGCCTATGCCGGCCAGCGCCGTGCTGCTGCGCAGCAGATAGGCGCCGTTGCCATAGAGGGCCACCGTCCCTTGCCCGCCGGTCAGGATGCGACGTTCGAACCCCGCAGGCACGACGACGATCGCCCCCGCCCCTCTCGTCCGCAACCAGTCGTCCGCCGCCTCGGGCGACGGCAGGCGGGCGACGAGATCCGCCTGCTGCAGACCCGAGAGCTTGTGCACCAGCGAACGGCTGGCCCCGGTGTTGTCCAGATCCACCACGGCGACCGGGATCCGGACGGCGACCTCGCCGGAATAGGCGGAAGGGTAGAAGAAGGAATAGAGGATCGTCGACACCACGATCAGCATGAAGGCCGACCGGTCGGCGAGGACCGCGCGAAACGTCGCGATGAAGGCCCGGCCGATCAACGTCGCCCCCAGACATCGGGTTTGCGGGAGGCGGCCAGATATTGCGGCAGGCCCAGCCCGAACCCCACGACCGCGAAGGTCATCAGGATCAGCAGCAGGTTGACCGACATCGCCGCGGGCGCGCCCATCATCCATTGTTCGGCGACGAGACGGGCGAAGGTGGTGTAGGGCAGAAGCGCGCTCCAGACGCGCGCGAAGGCCGAAGCGGATTCGATTGGAAAGACGGCCCCGGCGAAGGCGAAGGAGGCGCCCGCATAGAGGGCGGTCATGGACAGCGCCTGCCCCATGGACAGCGTCAGGCCGACGATCAGCGTGGCCATACCCGCATAAGCGAGATAGAGGCCGACATAGCCCGCCAGGAGCAGGCCGACGCTGCCTTCAACCGGCCAGCCGCGAAACGCCGCGAGATAGATGGTCGCCAGGGCGCCCCAGACGAGAAAGATCGCCACATAGGGCGCGATCTTGCCCACGACCGCCGCAGCGGCCTCGCGCGGCGGCCCGGCCAGCCAGCCGCCGATCGTCCCGTCTCGCAGTTCGCGTCCCAGGGCGCTGACGACCGCCACCATGAACAGCAGATGCAGCAAGGCCGGGTGGATCAGGGCGACCAGTTGCAGCTCGTAGCTGGCCTGGGGATTGTAGAGGATGCGGCTCTGGACCTGGATCGGCGCCGGCCGCACCCGGCCCGGGCCGAGGATCGCCGCGCTCTGTTGCGCGGCCAGGGTCCGGGCCTGGCTCTGGATCACGGCGCCGACCTCGCGCAGCACTGACCCCGAGGGCGTGGAGTAGCTGGCGTTGTAGAAGACCAGCACCCTGCCCGCCTCGCCGCGCAGCACCGCGCGTTCGAGCCCTTGCGGCAGCATGACGATCGCATAGGCGCGGTTGGACCGCACCACGCTCTCGGCCTCGGCCATATCCTTGGGGCGGGCCGCCACGTGCAGGCCGGGCGAGGCGTCCAGACGTCGAACCAGATCGCGAGCGACGCTTCCGCCGTCGGCGTCGACGACGGCGACCGGCAGATCGCGCATAACCCCCGCCGACATCTGCACGGCGACGAGGGCGAGAAGCGCCAGCGGTAGCCAGACGACGAGGAACAGATCCCAGAAGCTCCCGCGCAGAAAGGCGATCTCGCGTCGGGCGCCGGCGAGAAACGCCGCGATCATTGCGGCCAGTCGAACAGGACGGTCATGCCCGGCCGCAGCCCGTCGACGCGCGAGACCGGTGCGACGCGCACCTCGAAACTCTTGACGTCGAAGCCGCTCGACTGCCGGGTCGCACGCCAGGTCGCGAAATCTCCGGCGGGAGCGATGAAGGTCACCCGGAACCGGGCCGTGCGGTTCTCCAGAGCGGGAATACGACCCGTCAGAGTCTGTCCGCGTCGAATCCCGCTGAACTGATCCTCGCGCAGGGTGAGCGTCACCCAGGGATGCTCTATGTCCGTGAGCATGAAGACCGGGAACCCCTGCGGGACCAGTTCGCCGGGCTGGGCGAGCCGCCGGCCGACCTCGCCGGACGACGGCGCCAGCACCCGGGTTTCGCGCTCCGCCGCCTCGACCTCAGCCACGGCGCCGCGCGCCTGCCGCACCTGTCCCCCGGCCGCCTGGCGATCCTGTCGGCGCGCCCCGGCCAGCGCCAGGTCATACTGGGCGCGAGCGGCGCGGGCGGCCTCCGTCGAGGCCACCGCATTGGCCCGGCTCTCGTCGCGCTTCTGCCCCGCGATCACGCCCTGGTCGTACATCTCCTGGGTGCGGGCATAGGTCGTCTGGGCCAGATCCGCCGCCGCCTGCGCGCGCCGCCATTGCGCTTCCGCGGCCCGGATATCCTCCGGACGCGCGCCTTCGTCGGCCTTGTCGGCCGTGGCCTCGGCGGCGACGAGGGCGCCGCCCGCCTGTTCCGAGCGGGCCGCGACCTCGGGACTGTCGAGGGTGTAGAGCAGTTGGCCGGCCCGGACCGGCTGCCCCTCCTCCACATGGAAGTCGGCGATCCGGCCCGTCACCTTGCTGGTGATCCGAAGCTCCCGCGCATCCACCATCCCCTGAAGCTGATCGGGAACGGGCCGATAGCTGAGCCAGAGGCCGACGCCGAGCCCCGCCACGATCAGCGCCCCGATGCCGAGGGGCAGCAGTTTTCGGCGCCGTCGAGACGGTCCGGCGTCGCCCCGTTCCCCGCCCGGCTCCGTGTTCGGCGTCGGCGTGTCCTGGGTGTCGGTCATGGCGCGATCCTTTCGCCCTGGTCGATATAGTCGGGCATGTCCTCGATCCGGCCGCTGACATGAAGAAGGCGGGCGAGCGCGACCACGAAGTCATGGGCGGCCTGGGCGCGCTGGATCCGCGCGCGTCCGACGCCGAGTTGGGCGTCGATGACGTCGAGCGAGGTGGTTTGCTGCACCTGGTAGCCGACCATCTGGACGCGCAGGTTCTCCTCGGCGGCGACGATGGCGCTGTCGGTTCTCTGGAACCGCCGCCGGGCCGCTTCCGCGTCGTTCCAGGATCGGGTCACGCCGATCTCGATCTGGCTTTGCGCCTCGCGCAGCCCCGCCTGGGCCTGAGCGACCTTCTCGCGCGCGGCGCGGACGTTCTGCGAGCGATCGACGCCGGAGAAGAGGGTGTAACGGAGACCGACCCCCACGGACCAGTCCGGATCGGTCAACAAGGTGTCCCGACGATCAAAGTTGTACTGGGCGAAGCCATAGACCGTCGGCAGAAGCTCGGCGCGCTGGGCGGTAACACCGGCTTCCGCCTGGTCTTCCAGGGCCTGGAGCCGCTCCAGCTGCGGGTGGGCGCGATAGGCGGCTTGCAGATAGGTTTCCAGCGGCTCGAGCGGCCGGAGAAGCACGAAGAGAGACGTAGCCGGATCGATCCCCGACGGCGCCCTCAAGGTCCCAGAGAGCGCCGTGTCCGCGCTGGCCAGATTGGCTTCGGCCGTCTCCAGTTCGCGCGCCGCGTCGTCACGCGCCACCTCCACCTGCAGGCGCTGGGCGCGACTGATGAACCCTCCGCGCTCCAGAATCGTCGCATCGGCCAGGTGGCGTTCGAGGCCCGCCAGGACGTCGCGGCGGACGTCCCGAACCCGGGTGAGCAACTGTTGCCCGAAATAGAGTTCGGTCATCTGCAACAGGGCGTTATCGACGACGATCTGGCGCTCAGCCCGGGACTGGCCGAGTTGAGCCTCAGCGGCCGCTTGGGCGGCCGGAATCCGGCCGCCGGAATAAAGCGGGACGGTGGCGGTGACGATCGGCCGCGTGCTGTCGCGTTCCATCTGGAACTGCAACGGATCGCTGATGGCGTAGTCCTGAGCGACATCCGCCAAGGGCCCCAGCGGCAGATAGAGGGTCTTTTGATACCGCATCATCTGGCCCTCGAACTCCACCGTGGGCAGCCGCAGCGTCCTTACGGCGTTTTCCTGGGCTTCCCGGCTGCGGACATCGGCGTCCGACGCCTCGATGGCGTCCGAGCGTTGCAGGAGCCTGGCCTGCGCGTCGCGATAGGTCAGGGGCAAAGGACCAACGGTCTGGAGGCCGGAGGTTTTGGCGTCAGAGATCTGGGCCTTGGATGCGGGAGCGTAGGCGGCCGCACAGGTCGACGAGATCAGCAGGACCAGCAGGACCAGCAGGATGGAAGGTCGCAAGGTCATGAGCGAGGTTCTCCTTGGCCGACCGTAGCGTTGACATCGATCCACCTCAATACATACCTGTATCGAATGATTCAGAAGACTGCTCTCTTGAGCCCAAGGCCTGTCCGGAGCCGTCCCACGCGTGCCCAGACGCGCGAGCGTATCCTCAACGGCGCCCTGGAAGCCTTCGCCGAACGCGGTTTCCAGGGGGCGACACAGGAGGACATTTGCGATCGGGTCGGATTGAGCCGGGGCGCGTACAACTCCAATTTCCGGTCCCAGGAGGAGCTGTTTTTCGCCATCTACGATCGGACGATCGAACGGCTGGAACGGCATCTCGAGATCTCGATTGCGTCGGCCCTGTCCAGACCGGGACCCGCGGCGGAGAACTTCGTCAGGGCGTTCATCGCCGACTACGCCTTCGACCGCAGTTGGTATCTGCTGCAGGCGGATTTCGGTCTGCACGCCCTACGAAACCCTGCGGTGGCGAGCCATTACGCCGCGCGGCAGAATCGCATCCTCTCGGTTATCGAAGAGGCTGTCGGCCGTGTCTGGAGGGGAATCGAGCCGAGCCGCCCCCACGCGTCTTCCCGCGTCGCTCGCCTCATTCTGGCGGTCCACGAAGGCGCCATGTTCCAGCGCCTACTGGAACCGTCCACAATAAAGGACGGCGAATTGTTGACCCTCCTCGCCGATCTTCTGTTCTCGAAATCCGCGATCAACTCATGAACAGTCCCGGCGACCGGTCCTCAGGGACGTGAGCCGATCACGCACAATGCCGGCCTATTCTAAAGAACCTGAAAGTTCATCTACACCACGCTCGCTGCGGTGCGCCTGGCGTTGACGTCGATTGTGGCGCCGGTGATATAGCGTCCACCCGGCCCGACTAGGTGTTTGGTCCCAGGCTTTGATGGTGTGATCCTTTCGTTGGAATGGAAGGAAGCCATATGGGCCAGGTTCGTCACGGGAGCGCCACGACCACGCACGCCGTCCGAGCAGCAATACAGCGATCGCAGGCTTCGCTCGCGACGCTGAGCCGGGAGTTGGGGATCAACCCCAAGACGGTGGCGAAGTGGCGTAAGCGGACCTCGGTCGAGGATCGCAAGACCGGGCCGAAGGAGCCGCGCTCGACGGTTCTGACGGAAGCCGAGGAAGCGATGGTCGTCGCGTTCCGGCGGCACACGCTGCTGCCGCTGGACGACTGCCTCTACGCCCTGCAGCCGTCCATCCCGCACCTGACGCGCTCAGCGTTGCACCGCTGCTTGCAGCGACACGGCATCTCACGCCTGCCGGATGTCGAAGGCGACAAGCCGAAGCGGCAGCGTTTCAAGCGTTACCCGATCGGCTTCTTTCATGTTGATATCGCCGAGCTGCAGACGGCCGAGGGCAGGCTCTATCTGTTCGTCGCCATTGATCGCACCAGCAAGTTCGCTGTCACCCAGCTGGTCGACAAGGCCGACAGACGAACCGCCTGGGAGTTCCTCGAACAGTTGTTGGAGGCCGTGCCGTACAAGATCCACACGATCCTGACCGACAACGGCATCCAGTTCGCCGAGCAGCCTCGCAACCGCAACACCGCCTTCTCGCGACAGATGCGCTTCGACATGATCTGCGAAGCCAACGACATCGAGCACCGGCTGACCAAGCCGAACCATCCGTGGACCAATGGCCAGGTCGAGCGGATGAACCGCACCATCAAGGACGCCACCGTCAAACGCTTCCACTACGACAGCCACGACGAACTGCGTACGCACCTCGCCGACTTTATGGCCGCCTACAACTTCGCCCGAAGGCTCAAGACCCTCAACGGTCTCACGCCTTACGAATACATCGCCAGAATCTGGACGTCAGAGCCTGACCGGTTCATCGTCAATCCGATCCACCAGATGCCTGGACTGAACACCTAGTGCCGCTACACGTCATCGACGAGGTGGTGGAGCGGATCACCAACCAGACTATCACCGCCTATGAGTATGACCCGGCGACCGCATCCTTGGTCCAGCACGCGGATGGAGTCGGTCAGTCCTGAGGGTCTTCGGGCATAGCCAGGCGTCGACCGAGGTCGCGCATAGTTTTACGCGACGGACGCGGAAGCTTGGCCTTCAAAGCCTCCAGTTCCTTCGCCTCATCCCGCGTCAGCGGGTGATCGTGATCCACCAAGATTCTGCGGATCGCACGCGCGACGTCAGCGGCGACCGCATCGTCGTCTTCGTCCAAAGGAGGACGGCTCACGAGGGTTCTCGGGTTGGTGACAGCATCTGGCGCAAGTTTAGCACGAGAGGACTAGTAGGGCACGTTCGACGCCGCGCGCCGCAGCAGCGCCTGCACAGCGGCCTCCTTGGTGGGCCAGGTGCCGCAGTCGATGCCGTTCAGGGAACCGACGAACTGGAGGCGGTCTCCGGCCGTCACGCGCCGGACGCCGAAAAGCTGACGGCCACGACGGAAGTGGATATAATGGGGGCGGCTGCGCATGGGCGAACTCCGTTGATCACCCCCCAGCGCTGAAGGCCGCCCAGCGCCTTATCAACCGCCCGAAAACATCTACGTCACCACCGAGGGACCGCCGACATTGACTCCCGGCCGCGTCGCCTTCATAAGCCCGGCCTTCTCGCATCGGGTTCCGCCCGAGGCGCGAACTGACTACGGACGATGCGTGAACCGCCGTTGAGATCGCCGCTCCAATCGGGGAGCAGCCGGGCCGCATCATGATGAAGAGTGACACATGTCCAAGCGCCATAGCGCCAAGTACAAACTCGACCGGGCCATGGGTGAAAACCTGTGGGGTCGCGCCAAGTCTCCCGTCAACAAGCGTTCCTACGGCCCCGGCCAGCACGGCCAGCGCCGCAAGTCCAAGGTCTCTGACTTTGGTCTGCAGCTGAAGGCCAAGCAGAAGCTGAAGGGCTACTACGGCAACATCACCGAGAAGCAATTCGCGGCGACCTACGCCGAAGCCGCTCGTCGTAAGGGCAACACCTCGGAAAACCTGATCGGCCTGCTGGAATCGCGTCTGGACGCCATCGTCTACCGCGCCAAGTTCGTGCCGACCGTCTGGGCTGCTCGCCAGTTCGTCTCGCACGGCCACGTGACCGTCGACGGCAAGAAGGTCGACATCGGTTCGTACCGCGTCAAGCCGGGCCAGGTCATCGAGGTCAAGGAAAAGTCGCGCAACATGGCTCTGGTGCTCGAAGCCCAGCAGTCGAGCGAGCGCGACCTGCCTGACTATCTGGAACTGGGCGATCGTGGTTTCTCGGTCCGTTACGGCCGCGTGCCGGAACTGTCCGACGTGCCCTATCCGGTGAAGATGGAGCCGAACCTGGTCGTCGAATACTACTCCTCGTAAGTTCGACGGACCTTTCTGGTTCATGGAAAGGCCCCGACATCGTCGGGGCCTTTCTTTGTCTGGATTGAGGCCTTTCCGGTTCACTTTCGGACCGAACGGGCGCAATATGAATTGTTGCCAGCATCGCGCCGAGGGAGGCCGAACATGAGACGCGTCTTCTTCGGCTTCGTTCTTGCGGCGGGGCTCGCCGCTTGCGCTCATGCGCCCGGCGAACTGGTGCGAACCGAAGGCATGCCGGGCCAGTTGGAACCGATCCACGCCGCCGCCTTCACCCGCGACCTCGCCGTATTCCGAGTCAGCTCCAACGGCTGCACCGACAAGAGCGACGTGAAGCCCTTCATCACCCAGTTGAAGGACTCGGCGGTGATCACCTTGCGCCGCATGGGCGAGGACGTCTGCACCCGCCCGGTCAAGGACGGGGTCCAGATCCAGTGGACCTTTGAAGAGTTGGGCCTGCCGGCCGGCGCCAATGTCGTGGTCAATAACCCCTATCTGATGAACGGCGATCAGGGCGTAGCGCAGTAAGGGGACTGAATCTTCAGGCTTCGTTAGCCATGCTCAAACAGCGGCGTTTAAGACCTGAACGATAGAACGGTCGACCCGTTCCTGTCTGCTTGGCATCGCCACCTATGCGCGTTCTTTCGTGTCTGACTGAAGACCATCATTTCGGTCTTGTCGCCTTGGCCGCCCTTATCTGCCTCTTGGGCAGCTGGATCACCACAGGCCTGTTGCGCAGGGTGCGAGAGGAGCGGGGCGTCGCCCAGGCGTCCTGGATGTTCCTGGGCGCCCTGGCTGGCGGGGCTACCATCTGGTGCACCCATTTCGTCGCCATGATCGCTTACCGGCCGGGCGTCGGCGTGGCTTACGAGCCGCTGCTGACAGGCGTCTCCCTGGCTATCGCCATCCTGGGCGTGGGGCTGGCGCTGGGCGGGGCGACGACGCGGGGTCGCTTCGCGCCCGCTGCCGGCGGCGCGTTGTTCGGCCTGGCCGTCGCCGCCATGCACTTTGTCGGCATGGCCGCCATGGCGGTGGAGGGCGTGGTCCACTGGTCGAACGGCTATGTCGCCGCCTCCATGATCGGTTCGGTGGCGTTCGGCGCGATCGCGTTCCAGATGGCCGCCGACGTGCAGGATCGCTTCGCCCGCCTGAAGGGCGCGGCCGCCATGGTCCTGGGCATCGTCTGCCTGCACTTCACGGCCATGGCCGCCATGACCATCATTCCCTTTGCGGCGGCGGACGGCGTGCTGACCGGCCAGGACGCGCAGAACGTGCTGGCGCTGGGCGTCGCGGGCGTTGGCCTGCTGGTGCTGGGCGCGGGCGCGGCCAGCCACGTGCTGGATCGTCAGTCGCACGCCCTGCACAGTGAACGGCAGCAGTATCTGATCGAGAGCGGCGTCGACGGCATGGCCATCGAGCGCGACGGCGTCGTCATCGCCGCCAATGAGGTTCTGGCCGCCCTGCTGGGCGTCTCGCGCGAAGCCCTGATCGGCGCCAGCCTGGAGCAGTGGGTCGAGGACGCGCACCGTCTGGGCGACGGCTCGGTGGCGCAGACCGTCCTGCGGTCCGGCGGCGAGGAAATCCCCGTCGAATTGTCGGCGCGTCGCGATCAGACCACGGGCAGCCGCACCATGATCTATGCGGTGCGCGACCTACGCGCCCGCATGGCCCAGGAGCGCCGCATCGCCCACCTGGCCCGCAACGACAGCCTGACCGGCCTGCCGAACCGCGCCTCCTTCCTGGAACGCCTGACCCGCCAGAAGCAGACGGCCGCCGAAGGCGAGGCGCTGGCCCTGTTCGCCCTGGACCTAGATCGCTTCAAGGAGGTCAACGACCTGTACGGCCACGCGGTCGGCGACCAGCTGCTGTGCATCATCGCCGAGCGCATGAAGGGCGTTCTGCGCGAGGGCGAATTCATTGCGCGTCAGGGCGGGGACGAATTCCTGGCGCTGGCCTCGGTCTCCACCCGCGACGAAGCTCGCGCCGTGGCTGAGCGCCTGCGCCAGGCCGTTATCCAGACCATCACGATCGAGCACGCTGATCTGTCGTGCGGCGCCAGCATCGGCGTATCGTTGTGGCCGCAAGACGCTCAGGACGTGTCGACCCTGATCAACAACGCCGACCTGGCCATGTACCGGGCCAAGGCGTCGCTGACGCAGGATGTCTGCTTTTATGAGGCGGACATGGACCAGGCGGTTCGCGCCCGGCGTCGCGTCACCCAGGCCCTGCGCGAGGCGCTTGAGAACGAGCGGTTCGAGCTGCATTACCAGGTCCAGGCCTCGGTCGAGACCGGCAAGGCCACCGGCTATGAAGTCCTGCTGCGCTGGAAGAACGACGAAGGCCGCTACATCTCGCCGGCTGACTTCATCCCCGTGGCTGAGGAGAACGGCCTGATCCTGCCGATCGGCGAATGGGTGCTGCGCCAGGCCTGCCGCCAGGCCGCCGCCTGGGCCGAACCGCATCGCATCGCGGTCAATCTGTCGCCGGTCCAGCTGAGCCATGTCGACCTGCCGCGCCTGGTGCATCAGATTCTGATGGAGACGGGCCTTGCGCCGTCGCGTCTGGAGCTGGAGATCACCGAGACGGCGATGATCACCGATATGGAGCGGACGACCCACGTCCTGCGTCAACTGAAGGCTCTGGGCGTGACCATCGCAATGGACGACTTCGGCACCGGCTATTCCTCGCTTTCGACGCTGAAGGCCTTCCCGTTCGACAAGATCAAGCTGGACCGCTCCTTCATGCTGGAGCTGGAAGGCGAGGCGCCGCAGTCGCGAGCCATCATCCGCGCTGTTCTGACCATCGGCGAAAGCCTGTCGATCCCGGTGCTGGCCGAGGGCGTGGAGACGGCCGAACAGCTGGCCTTCCTGCGCGCCCAGGGCTGCAATGAGGTTCAGGGCTATCTTCTGGGTCGTCCTCAGCCGGAAGCCGACGCCCTGTCGAACGGCGCCGTCGTGATCGCGACGATTCCGTCCGTCGAGGATCAGACCGAGCGCGCAGCCGCGTAGCCGGGCCAGTGTTCGGCGGCTGCTCGTTCATACTGAACGGGCAGGGCTTCGGCGGCTCCGAGGGCGACGGCGGCGTGATGGCCCCAGTTGGGGTCGTCCAGTACGGCGCGCGCGACCGCGACCAGATCAGCCTTGCCCTGGACCAATAGCGCCTCCGCCTGTTGCGGGGTGACGATGAGTCCCACGGCCATGACGTTCGCTTCGGGAATCGCCGCCTTCACCGCCTCGGCGAAGGGAACCTGATAGCCCGGTTGGTCGCCGGGGATTCTGGCGACGGCGACATTTCCGCCGCTGGTCAGGTGCAGGTACTCATAGCCCATGTCGTGCAGGGCGCGGCCGAAGACGGCCGCCTCGACCGGCGTGATGCCGCCGTCGGTCCAGTCCGAGCCGTTGAAACGGGCGCCTAGGGCCTTGGTCCGTGGCCAGGCGTCGCGCAGAGCCTGGGCGACGCGCAACGGGAAGCGCATCCGGTTCTCCAGCGAGCCGCCGAATTCGTCGGTTCGTTCGTTCGATAGCGGCGAGAGGAACTGTGTCAGCAGATAGCCGTGGGCGGCGTGCAACTCGACCAGGTCGAAGCCGGCGCGGTCGGCGCGCGCGGCTGCATCGACGAAGGCCGCGACCACGCGATCCATGCCCGCCGGATCCAGCGCCGTCGGCATGTGCCAGTCGTCGCGATAGGGTTGGGGAGAAGCTGAAAACGTCTCCCACGCCTTGTCTGACGGGGCGGGGCCGCCATGATTGACCCACGGCGGATTGGTCGAGGCCTTGCGGCCGGCGTGACCCAACTGCACCCCGATCGGCGTGTCCGAATAGGTGCGGATGTCGCGGATGATCCGGGCGAAGGCGGCTTCCTGTTCGTCGTTCCACAGGCCGGTGTCGGCCCAGGAGATGCGGCCCGCCGCCTCGACGCCCGTGGCCTCGACGATCACCAGGCCGGCGCCCGACAGGGCCAGTCGGGCGATGTGCTGGGCGTGCCAGGGCTGAGGCACGCCGTCCACGGCCGAATACTGGCACATGGGGGCGATGACGATGCGGTTCTTCAGCGTCAACGGCCCAATGGCGCGCGGGGTGAACAGCAGGCTCATGCATGACTCTTTCGATGGCCCCCGGGGAGGCGGGGCACAGTAGCTATGACTGTGGCGGTTAGGTTCAAGCCCACCCTTTCCGATTATTCACGTGATCCCGAACCACGACGCTGGCAGTTTGCCGCCAACCAACAAGGGGAACACCTCATGCGTCGTCTCGTTATCGCTCTCGCCGTCGCCGCGCTCGCCGCGCCCGTGCTGTCGGGCTGCATCATCATCGCCACCGAAAAGCCGACGACGCGCGTCATCCACTCGTCCCCCGCCGAGGCGAACTGATGCGCCTCGCTGCTGCCGCCGTCGCCGCCCTGCTGCCGCTGCTGGGCGGCTGCGTCATCTATTCCAACGAGGGCGGTGAAAAGGTTTCGGTCGTCACTGACCAGAATGCAGCCCGCACCGAGGCGCTCGAAGCTGTCCGCAAGGTCGACTTCGACGGCCAGCGCCTGAACGTCGTGGTCGGCTCCAACGGTTGCACCGAGGCGTCCAGCTTTGAGGTGCGTATCAAGGACGCCGATCCGGCGGAGCTGACGCTGGTGCGCCGCTCGCCTGATATGTGCAAGGCCCTGGTCCCCGAAGGCAAGACGGTTAGCTGGGCCTATGACGAACTGGGCCTGGAGCGCGGCCAGCCTGTACGCGTGCTGAACCCCATCAGCCTGTAAGAGGAACTTCTTCTACAAGAGGAGAAGGGCCGCCTATGCCTTGAACGGCCCCAGCATCTCCGCCGGGATGCGGGCGGGGCGCAGGGTCTGGGCGTCGACCAGGCACCATTCGGACAGGCCTTGCGCGCACAGGCGGCCCTCGGCGTCCTCGATGCGGACATAGCGGTTGAAGCGCGGCCCCTGCGGATCGCCGACCCAGGTGCGGGCGACGACGCCGGTCGCGTCGGGCGCGATGGCGCGCAGGTAGTCGATCTCGTGTCTCAGGGCGATCCACGACCAGCGGGCGCGCGTCTCGTCGTCGAAGCGCGCGTTCCAGTGGGCCGTGCCCACGTCCTGAAGCCAGCCGACGTAGACGACGTTGTTGACGTGGTTGTTCTCGTCAATGTGTTCCGGCCGCACGTCCAGCGGGACGACGAAGACCTCGCGGTCCTCACGCGGTTGCAGCTGCGGCCGGGCCATCGGCGCTTAGGCCTCGCCGAGGGCGACGCCCTTTTCGGCCATCAGGGCGGCCAGTTCGCCCGACTGGAACATCTCGCGCACGATGTCCGAGCCGCCGACGAACTCGCCCTTCACATAGAGCTGGGGTATGGTCGGCCAGTCGGTGAAGGCCTTGATGCCTTCGCGCAGAGCTTCGTCCTGCAGCACGTCGACGCCGACGAAGGCCGCGCCCACGTGGTCGAGGATCTGGACCGTGACCGAGGAGAAGCCGCAGCGCGGCGAATCCGGCGTGCCCTTCATGAAGAGCACCACGTCATGCTCGGCCACCGTCTGGGCGATGAAGGCGTGGACGGGATCGGCGGCGGTTTGTTCGGTCACTGTGTCGGAACCCTTCTGCGAAGCCCGTGAGCTAGGCGCCCAATGGGGCCGGGTCAAGGCCGGGCGGACGTTCAGTCTCAGGCCGATTGCGTCCGCAAGGACAGACGCTCGGCCCGTTCCGCCAGCACCTGGGCGCCATGCTCACGCGCGGTTTGCGCCGCTTCAGTCAGCATCAGACCGACGCCGCGCGGTATTTCGCCCGTCCAGCGCGCACGCGCCAGCGCCACGCGCGCCAGGCCGATCTGTTCGGCCGCCCAGTCCAGCGGCGTGGCCGTGACTGAAGGGCGCACCAGACGTCGCCGCAGGCTGGTTTCAATGTTCATCAGGGCCGTCAGGTCGCCTGCCGCCCCGGCGCGGGCCGTGTCTTGGGCCACGCGCTGTTCATGGGCCAGCGCGCCTAGGATCAGGCCGCCGCCTTCGGTCAGGGTTTCCGCCTGAATCAGTACGACCGGCGACAAGGCCTCGCGCTCGGCGCGCAAGACCTGGATGGCGGACCAGTCCAGCGGGCTGTGGTCGGGGGTGAACATCTGGGCGGCGGCGTCGAACATGGCCTTGGCCTGATCCCGGGCTGTTGGAGC
Source organism: Brevundimonas sp. Soil_N_31 (assembly GCF_057655995.1). Taxonomy (NCBI): domain Bacteria; kingdom Pseudomonadati; phylum Pseudomonadota; class Alphaproteobacteria; order Caulobacterales; family Caulobacteraceae; genus Brevundimonas; species Brevundimonas sp. Soil_N_31. Next base: position 257,891 of record NZ_JBDGLE010000003.1, read on the forward strand.
TTCGGCTATGGCGGCCAGGGCGGCCATGCCAGCCGCACAAAGCGCCAGGGCGCGGGCGCGGCTCAGCGGTCTCTGTTCGGGAGCGGCGGCCTCGACCAAGGCGCGCAGGTCGCGCCCGGCCTTGTCCAGCATCCTGGCGTCGCGCGTATTGAGCCCGGTTTCCAGCGCCAGGGCGGCGCGATCGAGGCGCAGTTCGTCCTCCAGCGTGCGCGCGCCCTTCAGGTTCGCCAGGGCGGCGTCCAGGAGCTTCGCCGCCTCGCTCAGTTCCGACAGTCGGCCGGACAGCAGGGCCAGTCGCGCGCGCAGGCGGGCATGCAGGGCTGCTGCTGCGGCGACCGTATCCAGTCGGCGCGCCGGCGGCAGCTCGCTGAGAAGGTCCAGGGCGGCCGTCAGCCGATCGGGACCGCCGCGCAAGTCAAAGGCCAGCATGGCGGTCTGAGCCAGGTCCAGGGCGGCTCGAACGGCCTGATCGCCGTTGGCGGCGTACTTAGCGGCGTCGCGCCCGGCGCTCTCGGCGCGTTCCAGGCTGGAGGCGACGCCACAGCGGCGGGCGTGTTCACGCCACAGGGCGGCGGCGCGCAGTGAGGCGTCGAAGGGGCGGGGGCAGGAGACGCGACCCGCGTCGGTTGATTGTTGACGCGCTTCGATCTCGACCAGGCCGACGCCGATCAGCTCGAGCCAGCCCAGGTCGTCGCTGTCGCGCGCCTTCTCGAACAGCCGTCTAAGGTCTCTGCCGAATTCGAACATTCGCCTGTGTCGTCCCGCTTCGGGATTACGGGGGGGATCCCGCTGCCGACCAAGCAAACGCAGCGCCGTAGGAAGGGTTCGCCTTAACCATACCGACAAATTGTGAACTCGAAGTCGACCGACAGCCTCGCGGAGGAAACTGCTGGAGAGGTCAGCCCAGTTGCGGCGCCTTCTGACGGCAGCGCTGCAGAGCGGCGCGAGCCTCGGATTCTCCGGCGGAAAGGCGACGCACGGCGTCCAGGCGGGCGCGTGTCTGTTCGGCTTCCGCCACCGCCGGGTTGCGGCCGGCGACGGTCGCGGCCTGCATGGCCGCGAGCGACCAGTAGAGGGCGGCGTCATAGAGCGCGCGGCCGTATCGGCTTTCTCCGCCCTCAAGTTCGGACGCCGCCTGTGTCAAACCGGCGCATCTGACCGCCTCGTCATAGGAGACGAGCCGGGCGCTAGGTGCTTGAGCCGGGGCCTGGGCGGGCGCCGAGGCCTGGGCCAGCGCCATGGCGGCGGTGACGGCGACGATGAACATCAGAACTCCACGGGCGCGAGGAGCGCCGATCAGGCTCTACTAAAGAACCACGTCCGGGTGATGGATGAAAGCGGTGTTCAGAAAAGCTTCAGGTTGCATCCGCGAAAGGCGGCATGGCGCGTCCTAAAACACGGCGGGCAGGAGCGGATCGAGCGCCGTCCGCCGCGGCGCCTTGCGGTCCAGTCCGCCCCAGGCCGCCGCCAGCCTGACCACCGCCAGGTCCAGTTCCGCCTCTTCACGGCTGAAGGGCAGGCGGATGAAACGGTCGAAGGCGCCGTTGATCCCGAACCGCATGCCGGGCGCGATCCGCACCCCATGATCGGGCGCGGCGATGGCCAGGCGCACGCCGTCCGGCCGGGGCAGCTCGACCCATAAAGACAGGCCGCCGTCGGGCCGTCGCGTCCGCCATTGCGGCAGATGCTCGGCCAGCCGCGTCCGCAGATGGGCCTCGCGGCGCGCCAGCAGTCGCCGCCGTGCGTGCAGCGGCGTCGGGTCGCCTGTCAGCAGCATGGCGGCCGCCAGCTGCTCCATCACGGGCACGCCCAGATCCAGAGACGGCCGATGGCGCACCACCGCATCGATGACCTCGACATGGGCGCGCAGCCAGCCGACGCGCAATCCGCCCCAATAGGGTTTGCTGGTCGAGCCCAGCCGCACGACATGGGGGCCGTGATCGACGGGCGGCGGCGGCGGGCGGTCGAACCACAGCTCGCGCAGGCTGTCGTCCAGCACCAGCATCGCGCCGACGCGGGCGGCGGCGGCGGCGATGTCGGCCTCGTCCTGGGCCGACAGGACATGGCCTGTCGGATTGTGGTGCGCGCCGATCAGATAGATCAGTCGCGGGCGGACGCGGGCGATGGCGGCCAGCATCCCGTCCATGTCCCAGCCCAGGGGCGTCATGGCGACGGGGCTGAGCGCCAGACCGGCCTGGGTCAGGGCGTCCAGCGCGTGGGGATAGCCGGGGTGTTCGACCACCGCCCGGTCGCCGGGCCGCGTCGCCGCCCGCAGCAGCAGCGCCAGCCCGCCCAGCGCGCCCGCCGTGACCACCACCTGCTGCGCCGTGGTGGCCATGCCCTCGTCGCTATAGCGGTCGGCGACGACGCGGCGCAGGGCCTCGACGCCGATCGGCTCATAGCCCGGTCCCGGCAGATGGGCGGGCAGGGCCTCCAGCGCGCGGGCGTAGGCGGCGTGCACCTGTTCGTCGGCGGCCATGGCGGCCGAGGCCATGTCGATGACGCCGGGCGCATCGACCCTCTGCATCGGCCCGTCCAGATAGGTCACGGGCGGGGACGCCGGGCTGGCGGGCAGGGCGGTGAAGCTGCCCGACCCGGTCCGGCTGACGATGAAGCCGTCGGCCCTCAGCCGGTCCAGGGCGGCGCTGACGGTGATGCGGCTGACGCCCAGGGTTTCGGCCAGGCGGCGCTCGCCGGGCAGGCGCGCGTTCAGCGACAGCCGCCCGTCCAGGATGATGAGCTTCAGCGCCTCGGCCAGGCGGCGATAGGCGGGCTCGCCGTCCGGCCCGCGCCAGCCGTTCAACTGACGCGACAGGGAGGCGGCGTTGACCAGGGTGTCGCGCATAAGGCCACCGTCTCGAAATTGGCCCTATAAAGCAAGGCCGATCTAGGAGCTTATGGCGCACATGTTCATGCGTCGTTTCATCCAGCTTCAACTGGGCCTGTGCCTGTACGGCGTGGCCGCCGCCCTGATGGTGCGCTCCAACCTCGGGCTGGACCCGTGGAACGTCTTTCACCAGGGCCTGTCCCTGCGGACGGGCATCAGCCTGGGGACCGCCTCGATCATCATGGGCGTCCTGGTGATGCTGACCTGGATTCCGCTACGCCAGAAGCCGGGCCTGGGCACGCTGTTCAACATCTTCGTCATCGGCCTGTCGATGGATGCGGCCCTGGCCGTCCTGCCCGAGATCACGGGCCTGCCGCTGCGGCTGGCCTTCATGACGATGGGCGTGCTGCTGACCGCCATGGGCGGGGCCGCCTACATCGGCGCCGGCATGGGCACGGGGCCGCGCGACGGCCTGATGATCGGCCTCAACCAGCGGCTGGGCTGGTCGATCCGGGTGTCGCGGATGCTGATCGAGGTCAGCGTCCTGGCCGGAGGCTGGTTGCTGGGCGGCTCGGTCGGCCTGGGCACGGTGGTCTTCGCCGTGGGCATCGGCCCGCTGATCCAGATCTTCCTGCCGTGGTTCCGGGCGCTGGGGCGCGAGCCCCGCGTGGCGCCTTCGACCTGAACGCCGAGTCCGAACCCCGCCAGACCACGCCGTTAGGGCATGAAAGGAAGACGGCCTCTTTCACGCACGAGGTCGTCATGCCTGCACTCATCGACAAGGTCGCCGTCATCACCGGAGCCAGCTCCGGCATCGGCGCCGCCGCCGCCCATCTGTTCGCCCGCGAAGGCGCGGCGGTGGTCGTCACCGCCCGGCGCGAGGCTGAGCTTCTGGCCCTGGTCGCGGCGATCGAGGCCGAGGGCGGCCGCGCCGTCGCCGTGCCGGGCGACATCCGCGACGAGGCCCTGGCCGAGCGGCTGGTGAGCACGGCGGTCGAGCGGTTCGGCGGTCTGGACATCGCCCTGAACAACGCCGGGGCGATCGGCGCCAATGAGCCGACGCCGGATATTGCGCTGGAGCGTTGGCGCGAGACGCTGGACGTCAACCTGACCGCCGCCTTCCTGGGCGCCAAGCATCAGATCCCGGCCCTGTTGGCGCGCGGCGGCGGGTCGCTGATCTTCACCTCGACCTTTGTGGGTCACGCCATCGGCATGCCGGGCATGGCGGCCTATGGCGCGGCCAAGGCGGGGCTGGTCGGCTTGTCGCGCGTCATCGCCGCCGAGTTCGGGGCCAAGGGCGTGCGCAGCAACTGCCTGCTGCCCGGCGGCACGGACACCGAGGCGGGCCGCGAATTCGCCCACACGCCCGAGATCATCGCCTTCGTCGAGGGCATGCACGCCCTGAAGCGGATGGCGAGCCCGGAGGAGATCGCCCGCGCCGCCCTGTTCCTGGCGTCGGACGCCTCCAGCTTCATGACCGGAACGGCCATGCTGGTCGACGGCGGGGTGTCGATCAGCAAGACCTGAGGCGTCAGCCCCGTTCCTTGGTCTTGGTGAAGGCGATCTTGGGGAAGCGTTCGGAGACATAGCCCGTCTCCCAGCTCGACTTGGCCAGGAAGACCGGGTTCTGGTCGATGTCGACCGCCATCTGGGGCCGGTATTTGCCGGCGAAGTCCTCCAGGTCGGCCTTCTCGCCCGCCACCCAACGCGCCTCGGCGTAAGGCGACGGTTCGAAGACGACGTCCAGGCCGTATTCCTCGCCCAGGCGGTCGGCCATGACCTCGAACTGCAGCTGGCCGACGGCGCCGACGATGAAGTCCGCGCCCAGTTCGGGGCGGAACAGCTGGGTCACGCCTTCCTCGGCCAGACCCTCCAGCGCCTTCTTCAGGTGCTTGGCCTTCAGCGGATCCTTGACGCGGACGCGCTGCAGGATTTCCGGGGCGAAGTTGGGCAGGCCGGCGAAACGCACCAGGCCGCTCTCCGACAGGCTGTCGCCGACGCGCAGCACGCCGTGGTTGGGAATGCCGATGACGTCGCCGGCGAAGGCGTCCTCGGCCAGTTCGCGATCCGAGGCGAAGAACATGATGGGGGCGTTGACCGACAACTGCTTGCCGGTGTTCTGCACCTTCAACTTCATGCCGCGCTTGAAGCTGCCCGAGGCCATGCGGAACATGGCGATGCGGTCGCGGTGGTTCGGGTCCATGTTCGCCTGAACCTTGAAGACGAAGCCGGTGACTTCATCCTTGCTCGGTTCGACCGCGATGTCCTCGGGCGCCGGGGCGTTGCGAGTCTCGGGCGGCGCCTCCTTGCGGGCCTTCATGGTCTTGGGCGGCGGGGCCCATTCGCCGATGGCCTTCAGCAACTCCTCGATGCCGAAGTGGCGCAGGGCCGAGCCCCACAGCACGGGCGTCATATGGCCTTCCAGAAACGCCTGATGATCGAACGGCTTGTAGCCCGCCTCGACCAGTTCCAGCGCATCGACCATGTCGGCCTGCTCCGAGCCTTCGAAGAAGGCGGCGGCCTGATCGAAGGGCAGGGGGGCGGGGTGCTCGCCGTCGTTGTCGGAGGTCTTGCGGGTATAGGGCTGGAACCGGCCCTGGCCGCCGACCTCGGCCAGACCGCGCAGGCGGTTGCCGCTCTCGGCCGGCCACCAGATAGGCGAGGGGTCCAGCTGCAGGCGAGACGCGATCTCGTCCAGCAGGGCCATCGGATCCTGGGCTTCGCGGTCCAGCTTGTTGATGAAGGTGATGATCGGGATGTCGCGCAGGCGGCAGACCTCGAACAGCTTCAGCGTCTGCGGCTCGATGCCCTTGGCGGCGTCCAGCACCATGATGGCGCAGTCGGCGGCCGTCAGGGTGCGATAGGTGTCTTCCGAAAAGTCCTCGTGCCCCGGCGTGTCCAGCAGGTTGAACATCTTGCCGTCGTGCTCGAACGTCATGACCGAGGCGGTGACCGATATGCCCCGTTCCTTCTCGATCTTCATCCAGTCCGAGCGGGCGCGGCGGTTTTCCCCGCGCGCCTTCACTGCCCCGGCCGCGCGCACGGCGCCGCCCGCCAGCAGGATATGCTCGGTCAGGGTCGTCTTGCCGGCGTCCGGGTGGGCGATGATGGCGAAGGTCCGACGGCGGTCGGCCTCCTGGGCGAGGGTCAGTTTGGACATAGAGCTTCCTTTAGGACGCGCGACCTACCGCGCCGGGGCTCAATTGTCGACGTTCACGATGTCGTGAAAGACCCTTCGCGTATGATGGTTATTCGAGGCATGCTCGTTTTCGGGAGACGGCGGGCCATGAGTCCGTCGTACAAGGGAAGGGAAACGTCATGGCTCTGGTTCACCCAGGCAAGGTCGCGCCCGTACAGAACGAGCGCAAGATTCACCCGTTGGTCTGCTTTCTGGCGGGGTTCGCCCTGATCGTCCTGGCGGCGATCGTGGTGCACACAGTGTTCGGGGTGCTGCTCTAGGAGGCAGGGAGCGGCCTCGCATCGGACGTCGTGTCTGGCGCGCCTATGTCATCCTGCGGTTCTTCGGGCTCGGGGGCCTCTTCCAGCGGGGCCTGACCCAATGCTTGTCGCGCCTGGTCGATCATTTGTCGCGCTCGACGTTTGTAAGCGCTTTGGTGAGGGCTGTTGGAAACAGGCGTGAGAATCGTGATCGCTTCAGCATTCATGTCGCGCGCCATATAGGCATGCCCCAGACGGGTGCGGCAGTCGAACGATTGCGGAGCCAAGGTGCAGGCGACCTCCAGCGTGGAGATATCGTTGTCCGTCGGATAGCGGGGCTGCCCGCGCCGCACGTCGTTCAGACCCAGATAGATGCGGAAATCCAGCGGTTCGGCGTCCATGGCGCGCGCAAGATAGGCGGCGGCCTGACGGCGAAGCTCGTTGGCGTCGTCGATCGAGGACGCTGACTCGGTCTGATCCAGCAGGGCCAGGGCGGCGACCCGCAAAACCTTGGCGTTGGTTGCGTGGTCGCCAAGACTGGGTTCCAGCACTGCCAGCGCCAAGTCTGGGCGCTGTGACAGCCGGTGTGCTCGAGCCGTGAGCAGTCGACCGACATCGGAGTCCGCATAGCGTTCACCCAGGGCGAAGGCTGAGCGGATGAGTTCGGCCCGGTTCTCATTGGCCTGTCGTCGATCCCGAGCCCGGCGCGCCTTTTGAGCGTCGGATTGCGTGTCGCCCTCCGCCTCTTCCTCTGCGGGAAGCTTGATCGGCGCATTATCAAGGCGAACATCCAGCCAGATGGCGTCAGCTTCGGCCTTGGACATTTGGCTGACCGTCACCTCGGGATGTGTGACCGGGATCTGTGGCGAGGTCACATTGATGGAGCCGGAAGTATAGCGCCACACGTCATCCTGAAGCTGAGCCGCTGTCCGGCCTGTCGCCGCCTGCATGGCGACGACGGAGTCCTCTCCGCTGGCCACAGCCGCCAGATAACGTCTCAGCATCTGGGTGCGTTCAGGCGTGCTCATGAAGTAGTGAGTCATCGCCCATGATTGGGCGTAATAGAGATGCGCGGGGAAGCGCCCGGAATCTGAAATGCGCCACTTCAGAACGTCTTCCATCCGGGCCCAGGTGTTGAAACCCATGTTCAGCGAATTTACCCGGCCTGGGTTGTGTCGTCCGAATTGGATGCGCTCGTCTGTAAGATTGGCGGTGGAATAGTATTCTGCGAAGCCTTCAACAAACCATGAGGGATAGGCGTTAGCCTTCATCTGGAACATGAAGTGGTGAGCGTATTCATGGAAGACGACGACATCGCCCATGGAGCTGCGTGTGTCGACGACTGTATAGATTCGGCCGCTGTTAGGCGAATAATAACCCGCCACGCCTTCGCTTATGCCGGGAGAAATGCGATTCATGTCCCGTCGTCCTTCGGCCATGAAGATCTCCAACTTGGGAATCTCATGATCAGTCTGAATCGGGTAGTAGGTTCGCAACAGGGCGTCGAAGCGCTCGACCTTGCGTGCGTAGCGTCTCAGGCTCGCTTCCGACGTGTCGCCGTAAACGACGAAATGCTGGGTTTCCGCTTTTAGCCATTCAGCTTGGGCAGGCAGCGCGATGAATGCGCTCAACATGACCCCAGTTGTCAGGATGCGCAAAGGCTTGGCCTGCGTGCGTTCGCTTCTCTTGGTCATGCTCCGCCCCATGTCACCGTTCAAGGCATAAAGAACGGCGGTGTTTTAGGGAAGTGGTCAGGCCGCCAGACGCCCCCAAACCGCCTTGTCGGCGGCGACGGCGGACAGGCGGCCGTGGGAGGCGCGCGACTGGAGCTGACGCATGACGGCCTCGGGAAGGGCGCAGAAGCGCGGTTCGACCAGTTCGGGCGCGCAATCGGCTTCGGGCGCCGCAAACAGGGCGGCGTTGACCCCTTCGGTCCGGTGGGCGATCAGCCACGCGAGGCGACGCGCCTTCGCCGGGTCTTTGCGGTGCAGCAGCGGGTCTTCGGCGAACAGTTCGCAGCCCATCTCCAGCACATAGTCGAAGGACAGGCTCTCGAACCGGCGCACGTCATGGCTCGGGGCCGGGCAGGCCTCGTCCAGATCGAAGACGACATCGTTCAAGAGAAACAGCATGGACCGCGTCCGCTCGCAGGACCGTTCTGGCCCCCATGCGACGGGTTGTAGGGCGACCGCGCTTGCAGTCCGGTTCACGAACGCGGTGAACAGGCCGGTTACTATTATGAGTGGCCCTAACGCGCTTCGCGCTGCTTGAGGGCGGCTTGGCGGTAAAACCCTCTCCCGGCGGGAGAGGGCTTGAGCCTCCAAGAGCCGCAGGCGATTGGAATAGGCGAAAGGGTGAGGGGCTTGTCCTGTCAGTCGGCGTAAGCCGCCGCGCCGCGGCCTGCGGCCGACTTCATCCGCGAACCCTCACCCTTTCGCGCCAGAACGATCGCTGACGCTCTCGTGCACTCAAGCCCTCTCCCATCGGGAGAGGGATCAGACGTTTAGCCCTGCGTCTTTTCGGTCAGAAAATGCCGCCCCTGACGGTCCTCGATCTCGACGATCCAGAGGTCGGGGTCATAGCGGCGCTGGCGGTCCAGATAGGCGTCCAGTTCGCTTTCGAACTCGCTGGCGACGGGCTGGATCCATAAGGGCTCGCCGTCCTGGCCGGTCGCTTCGGTCCACAGGCGGGCGGTGCGGTTGGCGGTGTCATAGGCCTTGACGATGACGGCCCCGGCGCGGGCGTCGCCCTTCTTCACCACCACGGCGTGCGCGCCCTCAAGCTCGGCGCGGCGGATCAGGGCGCCGACCCAGACGTCAGTGGAAAGAAGCAATTGGTTCACCCTGTTTGGACACGGACCCGGAACCGGCGGCGGCTAGGGTGGCTGCATGAAGATAGCGCCGTCGCCCCGCATAGTCAGCAGAACGCTGGCCGCGATCCTCGCCCTGACCCTAGCGGCGGGGACGGCGACGGCGGCGGGCGACGTCTATTATGAGCGCGCTTTCGTGCGGGCGGCCCAGGACAAATGCCGCCTGTTCGAGCCGCGCCTGACCCAGGCGCTGGAGGCGGCGACCCTGCAGGCGCGCGGGGCGGCCCTGCGCGCCGGACGACCGGCGACCGAACTGGCCGCCACGGCCGGGCGAGCCAGGGCGCGGGCCGAGGCCACCCCCTGCAACGACGCCGAACTGAACCAGGTCAAGACGCGAGTGCGCCACGCCTTCGCCGGCTGGTCGCGGGCGGCGCGGATCAACTTCCCCGGCGACAAGGCCGACTGGAGCGCCGACCGTTTCGAGAGCGCCCGTGACGGCTGGCGCCTGTTTCAGGACGGGGCGACCGGCGCCTCGCCCGTGCGGTTCGGCCTGACCGGTCGGGCGCCGCAGGATGCGCGCCCGGCGGCGGTCGTGTCGTTCGTCGGCAAGCCCCGACCCTATGCCGCGCGCATCGTCATGCGCGATGCAGCGCGCTCGCCCCGGCCCTGGCTGGGCGCAGAGGGCCTGCCGCCGGACGCCGCGCGCCGCGCCGTCTTCGCCGCCGGGTCCGATCTGGCGCCGCGCGATCTGCTGGCGTCCGGCGCGCGGACGGGCGAGGTCTGGCGCTTTCCCGACAGCGCGACGGAGGCTCTGGCGGCGCTGGACCCGCGCGAGCCCTTCCTGATCGAATTCCTGTTCCGCGACGACAGCGTGGCGACCGCCCGGTTCGAGGCGGGCGACTTCGCCGCCGCCCGCGCCTTTCTGGCCATGGGGCCGGTCTAGGGCTTCAACTGACGCGGGGTGGAGGGGCCGTAATCCTCGTCGCCGTAGATCATGACGGGGACGGGCGCGCGTCCGGCGCGGGGCCACAGGGCCTCGATCCAGTCGGCGGCCGTATCGACGATGGCGTCCTGAACGCTGAAGCCGGGATCGCGTCCGAACATGGGCAGGTCGGGCTCGAAGCCTTCCTCGCCGTGGATGACTTCGAACAGAGTGCGGTGCGGCTCGATCGCCCGATTCAGGACATAGAGATCGGGGCCGTCCAGACTGACGTGGACGCTGAAGGCGCCTTCGCCGTCCTGATCGGGAAAGACAACGACGTGGATCTCGCGCGCCGCCTCGGGCAGAGCGGCCAGCAGGGCGCGGATGCGCTCCAGCGCCGGGCCGTCGTGAGCGTCGAGCGTGGCGCGCAGGGCGGTGCGATAGGCGGTTTCGTCCATGAGCGTCCTCGTCGGGCCGGAGGCGTCTTTCCTATGCCGGGCGCGGCGGCGCCGTCCAGTTTGGCGGTTGCGGCGAGGGCGGGCGGCGTGTTCCAGTGCGCGTCATGTTCGATCCCGCCCTGTTCGCCGCCTTTCTGGTCGCCATCACCATTCTGACGATCACGCCGGGGGTGGATACGGCGATGGTGCTGCGCTCGGCGGCGGCCGAGGGCGGGCGTTCGGCCGTCTTCGCCGGGGCGGGCATCCTGCTGGGCTGTCTGATCTGGGGCGCGGCGGTGTCGTTGGGGTTCGGGGCGCTGCTGCGGGTGTCGGAACTGGCCTATACGGCGGTGAAGTGGGCGGGCGCGGCCTATCTGGTCTGGCTGGGCGCGCAGATGCTGTTCAAGCCGCGCAGGAGTCTGGGCGAGCCGGGCGCCGCCCCGCCGCCCAGCGGTCCGGTCGCCTTTCGACGCGGTCTGCTGACCAATCTGCTGAACCCCAAGATCGGCGTCTTCTACGTGACCTTCCTGCCCCAGTTCGTGCCGCAGGGGGCCAATGTGGCGGCCTTCACCTTCTTCCTGGTCGGGGTGCATGTTGCGCTGACCATCGTCTGGTTCGCCGGGCTGATTTTGGCGACGGCGCCGCTGGGCCGGTTCCTGCGCCGACCGGCCGTAGTGCGGGGCATGGACCGGGTGGTCGGCGTCGTCTTCATCGGCTTCGGCCTGAAGCTGGCCGCGTCGCGGATCTGACGGATCAGACGTCGGCCAGGACCGGCAGGCGCAGGGCGGCCGCCGTGCCTTCGCCCAGGGTGCTGTCGAGGCTCATCGTCCCGTCATGCAACTGAGTCAGGGCGCGGACCAGGGCGAGGCCCAGTCCCGTGCCCTTCGCCTTTTGCGCTGCCTCGCCCGCCTGTTCGTAGGGGCGCCCCAGTCGCGCCAGATCAGCCTTGGCGATGCCGACGCCGGTGTCGGCGATGGTTAGTTCCAGCATGGTCCCTGCCGTCTGGGCTGTGGCTGTGACCGTTCCTCCGGCGGGGGTGAACTTCACCGCGTTCGACAGCAGGTTCAGCGTCATCTGCTTCAGCGCCCGACGGTCGGCCTGGATCATCAACGGTTCGGACGGAAGGACGGAGGTCAGCTCGACCCCCTTGTCCTCGGCCTGGAGGCGGACCAGGGCGAGGGCGGCGGCGACCGTCTCGCGCACGTCGAACCGTTCCAGCGACAGTTCGTAGCGGTCGGCCTCGATCCGGCTGACGTCCAGAACGTCGCTGATCAGGTCCAGCAGGTGGCCGCCCGCCTCATGGATGGAGCGGGCGTAGTCGGCGTATCGTGGCGGGACCGGGCCGAACAATTCCTGCCGCATGGCGTCGGAGAAGCCGATGACGGCGTTCAAAGGGGTGCGCAACTCGTGGCTCATGTGGGCAAGGAACCGCGACTTGCCTGCGCTCTGAGCCTCGGCCTCGACGCGGGCGGCGTCCAGTTCGACCTCGCGGGCGTACTGCAGGGTGGCGTCCAGCGCTTGAACGATCAGGCGTGGTCCTTCGCCCATTCGCCGTGCAGCCAGAAGGATGCGTCGGTCCAGCGCCAGACGCGGGGTGAAGCGGACCTGGGCTTCGCCAACGCTGCGCGCGCGGGCCAGGGCGACGAGGACGGCGGGACGGTCGGCGGCGTCGACGGCGGACAGCAGGCCGTCCTTGAACAGAGGCTCGACCGGGAGGGCGGCGGGCGCCGCGCCATAGGCGGCCAGGGCGCGCAGATCCTCGTCCAACGCCAAGGTCAAGCCGGGCTGGCCGGCCAGCAGGGTTTCGACCCCCGCCACGTCGGCCGCGGCGGTGTTGAAACGACGGGCCGCCCGGCGAGCGCCGAGGATCAGCGCCGCCGTCGCCGCTCCCGCCACGACCAGCGCGGAGACGCTTGCCGTGGTCGTCGCCGTGGGCGGCGCGCCCAACAGCCAGCCGGAGAGCAGGCCCGCCGCCGTCGCGCCTGTCGCGGCCAGGGCGGCGAGCAGCACCCGGCGGCGTCCGCCCAACGCTAGCCCGGCGGTCAGGGGCGCAAAGACGAAACCGGACAGGGGGCCGCCCGCGCCGCCGCTGAGCGCCGCCGCCGACAGGGCGGCCAACATCCACAACGTCATAAGGGCGGAGCGCGCTTCATCGGTGTCGCGACGCAGCAGGATCAATCCCGCCAGTCCGGGCCCGGTCATGACCGCCAGGGCCAGAAGCACGGGCGAGGCTGCGCCCGAAACCTGGCCGGTCATGGCGCCGGTCGCGACCAGGGCCGTCACCCCGACCGCCGCGGCCCAACCCGCATGCCAGGCGGCCACGGCCGCGCCGTCCCCGGGTGCGTGGACTTCGGGGCGTCGGATGGGATCAAGCAGGGCGGCGTGAGGCTTCAAGTCCACCTGGTCGGAGAAGGATCAAGGACAACTCTATAGTCTAGGCCGCGTCGCGCCCGGCCCCTAGGCCGCTCGCCTGTGGGGGGAGCATTATCCGACGGCTGGGGCGCCCGGTTGTGATCGCTGTCGCAGCGGCCTATGTCGCGGCCATGACTTCCGCCGCCGCTCCCGCCCGCTCCATCGACGAGACCCTGGCCGAACTGGTCGAGGAGTTCGACCTGCTGGGCGACTGGGAGGGGCGCATCGAATACGTCATCGATCTGGGCAAGGACTTGCCGCCTCTGTCCGAAGAGGCGCGGATCGAGGCGAACAAGGTGCCGGGCTGCGCCGCCCAGGTCTGGCTGTCGACGCGGGCCGAGGGCGATCGCCTGTTCTTCGACGCCGACAGCGACAGCGCCCTGTCCAAGGGCAATATCGCCCTGCTGCTGCGGCTCTATTCCGGGCGGCTCCCGGCCGAGATTCTGGATTTCGACGCCAGGGCGGCGCTGGACCGGCTGGGCCTGCCTTCGGCCCTGACGCGGCAACGCGCCAACGGCCTGAACAGCATGGTCGGCCGCATCCGCGAAGCGGCGCTGGCGGCTGGCTGACCGCGCTTCTCGCTTCCGGTCGAACGCGATCGGGCGCATGATGGGGCGTCTTATCCTGTGCGGAGCGGTCCGATGTCGGTCCTGGCGAAACGCGCGCCTTCCTTTTTCAATCCGATCCGAACGGCCGGCTGGAGCGCGGTCGGGCTGATCCTGCTGACGCCGCTGGTGGCCATGCAGTTCACCTCCGAGGTCGCCTGGGACGCGCAGGACTTCCTGTTCGCCGCCGTGCTGCTGATCGGGGCGGGGCTGCTGCTGGAGCTGCTGTTGTGGAAGGCGCGGACGCCGCTGGCGCGGCTGGCGCTGGCCGGGGCGGTGATCCTGGCCGTGCTGGTGATCTGGGCCGAGGCGGCGGTCGGGATCTTCTGAACCCCGACCGCCTTGTCGCGACCTACTGTTGCGGACCCAGGAAGGGGAAGGCCCGCGCGTTGCTGAACTTGGCGGTGGCGTCGCCGGCGTGGGTGTTGATCTGGTTCTCGCCCAGCTCCAGCCGCTTGACCGGGGCGCGCGGCGAGAAGTCGATCTTCTTCAGGTCCACCCAGAAGGTGTTCGGCGTCAGGGCCGATTCGAAGAAGTAGAGCTGACGCTTGTGATCCACGACCGTGCGCCAGCGCGTCGAGGAGATGTTCGGCTGGTCCGGGGTCGAGATGCCGAACGGCACCGAGACGTTGCGGATCACGCTGAACACGCTGGCCACGGCCATGTTCTGGTCTTCGAACTTGGGAATGGCGTTGGTGTAGAAGGAGGCGCGTGCATAGCGGTCGGCCGCCCGGTTGGTGCCCGGCAGCATGACCGTGCCGCCGATGCCCTGCCAATAGGTGTTCAGGGCCAACTGCTGATCGAAGGTCGGCGAGTTGGTCATCACCTGATAGTCGCGGCTGTGGTGCACGACCAGCTTGCCGTCGATGTATTCGAAGATGGCGCTGTCGCCGCTGCTGTCCGACAGGGACAGGTGCAGGGTGGTCAGGCGTTCCTGACCCGGCACATTGTCGCTGACCAGAACGAACGGCTCGTCGCGCAGGCCTTCGACGGCCTCGGCCACGGTGGCGAAGTTGTCGAGGGCGTACTGCGCCCAGGCGGCGATGCTGAGGGCGGGCTTGTTCGGATCGTGGGCCGGGTATTGCGACTCCACCAGCCACAGGACGTTGGCGACCAGGCCCATCTCGTTCACGCCGTCGACGGTCGAGATGTCGTAGCCGCTGGCGATGACGCTGCCGTATTTGGACGTCCAGGTCAGGGAGTTCGGACCGCCGGACCCGTCCCGCGCCATGCCGCGCGGAAAGATCCACAGGTTGGTCATGATCTCGTCCTTCCAGTCCATCGACCGGGCGGTGATCACCGCGCCGTCGTGGCCGTGATAGACAAGGCGCGTGCAGGCCTCGGCCGCCGGAACGGCCAGCATGAAGGCGGCGGCCAGGGCGGCGACGCCCTTCTTCATTCCAATACGCATGTCGTCTCCTGAGGTGAGAGGATCATCGGGGGAGGGAGGATCAGTAGGTCAGCGACAGGCCCAGCACCGGGCCGTGGCGGGTCACTTTCCAGTCGAAGCGCTGGCCGGTGAAATCGTCCTGCTCATAGTTCTGGTGCAGCATCCGATAGCCGGCGTTGACCGAGACGGCGCCGCCCGCCAGCGGCGTGCGGTAGGAGGCCAGGGCCTGCCAGCCCAGGCTGTGACGGTCGTTGTCTCCCAGGCCGCCGGCGTCGACCTGGGTCCGCAGGGTCCAGCGTTCGGACACGTCGCTCTCGACCCGCAGGCCCAACAGCAGGTCGGTCCATTCGGCGCCCTTCTGCGTGGCGCCCAGCGGGGTGTTCAGCTCGGCCCGCAGCTTGCTCCAGCGAGCGCCGATCAGCGGCTCGACGCGGAAGCTGCGCGCGTCGCCGAAGGCGGTGCGGCCGCCCACGGGATCGTCGATCAGGCGGAACAGCACGCCGCCCGAGACGGTGGTCGACCGGGTGCCCAGCGCGGCCGGAACGCCCATCAGGGACACGCCCTCATGGGTCTTGGCGTACTGATAGTCGACGAAGGCGCCCCAGCGGCCCTTGCGCACCTCCACGTCGCCCATGACGACGCTCTCCAACTGGTCGAAGGCGTCCGAGGCGGACACGTCCACCGGCGCCTTGTGCCCGGCCAGGGTGACGTTGCCGTCCAGGGAGGTGGTCCAGACATAGGGGCTGACGGTGACGCGCCACTGGTCGTCGGCGCCGGCCTGGGCGCTGGCGGAACCGGCGACGGCGAGGCTCGCCAGACCGAAAAGAAGCGAGGCGGGGCGGAGGAACGTCATGGGGAGTCTACTCACTGCGACCGAGAGAATCGCCCTTGGGTAGAACGGCCATGCTTAAGTAATCGTAGATCAGCAATCTTTGATTGCATCCTTCCGCTCGGCTCGCTCCGTCATCTGAAGCCGTAGTGATCGGCCAGCGCCTGCAGTCCCTGTTTCAGCAGGGTCTTGCCCTGACGGCGGCGCAGGGACAGGGCCTGCTCCGCCAGTTGCAGCGACGTGCCGTGAATGCAGACCTGTTCGACCATGGCGCGCAGGCGCGGGCCGCAGGCGTCCAGCGCCGCTTGGACTCGAGCTGATGCCGACAGGGCGCGGTCGCCCGGCTCGATCCGCCCCGCGCCGCCGCCCGAGCCCGAGCGCGGCAAAGCGTCCCAGCGCATGGTCAGGGACGGACCCGCCGCCGCGATCTCGGCCTCGGCGCGCAGGCGCTCGCCCGCCGCCACCTCGGCCGGGGTCAGCCACGGACGGCCCGACTGGTCCTTGCGCCGGGCCAGCCACAGGATCGGGCTCTCGCCCAGATTGGCGGGGCGCAGCGTCAGGCGGCCGTCTGCTTCCATCACCGCCCGTTCGCCCTCGATGACGCCGGGGCGGCCGGGAGGGGGAGCGGCGGGAGCATGGTCGTTAGCCGCGCGAGGCAGCCAGCCGCCGCCTTCGCGCAGCCGCAGGCCCGGCCGTTCGATCACGGCGCGGAAGGCGGCCTCGTCCAGGGTCAGCACCACCCGGCTGCGCCGGTCGCCGCCGAGACGCAAGGGATAGGCGCCGTTCGCCTGGTCCAGCCAGGCGCCGGGGCGTTGCAGCAGGCTGCGGGCGCGTTCCAGTTGGCGGCTCATCGGCGGGTTCCGATCTCGGGCGCCAGATCGACCAGCGGCAGCTCCATCACCGCGCGCAGCGCCCCCTCCAGCCCGTCCATCAGCGCGTCGTAGTCGGGCCGGTCGCGCTCGTCCTCGGCCCAGCGGCAGGCGGCGCCCGCCGTCGCCCGGTTCAGGCCGAAGGCGTGGGCCACCCTTTCCAGCGGCCAGCCGAAGGAGACGTGCGCCAGATACATGGCCGACCAGCGCGCCCGACAAGCCCGAGGCCGCACCCGCTCGCGCCGGGTCATCTCGGCGGTCGGCACGCCCAGGGCCAGGCCCGACAGCGACAGGGCCGCATCCGCCCGGATACGGTCGCCCTCCGTCACCGGCACACGATAGGGTTCCATGATCTGCGCTTCCTCCCGCCATTCCTGTGGATGTCGCCATTATGAGTGCGTTCGGCGACCGAGATAGGAATGTTGTCCTATCGAACGTCAGAAGCGGTCGCTTCCCCAGGCGGGGTCCGGCATCGGCGGGGGCGGTTGTGCACGTGCCCTGTGGAAGACGCGTCAGACGTCAACAGGGGAATGAGGGGGCGGCGCCAAATAAATTAACGAATCCTTGACTCAGGACTCTGGACGGCGATTCGCAAATCACCTTAGGCGTTTCATATCGGGATGCGTTAACCCTTCTTAAGGTTTTGGCCCGTTAACGTTGGAACAAGGTTACCCGGCCGTCGCTCCCGCGCGGCTATCCCAAGCTTTGCCTGGAGGGGCAAGAATGCGCGTCCTGCTGATCGAAGACGACCACGCGACAGCCCAAAGCATTGAGCTGATGCTCAAGTCGGAAGGCTTTAACGTCTATACGACGGACCTGGGTGAGGAAGGCATCGATCTGGGCAAGATCTATGACTACGACCTCATTCTGCTGGACTTGAACCTGCCGGACATGAGCGGGCTTGAGGTTCTGCGCCAGCTGCGCAACGGCAAGATCAATACGCCGGTGATGATCCTCTCGGGCAGCCATGAGATCGACACCAAGGTCAAGACCTTCGGCGGCGGCGCCGACGACTATCTGACCAAGCCCTTCCACAAGGACGAGCTGATCGCGCGCACCCACGCCGTGGTCCGCCGCTCCAAGGGCCACGCCCAGGCCATCATCCACACCGGCGAGATCGCGGTGAACCTGGACGCCAAGACCGTCGAGGTGAACAGCCACCGCGTGCATCTGACCGGCAAGGAATATCAGATGCTGGAGCTGCTCTCCCTGCGAAAGGGCACGACCTTGACCAAGGAGATGTTCCTGAACCACCTGTACGGCGGCATGGACGAGCCGGAACTGAAGATCATCGACGTCTTCATCTGCAAGCTGCGCAAGAAGCTGGCGACGGCCGCCGGCGGCAAGCACTACATCGAGACCGTCTGGGGCCGCGGCTATGTCCTGCGCGACCCGGCCGAAGGCGCGATCACCGTCGCCGCCTGAACAGATCCCGTCTGAGCCTCCACTCAGGAACGATCCAGAAACGCCCGCCGATGAACTCGGCGGGCGTTTTTATTTGTCCTTCTCCCACAAGGGGAGAAGGGATTACCGCGCGAACGCCTCGGTCAGCACGCCGAACAGCGGGTTGGGCCGCCCCTCGTCATTGAACAGCAGGGGGCTGTCCTGGCCGTCGTCGTTCTCGCCGCGACGCAGCCAGGAATCGCTGTCGCGCACCCCCCAGACGGTGAAGGCGAACCGCTGGGCGGGCGGCAGTTCCAAGAAGGCTTCGGCCAGTTCCGCCACGCGCGCCGTCTGCTGTTCGCGGCGCTGGCCGCGGGAGCGCAGATCGGGCAGGCGGCCGCCGCGTTTCAGCGAGGCGTCCAGTTCGGAGACATGGATGGGCAGGCCGAACTGGCGGGCCTCGTTCATGAAGCCCGCGATCTGGCCCTTGGGGATTTCGATATCGAGGTGGGACTGGATGCCGATGCCCTGAACCGGGGCACCCGCCTTCAGCAACCGCTCGACCAGACGCAGGAAGGCCGCGCCCTTCTTGGGCGTGTTCTCCAGGTTGTAGTCGTTCAGGAACAGGGTCGCCTCGGGCGCGGCGATGCGGGCCTGTTCGAAGGCGCGGATGATATAGGCGTCGATCCCGCCCAGACCCCGGCTCCAGACGCAGTCGCGATAGCCGCCGCCGTCGTCTTCGACGGGCTCATTGACCACGTCCCAACCGACGATCTGGCTGCGCCAGCGCCCGGCGACCTCGGCGATATAGCGGTCGTGTTCGGCGATGAAGCGCGGGCGGTCGTCGACGAGGGCGGTGAACCACGGGTGGTCCTGCGCATACCAGATCAGGGCGTGACCGAAGAGGCGGATGTCCAGATCGCGCGCGAAATAGGCGATGCGGTCCGGGGCGTCGAAACGCAGGGAGCCGTCCTTTTGCAGGATGTACTCCATCTTCATCTCCCACTCGGGCGTGAGTTGGGAGAAGTGGGTGGAGACGAGGCGGAACCAGTCCTGATCCGACAACTGGCCCGACATGGCCACGGTCCCGATGGGGAAGGGGGCGAGGGCCTTCAGCGGGCGGATGGGGCCGACAGGAGCCGCTTCGGGCGCCTCGCCCGCACCGCACGACGCGAGCGCGAGGGTTGAGGCCAGTAAAGCGCGACGGTCGATCATAACGCCTCTCCCTCCCCTTCATGGGGAGGGTGGTCGCGAAACGACCGGGTGGGGAGGGCCTGGTGATCCTGGCCTCGGCGCTTGAATAGCCACGTCGCCCCCACCCGGCCTCGGCCTGACGGCCTCAGCCACCCTCCCCATGAAGGGGAGGGAGAGGCGGCGGCGCGGGTTTCAGCCACGGCGGCGCAGGCCCATTTCGTCATAGGCGGCGGCCTCACGCTTGGCGGCGGCCGTCAGCTTGTTCAGCCGGGTGGTCTCGGCGACGTGCTCGAACTTCTTCAGTTCCTCGAAGGCGCCGGTCAGGGCGTCGCGGGCGCCTTCCTCTTCGGCGGCGACGGCGGCGACTTCGGCCTCGGCGTCGGCGCGGCGCTGCTTCCAGCCGGCCAGATAGGTCTGCAGCATCATGCCGGAGGACGGGTCGTGCCGCGCGTTCTCACGCTCGACCTCGGCCTCGGCGTCCAGCACGGCGACGCGCATCTCGGCCTCGGCCTTGCGGGCGCTGATCTCGGCCAGCCGCTTCTGCAGCGTCTCGACCTCATAGTTGGAGATGCGGATCAGGGATTGGGCCCAGGCCGTCATGCGTCGTCTCCCGCGATCATTGATCCACCATGCCCTGGTTCAGGATGGTTTCAAGTCTGTCGAAACTGTCAGTCAGACGCGTCACGTCGTCCTTGTCCTGGGTCAAGAAGCCTTCCAGGGCCGGATTCAGGGCGATGGCGCGGTCGACGATGGGATCGGCCCCGGTGCGATAGGCGCCGATGCGGATCAGCTCTTCCATGTTGGAATAGGCGCTCAGGCACTGGCGCGCGCGGCGGTTCAGTTCGCGCTCGGGCGGGGACTGGTTGCCGGGCATGGTGCGGCTGACGGATTTCAGCACGTCGATGGCGGGGAAGCGGCCGCGTTCGGCGATCTTGCGGTCCATGACGATGTGGCCGTCCAAGATGCCGCGCACGGCGTCGGCGATCGGCTCGTCATGGTCGCCCCCGTCCACCAGCACGGTGAACAGGGCGGTGATCGGCCCCGCCTCGGTCCCGTCCGGCCGGATCGGCCCTGGCCCGGCGCGCTCCAGCAGCTTGGGCAGTTCGGTGAAGACGGTGGGGGTGTAGCCCTTGGTCGTCGGCGGCTCGCCCGCCGCCAGGCCGATCTCGCGCTGGGCCATGGCGAAGCGGGTGACGCTGTCCATCAGGCACAGCACCTCCAGCCCCTGATCGCGGAAGAACTCGGCCACGGCCATGGTCATATAGGCGGCCTGGCGCCGCTTCAGCGCCGGTTCGTCGCTGGTGGCGACCACGACGACGGCGCGTTTCAGTCCCTCTTCGCCGAGGGTCTCCTCGATGAATTCGCGGACCTCGCGGCCCCGTTCGCCGATCAGGCCGACGACGACCACGTCGCAGGTCGCCTGACGCGCCAGCATGGACAGCAGCACCGACTTGCCCACGCCCGACCCGGCGAAGATGCCCAGGCGCTGGCCCCGGCTGGTGGTGGTGAAGACGTCCATCGCCCGCACGCCCAGATCCAGCCGCTCGCCCACCCGGCCGCGCGAATGGGCGGGCGGCGGCGGCGCCCGCAAGGGGTAGGGGACGAGGCCGGGCGTCAGCGGCCCCAGGCCGTCGATCGGCTCGCCGAAGGAATCGATGATGCGGCCCAGCCACGCCGTCGTCGGGCGCACGCTGGCGGCGGCGTTGACGATCTTGATGTCGGCGCCCGGCGCCACGCCCTCGACCGGGCCGAAGGGCATCAGCAGGGCCTTGGCCTCGCGAAAGCCGACGACCTCGGCGGGCAGGGGCGGCTGGCCGCGTCGCTCGATCTCGGCCCGCGCCCCGACGGCCAGACGCGACAGGCCGCCGCGCGATTCGATCAGCAGGCCGCTGACGCCCGCCACCTTGCCGGTGACGACCAGCGGGTCGATCGCTTCGACGGCGGCGACGAGATTGCGCAAAGAAGGCCCCTGGGCCGCAAGAGGCGCAGCCGTTCCCCGCAAACATGCTCGATCATGGTTAACAGGCGATGAAGTCAGGCATAATTTTTCAACTTATGATTGCAAGTAATAAAGATGAAACCTTTGAAGCGCCGTTGTTATCGACAGGCTTGTCTAATCCATCGCCGTTATTCTGAAGGGGAGCGGTTCGGATGTTCAGTGGAAGTCGTCGGTTAAAACAGGCTGCGGATCGAGAGCGGCTCGAGGAACTGGACCGCCGCATGGCGGCGATCGGACGATCCCAGGCGGTGATCGAGTTCGACCTGGACGGCACGATCCGGGACGCCAACGACAATCTGCTGCAGACCATGGGCTACGGCATGGACGAGATCCGGGGCCAGCATCACCGCATGTTCATGGATCCGGCCGAGGCGGCGACGTCCGACTACGCCGCCTTCTGGCGCGAGCTGAACGAGGGCCGCTTCGTCGCCCGCAAGTTCCGCCGCATGGCCAAGGGCGGGCGCGAGGTCTGGCTGGAGGCCTCCTACAACCCGGTGCTGGACGAGACGGGGCGGCCGCTGAAGGTGATCAAGCTGGCCGTCGACATCACTGAGGCCGAACAGGCGTCGCAGCGGGCGGAGCAGGCGCGCATGGCGGCCGAGGCGGCGCAGGCCCGGCTGGTCGGCGCCCTGGCCGAACAGCTTTCACGCCTGTCGGACGGCGATCTGAGGGCCGCCATCGAACAGGAGATGGAGGGCGCCCATCAGGCGGTAAAGGCGGACTTCAACGGCGCGGTGGCCAGTCTCAGGACGGCGTTGGAGCAGGTGCTGGCGGCGGTGACGGCGCTACGCGGCGGCTCGGACGAGATCAGCCAGGCGTCCGACGACCTGTCGCGCCGCACGGAACAACAGGCGGCGTCGCTGGAAGAAACGGCGGCGGCGCTGGATCAGATCACCGCCACGGTTCAGCGCAGCGCCGAGGGCGCGCGGCAGGCGGCGTCGGTCGCGTCAAAGGCCCATACCGAAGCGGGTCGCTCGGGCGAGGTGATGCGCCGCGCGGTCGCCGCCATGGACGGCATCAGCCGCCGCTCGTCCGAGATCGGCGACATCGTCGGCGTGATCGACGAAATCGCCTTCCAGACCAATTTGTTGGCCCTCAATGCGGGGGTCGAGGCGGCGCGGGCGGGCGACAGCGGGCGCGGCTTCGCCGTGGTCGCGTCCGAGGTGCGCGCCCTGGCTCAGCGTTCGGCCGAGGCCGCCAAGGAGATCAAGACGCTGATCGCGGCGTCGGGCGCCGAGGTGGCGCAGGGCGTGGAGTTGGTCGCCGAGACCGGCCGCGCCCTGGAGCTGATCGCTGGACAGGTCAATGAGATGGACAGCCTGGTCGCCGAAATCGCCGCCTCGGCCCAGGAGCAGGCCTCGGGCCTGGGGCAGGTCAATCAGGCGGTGAATCAGATGGATCAGGTCACCCAGCAGAACGCGGCGATGGTCGAGCAGACGACGGCGGCGGCCGCCAATCTGAAGACCGAGGCCGAGCACCTGGCCGAACTGGTCGGCCGCTTCCGCACGGGCGCCGACGACGGCGTGGTGCGCGAGCTGGCGAGGCGCGGCGGCCCGCCCCCGGCGCTGGAGGCGCAGCGCGCCCGCCTGCGCGCCGTGGTCAACGGCCCGGCGGTGGAGGAATGGACCGAGTTCTAGAATCTAGAACAGCAGCTTCACCGCTACGCGCATCAGCAGGGCCAGCACGGCGCCGAACACCAGGCAGGCGATCAGGTTGGGGACCGGCCGTTGCAGCCGGGACAACAGGAACTTCATCGAAACGCGCCTGTGGTCAGGCCGGAGCGGCCGGATCCTGCAGCGGCTGATCCTCGTCCGACGGAGAGGTCAGCACCGCGCCGACCGAGGCGGTGATGATGGCGGCGATGGCCAGCCATTGCAGGGTGCTGAGGTGTTCGCCCAGGACGAACAGCCCGGCCAGGGCGCCGATGGCCGGATCGCCGCTGACCGCCACGCCGAAGGTGCGCTTGGGGATGTGGCGCAGGGCGATCATGTCCAGCGTATAGGGCAGGGCGCTGGACACCAGGGCGACCACCAGGCCCAGGACCAGGATCTTCGGGTCGAACAAGGCCAGGCCCGCGCCGGCGATGCCGAACGGCACGACCGTCATGGCCGCCACCGACATGCCGATGGCGACCGTCGCGCCGCTGGGCAGGTGGCTGACGCGCTTGCCGAAGACGATGTAGCCCGCCCAGAACACCGCCGCCGCCGCCGCATAGGCGCAGCCGACCGGATCCAGCGTCGCCACGCCGCCGTCCAGCGGCAACAGCAGGCCCAGACCCAGGATCGCCAGGCCGACCCAGGCGAAGTGGATCAGACGGCGCGAATTGAACAGGGCGACCGACAGCGGTCCCATGAACTCGATCGCCAGCGCGACGCCCAGCGGAATGGTGTTCAGCGCCATGTAGAAGCTGAGGTTCATCAATCCCATGACCGCGCCGTAGATGGCCAGGGCGCGCAGGTCGCTGCGGGTGAAGGCGCTGCGCCAGGGCCGGAAGACCAGCAGAAGGAACAGGGCCGACAGCCCGACGCGCAGGGCCGCCGTCCCGGCCGGTCCGACCATGGGGTACAGCGTCTTGGCGAAGGAGGTGCCGGCCGAAAGCGACACCATCCCGCCGATCAGGGCGAGGTAGGGCAAAATGGCCGCGATGCGCGGCGTGCGAAGGGCGAGCGTCAGGGAGGACATGGCGCGGAACCTAGCCAAAACCCGTCTGTGTTTCTCGCTGATTTCACCTGCCATGATGCAAGAAACAGGCGTATGTTCTCATCAAATGCAAGAAAACATCGATCTCGATTCCTTCGATCGCCGACTGCTGGCCCTGGTCCGCCGCGACAACCTTCAGCCCGCGCGCGTGCTGGCGGAAAAGGTCGGCCTGTCGGAATCGGCGGTGTCGCGACGGCTGCGGCGCCTGCGCGACGAAGGGGTCATCATCGCCGATGTCTCCGTGGTCGATCCCGCCCGGCTGGCGCGCGCCCTGACGATGCACGTCCTGGTCGAGATGGAGCGCGAAGGCACCGCCGTTCTGGACGCCCTGATCGACAAGCTGACCGCCCGACCCGAGGTCCAGGCCGCCTGGTATGTGACGGGCGACACCGACCTGATCCTCTATGTCGTGGTGCCGACGATGGAGGCCTATGAGGTCTTCACCCGCGAGATGCTGAACGATGACGCGCGCGTGCGCGCTTTCAAGACCCTGATCTCGATCCGGGAGGTGCTGCCTTTCGACCCCGCGCGGCGGGCCCTGGCGCGATGAAATTCGGTTTCAGGCCTTGATTCAGTTTCGCCGCTGAATCGCCTTGAGAATCCGGATAGGCTGATCTCATGCATGGTCGTTTTCCGATCCTCTACATCGCCGAGGCGGACGCCGAGGAGGCGGTCCTGTCGTCGGGGGCGCTGGCCCAGCTTGTCGAGGCCATCCCTCAGGCGACCTTCACCGTCGTCGGTTCGCCGGCCAGCGCGCCGCTGTTCGCCGACCTGCCGCGTCTTCAGCGGCTGATCACCCTGGACCGCGACGGGCGCTGGGACTGGATCGCCCTGTGGAACCAGGTGCGCGAGACCAACTGGGGGCTGGTGGTCGACATGCGCGGCTCGACCCTGTCGGGCAAGCTGCGACGTCAGCGTCGGGCGGTGAAGGACAAGGCGGCGCCGGGCGTGCATCTGGTCGAACAGGCGGCGCGGACCCTGCAATTGGACGAGATTCCGCCGCCGAAATTGTTCATCAGCCGCGACACGCAGGAAGCCGCCGACGCCCTGATCTCGCCGGGTTCGGGCCCGATCCTGGCCATCGGGCCGGGCGCTGACTGGATCGGCAAGCGCTGGCCCGCCGATCGCTACGCCAAGATCGCCATCTCTCTGCTGGGCGAGGGCGGACCGCTGGCCGGCGGGCGGCTGATGATCGTGGGCGAGGAGGCGGACCGCGACGCGGCCCAGACCGTCCGCTCGGCGGTCAAGCGCGACCGGGTGATCGAACTGCAGGGGCGGCTGACGCGACTGCAGACGGCGGCGGCCCTGTCGCACGCGGATCTCTATCTGGGCGGCGACTCCCTGTGGACCCAGCTGGCCGTGGCGGCGGGCGTTCCGGCGGTGGCGGTCTTCGGCCCTTCGGATGAGACGCTGAAACGCCCGTGGACCGGTGTCGCCGTGCGCGGCCCGCGCACCCTCGACGAGTTCCGCGAACTGGACCCGCGCCTGAACCAGCACATCCAGCACATGATGGACCTGCCCTATGAGCGGGTGCTGAAGGCGGCGAAGAAGCTGCTGGCCGAACGGGCGGCCTGATCGCCCCTCGGCTTGCGTCTCTAAGCCTCCGGCGCGCATAAGCGCCGGAGTTTCAGGAGATACGCGATGACCCAGACCTATGACCTGATCGTTCGGGGCGGCGAAGTGGCCAACCACGCCGGGCGGGGCAAGGCCGACGTCGGCGTCATCGACGGCCGCATCGCCTTCATCGGCGACCTGTCGCAGGCCTCGGCCGGAGAGGTGTTCGACGCGACGGGCCTGACCGTCCTGCCGGGCGTCATCGACACCCAGGTCCACTTCCGCGAGCCGGGGCTGGAGTGGAAGGAAGACCTCGAAACCGGCAGCCGCGCGGCGGCTCTGGGCGGCGTCGTCGCCGTGTTCGAGATGCCGAACACCAACCCCAATGCGACCGATCCCGACACCATGGCCGACAAGCTGGCGCGGGCGCGCGACCGGATGTGGACGGACCACGCCTTCTACGTCGGCGGAACGCATGAGAACGCCGCGCACCTGGCCGATCTGGAGCGCCTGCCGGGCTGCTGCGGGGTCAAGGTCTTCATGGGCGCCTCGACCGGCGACCTGCTGATCGCCGACGACGAGGGGGTGCGCAAGGTGCTGTCGAACGTGCGTCGCCGCGCCACCTTCCACTCGGAAGACGAATACCGTCTGGTTGAGCGCCGCAACCTGGCCCGCACCGGCGACTGGACCAGCCACCCCGAGGTCCGCGACGCCGAAAGCGCCATCATGTCCACGCGCCGCCTGGTCGGCCTGGCGAAAGAGACCGGCGCCCGCATCCACGTCCTGCACGTCACGACGAAGGACGAGATGGAGTTCCTGCGCTTCCACAAGGACGTCGCCACCGTCGAGATCACGCCCCAGCACCTGACTCTAGCGGCGCCGGAAGCCTATGAGCGTCTCGGCGCCTACGCCCAGATGAACCCGCCGATCCGGTCGCAGGAGCATGTCGACGCCCTTTGGCTGTGGGGCATGCAGCAGGGCGTGGCCGATGTGCTGGGCTCGGACCACGCGCCGCACACCAAGGAAGAAAAGTCCAAGCCCTATCCGGCCTCGCCGTCGGGGATGCCGGGGGTGCAGACCTTGGTGCCGCTGATGCTGACGCATGTGGCCGAGGGCCGCCTGTCGCTGGAGCGCTTCATCGACCTGACCTCGGGCGGGGCGCAGCGGGTGTTCGGCACGGCCAACAAGGGGCGGATGGCCGTCAGCTATGACGCCGACCTGACCATCGTCGACCTGAAGGCGAAGAAGACCATCACGCACGACCAGCAGGCCACGCGCTGCGGCTGGACCCCCTTCGACGGCTTCGAGACGACGGGCTGGCCGGTGGCCACCATCGTGCGCGGCCGCGTGGTGATGAAGGACGGCGAACTGATCGGTCAGGCGCACGGCCGCCCGGTGCGGTTCCAGGAGACGCTGGCGGGGTGAATCAGACCGTCATCCTCGGGCTCGTCCCGAGGGCCTAGGGTTGAATGGGCAAGAGGGCCGGATCGTCTGGCCTGATCCAATTGGACGGGAACCGGCGGCCGCAGAGATGGACCCTCGGGACAAGCCCGAGGGTGACGAGAACTTGGGAAGCGGCGCGAAACTCCGACTCGGCCTGATCGGCTTCGGCGCCTTCGGGCGGCTGACGGCGAAACATCTGTCGCCGTGGTTCGACATCCTCGCCCATGATCCGGCGATCAGCGACGGCGAGGGGCTGGCGCGCATGACGACGCTGGAAGAGGCGGCCGCCTGTCCGGTGGTGGTGCTGGCCGTGCCGGTCGGCGTGTTGGCGGAAACGGTCGCGGCGATCGCGCCGCATCTGACGCCGGGCGCCCTGATCCTCGACGTCGGCTCGGTGAAGGTGAAGCCGGCCAAGGTCATGCGGGAGGGGCTGCCCGAGGGCGTGCAGATCGTCGGAACCCACCCCCTGTTCGGCCCCCAGAGCGGCAAGGACGGCATCGCGGGGCTGAGGGTCGCCGTCTGCCCGGTGCGCGGCGACAAGGCGGCGCGGCGCGTCGCCGCCTTCTGCAGGAAGGCGTTGGGGCTGAAGGTCTTCGTCGTCACGCCGGAGGATCACGACCGCGAGGCGGCGACGGTGCAGGGCCTGACCCATCTGATCGCCAAGGTGCTGCTGGCGATGGAGCCTCTGCCCACGCGAATGACGACGACCAGTTTCGAGCGCGTCATGCAGGGCGTCGACATGGTCCGCCACGACAGCGCGGCGGTGTTTCGCGCCATCGAACACGACAACCCCTTCGCCGCCGAAGTCCGCCGCCGCTTCTTCGATTTGGCCGAACAGGCGCGGGCGGAACTGGACGATTAGAGCCTAGCGCGGTTTCAGGATGAAATCCGCCACGGCGGGCGCGACTTCGGCGCCCAGGGGAATGGAGGCGTCGCCATAGGTCGCGGCGTTGCCGGCGCGGTCCATCGGGGCCGGGCGCAGGACGTGGTTAAGGCCGTCGAAGATCACGACCTCAGCCCTGGGTTGGGCCTTCGCCAGGCGCTCCGTATTGGATGGGGGCGCCTGGATATCGGTGGAGCCGTGACCGAGCAGGATCGGACGGTCGTAGTCAGCGATCAGCGCCTCGGGATCGACCACGAAGTAGGAGATCAGGTACGGCTGGACCGACGGGCGAAACAGGGCGGCCAGGGCGGGCGGCGTCTGGGCGACGGTGCGTCCCGCTTCCAGTTCGTCTAGAATGGCGAAGGCGTCGGCCTTCATGGCTTCGGGCAGGGCGGCCTCAAGCTGGCGGCGTACGGCGACGCCCGCACGCTCACCGACCGGCGACAGCAGGACCAGGCCGCAGACCAGAGGGTTGTCGGCCGCCGCGGCCTGTCCGATCAGGGCGCCTTCGCTGTGTCCGATCAGCCAGACGCAAGGCTGGCCTGTCCGCTTCGCCGTCAACCGGGCCCAGGCCTTGGCGTCGTCGATCATGGTGTCGAAGGTCAGATTGGCCTCGTCCGTCGCCGCCGCCGTGCTGGCGGCGATACCGCGCTTGTCATAGCGGACGGTCGCCACGCCGCGCTCGGCCAGGCCTTCGGCCAGTTGGCGATAGACGCCGCCCGTCACGCCGATCGGACTGTTCCCATCGCGGTCGGTCGGGCCGGAGCCGGCGATGATGACGGCGGCGGCGCGTGTCTGATCTTCCGGTGTCAGCAGGGTTCCGTGCAGGGGAGCGGGCGTCGAGGCCAGCTCGACCGGCGTCGAAACCGGCGAGAGCAGCAGGGCGGCGGCGAGGGTCAGCATGCTTGTCTCCGTCTTGAGATCAGAAGGGCTGGCGGTCGGGATCGGCGCGCCACACGCGCCAGCTTTCGAACACCGACCAGAGGGCGGCGATCAGGACGCCGCCGATCAGCAGGCCGAAGCTCAGGGGCTGGGGCGCGACGGGGGCGGTGATGAGGCCGAGCACGCCCAGCCAGAAGAAGAGGCGGCCCGCCAGCCGGTTGGAGCGGTCCCAGGCCAGGCGGCTCTTGTAATTCCAGGGGGTGCGCAGGCCGACGATGGGATTGGGCGCGACCCGGCCCATGAAGGCGCCCATGACGGCGAACAGCAGGCTCATCAGGGCGGCGATCAGGGTCATCGACGGAGCCGCTTGCGACGCGGCGTGGCCCAGGATCGTCCAGACCATGAAGGCGCTGACGCCGCCAATGGCCAGCAGCGAGACGAGTTGGCCGACCTCCAGCCCGCGCCGCCGGGCGGCGTCGGGCGTGCGCTTGGCGTACCAGCTCATCGGTCCGGCAGTGATCGCGGCCATGACGGCCATGAAGCCGATCACGCCGGCCAGTTCGTTGCGGTCGCCCCAACGGTCGGGTTGGCCGTGGATGTCGAAATGCATGGGCAGGGGAGTGGTTGGACCTGCGGTCAGAACCCAGACGGCGAGGGCGACGAGGCCTGCGACCGTCAAGGCGGTGAAGGCGTCCAGCACCGTGAAGCGGATTCTGGTCATTTCGGCGTTTCCTTCTCGTTCGTTCCGCCTGTTCCGCTGAGGTCCATCAGGAAGGCCAGGGCCTCCTCGACCGCCGAAATCTCCAGCCGATAGCGAATCGACTGGCCGTCGCGCTCAGGGCTGACCAGACCGGCTTCCTTCAGCGCATTGAGGTGGCCGGTGATGGTCGGCCAGCTCATGTCGAAGGCGGCGGCGATGTCGCCGGACGCCAGCGGCCCCTTGCGCAGCATGGCGATGATGCGTCGTCGCACCGGATGGGAGAGGGCCTTGAACAGGCTGTTCATAGGGAAGAGGCTAATTAGGAAAAAGCCTAAATGCAAGCCGCGTTCGACGAGGCGCGGCTGGCCTTGGCGGCGGGCGCGGCCTATGGCTGAGGTTGGTTTAGAGTTTGCGAGTTGTTCTCATGGAAATCCGCGATCAGATCGTTCTCATCACCGGCGGCGCGCGCGGCGTGGGCGCGGCGGCGGCGCGGGCCTTTGCGGGGCAGGGCGCGCGGGTGGCGCTCAATTGGCGCAGCAGCGGCGAGCGGGCCGAGGCGCTGGCGGCGGAACTGGGCGAGCGCGCCTTCGCCGTTCAGGCTGACGTGACCGATCGTGCGGCCGTGGACGCCATGGTGGCGAAGGTTGAGGCCCATTTCGGCGGCCCGGTCAGCACCGTGGTCAACAATGCGCTGGACTACAGCTTCAACGGCGACGCCCGCGCCCAGATGGCCGACATCCCGTGGGAAGACATGGAGCGTCAGTTCGCGACCGTGATCCGCGGCGCCCTGAACGTCATTCAGGCGACGACGCCGGGCATGGGCGCGCAGAAATTCGGCCGGGTGGTCAACATCGGCACCAACCTGTTCCAGAATCCGGTCGTGCCCTATCACGACTACACTGCCGCCAAGGCCGCCCTGCTCAGCCTGACGCGGACGGCGGCGGGCGATCTGGGGCCGTCGGGGATCACGGTCAACATGATCTCGGGCGGGCTGCTGCGGACAACCGACGCCAGCGCCGCGACGCCCGAAGCGGTGTTCGACCTGATCGCCAGCATGACGCCGCTGCGGTCGGTGACGACGCCGGAAGAGTTCGCCGATGCGGCCCTCTTCTTCGCCTCGCCGTGGAGCCGGGCGGTGACGGGGCAGAATCTGGTGGTCGACGGCGGGCTGGTGCGGGATTAAGTCGGCCTGACAGTAAAGCCTCAGCCAGGACGGACATCATGAGCGGCGTCATTCTGATCACCGGAGCCACCTCGGGCATCGGCCGGGCGGCGGCGCGTCGTTTCGCCGGCGCGGGCTGGAAGGTGATCGCCACCGGCCGCCGTCAGGAACGTCTGGACGAACTGGTCGCCGAACTGGGCGCGGACCGGGTGCACACCGCGCCGTTCGACATGCGGGACGAGGCCGCCATCGATGCGGCGCTGGACGCCTTGCCCGAAGGCTTCCGCGACATCGATGTGCTGATCAACAACGCCGGACTGGCGCTGGGTACGGCGACGGCGCAGGAGGCGGACCTGGCCCAGTGGCGCCAGATGATCGACACCAACATCACCGGCCTGGTGACGCTGACCCATCGCCTGCTGCCGCGCCTGATCGCGCGCAAGGGGGCGATCCTGAACATCAGCTCGGTGGCGGCGACCTACCCGTACAAGGGCGGCAACGCCTACGGCGGGACCAAGGCCTTCGTGCGCCAGTTCTCGCTGGGGCTGCGCTCGGACCTGCACGGGACGGGGGTGCGCGTCACCTCCATCGAGCCGGGCATGGCCGAGACGGAATTCACCCTGGTCCGCACCGGCGGCGATCAGGCGGCCTCCGACGCCCTCTATGGCGGGGCGGCGCCGATGACCGGCGAGGACATCGCCGAGACCCTGTTCTGGGTCGCGACCCTGCCTGCGCACCTGAACATCAATGCGCTGGAGCTGATGCCGGTCAGCCAGTCCTTCGCGGGCTTCCAGGTGGCGCGCGGCTGATCCCGACGGGGCCGGTCGCCAATCCGCCCCCTTTTCTCTATAGGGGCGGGCCATGAGCCAGCATCCGCCGCACCGGTTTTCCGTCGCCCCCATGATGGACTGGACCGACCGCAATTGTCGGGCGTTTCACCGCGCGCTGAGCACGCGCGCGCTGCTCTATACGGAGATGGTCACGGCCCCGGCGGTGATCCACGGCGATCGCGACCGCCTGCTGGGCTTTGACGCGGTCGAGCACCCGGTGGCGTTGCAACTGGGCGGGTCGGATCCGGCGCAGTTGGCCGAGGCGGCGAAGATCGGCGAGGCCTATGGCTATGACGAGATCAATCTGAATGTCGGCTGCCCCTCGGATCGGGTGCAGTCGGGCCGGTTCGGCGCCTGCCTGATGCGCGAGCCGGAGCTGGTGGCCGACTGTATGGCGGCGATCAAGGAGGCGGTCCGCGTCCCCGCCACCGTCAAATGCCGCATCGGCGTGGACGATCAAGACCCTGAGATCAGCCTGTTCGCCACGGTCGACGCCTCGGCGGCGGTGGGGATCGACAGCTTCGTCGTCCATGCGCGCAAGGCGTGGCTGAAGGGCCTGTCGCCCAAGGAGAACCGCGACGTGCCGCCGCTGGACTATGCGCTGGTGCGGCGGCTGAAGCGCGAACGGCCGCATCTGACCATCTGCATCAACGGCGGCATCGGCGATCTGGATCAGGCCGAGGCGCACTTGAGGGCCGATGACGGCGTGCAACTGGACGGCGTCATGCTGGGCCGCGCTGCCTATCATGAACCCGCCCTGATGGGGCAGGTGGACCGTCGCATCTTCGGCGAGACCACGCCGGACATCGACGTGTTCGAGGCGCTGGAGCGTTACCGTCCCTATATGGCCGCGCGGCTGGACGAGGGCGCCAATCTGGCGAGCATGACCCGGCACATGCTGGGCCTGATGCACGGCCGGGCGGGGGCGCGCGCCTTCCGCCGCATCCTGACCGTCGAGGGCGTCAAGTCCGGCGCGGGGCTGGAGGTCGTCGATCGCGCGGTCGAGGCCGTGCGCGAGGCCGAGGCGCGCAAGGCGGCTTGATATGCGTTCTCCTCTCCACCTGGTGGGGAGGCGGCGCGCCGCCGAAGGCGACGTGACGGAGGGGCTGCTCGTTTCCGCCGTAGGCCCCTCCACCACTTCGTGGTCCCCCTCCCCATTGCATGGGGAGGAAAAGGCTGACGGCGTGACGGCGGACGGCTAAGCCATTGGCCATGACTCTGCCCTTGTCCGAACTTGTCCTGATGGTCGCCGCCCTGGTTGGGGCGGGGGCGGTCGCGGGCGTGATCGGCGGCCTGTTCGGTGTGGGCGGCGGGACGGTCCTGGTCCCGGCGCTGTTCTACGCCTTCTCGGTGCTGGGCGTGGGCGGGGAGGGCAATCTGCACGTCGCCATCGGCACCTCGCTGCTGACCATCGTCGCCACCTCGCTGCGATCGCTGGCGACGCACCGTGCGCACGGGGCGGTGGACGAACAGGTGCTGAAGACCTGGACGCCCTGGGTGGCGTTCGGGGGGCTGATCGGAGCGGCGGTCGCGGGTTTCACCTCCATGGAGGGGCTGGCGATCGTCTATGGCGTCTGCCTGCTGCTGATCGCGGCGCAGATGGGGCTGCTGCCCGAGCGATTCACCCTGCGAAAGGATCTGCCGACGGGCTGGGGGCGGCGCGGCGTGGGCACGGGCATCGGCCTGCTGTCGGCCATGATGGGCGTCGGCGGCGGCAGTTTCGGCGGCATGACCATGACCCTGTGCGGGCGGCCGATCCATCAGGCGGTGGCGACGGCCTCGGGCTTCGGCCTGGCCATCGGGTCTGCGGCGGCCCTGGGATTCGCGGTGTTCGGCTGGGACGCGCCGGGGCGGCCGCCGCTGTCGCTGGGCTACGTCAATGTGCCGGCGGCGGTGATCATGGGGCTGCTGACGGCATTGACGGCGCCTTATGGCGCGCGGCTGGCGCATCGGTTGGAGCGGAAGATGCTGCGCCGGGCCTTTGCGGTCTATCTGTTGCTGACGGCCCTGTCGGTGGTGCTGAAGGCGCTGTGACCGCGATTAAGTAGATGCCCGCAGGCGGGCGCTAACACTTTGTCGAACAAGCGCGGGCTAGGAGCGAGGCTGAACCTCCCTCCCCGAGCCTTGAAGTCATGTTGCAGAACCTGTCGGTCCCCAAGAAGCTGATCCTGTCCTTCATGGCGGTGATCGCGGCGTGCGGGGCGGCGACCCTGATCGTCCTGTGGTGCGTGGCGTCTTTGCAGCGCGCCGATGCGGCGGACACGGCCTCGCGTGAGGTGATGAAGGCGTCGGACCGCCTGATGGCCGCCGCCGTCGAGCAGCAGAACGCCATGCGCGGCTATGTCGCCAGCCGCGACCCCGGTTTTATCGAAGCCTTCAATCAGGGCGGCGCGGACGTGAAGTCGCGGATGGCGGACCTGGCCGCGTCGGACGTCGACGGGGCCTACGCCGCCGAGCAGACGGCGCTGATCGCCGCCACCGCTGAATTCGAGAAGAGCGCCCAGGGGGTCATGGCCCTGGCGCGCGAGCCTGCGACGCATGAAGCCGCCCTGGCTCAACTGGCCTCAGCCGCGCGCCTGTCGGACATTCGACAGGCGGTGGGTTCGATCCAGAAGCAGGAAGTCGTGCTGGCCGAGGAGCGGGCCAAGGCCAAGGCCTTCGCCTTCACCGAGGCCTATGTCGCTTTCGCTGTGGGCGGGGTGCTGGCGCTGGGCATCGCCGTGGGCGCGGCCCTGTGGCTGATCGGGGCGTTGAGCCGTCCGGTCGAGGCCATGACCCGCGCCATGGGGCGTCTGGCGGGCGGCGATCTGAATGTGGCCATCCCCGCGATCGGCCGCCGCGACGAGATCGGCCGTATGGCCGACGCCGTCCTGACCTTCAAGCAGAACGCCGAGGAAAAGGTGCGTCTGGAGGCCGAGGCCGAGGCCGCGCGCGCCGCCGCCGAGGTCGAACGCCAGGCCCAGGCCGAGCGCGACGCCGAGGCCGCCCGCCAGCAGGCCCGCGTCGTCGAGGGCGTGGCCAAGGGTCTGTACCGGCTTTCGCACGGCCAGCTGGCCTTCCGCCTCAACGATCCGTTTGCGCCTGAGTATGAGGGGCTGCGCACCGACTTCAACGCGGCGATGGACAAGCTGCAGGGCGTGATGCGGGTGATCGTCGAGCGCGCCGCCGCCATCGGCGCCAGCGCCCGCGAGATTTCACAGGCGTCCGACGATCTGTCGCGCCGCACCGAACAGCAGGCCGCCAGCCTGGAAGAAACCGCCGCCGCCCTGGAGCAGATCACGGCCACCGTGGCCCGTTCGGCCGAGGGCGCGACGGAGGCGGGCGGCGTGGTGCGCGGCGCCCAGTCCGAGGCGGTGGACGGTCAGGCCGTGGTCGGCCGCGCCATCGCCGCCATGGGCGAGATCGAACGCTCTTCGTCCGAGATCGGCGCCATCATCGGCGTGATCGACGAGATCGCCTTCCAGACCAACCTGCTGGCGCTGAACGCGGGCGTCGAGGCGGCGCGCGCCGGCGACGCCGGTCGCGGCTTCGCCGTGGTGGCCTCTGAAGTGCGCGCCCTGGCTCAGCGTTCGGCCTCGGCGGCCAAGGAGATCAAGACCCTGATCACCGAGTCGGGCCGCCAGGTCGGCGCGGGCGTGGCCCTGGTCGGCGACACCGGTCATGCGCTGGAGCGCATCGCCGGTCAGATTCAGCGCCTGACCGTCATCGCCGAAGAGATCGCGGCCTCTTCGCACGAACAGTCCAGCGGCCTGCAGCAGGTCAACATCGCCGTGAACCAGATGGATCAGGTGACGCAGCAGAATGCGGCCATGGTCGAACAGTCGACCGCCGCCAGTCACGCCCTGGCATCCGACGCGGTCGAGCTGGACCGCATGATGGGTCAGTTCGCCCTGGACGATGTGCGCGACCTGGACGCGCGTGGACGGATGGACGCCCTGGCGCGGGCCGTAGCTTAGGCGCCAAATTCTCCCTCCCGGTGAACGGGAGGGAGAAGCGCGCGCTTTCCGCGTTTACGCCGCCGCCTTCAGCGTCACCGCGTCCAGCGCCTGGGTCAGGTCGGCCAGGATGTCGTCCTGATGCTCCAGACCGACCGACAGGCGCAGCAGGCCGTCGGTGATGCCGGCCGTCACGCGGGCCTCGGGCGTCATGGCGGCGTGGGTCATGGTGGCCGGGTGGGCGACCAGGCTTTCGACGCCGCCCAGGGATTCCGCCAGGGTGAAGACGTCCAGCCGTTCGATCACCTGACAGACCGCCTCGGTCCCGCCGTCCAGTTCGAAGCTGAGCATGGCGCCCGGCCCGGACTGCTGACGCGAGGCCAGTTCATGGCCGGGGTGGCTGGTCAGGCCCGGATAGTGGACGGCCTTGACCGCTGGGTGCAGCTCCAGCACCGCCGCGACCAGGCTGGCCGTCGCCTGCTGGCGCTCGATGCGGGTGAACAGGGTCCGCAGGCCGCGCAGGGTCTGATAGGCGTCGAACGGCGAGCCGGTGACGCCCAGGCAGTTGGCCCACCAGGCCAGCTTTTCATGATCGGCCGGATCGGCCGTGATCACGGCGCCGCCGACCACGTCGGAATGGCCGTTGATGTATTTGGTGGTCGAGTGGACCACGATGTCGGCGCCCAGCTCCAGCGGCCGTTGCAGGGCCGGCGATAGGAAGGTGTTGTCGCACGCCACCTTGGCCCCCACGGCGTGGGCGCGGCGACAGACGTCAGCGATGTCGGTGACGCGCAGCAGGGGGTTGGACGGCGTCTCGACCAGCACCAGCTTGCACCCGTCGGCCAGGGCGGCGTCCAGGGCGGCGCCGTCGTTCTGATCGACGAAGGCGACGCGGAAATGGCCTTTTTTCGCGCGGGCGGTCAGCAGGCGGTGGGTGCCGCCGTAGCAGTCGTGCGGGGCGATCAGCAGGTCGTCCGGCTCCAGCAGGCTGAGCGGCAGGTCGACCGCCGCCATGCCGGTGGCGGTGATGACGGCGCCGGCGCCGCCTTCCAGCTCGGCCAGAGTCTCGGCCAGCACGTCGCGGGTCGGATTGCCCGAGCGCGAATAGTCGTATTTGCGCGGCTGGCCGAAGGCGGCGAAGGAGTAGTTGGACGACAGATACAGCGCCGGCATGACCGCGCCGTGAGCCGTGTCCGTATCGACGCCCGAGCGGGCGGCGATGGTGCGGGGGTCGGCGGGACGGGCGCGGCTCATTGGTCGATGTCCTTCAGTACGGAGGTCAGGATGTCGGCGACCAGCTTGTCTTCCTTCAGGAAGGCGTCGTGGCCGTAGACGGAGGCGTGTTGTTCAAAGCGCCAGAGGTTGGGCAGGCGGTCGGCCAGCTCCCTCATGTCCTCGATCGGGCACAGGCGGTCGGTGGTGAAGCCGATCAGGGTGACGGGGGCGCTGATGGCCTCGGGCTCAACGCGGTGGCGGTCGATGGAGTCCGACAGGCTGAGCCAGCGCGAGGGGGTGGTGCGGTCGCGATAGGCCCGGCCGCGCGCCTGCAGATAGTCACACACCGGATAGGCCTGGCCCGCATGGCTGGGGGCTTCGGAATCGAAGCGGTCGCCGAACTCTTCCTGGGTGCGGTAGGTGGTCATGGCCAGTTCGCGCGCCAGACCGACGGCCTGATCGATGCGGCCGGTCTCAAGACCCAGTTGCAGGATGCGGCGCTGGATGCCGCGCCAGGCCGTGGCCAGCGGGTGCGGGCGGTGGGCGGCGGACACCACCACCAGCTGCTCGGCCCAGTCAGGGAACAGCTCGCCGAAGGCCAGGGCGATCATCCCGCCGTAGGAACAGCCGATGAAGGCGGCGACCTTCTCGACGCCCAGGTGGTCCAGCAGCAGGGCCAGAAGCCGCGCCTGATCCTGGGTGGTGATGGTCAGAGGGGTCTTGGCGTCCTTGACGCCTTCGCCGAATTCTGGAGCGAAATCAAAGGCCAGAACGCGGAAACGGGTCAGGTCGATCGGGGCGCGCACGCCCACGGCGCCGGACCACCAGCCCAGCCCCTTGGTCTCGGTGCGGTGGACGTAGCGGTCGGCGGAAATGCCGCCCGCGACCACGATCAGCGGGGCGTTAGCCTTGCCGTGCAGGCGGCCGATGACCCGCTTCTGGGTCAGGGTTCCGCCGAAATCGAGTTCGAAGTCGTCGGGGATCGCAACCGCGACGTCATAGGCGCCGTCGCGCTGAAGCAGTTCCGACGGACGGCGCGCGGCCCGGGCGCCGATCTGGGCGCCGCCCTTGGGCGCAGGCGCAGCGGCGGAGGCCTTACAGGAAGGCTCGTCGGTGGTTTCGGTGGAAATCAGGGCCAGGGTCATCGCATCACTCAAAGGTTCGGCTCACCGGCGAAACCCATGCGTGACAGACCTGTGGCGCGCCGCCTTATCGACGCTCCACCCATCTCTCGCGGTCCTTTCAGGCAAGCCCGAAGAACCCCGCAGGAGTTGGCACCGTTTCGGGCGGAACCCGATGGTTGCCCCGGCGTCAAAGGGCCTAATCCCTCAGCCGGTCTTGATGAGTGAGCTTACGGTGCGGTTGCGAAGAGCGCCGGTCAAGCGAAAAATTTCACCCCATTTCGTCGCTGGTGGCACATGTAGGTGGCGAAAACGGCGCCTGGTGGCGGTGTTGCGAAAAATTCTTTCGAGACGGGGTTGACGCGGCGCGGCGCCCTGGCTCACCCTAAGGCACGATTTTCAACCGGACGCCGCCTGTGCCTTACCGCCTCGCCAGCATGAAGACGACCGCGATCGCCGCCTCGGCGACGGGCCTCTTCGCGTCCATGATTACGACCACCGGTACCACCACCATGCCCTTGCGGGCGGGGACCGGATGATGCGCGCCGTCTAGGCGAGAAAACGCAGAAAACCGATCACCCGCCCGGACCCCCGGGCGGGTTTTTTATTGGCCCGAACCCACCTCCGACCTCTCCCGAAATCCTCCCAGATCCAGCCTTCAGGAAACGCCCATGTCCGCCTCTCTCGCCCTCGTCGCCGATCAGTTGAAACCGGTCGCAGCCCTCGCCCCCGCCGCCGATGTGGTGGTGCTGAAGTTCGGTTCGTCGGTCCTGCGCGACGCCGCCCAGGCCCCCGCCGTCGCCAGCGAAATCTACGGCCACGTTCGCGCCGGCCGGAAGGTGGTGGCGGTGGTTTCGGCCCTGGCGGGTCAGACGGATCAGCTGCTGGCCGACGCCCGCAGCCTGGGCCTGGACCACGAGAACGAACTGCTGCCCGCCTATGTCGTGCTGGGCGAGGAAAAGGCCGCTGCCCTGGTCGCTGTCGCCTGCGACCGGGTGGGACTGGACGCAGTGGGTCTGTCGGTGCGCGAACTGGGCATTGTGGCGGAAGGCCCGGCCCAGCACGCTCGCCCGGTCGGCGTGAAGAGCGAGCGCCTGCATCAGGCGCTGGCCGAGCATGAGGTCGTCGTGGTGCCGGGCTTCGGCGCCGTGCGTCCGAACGGCCGGGTGGCCCTGCTGGGGCGCGGCGGATCGGACCTGACGGCGGTGGTGCTGGCCGCCGAACTGGGCCTGAAGCGGGTGCGTCTGGTGAAGGACGTCGACGGCCTCTACGACCGCGATCCGGCCTGCGAGACGGGCACGCCGCTGCGCTATCGCCGCGCCAGCTGGGACACGGCGCGTCAGGTCGGCGGCGCCCTGGTCCAGCACGATGCGATCGACCTGGCCCAGGCGCGCGGCGTGGACATTGAAGTCGCTGCTCTGGGCCGCGCCGAGGGCACGATCGTCGGCGAACGCGGCGCCCCTCCCGGCCCGGTGCAGGCGGCTGAACCGCTGAAGGTCGCCGTGGCCGGCTGCGGCGTCGTCGGCGGCGGCCTGCTCAGCCGCCTGCTGCCGGACGACCGCTTTGAAGTGGTGGGCGTTCTGGTGCGCAACCCCTTGAAAAAACGCGATGTATCGGCGCCTGCCGAACTGTTCACCAACGACGTCGAGGCCCTGCTGGCGAAGAAGCCGGACCTGGTGCTGGAAGCCCTGTCCGAGGGCGAGGCGGGCCATGCCTTGATCCGCCGGGCGCTGGAGGCGGGCTGCGACGTGGTCAGCGCCAACAAACAGGCCGTGGCCCGCGATCCCAAGGGGCTTCAGGCCCTGGCCGACGCCAACGGCTGTCGCGTCGCCTGGTCGGCCTCGGTCGGCGGCGGCTCGCCGATGATCGAGACGTTGCGCGCCGCCCGCGCCGCCGGTCCGGTGGCCGGTTTCGAGGCGGTGCTGAACGGCACGGTCAACTTCATGCTGCAGCGTCTGGGCGAGGGGGCGACCTTCTCCGACGCCCTGGCCGACGCCCGCGCCGCCGGCTTCGCTGAGGAAGACCCCTCGTCCGATCTGGAAGGCTTCGACGCCGCGGCCAAGGTCAAGCTGCTGTCGTTTGAGGCGTTCGGCCGCTCGCCCGACGACCTGCCGCGCGATGTCCTGGCCGCCGAGACGCCGCTGGGCGAGGCGCCGGTGCGCCAGATCGGAGCCTGTTTCGAGCGCGAGGGCGCCCTGGACGCCTATGTCCGTCTTGACGGCGCGCTGGAGGACGCGCTCTTCCTGTCGCTGAACGGAGAGCGCAACGCCTTGAAGGTCTATGGTCAGGACGGCCGGGTGTGGACGTGCAAGGGGCGCGGCGCCGGGCGCTGGGCCACGACCGAGAGCGTGCTGGCCGATGTCGCCGACGTCATGCGCGCCCGCCGCGCCGCTGCGGAGCTTGTCTAGTCATGGCCGTCTTCACGCCCGTCACGCCGCAACAGGCCGACGACTATCTCATGCGCTACCCTCTCGGCGGGTTGGTCGAACTGACCCCGATCGCCGAGGGGGTCGAGAACACCAACTATCGCCTGGTCACGCAGCAGGGCGCCTATGTCCTGACCCTGTTCGAGGGGCGGACCGAGGCCTCGGCCCTGCCGTTCTGCCTCGGCCTGACCGGGCGGCTGGCGGCGCAGGGCTTCCCGACGCCTGCGCCGGTGGCGGATCTGCACGGCCAGGTGATCGGCCGCCTGAACGACCGCGCCGCCGCCATCGTCGAGTGGACGCCCGGCGCCTGGAAGCGCCAGCCGACGGACAAGGATCAGTATCGGGCCGGTCAGGTGCTGGCGCTGCTGCACCTGGACGCGGCCGACTATGACGGCGTGCGCGAGAACCCGGTCGGGCCGCGCGCCTGGGCGGACCTGGCCGCACGTTGCGATACGGTCGCCAGAGGCGAGGACCGCCGGATGCTGGAGCAGATGCAGCGCCTGCTGCCGGATCTGGCCCGGCCCTGGAACGATCCCGCCCTGCCTCGGGGGCCGATCCACGCCGACTACTTTCCCGACAACGTCCTGTTCGCGACGAACGAGCATGGGGCGACGGATGTGGGCGGGGTGATCGACTTCTATTTCGCCTGCGTTGACGTGCTGGCCTATGATCTGGCCATCGCGCTCAGCGCCTGGGGGTTCGACGCCGAGGGGCGGCCCATGCCGTCGGCTCTGCGCGCCTTCCAGAAGGGCTATGAGTCGGTGCGGCCCCTGTCGGACGCCGAGCGTCAGGCCCTCCCCGAGCTGGGCGCGGCGGCGGCGGTGCGCTTTACCCTGACGCGCCTGCACGACCGGCTGTTCCACGACCCTGCCAACCTGGTCACGCCCAAGGGTCCGACGCCCTTCTTCCGGCGGCTGGACTACTGGAAGGCGGCGGAACCGGCTTAGGTCTCACATACGCGCCAGCATCCATACGGCCATGGCGATCATCATCAGGTTCTCGGTCAGCGACAGGAAGCCGAGCGGAACCTTGCTGTCCCCGCCGACGCAGGCGCACTTCAACTCGCGCCTGTCGATATAGACGGCCTTGAACACCGAGGCGGCGCCGATGCCGCCGATGAAGAGGGCGACGGGCGCGGATAGCCAGGTGAGGGCGTGGGCGGTCATCAGCACCCCCGCGCCCGTCTCCGCGAAAGGATAGACCCAGCCGTAGGGAACCCAGCGTCGCGCCAGAAGGTCGTAGTTCAGGAACATGGTGGCGAAGCCGTCGAGGTTCTGCAGCTTCAACATGCCCAGGACGCACATGCTGAACGAGATGAACCACTCAATCGTCCGGCCGGTCAGCGGCGCGCCATAGGCGGCATGGCTGGCGGCCAGCGCCGTCAGAGCCGTGACCGCGAAGACGACCAGGACGGGCGTATAGCTGGTCGCCTCGGGATCGCGCACCCGAAGCCCGAAAAAGCGGCGCAGGTCGTCGAAGCCGCCGATGCGGCGCTCGTCGATGAAGGTCTGCGGCGTGGTTTTCACACCATGCTCGGCCTTGAAGGCGTCGGTCGCTTCGCGTGTCTCCAGCCAACGGTCATCGACCTGATAACCTTTGGATTTCAGCAGGTGTCGCGCTCTCAGACCCCAGGGGCAGACATGATCGGGCATGACCATGCGATAGAGGACAGCGACAGGACGTGTGTTGCGGGTCATCGGCGTCTCCTTCGCCGATGACAACGAACCAGGACGGTTCAGGCTCCTCTGGGGATGGTCCTACCCCGCAAACCCCTTCACCGCCGCCAGGGCCGCTTCGGGCGTGTTCTCGATCACCGTCAGCCGCTCGGGACGGTCGCCCAACGTGCGGATGACGGGGGCCGGTTCCGGTTCTACGCCGATGACGCTCGAGACGAAGGCGCCGAACTTGGACGGGTGGGCGGTGGACAGGGCGACGATGGGCGCGCCGTTGCGGTCCAGACGGCGCGCGGCGGCCAAGGCGACCGCCGTATGCGGGCAGACGATGCGGCCCCAGGCGGCGTGGGCGTGGGCGATCTCGGCCCTGGTCGTCGCCTCGTCGACTGAGACGGCGGAGACCTCGGCGCGCAGGGCGGCCAGCAGGTCGGCGGGCAGGCTCACGGAACCTTCGCGCGCGAAGGTTTCGAACACTGCGCGGGTGGCCTCGGCGTCGCGGCCGGAGGCCTCGAACACCAGACGTTCGAAGTTGGACGGCGCCTGAACGTCCATCGACACGCTGCCGCTCTCGACCGCCGGGCGGCGGGCGTAGACGCCGTCGTTGATGGCGCGGGCCAGGGCGTCGTTCTGGTTGACGGCGGCGACGAAACCGGCGGCGGGCAGGCCCATCTTGCGGGCGGCGATGCC
This sequence comes from Brevundimonas sp. Soil_N_31, assembly GCF_057655995.1. Classification (NCBI taxonomy): domain Bacteria; kingdom Pseudomonadati; phylum Pseudomonadota; class Alphaproteobacteria; order Caulobacterales; family Caulobacteraceae; genus Brevundimonas; species Brevundimonas sp. Soil_N_31. The sequence goes on from NZ_JBDGLE010000003.1 coordinate 300,216, forward strand.
GGCGAAGGCGTCGCCGAAATTGCCGGTCGGCACCACGAAGGTCGCCGCCTGGCCCAACTGGGCCGTGGCCGAGACGTAATAGGGAATCTGGCCCGCCAGACGGCCCCAGTTGATCGAGTTGACCGAGGACAGGCGGCCCTGTTCGCGCAAGGATTCCTCGGCCAGCAGCCCCTTCACCAGACGCTGGCAGTCGTCGAAATCGCCGCGCACGGCCAGGTTCAGGACGTTGTCGGCCTCGACCGTCGTCATCTGTTTGCGCTGCACCGGCGAGACGCGATCCAGAGGGTGCAGGACGACCAGCTTGATGCGCTCGGCGCCCGCAAAGGCGCGCACGGCGGCGGCGCCGGTGTCGCCGCTGGTGGCCGTCAGCAGGGTCAGGGTCTCGCCCGTCGCGGCCAGGGCTTCGTCCGACAGGGCGGCGACCAGCTGCATGGCCAGATCCTTGAACGCCGCCGTCGGGCCGTGGAACAGCTCCAGCACGAACAGGCCCGGCTCCAGCTCGACCAGAGGCGTCACCAGCGGATGATCGAAGCCCTTGGTCAGGCGGTCCAGGGCGCGGTCCAGCGCCCCCGCAGGCAGGGCGTCGCCGATAAAGGGCGCCATCGCCGCCTTGGCGATCTCGGCGTAGCTGCGGCCGGGACGCGTGGAGTCGGCGGGCAGGGCGGGCCAGGCCTGCGGCATGTAGAGGCCGCCGTCGGGCGCAATGCCGCGCAGCAGGGCGTCGCTGAAGCGGGTCGGAGCGGCGTCGCCGCGCGTCGAGAGGTAACGATCAGGGGAGGCTGGCATAACGGGTTGTTTCTAGCCGCGATCTACGACTTCGTCATGAATATTTTGCGCGTGCGAACGGAATTGTCGCAATACGGCGCAACAACCTGGCTCAACCGGCGCCAAGGCTGGCGTCGCCGGCGCGCGGAGATGGGAAAGGGGGCTGGCGCCGCGCCGCCGGCCGGTTCATGTCAGGCGGATGAACCGCCGTTCCCTTCTCATCCGTGCCGGAGCGATCGCCGCCGCCGTCGGCGGCGGTCTGTGGCTGAAGGACAATGTGTTGTGGCGGCGACCCAGCGTGACGTTCGGCGCCGATGGGACCAGCGGCTGGCTGTCTTTCGTCGCGCAGCGAACCCTGTTGCCGACGGTGCGCGTGCGGCTGGCGGGGCGGGAGCTGACCGCCCTGATCGACAGCGGGGCGCAGTATTCGGTGATCGATCGGCGGCTGGTGGCGGAGCTGGGGCTGGACGATCTCTTCGACATGCCTTTGATGGCCTATGGCGTGGACGGGCGCGCGCAGATGGGGCGGGGCGTGACGCTGGATCTGGCCGTTGGGACGGCGCGCGTGGGGCGGCTGCGTGCGGGCATTCTGGACCTGGGGCCGTTGGGGGGCGACAAGGGCCTGGGCGCGCCGCTGATCCTGGGGCAGGATCTGTTGATGGAGGCGGCGCTGGAGATGGACTTGCGTCGACGTCGGTTGCGGCTGTTCGGCGAGGCCCAGGCGGGGCTGGCGCCCGCCTATCGGTCCTTGCCCGTTCGACGTTCGGGCACGGCTCTGATCGCCGAGGTCGTGGTCGAAGGCGCGCCGGTCAAGGCGGTGGTGGACACCGGTTCGTCCTCGCTCCTGGCGCTCAGCGACGTTGCGGCGCAGGCAGCGGGTCTGTTGGACGGACGGCCCGAGCAATCGGGGTCCAGCATCGTCCTGGGCGGGGTGGCCAGAACGCGGATGATCCGTGCTCAAAGCGTGGCGCTGGGCGGCGAGGCGTGGCGCAATGTGGCGACCGCAGTCTACGCCAGCCGGGCGCTGCCGAACTATCCTGAGGCGCTGCTGGGCATGGAGGCTTTCGCCGATCGCGACGTTATTTTGGATTTGGGCGACGGACGGCTGCACCTCGCACCGTTGATGGATGTGACCATTGTTTAGTCTTGTTGATTTCCCAATGGTCGAATCCATTTTATCCGCAGCCTGAACGGGGATAAGCGGCCCGTATGACCGCCTTGCCGCCCAGCATCACATCGGTGTCGTCCAGTCAGCGGCTGGAGAGCCTGGATCTCCTGCGCGGGTTCGCCCTGTGCGGCATCCTGCTGGTCAACATCATGATGATGGGCGGGCTTTGGGGACAGTATCATCCGGACTTGCCGCCGGCGCTGGCCAACCCTGACTGGTCGGCATGGATCATCCAGCACCTGTTCGTGCAGGGGTCGATGCGGGGCCTGTTCACCCTGTTGTTCGGGGCGGGAATGCTGCTGATCACCCTGCGCGGCGAAGACGGACGCGGCACGATCCAGGCGGCCGATGTCTATTTCCGCCGCTGCATGGCCTTGTTGGCGCTGGGCGTGTTCAACGCCACCGTTCTGCTGTTTCCGGGGGACATTCTTTATGTCTACGGCCTGTCAGGGTTTCTGCTGTTCGTCTTTCGCGCGGCCCGGCCGCGCACGCTGATCGCTCTGTCGGCCGCCCTGCTTCTGCTGCTGACCGTCGAATCGGCCGTGGTTGGAGCGTATCAGGCGATGGAGGCGCGACGCGGCGCCGAACTGGCGACCCAGGTCGAGGCCGGTGCTGTCCTCTCGGCCGAGGACGCAGAGGCGATGAAGGTCCATGTGCGCGCGCAGGAGGCGCAGACCCTGACGCCTGAGACCATCGCCGAAGAAACCGCCGCGCGCACGGGGGGCGTCGTCGGTCTGCTGAAGTGGAGCGTGCGGACCTGGCTGGACTATGCGGCGTCCAGCTACACCATCACCCTGGTCATTGAATCGGTCGCCTTCATGTTGCTGGGCATGGCGCTGTTCAAGCTGGGGGTGTTGGGCGGAGCGCGGTCGCTCGGCTTCTATCTGGCGCTGGCAGGGGGCGGCTACGCCCTGGGTCTGGCGGTCAACGGCGCCCAGGCCGTGATGCTGTGGACCAGCCAGTTCTCGTCCGAATCCTGGACGGCTCAGACCAGCTATGAACTGGGCCGCTGCGCCATGACCCTGGGGCACGTCGGTCTGCTGCTGTCGCTGTGGAAGCTGAACGCGCTCGGCTTCGTGGGGCGCGCCCTAAGGAATCTGGGGCGCATGGCCCTGACCAACTATCTGGCCCAGTCGGCGATCGCGGGCCTGCTGTTCTATGGCCTTGACCTGTGGGGCAGGCTGGACTGGTGGGGCCTTTGGGGCGTGGCGGCGGGAATTTGGGTGTTCCAGATGGTCTTCAGCGCCCTGTGGCTGCGGGCCTTCAACATGGGGCCGCTGGAATGGGCGTTGCGCTGGTTCGCCTATGGACGGCCTTCGCCCCTGAAGCGCGCGAAGGCCGTCTGATCCATCAGGTCTAAAGCTGGGCGAAGGTGTCGCAGGCGGCCGGGTCGCCCGTCTGATAGCCGCGTTGCAGCCACTCGACCCGCTGGGCTGACGAGCCGTGGGTGAAGCTTTCCGGCGAGACACGGCCGCCGCCGCGACGTTGCAGGGCGTCGTCGCCGATGGCCTGGGCGGTCTTCATGCCTTCCTCCAGATCGCCCGGCTCCAGCGCCACCTGGCCGTTCGACACGGCGGCGGCGTTGCTGGCCCAGACCCCGGCGTAGCAGTCGGCCTGAAGCTCCAATGCGACGGAATAGCGATTGCCCTCGGCCTGTGACCGCGCTGATTGCTGGGCGCGCTGCACCTGCTGGCTGGCGCCGGTCAGGGTCTGGACGTGGTGGCCGAACTCATGGGCGATGACATAGGCCTTGGCGAAGTCCGCGCCGGACGCGCCCAGCTTGCTTTCCATCTCGCGCCAGAAGCTGAGGTCCAGATAGACCTTCTGATCGGCTGGGCAATAGAAGGGCCCCATCGCCGCCTGGCCGTAGCCGCAGCCGGTCTGGGTGCCCTGCGTATAAAGCACGGTGGTCGGCGGGGTGTAGCCGCGCAGCTTGGTCTTCCACACGTCGTTGATGTTGGAGCCGACGACTTCGACGAACTGGCCGTCCTGATCCTCGGGCGAGCCCATCTGGCCCTGCTGCTCGGCCTGTCCGGCGCCGCCGAACTGGCTGGCCAACTGCTGGGTGGTGTTCGGGTCGATGCCGAAGACGAAATAGCCGATAGCCGCCAGCACCAGCACCCCGATGCCGCCGCCCGCGACCGCGCCGCCGCCCATGCCGCGCCGGTCTTCAACCCCGCCGCCGCGCCGTCCGCCCTGCCAACGCATCTGTCGCTCTCCGCTTTCGTCGTCTGTTCCGAAGCTAGGCTGAAACGCAGGCGCAGGTGAAGAGATGCAAATGTAACGCTGTGGTTCAGTGCGGCGGACGGCTCAGCCAGGCGTCGATCTCCGTCACGCCTGGCGCGGTCTGGTCGAGCGGCGGCGTCAGGGTCGCCGGCGCGGGCAGGATTGCCGGGCGCGGCGCATAGGCCGTCGCAGGCGACGTCGCGGGGGCCGGCGATCGTGCGGCCTCAAGCCGCTGCAATGTCTGGCTGGTCTGAAGCCTCATGCGGGCGGCCTCGGCCTCACGCTGGTCGGCCTGAAGGCGCAGACGCTCCATGGCCTGGGCGTGCTGCTCGGCGCGGGCGATGTGGGGATCGTAACCCGCCGGAGGAGGGCCGGGCCAGCCGGGCCAGGTCTGGGCGCTCGCCGCCAGGGGCGCGGCGCAGAACAGCAGGGTCAGGGCGAACAGGCGCGTCATGCCCATATAGATGGGTGTGTTACGCCTCGCCGCCAAGCGAGGCCGTTTGCGCGGTTCAGATCGCGAAGCTGACGCCGCAGCCGCAGCTGGAAGAGGCGTTGGGATTGCGGATCACGAACTGGGCGCCCGCCAGTTCGTCCACGAAGGCGATCTCGGAATCCTTCAGGAAGGGGATGGAGACCGGGTCGATCACCACGGCCTGGCCGTCGCGACGCACCACCAGATCGTCGGCCTCGGGACCGTCGACCAGCTCGAAGCGATACTGGAAGCCCGAGCAACCGCCGCCGTCGACGGCGACGCGCAGCAGGACCGGCTTGCCTTCCGCCTCGGACAGCTTGGCCAGACGGCGCGCGCCGCTTTCGGCCAGGGTGATGCCCTCGGGCGACCGGGTTGCGACCGACAGCGACAGGTCGCGGGCTGATTCTGTGGATTGGACGGTGCTCACGGCCCTCTATATGAGGGGCCGACAGGCGTTCGCAAAGGCCTGTCGCCATCACGAAGTCCTGCCGCCTTGAGCCAGACCCGCGCCCTCTACGCCGAAAACCCCGCCGCCAGCCGCGGCCGCCATGTTTTCGAGCCCGCCAGCCGCACCCGCACCGCCTTCGCTCGCGACCGCGATCGCATCATCCACGCCACCGCCTTCCGCCGCCTGAAGGAGAAGACGCAGGTCTTCGTGGCGCATGAGGGCGACCACTATCGCACCCGGCTGACGCACAGCCTGGAAGTGGCGCAGATCGCCCGCTCGCTGGCCCACGCCCTGCGGCTGGACGACGATCTGGCCGAGACGGTCGCCCTGGCCCACGATCTGGGCCACCCGCCGTTCAGCCACGCGGGCGAGGACGAACTGCACGAACAGATGAAGGCGTTCGGCGGCTTTGATCACAACGTGCAGAGCTTCCGCGTCGTGACCGAGCTGGAAACCCGCTATCCCGGCTTCACTGGCCTGAACCTCAGCTGGGAGACGGTCGAGGGCGTGGTCAAGCACAACGGCCCGGTGGCGCATCAGCTGACGGACCCGGCGTGGAAGGCGGTCGCCGCCTATGCGCCGGGCGGGGCGGCCGACTGGGATTTGCGGCTTGGCACCTTCGCTTCGCTGGAGGCCCAGTGCGCGGCCATCGCCGACGACATCGCCTATAACAACCACGACGTGGACGACGGGGTGCAGGCGGGGCTGTTCAGCCTGTCCGATCTGGCCGACGTGCCGTTGATCGGACGCTGTATCGCCAGCGCGCGCGCCGATTGGGCCGACATCGACGAGCGGATGCTGCGGCTGGAGGCCGTGCGCCGGATGATCGGCGTCATGGTCGACGATGTTCTGGCCGAGACCGAGGCCCGTCTGGCCAAACACTGCATCGAGACGGCCGAGGACGTCCGCATGGCGCCCGAGACCCTGGTGCAGTTCTCAAGCGGCATGATGGCGGAACTGGCGGTGCTGCGCCGCTTCCTGTTCGAGCGGATGTACCGCCATTACCGCGTCAACCGCACCCGCAGTCAGGCGCGCCGGGTGCTGGCCCAGCTGTTCCAGCTGTTCATGGCCGAGCCGGAGGTCATGCCGCCGGAATGGCAGGCCTCGGCCCTGACCGACGACCGGGACGCGCGGGCGCGGGCGGTGTGCGACTACATCGCCGGTATGACAGATCGTTACGCTATCGAGGTGCATCGCAAGCTGTTCAGCCTCGACCTCGCCCTCGATCTGTGATTCGAGAAGGGCTTCACGGCGCGTTAGACTGAGCGCCGGCGCGCGCCGATTCGCGCGCGTGTCCCACGACCATCAAGGCGCGACCCAATGTCCTACGACGACGATCACCGAGGCAACCCTAACGCCGGCCGCGACCGGGGCGCCTATACGCCGCCGACCGACGACGACCTGCCCTTCACGCGCGGCGGCTATGACCCGCGCCGGGCTCCGGCCGCCAAATCGCCGCCGATCACCCTGATCATCAGCGCGGTCGTGCTGCTGCTGCTGATCGTGGCGGTGGTGGTCTTCTATCGCTCGGGCGTGCGCTCCTCGACGGACGCGCCGCCCGCCGTCGGCACGCCGGTCGAGAGCATGAAGGTCGAGGCCCCGCTGGACGCCCAGCCGGTCGACCCGGAAGCCGACATCCGCGTCTATCGCGACGGCGGCGCCCCGACAGACGCCGCGCCGACCTTTACCCCCGGCCCGGAAGAGGTGCTGCCGCGCCCCGCGCCGACGACCCCGGTCGCGCCGGTCGAATCCTCGACGCTGCCGCCCGCCGCCCCTGCTCCGGCGACCAAGGCTCCGGCCGCGCCTGCGCCCGCAACCCCCGCTCCGGCGACCAAGGCCCCGGCTCCCGCGCCCGCTCCGGCCGCGACTGGCGGATCGTCGGGCGTGCAGATCGGCGCCTTCTCCTCGACCGCCATCGCTGACCGCGAATACGCCGCCGTCGCCGCCCGCTTCGGCCAGTACGCCTCGGGCGCCGAGAAGCGCGTGCAGGAAGTCACCGCCGCCAACGGCTCGACCGTCTACCGCACCACCTTCACCGGCATGAGCCGTGACCGCGCCGTCGCCTTCTGCAATGCGCTGAAGGCCGCGGGCCGCGACTGCATCGTCCGTTAAGGATCGCGCAAGTATGACCTCCGCCGCCATCTACGGCTGTTCCGGCCACCGGCTGACGGCGGAGGAACGCGCCTTCTACGCCGAGGCCAAGCCCTGGGGTTTCATCCTGTTCCGCCGCAATGTGGACAGCCCCGAACAGGTCAAGGCGCTGGTCTCCGAACTGCGCGACAGCGTGGGCCGCGACGACGCGCCCGTTTTGATCGATCAGGAAGGCGGCCGGGTCCAGCGCCTCGGCCCGCCGCACTGGCCGAAATATCCGCCCGGCGCCGCCTATCTGAAGGCGACCAATGATCCGGCGGCGGCGCGCGAACTGGTGCGTCTGGGCGCGCGCCTGATCGCCCATGACCTGCGCGAGCTGGGCATCACCGTCGACTGCGTGCCGGTGCTGGACGTGCCGGTGCCGGGCGCCCACGACATCATCGGCGACCGCGCCTATGCCCAGGATCCCGCGACCGTGACCCAACTGGGCCGGGCCGCCGCCGAGGGTCTGCTGGCGGGGGGCGTCCTGCCGATCATCAAGCACATTCCCGGCCACGGCCGCGCCTTCTCGGACAGCCACCACGACCTGCCGGTGGTCGACACGGCGATCGAGGAGCTGGACGCCTGGGACTTCGCGCCGTTCAAGGCCCTGTCGGACATGCCGATGGCGATGACGGCCCACGTCGTCTTCACCGCCGTCGACGCCAAGGGTCCGGCCACCACCTCGAAGAAGGCGATCCGCCTGATGCGCGAGCGGCTGGGCTTCTCCGGCCTGATCCTGTCGGACGACCTGTCGATGCAGGCCCTGTCGGCCACGCTGACCGAGCGCGCCGAGCAGTCATTGAAGGCGGGCTGCGACGTGGTGCTCCACTGCAACGGCGACCTGAAGGAGATGGCCGCTGTCGCCGAGGGGACTAAAAAGCTGAAGGGCGAGGCCAAGCGCCGCGCCGAGGCCGCGCTGAGCCGCATCGTCCGCGCGCCCGAGCCGCTGGACGTCGCCGAGGGCCGCGCCCGGCTGGAGGCGGCGCTGAACGGCCGCTTCGACGCCGCCAAGGGCCCGGATGTCGGCGAGGCTCAAGCCTAGATGGCGGGGGAGGGCGCATGAGCGAGGCCTTCCAGCCGAACCTCGACTTCACCGCCGTCGAACAGGTCGAGGCGCAGGAGGCCTTCGTCGTCGATCTGGAGGGCTATGAAGGCCCTCTGCACGTCCTTCTGGCCCTGGCGCGGACGCAGAAGGTGGACCTGCTGAAGCTGTCCATCACCCGTCTGGCCGAACAGTATCTGGCCTTCGTGCATGAGGCGCGGCGGCGCAATTTCGCGCTGGCGGCCGACTATCTCGTGATGGCGTCGTGGCTGGCCTATCTGAAGTCGCGCCTGCTGATCCCGCGCAACGAGAAGGACAAGCCAGAGGAGCCGCCGGCCGAAGAGATCGCCGCCGCCCTGGCCTTCCGCCTGCAGAAGCTGGAGGCCATGCGCACGGCGGTGGAGGCCATCACCCGCCGCCCGCAGCTGAAGCGCGACGTCTTCACGCGCGGCGACCCGCAGGCGACGGTCATCATCCCGTCCGACCGGGTGGACGCCAGCCTCTATGAGCTGATGAGCGCCTATGTCGCCCAGCGCCGCCGCGAGGAGCGCCGCAAATACGCCCCCGGCCAGCGGGTCGAGGCCTTCCAGCTGGAGGCCGCCCGCGACTGGCTGCGCGAGATCATGCCGCGCCTGGCCGAATGGACGCCGCTGGAGCGCGTGGCGCCGCAGAAGCCGGATGGGCGGGAAGGCCCGAGCCAGGCCAGCTATACCGCCTCCACCCTCTCGGCCAGTCTGGAGCTGGTGAAGGAGGGCGGCATGGACATCCGGCAGGAGCGGCCATTCGACGCGGTGTGGCTGAAGCGCAGAGGGTTGGGGCAGCCGCTGGAGCTGACGCCGTGAGTCTCGACTTCACCCCGGACCACCTCGAGATCGAACGCCGGGTCGAGGCCCTGCTGTTCGCCGCCGCCGCGCCGCTGTCGTTGGCCGAGATCGCGCGCCGTTTGCCGCAGGGCGCCGACGTCGGCGGGGCGCTGACCGCGCTTCAGGCGCGCTATCAGGGACGCGGGGTCGAACTGGACTGCGTGGCCGAACGCTGGCGGTTCCGCACGGCGCCCGACCTCGGCTTCCTGATGACCGAGGAGCGCGAGGAGCCGCGCCGCCTGTCCAAGGCCGCGCTCGAGACCCTGGCCATCATCGCCTACCACCAGCCCTGCACCCGCGCCGAGGTTGAGAGCGTGCGCGGCGTCTCTCTGTCCAAGGGCACGCTGGACCTGTTGCTGGAGATGGATTTCGTGCGGCTGCGCGGGCGTCGCCGCACGCCGGGGCGGCCGGTGACCTACGCCACGACCGACCGCTTCCTCGAGCATTTCAGCCTTGCGAGTCTCTATGACCTGCCGGGCGTGCAGGAGATGAAGGCGGCGGGCCTGCTGGATCTGTCCATGCCGGTCGGTTTCGAGGTGCCGGACCCCTCGCGCGCCGGGGAGGACGAGGGCGAGGATCTGCTGACCGGGTTGGACGACGGCGCGCCGGAATTCGCCCAGGATTTCGTCAGCGAGGACGAAGAGTCGCAACCTTAGCCGGGACGGAACGTCGCGCCCCCAAGAAGTGCCGGAAAGTCATGGGCTTAAGTCCAAGACGCGCCGCCTTGACCTGAAGCCGTCTCGCCTATAGGTTCCGCGCCGAAATTCAGACCCGTTTCGGCCCTGCGCCGGACGCTGAGCGAACAGGCCCATGTCCCCGACGAAGGAATCGCGCGAAGAGGCGATCAAACGCCTCCACGAAAGCGCATCCGCATTGGAGGCGAAGGCCCAGGCCGGGCAATCGGCCGAGTTCGCCGCACACGCGGTCACGGGCCAGGCCTATAAGATCATCGCCGAGCTTCTCGGCGGTGTTTTCGTTGGTTTGGCTATCGGTTTCGGGGTGGACCGGTTCTTTGGAACCTCGCCCTGGGGCCTTCTGGTCGGAGTTCTTCTGGGCTTCGCACTGGCGATCTACATGGCGCGTCGCACAGCCAACCGGCTGATGGCGCAGGCCAAGGCGGCGGGTGTGACGGGTGAAGCCGTTCCCTACGTCGAGGCCGGCGAAAAAGAAGACTAAGGAGCGAGAGGCCCGTGGCCGATCCGATTCACCAGTTTCAGGTTACGCCTCTGGCGGATTTCGGCAGCGTCACGCTTCCGTTGGTCGGCGAGGTCAGCCTGGCCTTCACCAATTCGCACCTGGCGATGACCATCGCCTTCGGCATGGCCGTGCTGTTCCTGACCGTGGCCACCTCGGGCGCCAAGGTGGTGCCGGGCCGGATGCAGGCGGCGGGCGAGACCCTGTTCGGCATGATCGACAACCTGGCCGCGTCCACGATCGGCCATGAGTCGCGCAAGTATTTCCCCTTCGTCTTCACCCTGTTCATGTTCATCCTGATGATGAACCTGCTGGGCATGTTCCTGACCTTCACCGCCACCTCGCAACTGGCCGTGACGGCCACCCTGGGCGTGCTGACCTTCCTGGTCGTGGTCGGCGTCGGCATCGCCAAGAACGGCCTGGGCTTCTTCGGCCTGTTCTGGCCGACCAGCGCGCCGCTGGTGCTGCGCCCGGTCGTCGGCCTGATCGAGTTCTTCTCCTTCCTGCTGCGCCCCTTCACCCTGGCCCTGCGTCTGTTCGGCAACCTGCTGGGCGGCCACCTGGCGCTGAAGATCTTCGCCGGCTTCGTGGTGTCCCTGGGCGCTCTGGCCGTCGCTGGCGGCGTGGGCCTGTTCGCTCTTCCGGTCGCCGCCCTGTCGCTGGGCATGGTGATCGCCCTGACCGCTTTCGAGTTCCTGGTGGCCTTCCTCCAGGCGTTCGTCTTCGCCGTTCTGACCTGCATCTACCTCAATGATGTGGTCAACCTGGGCCATGGCCACTAAGGCTGCGGACCAGTAAGTAAGCCCACCCTCCAAACGCTCCAAGAATTAGGAATATCATCATGGAAGCTGAAGCCGCCAAGTTCATCGGCGCCGGTATCGCCACCATCGGTATGGTCGGTTCGGCTCTGGCCGTCGGCAACATCTTCGGCCAGTTCCTGGCCGGCGCTCTGCGCAACCCGGCTGCCGCCGCTTCGCAAGTCGGCAACCTGTTCGTGGGCGCCGCCCTCGCCGAAGCCCTGGGCATCCTGGCCTTCGTGCTCGGCATCCTGATCTGGCTCGGCTAATACCGAACCCCTGATCTGCGGCGGCGCGCCCATCAGCGGCTGCGCCGCCGCATTTGCTTTCACGACGGATCATTATGGCAGCCACTCCCTCAGCTCCGCCGCCGGTCTTGCCGGTGGAACAGGCCGTTGAATACGCGGCCGAAACCGGGCACGTGCCCGCCAACGCGGCTGCCGCCGCCGCCGAGCATGACGCTGGCGGACTGCCGCAGTTCGAGTTCCAGCACTGGGCCGGGCAGGTCGTTTACCTGCTGATCCTGTTCGTCATCCTGTACCTGCTCATCGCCAAGGTTTTCGCGCCGCGTCTGCGCCGTGTGATCGACGAGCGGGCCGACACCATTTCCACGGCCGTCGCCACGGCGCGCTCGGTCCAGACCGAGGCCGCCGCCCAGGCCGACGCCGCCCGCGCCGAGGTCGAGAAGGCCCGCGCCGACGCCCGCGCCGCCTCGATCGCAGCCAAGGCTCGCGTGACCGCTGAAATCCAGGCCCGTCAGGCCGAGGACGAAGCCGCCGTCGCCGCCCGCATCGCCACGGCCGAAGCCGGCATCGCCGCCACGCGCGACGCTGCGCTGGCCCACGCCGGCGCCATCGCCGCCGACACCACTCGCGCTATCGTCGAGCGTCTGACGGGCCAGGCCCCCAGCGCCGATGATGCCGCCGCCGCCGTCAAGGGAGCCGCTTGACCATGCCCGCCTTCCTGCACGGCAGTTTCTACGACCTGTCCAACGCCGAACTCTGGGTCGGCGTCGGCCTGCTGATCTTCTTCGGCATCCTGGTCATGGCCAAGGTTCCGCGCATGGTCGCGGGCGCCCTGGACGGCAAGGCCGCCAAGATCCAATCCGAACTGGACGAAGCCGCCCGCCTGCGCGCCGAAGCCGAAGCCATGCTGGCCCAGATCCGTCAGGAGAAGGCCGAGGCTGAAGCCCAGGCCGCCGACCTGCTGGCCACGGCCGAAGCGGACGCCAAGCGTCTGGAAGCCGACGCCAAGGCGCGCATCGAGGAATCGACCGCCCGTCGTCAGGCCCTGGCCGAGCGTCGCATCGCCCAGGCCGAGGCCGAGGCCACGCAAGAGGTCAAGGCCGCAGCCGCCGACCTGGCCGCCAAGGCCGCGCAGCAGATCCTGGCCGCCCGCATCGCCGGCGCCAAGACGGATGCGCTGATCGACCAGGCCATCGCCCAGATCGGCGGCAAGCTGAACTGATCGCTTCGGCGATCAGGCCTAGCCCGAAAAACATCAGGCCCCGCCGGCGACGGCGGGGCCTTTTGCTTGTCCGATATCCTGTTGTCGGGATGGAGGACGGTCAGTGGGCGGGGGCGGCTCCGATCGGAGTTGCGCCGCGCTTCTCACGCTCGACCAGGCGGGCGTAGACATTGCCCAGGACGGCGCCGAAGACCATGTGAAGCGCCAGCAGCCAGCCGATGGTGCCGAAGCCGGACGAGCCGGTGAAGGTCCGGTAGTCGCCCACCATGGTGAGGAACAGCATCATCGCCACCCACGCGCCGACGGCGAAGACGATGCCCTTGGTGATCGGCGTGGCGGTCGGCAGTCGCGGATAGGCGATGCCGAAGAGCGACCCTAGAACGAAGGTGCCCATGATCAGGTGAAGCGCCCATCCGGCCGCCATATTGCCCGGCATGCCGAACATCTGGGCGACGATCCCCGGAAAGGGATCGAACATGTGGTTGAGGAACAGATTGACGAGCTCAAGCACGGAAACCGCGACGGTAGCGACGAAGCCGGCGATGATTCCCTTTTTTACGCGTGACATCATGTGAACAGCGCCTCCCAACGCTATCAACTTCGAGACTACGCAAGGGGGAGCATACGCCGTTCCGGGCGGAAACGGCGTGAACGTCGTTCACATTCCTGTGTTTGCCTTAGCTTGGCCTTTATCGCCGGAAGGCGCGCCAGGCGCGGCGCAGGCGGCGGCGGAAGCGCGCCAGGGGGCGACGACGGCGACGCAGCACCATCTTTTCGGCGCGCAGGGTCTGCTGCCAGAAGACCGGGGCGATCTCGGGCTTTTTGCGCATCAGACGGCGGAAGGGATAGATCCATTTCGGCCGGGCGCGCTGGGCGCGGATGAACTGCCGCTTGGCCCACCAGGAGTTGCGCAGGACGATGACGAGGCCGAGCGCGATGACCGGCACGCCGCCGGGGCCGGGCAGGGGCGCGATCAATATGCCCAGCAGGATGATGACGAAACCCACGGCCATCAACGCCAGACGACGCAGATGCCGCGCCAGCCTCGGACGGGGCGGCGGAGGCGGGCGCAGCGATGGCAGGACCAGGGTCACGGGGCGGCGTCTCAAACAAGGGTTCGGCCAGGGAGGGCCGACAATCAGTAAACGCACGAGACAAGGCCGAAAGGCGGCGTCGCCATGACGCTTTCGTAAGTCGGTCCAGAAATGCAGAACGCCGTGTCCCGAAAGACACGGCGTTCTCTATGTTCAGGCCTGTTCCGACCGGATCAGCCGGCGCGGTTGGAGCCTTCCGGCGCGGCCCAGCGCAGACGCGGCGAGCGCGCGGCGCGGGTCTCGTCCAGACGCCGCAGGGGCGCATGGAAGGGCGCGCCCTTGAAGCGTTCGACGTCGCCGGCTTTCGCCGCCTCGGCCAGCAGGCGCATGGCGTGGATGAAGCGGTCCAGCTCGGCCTTGGACTCCGTCTCGGTCGGCTCGATCAGCATGGCGCCGTGGACGACCAGCGGGAAGTACATGGTCATCGGGTGGAAGCCCTCGTCGATCATCGCCTTGGCGAAGTCGAGCGTGGTGACGTCCGTGCCCTTCAGCCATTCGTCGTCGAACAGGGCCTCGTGCATGCAGGGGCCGTCGGGGAAGGCCGGGCTCATTAGGTCTTCCAGACGGGCCTTGATGTAGTTGGCGTTCAGCACGGCGTCCTCGGCCACCTGACGCAGACCGTCGGAGCCGTGGGACATCATGTAGCTGAGGGCGCGCACATACATGCCCATCTGGCCCTGGAAGGCGCACAGGCGGCCGAAGGCCTGTTCGGCCTCGTCTTCCTCGCGCTCGACCAGTTTGTAGCCGTCGCCGGTGTTCACCACCCACGGGGCGGGCGCGAACGGAGCCAGGGCCTCCGACAGCACGACCGGACCGGCGCCCGGACCGCCGCCGCCGTGGGGCGTTGAGAAGGTCTTGTGCAGGTTGATGTGCATGGCGTCGACGCCCAGGTCGCCGGGGCGTACCCGGCCGACGATGGCGTTGAAGTTGGCGCCGTCGCAGTAGAAATAGGCGCCCGCCTCGTGGGTCAGACGGCTGATCTCCAGGATGTCGCGCTCGAACAGGCCGCAGGTGTTCGGGTTGGTGACCATGATGGCCGCCACGTCCGGACCCAGCTTCGACGCCAGATCGGCCACGTCGACGCGGCCGTCGTCGGTCTGGGCCACTTCGACCACCGAATAGCCGACGAAGGCGGCCGTGGCCGGGTTGGTGCCGTGGGCCGAGGTCGGGACCAGCACCTTGCGGCGCTGCTCATGCTCGCCCTTGGCTTCGTGGGCGGCGCGGATGGCCATCAGGCCGCACAGTTCGCCGTGGGCGCCCGCCTTGGGCGACAGGGCCACCGCAGGCATCCCGGTCAGCGTTGTCAGCCAGTGGGCCAGCTGGTCCATCAGCTCCAGCGCGCCCTGCACCGTCGACTGCGGCTGCAGCGGGTGGATGTCCGAGAAGCCCGGCAGGCGCGCCATCTTCTCGTTCAGGCGCGGGTTGTGCTTCATCGTGCACGAGCCCAGCGGATAAAGGGCCAGGTCGATGGCGTGGTTCTTCTGGCTCAGGCGCACATAGTGGCGCATGGCCTCGGGCTCGGACAGGCCAGGAAGCCCAATGGGATCCTTGCGGACCAGGTCGCCGAGGTCAGAACCGTTCGTGGCGGGTTTCGGCAGGTCGACGCCGGTCTTGCCCCAGCCTTCGCCTTCGAAGATCAGCGGCTCGTCCTGCAGCAGGCCGCGCCCGCCGGTCAGGGTGGCGGGCTTGTAGGACGCGTCAGAGGCGGCGTTCGGGGCGGTCGGGCGGCCGACAGTGTTCATCGTGCTCATGGTTCCAATCTCCCCTTAGGCGGCCAGAACCTTGGCGAGCGCACCCGCCAGGATCTTGATGTCGGCGCCCAGCGTCGTCTCGGTGGCGGCGACCAGCAGGACGTCGTCGAGGCCCGCATCGGGCGCCAGACGGCTGTAGGGCACGCCGCACAGGATGCCGTTGTCGGCCATGGTCTGCACGACCTCGGCCGCGTTCTTCGGCAGCTTGACCGCGAACTCGTTGAAGAAGCGCGGGGTCAGCACCTCGACGCCCGGAATGGCGGCGAGCGCGTCGCGCGTGGCGAGCGCCTTCTCGTGGTTCAGCAGGGCCAGCTGGCGCAGGCCCGTCTCGCCCAGCAGGCTCATGTGGATGCTGAACGCCAGGCAGCACAGGCCCGAGTTGGTGCAGATGTTCGACGTGGCCTTGTCGCGGCGGATGTGCTGCTCGCGCGTCGACAGCGTCAGGACGAAGCCGCGCTTGCCCTCGGCGTCCACCGTCTCACCGCAGTAGCGGCCGGGCGTCTGGCGCAGCAGCTTCTCGCGGGTGGCGAACAGGCCGATGTAGGGACCGCCGAAGTTCAGGGCGTTGCCGATCGACTGGCCTTCGGCCGCGACGATGTCGGCGCCCATTTCGCCGGGTGACTTCAGCAAGCCCATCGACACGGCTTCCGTCACGACGACGATCAACAGAGCGCCCGCGGCGTGGGCGGCCTCGGCGATCTTGGTCACGTCGGTGGCCGTGCCGAAGACGTTGGGGGTCTGGACCACGACGCAGGCCGTGTCCTTGTCGATGGCGGCGATGACGGCGTCTTCCGCATCGACGGCGGCGGTCAGGGCTTCAGTCTCGACGCCGACGGCGTGGACCACGGTTTCGGTCGCCTTGACGTAGTGCGGGTGCACCCCGCCAGAGACGACGGCCTTGTTGCGGCGGGTCACGCGGGTGGCCATCAGCACGCCCTCGGCCATGGCGGTCGAGCCGTCATAGAGGGAGGCGTTGGCGACTTCCATGCCGGTCAGGTTCGCGACCTGGGTCTGGAACTCATACAGGTATTGCAGCGTGCCCTGGGCGATTTCCGGCTGGTAGGGGGTGTAGCTGGTCAGAAACTCCGACCGCTGGATCACATGGTCCACCGTGGCAGGGATGTGGTGCTTATAGGCCCCGGCGCCGCAGAAGAAGGGTGCGGTTCCCGCCGTGGCGTTCTTGCTCGCCATGGCCGAGAGGGCGCGTTCGACCTCCAGTTCGCCCGCCACGCGGGGCAGGTCGACGAAGCCGTCGCGGCGCGCGGCCTGCGGCACGTCGATGAACAGGTCGTCGATGGATTTGGCGCCGATGGCGGCCAGCATGGCCTCACGGTCGTCGGGCGTCAGGGGGAGGTAGCGCATTACAAGTCCTCGGCGGCATCCCGGAGGTCGCGCGGGGCGACGCTCCGGGAGCGCTTCAAGCGGCGGGGAATCCGGCGATCCCGGATCGGCGCGCCGCGCCGTCCGGGGACGACGGCGGGTCTTAGAGGGTGGTCAGATAGGCGTCGTAGGCGGCCTGATCCATCAGGCCGTCCAGCACCGAGGCGTCGGACACCTTGATCTTGGCGAACCAGCCTTCGCCTTCGGGATCGGCGTTGACGGTTTCCGGGGCGTCGGCCAGGGCGGCGTTGCCCTCGATCACTTCGCCGGCGATGGGGGCGTAGACGTCCGAGGCGGCCTTGACCGATTCCACGACGGCGAAGCTGTCGCCGACCGAGACGGTCTTGCCGGCTTCCGGCGTCTCGACGAACACCACGTCGCCCAGGGCGTCAGCGGCGTGCTTGGAGATGCCGACCGTGGCGACGTCGCCGTCCAGGCGAACCCACTCGTGATCCTTGGTGAACTTCATCTTGGTTTTCCTCCTGAGAAGCCGCTGAAGCGGGCCTCGTGTTTCAATGCGTCATCCTCGGCCTTGTGCCGAGGATCCAGACCCGCCAGCGTGGGAAGGTC
Source organism: Brevundimonas sp. Soil_N_31 (assembly GCF_057655995.1). Classification (NCBI taxonomy): domain Bacteria; kingdom Pseudomonadati; phylum Pseudomonadota; class Alphaproteobacteria; order Caulobacterales; family Caulobacteraceae; genus Brevundimonas; species Brevundimonas sp. Soil_N_31. The sequence continues at coordinate 317,586 of NZ_JBDGLE010000003.1, forward strand.
GTGATCCGACGGCGGGCGTCGGTGTTTCTGGATCCTCGGCACAAGGCCGAGGATGACGGAAGGGGGAGGGCCTTAGGCCTTCGGCTTCCGGTAGTAGCGGGTCGCCACGAAAGGCGTGGCGATGACTTCGGCGGCGGCGGGACGGCCGCGCACCAGGACTTTCAGGACTGTGCCCAGCTCGGCGAAGGCCGGCGGCACATAGCCCATGGCGATGTTGTGACCCAGCGTCGGCGAGGGGCCGCCCGAGGTGATCTTGCCGATCACGGCGCCGTCGGCATCGGCGATCTCGGCGCCTTCGCGGGCGGGGGCGCCTTCCTTGACGTGCAGGCCGACGCGGACGCGAGCGGGGCCATCCGCCAGTTGTTTCAGGATGACGTCAGCCCCGGCGAAGTCGGCGCGTTCCTTGCGCGACTTGGACAGGGCGAAGGTCAGGGCGGCCTCGACCGGGGTGGTCTCGGCGTCGATGTCGTGGCCGTGCAGCGGCAGGCCGGCTTCCAGGCGCAAGCTGTCGCGCGCGCCCAGGCCGACCGGCTTCACGCGGGCGTCGGTCAGCAGCAGGTTCCACACGCGCTCTGCGGCGGCGGCCGGAACCGAAATCTCATAGCCGTCCTCGCCGGTGTAGCCCGAGCGCGAGACGATGCAGTCCTCGTCGAACAGACGGATGGTGCGGCAGTCCATGAAACCCATGTCGCCCAGCGCGGGTTCGTGCTGGGCCATGACTTCGGCGGCTTCCGGCCCCTGGATAGCCAGCAGGGCGCGGTCCAGCACCTCCAGCTTGGCGTCGCCCGACAGATTGGCGTTCAGGAAGGCGAAGTCGGCGTCCTTGTTGCCCGCGTTGACGACGACATAGAGGCCGTCCTCGAACGGCTTGCCCGCCATCAGGTCGTCCATGATCCCACCCTGGCCGTTCAGCAGCAGGGAGTATTTCTGCTTGCCGGGCTTCACGATCGCATAGTCGCCGGGCACGAAGCGCTCGAACTGGGCGATGGCGTCGGCGCCGGTGATGCGCGCCTGACCCATATGGGAGACGTCGAACAGGCCGGCGTGTTCGCGGGTCCAGCGGTGCTCGGCCAGCACGCCTTCATACTGGACCGGCATGTCATAGCCGCCGAAGCCGACCATGCGGGCGCCCAGCGCGCGATGCGCGGCGTTGAGTGGGGTAATCTTAAGGGCCTGATCGCTCATGGCGTCGCCTCCGGGTCGCGGGTTGCGGCGATAGCTCCGCCGTCGTCGCGCCCCCGCTGTCCTGAAGCCTGAGAGATTCCGACCGTTCCCTCCCAAGGGGTGGCCTTGCTCCGTCGGCGCGCCCTCGGATTCTTGACGATCCCTCGGCGACTTTCCAGCGTCCGTGCGCTTTCGCGGTCCTTTTGCCTGAGCGTTTCCGGGGCGGTTGCGCCTTCGGCTCCGGGCGCCGCGAACGGACCCGATCTCTCCCGCGAGAGCGTTCGACCTAAGGCCCCGACTCCGGCGCGAAGTCAAGCGGCGCCGGACTTGCCGCCGACGATCTGAACGGCCATGAGGGGGCGGAACCGCGCTTCGCCCACAGGATTTGAAGAACGTCATGACCGCCCGCACCGATCTCGCCGCCCACCTCGCCTCCCTCGACCTGCCGCTGGGACTGGTCGAGACGCTGACGACGGCGGCCGCCGCCTGCGTCGAGATCCGTCAGGTGGTGGCGGGCGGCGCCCTGGTCGGGGCGCTGGGCGCGTCGGGCGCCGTCAATGTGCAGGACGAAGAGCAGAAGAAGCTCGACGTCATCGCCGACGACCTGCTGACCGACGCCCTGCTGGCCTGCCCGGCCGTGGCGGGCGTGGCGTCTGAGGAAAAGGACACGATGCAGCCCTCGACCAATCCGGCGGGCGAATATCTGGTGCTGTTCGATCCGCTGGACGGCTCGTCCAACATCGACATCAATGCGCCGGTCGGCACCATCGTCTCGGTGCTGAAGGCGCCGTCGGCCCAGCCGGCCGAGGCCGATTTCCTGCAATCCGGCCGTCAGCAGGTCGCCGCGCTCTACGCCGTCTACGCCGGTCAGGCCATGCTGGTGCTGACCACGGGCAAGGGCGTCGCGGGCTTCACCCTGGCGCCTGACGGCCGCTGGCTGATGACGCATGACGACGTGCGCATCCCGGCCGACACCAAGGAGTTCGCCATCAACATGTCGAACCAGCGCCACTGGGCCGAGAGCGTCCAGCGCTACGTCGACGGCTGCCTGAAGGGCGCTGACGGCCCGCGCGGCAAGAATTTCAACATGCGCTGGGTCGCCGCCATGGTGGCCGACGTGCACCGCATCCTGATGCGCGGCGGCGTCTTCCTCTATCCGTGGGATGCGCGCGAGCCGAACAAGCCGGGCAAGCTGCGCCTGATGTACGAAGGTAACCCCATGTCCTTCCTGGTCGAACAGGCGGGCGGCAAGTCCACCACGGACGGCAAGCAGGCCATCATGGACGTGACCCCGACCGAACTGCACCAGCGGGTGCCGGTCGTCCTCGGCTCGGCCAATGAAGTCGACCAGATCGCGGCGGCCTGACGCCATGGAGATCGCCGCTTCTGACGCCCTTCTGGTCATCGACGCCCAGAACGACTTCTGCGAGGGCGGCGCCCTGGCGGTTCAGGGCGGGGCGGCGATCATGCCCCTGATCAACCGGCTGGCCGAGCGGTTCGCGACCGTCATCGCCACCCAGGACTGGCACACGCCGGACCAGATCAGCTTCGCCTCCAACCATGCGGGCGCGGCGCCTTTCACGCAGATCGAGGTCGCCTACGGCCCCCAGATGCTGTGGCCGGATCACTGCGTGCAGGGGACGCCGGGGGCGGACTTTCACCCTGACGCAGCGCCTGCCGTGACCAAGGCGCTGGCCATGGTCCGCAAGGGCTATAATCCGGCGGTCGATTCCTATTCCGGCTTCTATGAGAACGACCACAGGACGGCGACGGGGCTGGCGGGCCTGCTGCGCGATCTGGGCGTGAAGCGCGTCTTCCTGTGCGGTCTGGCCTATGACTACTGCGTCCGCTTCACCGCCGAGGACGCGGTGCGAGAAGGCTTTGAGGCCGTGGTCATCGCGGACGCCTGCCGCGCCATCGCCCCGGACACGGCGGCCGCCGCCAAGGCCAGTTTCACGACGCTGAAGATCGCCGAGATCGCGGCCGCAGACCTGACCTCTCACTCATAGAAGTCCGCCTCGTCGGGGATGCGGGTGAAGGCGATCTTGGCGCCGATATAGTCGGGCAGGCCCGCCTTGGGGCCGATGCTGACCGTGTCCTTGCCATAGCGTTTGTTCAGCGCATCCAGCGCCTGCGACAGGCGTAAGGACGGCGCGTCGCCGCCCTGATCCGGGCCGATGTCGAACAGGTCGGCCTCAAAGGCGTCGCGCGCCTTCAGGCCGTGGACGCCGACGCCGACATAGCTCAACCGCCCGGCCTCCAGTTCCGGCTCGACCCGGCGCCACAGCGCGTCCAGCGCGGCCAGCAGGGCGAAGGTGTCCTGCGTCGGGGCGACGGCGCGGGTCAGGCCCGTCGTGTCCCAGCCGCGCTTGCTCCCCTTCGGCCCCATGTCGAGATGCAGGCTGATTCCGGCGCCCGTCAGCCCCATCCGCCGCAGCCGCGCCCCGCATTTGACCATCAGGCGCCGCGCCACCGCCCGCGCCTTGTCCGGGTTGCGCATGGCCTGCGCCAGCACATGGCTGTGGCTGATGGAGGCGGGCGGCTTGACCGGCGTCGGCTCGCTGTCGAGACCGTGCAGGCCGCGCCAGATGCGCTCGCCCTCGATGCTGTTCCAGACCGCCCGCGCCTCCTTCGCGGTCATGTTCCACAGACCCGCCGTGTCCGTGACGCCTGCTGCGGCCAGCCTTTGCTGCATGCGCGAGCCGACACCCGGATACTGCGACAGCGGCAGGTGCAGGATGGCGCCGGGCAGTTCATGGGCGCGCAATATGGTCAGCCCGGCGGGCTTCTTCATGCCGCAGGCCGTCTTGGCCAGAAACCGTGAAGGCGCCAGCCCGATGGAGGACCGCAGGCACTCGCCCACATTCTCCATGATCCCCGCCTGAATGCGCCGGGCCAGGGCGACGGCGTTCGCCTCGCGCCGCTCCGGCCCGATCAGTTCGCACGAGCATTCGTCGATGGAGCCGACCTTCCACACCGGCACGTGGCGATCGATCTCGGCCATGATTTGCTTGTGGACTTGAACATAGAGGTCGGGCCGCGCCTCGGCGACGATCAGGTCAGGGCACAGGCGGCGCGCCTCGGCCACCTGCATCCCGGTGCGGACGCCGAAGGCCTTGCTCTCATAGCTGGCGGCGATGGCGCCGGAGTATTCGCTCTCGACGGGGCGAACGATGACCGGCTTGCCGCGCCAGTCGGGGTTCTGCTGCTGCTCGACGCTGGCGAAGAAGGCGTTCAGGTCGATGAACAGCCAGCGTAGGCCTGCGGCGTCTTCATCAGGCTGTCGGCCGGGGTGTTCCATGACGTGAACATATCAGGAACGTTAGGTGCGGGGGAGTCTGGTGAGGGACAAAGACCAACCCCTCTGCCGTCATCCTCGGGCTTGACCCGAGGATCCAGGGCGGCCTTTGCGAGACGCAAGATGCTTATAGGGCCGTGGCCTGATGGACAGGACGGGGGCGCGGAACGCTGGATCCTCGGGTCAAGCCCGAGGATGACGGCGAAGGGGAGGAGTGGAGCGCCTCAGTTCGCCGCCGCGTAGGCGTCCACCTCGGCGATCCGCGCGGCCTTGTCGGCGTCGCTGAGGAAGCTGCCCTCGAAGCTGTTCTTGGCCAGTTGCACCACCTGTTCGCGCGTCAGACCGACCGCCTCGGCCAATTGGCTGTAGTTCGCGTTCACATAGCCGCCGAAATAGGACGGGTCGTCCGAGTTCAGGGTCACGTGCAGGCCGCGGCGCAGCATCTCGGGGACCGGGTGGTCTTTCAGATCCTTGACCACGCACAGCTTCAGGTTCGACAGGGGGCAGACGGTCAGCGTCATCTGCTCGGCCGCCAGACGCGCGATCAAGGTCTCGTCCTCCATCGAGCGGTTGCCGTGGTCCATGCGGTCGATGTGCAGCAGGTCCAGCGCCTCGCGCACGTATTCGGGCGGGCCTTCCTCGCCCGCGTGGGCGCACAGCTTCAAGCCCAGTTCACGGGCGGCGGCGAAGACGCGCTGGAACTTCGACGGCGGGTGGCCGACCTCGGAGGAATCCAGTCCGACGCCGATGAAGTGATGAAGATACGGCTTGGCGGCCTCCAGCGTGGCGAAGGCTTCGTCCTCGCTGAGGTGGCGCAGGAAGCTGAGGATCAGGCCGCTGGTGACGCCGAGTTCCGCCTTGGCGCGGTCCATGCCCGCGATCAGGCCCTCGACCACGACGGCGAAGGGCACGCCCCGGTCGGTGTGGGTCTGGGGATCGAAGAAGATCTCGGCGTGGCGGACGTTGTCAGCGGCCGCGCGCTGGAAATAGGCGAAGGCCAGATCCTCGAAATCCTGACGGGTCAGCAGCACGGCCGCGCCCGCGTAATAGATGTCGAGGAAGTCCTGCAGGTTCGAGAAGTCATAGGCCGCGCGCACGGCCTCGACGCTGTCGTAGGGGATGGCGACGCCGTTGCGCTGGGCCAGTTCGAACATCAGTTCGGGCTCAAGCGAGCCCTCGATGTGCAGGTGCAGTTCCGCCTTGGGCAGGCCGGCGATGAAGGCGTCGAGGGACATGGGGAGGCTCCGGTAGCGTGGCGTGCAGCCTAGCGGTCCCGGCCTTTGCCGTCATCTCCTGACCCTCTCCCGATGGGAGAGGGCTTGAGCCTCCAAGAGCGAAGCGATTGGCGTAGGCGACCCGCAGGGCGGCGCGTAGCAGCCAAAGGGTGAGGGTTCATGCTCCAAGTCGGCGTCAGCCGTCGCACGACGGCTTGCGCCGACTTCAGCCGGGAACCCTCATCCGGCCCTTCGGGCCACCTTCTCCCATCGGGAGAAGGAAGCTGTTCCTACATCCGGTCGGGCGTCTCGATGCCCAGCAGGCGCAGCGCGGTCTCCAGCTGGTGCAGGGTCGCGGCGGCCAGGGCCAGGCGCGAGCCCCTGGTCGCCTCGTCTGGCGCGACCAGGATCGGGCAGGCGGCGTAGAATTTCGAGAAGCTCTGCGCCAGCCGGTAGGCGTGCTCGGCGATCAGATTGGGCGAGCGCTTGTCATAGGCGTCGGCCGTGGCCGCGTCGAAGGCGTCCAGCGTCAGGGCCAGGTCGCGCTCGGCGGCTTCCTCGATGACGATGGGGGCTAGGGCCACGCCCTGTTCCGCAGCCTTGCGCAGCAAGGATTTCACCCGCACGGCCTGATACAGCAGATAGGGGCCGGTCTTGCCCTCGAAGCTCATGAAGCGGTCGAGGTCGAAGACGTAGCTGGTCGTGCGGTTGTTCGACAGGTCCGAGAACTTCAGCGCGGCGACCGCCACCTTATGGGCGATGTCCTCGAACTCTTCGGCGGGCAGGTCGTCGCCCAGCTTGGCCTCGTGCAGACGCTCGCGCGCCTTTTCCGTCGCCTGATCGATCAGGTCGCGCAGCTTCAACACGCCGCCGGCGCGGGTCTTGAACGGCTTGCCGTCGGCGCCGTTCATGGTGCCGAAGCCGAGGTGCTCCAGCGACTTCTCAGGCGCGTATCCGGCCAGATAGGCGGCGCGGAAGACCTGTTCGAAATGCTCGGCCTGACGTTCGTCGACGACGTAGAGGATCAGGTCCGGCGCAATCGACTTCTTGCGGTCCAGGATCGTGGCCAGGTCGGTCGTGCCGTACATGGCCGAGCCTTCCGAGCTGATGACCAGCAGGGGCGGGGGCGACGGGGCCTCGATCACCGAACCGTCGGCCAGCTTCTTCTTGCGGGTCTCGCCGTCGCGGGCGACGTGGACCACCTGGGCGCCGTCGTCCTCGACCAACAGGCCCTTGGCCTTCAGGTCGGCGATCATCTCGTCCATCAGGGGATCGGCGTCGCTCTCGCCGTTCCACAGGTCGAAGTCGACCGACAGGTCGTCATATTCGCGCTTCAGCGCCTCGCGGCTGACGGCGACGAAGTGGCGCCACAGGGCGCGATAGCCGGGGCGGCCGCCCTGCAGTTCGGCCGTCGCCTTGCGGGCGCGGTCGCGGAAGGCGGGGTCTTCCTTGGCCTTGCCCGCCGCCAGCGGATAGAGGCGGTCCAGATCAGCCAGCGTCACCGGCGTCTCGGCCGGGAAGGGGCCGTCGCCTTCGGCCATGAAGGCGTCGGCCAGACCTTCGTCGCCGCAGGCGGTGATCAGCAGGCCCATCTGGAAACCCCAGTCGCCGAAGTGGGCGTCGCCGGTCACGTGGTCGCCGCGCAGGCGGAACAGCCGCTTCAGGCTCTCGCCGATGATGGCGCTGCGCAAATGGCCGACGTGCATCGGCTTGGCCACGTTGGGGCCGCCGTAGTCGATGACCACCTTGCGCGGTTCGACGCGCGAGGCGCCGGCCAGCTCATCGTCCGCCGCGACCTCGGCCGCGCGCTGGGCCAGGGCCGCGTTCGACAGCTTCATGTTGATGAAGCCGGGACCGGCGACCTCGACCGACGATAGGCGCGGATCGGCGGCCAGACGCTCGGCCACCTTGGCGGCCAGTTCGCGCGGATTGGCCTTCAGCGCCTTGGCGGCGGCCAGGGCGCCGTTCGACTGGAAGTCGGCCAGATCGGGACGGTCGGACGCGGTGATGCGGGCCAGGGCCTTGTCCACGCCTTCGGCGGCGAAGGCGGCTCCGACCGCTTCGCTGAGAGAAGTCTTGAGGTCGGTCATGTCTTAGTTGGTCTGCTGGCCCGAAGTCGGGCGGAATCGGCTGCCGGATCGGTTGAACTCGGCCATCTGCGGCGTGACGTCGAAGCCGATCAGGACTTCGAAATTGCCGCCGCTGGTGGTGGCCTCGGCGCGCGGAATGACGATGGTCTGGCTGGCTTCGGCCTGGGTGCGGTCGGCGCCGCCGAAGGTCACGGGCAGGTCGAAATATTCCTTGGCCAGGACCGCCGAGTTCCGCTCGGTCACGGCGATCCAGTAACGATAGGTGCGGGCGTCGCCCTCGGCCTGCGGACCCTTGCCCAGGCTGAACAGCAGATTCATGTCCAGGCGGATGGGGTCGTCTTCACGATAGACGCAGTCGGAACTGACGCCCTCGATCTCGCCGGTAAAGCCCACGCCGTTGGCCGAGGGGCGCTCATAGTCCGACAGTTCGACGTAGCGGGCCGCATCGTAGAGAATCTTCACGAAGGGGCAGGGGCCGGCGTTGGCGCGACGGCTCAGCGGCGCGATGCGCGCGGGACGGGCGGGGGCCTTTTCGGCCTGCTGGCCTTGTTGCGGGCGTCCGCTTTGCGCCTCAGCGGCTTGGGGGATCAGCGCGGCCGTGACAGAGAAGGCGGCGAGGGCGGTCAGGACGCGACGCATCAGGAGCTTTCCGGCAGTCGATGGGGGCGCGGACGATCAAACATCCGATCGAACCACGCTGGGTGGTGATAGCGGCTAAAGCGAGGCGCGGCAAACGGCCTGCGCATCCTTGGGTGATGAAGGTGGCGACGACGCCTGCGAAGGACTAGGTTCCGGCTCATGAACGCGCCTGTGCCGACTTCCGATTTTCAACGCCGCCCCCTGTCCATTCGCATGGCGACGCCGCGCGGCTTCTGCGCCGGGGTGGACCGGGCCATCCAGATCGTCGAACGCGCGATCGAGAAATACGGCGCGCCCGTCTATGTGCGCCACGAGATCGTCCACAACCGTCACGTCGTCGACCGATTGAAGGGGCTGGGGGCTGTCTTCGTCAAGGATCTGGACGAGTGTCCAGACGACCGGCCGGTGGTCTTTTCGGCCCACGGCGTGCCCAAGTCGGTGCCCGCGACGGCCCGCTCGCGCGAGATGCTGTTCCTGGACGCGACCTGCCCTCTGGTGTCCAAGGTCCACGTCGAGGCGGAGCGCAACTTCGCGGCGGGCCGCCACGTCATCCTGATCGGCCACGCGGGCCATCCCGAGGTCGTCGGCACCATGGGCCAGTTGCCCGCCGGCGCCATCAGCCTGGTCGAGACGGTCGAGGATGCTGAGGCGTTTCAGCGTCCTGGCGACCAGCCGCTGGCCTACGCCACCCAGACCACTCTGTCGGTGGACGACACGGCCGAGATCCTGGCGGCGCTGAAGCGGCGCTTCCCCGAACTGCCCGACCCGCACAAGGAAGATATCTGCTATGCCACCACCAATCGGCAGGAAGCGGTGAAGCGTCTGGGCGAGGGATGCGATCTGGTGCTGGTGGTGGGGTCCAAGAACTCGTCCAACTCGGCGCGGCTGGTTGATGTGGCTCTGCGCGCCGGCGCCAGGGACGCGCGTCTGGTGGATGACGCCGGCGATCTGGACTGGGCCTGGTTCGAAGGAGTCGCCGACGTGGGACTGACGGCGGGAGCCTCGGCGCCCGAACCGCTGGTGCAAGGCGTTATCGCCGCGCTTGAACAGCGATTCGACGTGACCGTGACGGAAGACGACGGCGCCCGCGAGACCGTGACCTTCAAGCTGCCTCGCGTCTTGACGACCTGATCCGGGCACAGAAGAAGGGCGCGTCCGTCGAAACGAACGCGCCCTTGAACATGCGGAATGTTCGGTAGCCTTACAGGCCTGGCAGCTTGAAGCGGGTGTCGCGGCGCGGCGCGATGGTGATGCCTTCGCGGCCGCCTGTCAGAGCCTGCAGACGCTCATGTTCGGTCGAGGCGTCGATGGTCCGGGCGCCTTCGCCGGTCTGGGCCACGGTCGCAACCTGGCTGGCGGCGTCGTCCTTGCGCCAGAACATGATTCGATTGGCCCAGCTTTCTTCCTTGTGGGCGATGTTGCCGAACTCGTCATCGACAACATAGCGGGCTAGGGGGTCGGCGCGATCGGCGCCGGCCTGGGCGGTCAACGCCTGCTCGCCGGCGGTGCGGGTCACGGCTTGGCGCTGGCCCAGCAGAATCTGGCGCGCGGCGCTTTCCGGGGCCAGCTCCTGCGGGCGCGGGGCGCCGGGCGAAGGCGGGGTCAGGCCGTATTCCGGCGGCACCACCAGCGGGGCGCTGGCCACGGTGACGAATTCGTCCGGCACGACCTTGGACAGGCCGACGCTCTGCTTCATCGATCCGCAGGCGCTCAGGCTGAGGGCCGCGCCGGCGGCCAGGGTCACGATCAGGACAGGACGGTTACGCATGGGTCGTTCGGCTCCGGGAGGCGCGCCGCACGGGCGCAGGCTCGGGTCGATAAGTTAAGAGGGTGTGATTACGACTTTTCGTGGGCCGCGCCAACTGTCGAACGGCGCTCGGACAGGAAGCTGTCCAGGATCAGCAGGACGACGCCGACGGTGATGCCGCTGTCGGCGATGTTGAAGATCCAGGGGAACAGGCCCGTGCCGGAAAAGTCGAGGAAGTCGACCACGCCGCCGAAGCGAATGCGGTCGATGACGTTGCCGATGGCGCCGCCCATGACCAGGCCGATGGCCGCGATCAGCAGTCGGCGGTCCGCCCGCGTCGCCCACCAGGCCAGAAGCCCGGCCACGACGACGGAGAAGACGCTCAGGATCCAACGCCCGGCGCCGCCGCCGAACAGGCCGAAGCTGACGCCCGTGTTCAGCACATAGGTCAGGTTGAACACCGGCGGCGCCACCTCGGCGATGCGGAAGCCGTCGGGAATGTGGGTGATGTGTTCCGCGCCGATGGCGCTCAGCACCCAGGCCTTGGTCAGCTGGTCCAGCACGATGACGGCGAGGGCGATCAGATAGGCGCCCAGGGCGAGACGGGAAATCTTCATGCCGAGCGGGTTAGCAGGAAGACGTTCGGCGGCGAAGAGGGAAATCGAAGAGGCGCGGATCGTCCGCACGGCCTTTCCCCTCGGTTTTCCCTCGCTATAAGCAGGGCATGACCCTGCCTCATCCGCTGCCCCGCCTGTCCGCCGTCGCCGACGACTACGACATCCTGCTCTGCGACGTCTGGGGTGTGATCCACAACGGGCGCGAAAGCTGGCCTGCGGCCTGCGAGGCCCTGACCCAGTTCAATGAGAAGGGCGGCCATGTCGTTCTGATCTCCAACTCGCCGCGCCCCTCGCCGGACGTGGTGGCGCAGCTGGACGCCCTGGGCGTGCCGCGCAGCGCCTGGCAGGCCTTCGTCACCTCGGGCGACGCCACCCGCATGGAACTGGCGCGCCGCGCGCCCGGACCGGCCTGGATCATCGGGCCGGACCGCGACTTCGTCCTCTATGAAGGTCTGGACCTGACCAGCGCCCACGACGCGGGCGACGCCGCATTCATCTCCGTCACCGGCCCCTATGACGACACGACCGAGACGCCCGAGGACTATCGCGAGCGCCTGACGCCCGCCGTCGAGCGTGGGCTGGAGCTGATCTGCGCCAACCCCGACCGCATCGTCCAGCGCGGCGATTCCATCATCTACTGCGGCGGCGCCATCGCCGATCTGTATGAGTCCATGGGCGGCCGCGTGGTCATGGCGGGCAAGCCGTTCGCGCCCATCTACGCCCTGGCGCTGAAGGAGGCCGAGGGGTTGATGGGGCGGCCGGTCGATCGTTCGCGCGTCCTGTGCATCGGCGACGGCGTGGTTACGGATGTGCTGGGCGCCGCCGAGCAGGCGCTGGACTGCCTGTTCATCGCCCAGGGTATTCATGGCGACGCCGCCAAGGGCCCGGACGGAACGCTCGATCCGGCGCGTGCGGCCGAACTCCTCCGTGCCGAGACGACCTTCGCCCGCTACGCCGCTCTGGAACTGACGTGGTGAGTCTCGCCATTTCGTCGCACCTGCCTTAAAGGGCCGCTCATGGTTGATCTGGTCCAAGCGCACCCGTCGGGCGGTTACATCCTCGACGAACTCCACGTCGGCATGGCCGCAGAGAAGACGGTTCACGTCACCGAAGAGCGGATTCGTCTGTTCGCCGAGGCGTCCGACGACTTCAATCCGGTGCATCTGGACGAAGCCTTCGCCGCCAAGACGGCCTATCGCGGTCGGATCGCCCACGGCCTGCTGTCGGCGGCCTTCGGTTCGGCGGTGGTGGGGACCATCCTGCCGGGCGCGGGCTCGATCTACATCTCTCAGACGCTGGCCTTCCACTTCCCGGTGCGGATCGGCGACACGGTGCGGATCGTCATCACCGTCATCGCCCTGGACCACGACAGCGCGCGCGGCGAGCTGCGCTGCGAGGGCTTCGTCGAGGACAAGCTGATCATGGACGGCGTGGCCGTCGTGCGCGTGCCGCGCCGCCGCAAGCCCTCGGCGCGCTGAGAGCCGTCCGCATGGTCGAGGTCATTCGCGACTGGCGCGGTCTGACCGCCGCGCAGCAGGGGGCGGCCGTGGCCGTCGGCGCCTTCGACGGCGTGCATCGCGGCCATCAGGCGGTCATCGCCTCGGCGCGCGAGGCGGCGGATCGCCTTGGCGTCCCCCTGGCCGTGGTCAGCTTCGATCCTCATCCGCGCCGCCTGTTCCAGCCCGAGGCCGCGCCCTTCCGCCTGATGACGCCGGACCAGATGGCGCGCGCCCTGGCGCCGCTGGGCGTCGACCGCCTGTATCTGTTGCCGTTCGATCGCGAGATGGCGGGCATGTCGGACGAGGAATTCGCCCGCCGCGTCCTGTCCGAGGGCCTGGGGATCAGACACGCCGCCGTCGGCTTCGACTTCACCTTCGGCAAGGGCCGCTCCGGCTCGCCGGCTCTGCTGCAAGCCTATGGCGAGACGCTGGGCTTCAGCGTCTCCGTCACCGACCGCATCGACGACGCCTCGGGCCTGAAGCTGTCGTCCAGCGCCGTGCGCGAGGCGTTGAAGGCCGGCGACATGGATCGCGCCGCCGCCATCCTGGGCCGCCCCTTCGCCATCCAGGGCGAGGTGATCCACGGCGACAAGCGCGGCCGCACCATCGGCACGCCGACCGCCAACATCGCCATGGGCGACTATATGCGCCCGGCCTATGGGGTCTATGCGACCCGCACCCGGCTTCCGGACGGGCGGGTGGTCAAGGGTGTCGCCAATCTGGGCGTGCGTCCGATGTTCGAGGTCGAAGAGCCCCTGCTGGAAGTCTGGCTGCTGGACTTCGACGAAAGCCTCTACGGCCAGGTGCTGGAGACCGAGCTGATCGCCTTCCTGCGCGGCGAGATGAAGTTCGACGGCCTCGACGCGCTCAAGGTCCAGATCGACGCCGACGCCGCCGCCGCCCGCGCGCTTCTGGGCTGAGGCCTGGGCGCCCCTGCGGCGTGACTCATTTGTAAGTCGGAACGGCGTTCGTCCTGAGCTAGCCTCTGCGTTCAACAGCGGAAGAGGCTCGCCATGAGGCAGGGATTTTCGCGTGTAGTTCTGGCGGCGGTTCTGGCCGTCGCGGCCGGATCGGCGGCGGCCCAGGCGCCGCAGGTCGTCACCTATAAGACGGCGGGCGAGCAGGCCCTGTCCGCCCATCTGTTCGCCCCGAGCGATGTCGCTGCCGAGCCGCGACCGGCGATCCTGATGTTCCACGGCGGCGGCTGGGTGGCGGGCGAACCGGCCTGGACCTATCCGGCCGCGCGGCGGATGCAGGCGCAGGGCCTGGTCGCCATCCCCATCGAGTATCGCCTGTCAGGCGAGACGGCGACGCCCGCCGACGCCTTGTCCGACGCCTGCGACGCCTTCGCATGGGTGCGCGCCCATGCGGCGGAGCTGGGCGTCGATCCGCAGCGAGTGGCCGGTTACGGCGTCAGCGCGGGCGGGCATCTGGCCGCCGCCACCGGGTTGGGCGGCTGTGCGGAAGGGATCAAGGGGCCGGACCTGCTGCTGCTCTGGTCGCCCGCGCTGGACCTGGCCCAGGACGGCTGGGTGCGGCGGCTGCTGGGCGGAGCCGATCCGGCGACGATCTCACCGCTGAGTTTGGCGGCGCGAGGCGGTCCGCCCGCCGTCATCGTGCAAGGCGCGGCCGACACCTTGACCCCTGCGCGCGGCGCTCAAGCCTTCTGCGACGCCCTGGTTCAGACGGGCGGGGCCTGCGATCTGCATCTCTATCCGAACCTGGGGCATCTGCTGACCCGCAACCTCGACAATCAGGAAAGCGACTTCGACCCCGATCCCGTCGCCCGCGCCGACGGCGAAGCGCGGCTGGACGCCTTCCTGGTCGCGCACGGTTACGGATCAAAGCCATAGCGGGCCGCTTGCGCGCCGCGCCCTGCGCGACCAGATGAAGAACGGCGTTCACGGGAGCGGCGAATGCAGAGTGATAATCCAATGGCCTGGCGAGCGATCGCGGGCGTCTGCGCCCTGTGGGCCGCCGCGGCGGCGTTCAGCGGGGCGGGCGTGTCGGCGCCGCTGCTGATCGGAGCCTTGGCGCTGATTTGCGGCGTCAACGCCGACGCCCGGCGCTGGACGACAGGCAAGCTGTCGTGGGCCTTGTCCGGCTCGGCGTTGCGGCTCGTTCTGGTGATGATCGGCGTGATGATGCTGTGGCAGACCGTCGGCCTGGAAGTGGCCCTGTTCGCCGCCGGTGACGTGCTGGCCTATCTCGAAGTCCTGACGGCGGTCAGCCTGATGACCGCCCAGGCGCGGCTGGCGCCGGTCAGGGCGGCGATGACGCGGCGCGTGACGGCGCTCATGCAGCCGCTGCGCCGCTTGAAACTCAGAAGTCGGGCGCGCCGTATCCGGCCGAAGACGCCGCCGTCTTCCAGCGACGCCGACGGACCGGCGGGCGTCTGGGCCTTCGCTTGAGGCTTTAACTCTCCGCCTTTTCGGCGATGGCCATCAGGTCGTCGTGCAGCGACTTGCCCTTGTCGTCGATGATGTCGGCGATGCGCCACATCGGGCCTTCCTTCACCAGCTTCAGCGTCTGGCGACGCTCGCGGCCGTGGTTGGTGAAGACGACCTCGGCGGTCGCGGCTTGGGGGCCGTCGGGCGTCATCGTCACCGCCTTCAGGGCGAAGCCGTCGATGTCCTGGCAGGCGCAGATGGGGTCGTAGTTCAGATAGGGGACTTCGTCGCGGGACTGAGCCTCGCGGAAGTCGACGCCGATCAGGGCGTTCAGGGTGCGTGAATAGAGCGGGTCGCGGCCGGGGGTGATCGCCGCCTCGGCCGGGTCGGGCGCATCACGAGGTTCCGCCGCGCGGGCGTAGAGGGCGCGCACGAAGGCCTCGGCGTCTTTTTCGCCCGCCGCATAGACGGCGGCGCGGCCTGTCAGGGCCGACGCGGCGGCCTCGGCCGGAGCGGGCGCCTCCTTTTCCGCCGAGCAGGCCGCCGCCGTCAGGGCCAGCACCGCCGCCGTCGCCAAGGCCTGAATACGCATCCGATCCGTCTCCCGTCTGTTCGCCTGGACTATGGCGCCGGGGGCGTGCGGTCTGCTAGAGCTTTCCCATCATGACCGTTCGCGTGATCCGTCCGATTTCGATTAGCCGCCCGGCGTAGCGCTGCAGGGCTGACAGCCCCGCGCACGTCGGGATTTCTCGAAACATTCCGCCGGGAAGACGCCGCCTTGAGCCATCAGGGCATGGGCCGTCCGGCGCCTTCACGCTAGACTGACGCCCGACGCCGTTTTCATGACGGCCGTGCGCGCAAAGACGAAAAGACATTCCATGGCCGACGCCGACACCCAGACCCCTTCCGGCCGCGACTATCGCGACACCGTCTTCCTGCCCGAGACGCCGTTCCCGATGCGCGGCGGCCTGCCCAAGAAGGAGCCGGAAATCCTGGCCCAGTGGGGCGACCTGTACGGAACCTTGCGCGCCCTGCGTCAATCGCAGAAGGCGCCGCTCTATGTGCTGCACGACGGCCCGCCCTACGCCAACGGCGACATCCACATCGGCCATGCCCTGAACAAGACGCTGAAGGACTTCGTGGTCCGCTCGCGCTTCCTGCTGGGCTATGACGTCGACTACGTGCCCGGCTGGGACTGCCACGGCCTGCCGATCGAGTGGAAGATCGAGGAGCAGTTCCGCGCCAAGGGCCGCCGCAAGGACGAGGTGTCGAAGGAAGAGTTCCGCACCGCCTGTCGCGAATACGCCGGCAAATACATCGACCTGCAGCGCGACCAGTTCCTGCGTTTGGGCATCACCGGCGACTTCGCCAACCGCTACGCCACCATGGACTTCACGTCCGAAGCGGCCATCGTCGCGGAGTTCCACAAGTTCAAGAACTCGGGCCAGCTGTATCGCGGCTCCAAGCCGGTGATGTGGTCGCCGGTCGAGCGCACGGCCCTGGCCGACGCCGAGGTCGAGTATCACGACCACGTCTCGCCCACGATCTGGGTCAAGTTCCCGGTGGTCGGCGCGACCGACAGCCACCCGGACGACCTGCTGACCTTCCGTGCAGCGACGCCCTCGATCGTGATCTGGACGACCACGCCGTGGACCATCCCGGCCAACCGGGCGATCAGCTACGGCCCCGAGATCAACTACGGCCTGTATGAGGTCACGGCCCTTGAGGAAGGGCTGGACTATGAGCCGTGGGCCAAGCCGGGCGACCGCTTCATCCTCGCCGACAAGCTGGCCGAAGAGGTGTTCAAGGCCGCCAAGATCGCCGCCTGGACGCGCGTCTACGACATCGACCCGTCGGGTCTGGAGTGCGCCCACCCGCTGGCCGCGCTGGACAGCGGTTATGGCTTCTCGGTGCCGCTGCTGGCGGGGGATCACGTCACCGACGACGCGGGCACCGGCTTCGTCCACACGGCGCCGGGCCACGGCGCGGACGACTTCGCCGTCTGGCTGGCCCACGGTCATCGCGAGGTGCCGGACACGGTCGATCCCGACGGCGCCTACTACGACCACGTGCCCCTGTTCGCGGGCCTCAAGGTGCTGGAGACCGAGGGCAAGAAGACCGGCAAGTTCGGCCCCGCCAACGGCGCGGTGATGGAAAAGCTGATCGAGGCGGGCAACCTGCTGGCGCGCGGCCGGATGGAGCACTCCTATCCGCACAGCTGGCGCTCCAAGGCGCCGATCATCTTCCGCAACACGCCCCAGTGGTTCATCCGCATGGATGAGGAACTGGAAGACGGCGCGACCCTGCGCGACCGCGCTCTGAACGCCATCGACGCCACCGCCTTCCACCCGGCGGCGGGCAAGAACCGCATCCGTTCGATGGTCGAGGGCCGCCCCGACTGGCTGATCAGCCGTCAGCGCGCCTGGGGCACGCCGCTGGCCATGTTCGTGGACAAACAGACCGGCCAGCCCCTGCACGACCCCGAGGTCGACGCCCGCATCGTCAAGGCCGTGGCCGAGGGTGGCGCCGACGTCTGGTTCTCGGCCCCCGACGCCGACTTTCTGGGCGCGCACGATCCCGAGCGGTTCGAGAAGGTCACCGACATCCTCGACGTCTGGTTCGACTCGGGCTCGACCCACGCCTTCACCCTGGACCCGCGCACGGCCGAGAGCGGCTATACGGGCGACCGCCCGTCGCACTGGCCCGCCGACCTCTATCTGGAAGGTTCGGACCAGCATCGCGGCTGGTTCCAGTCGTCGCTGCTGGAGGGTTGCGGCACACGCGGCCGGGCGCCGTTCAACGCCGTCCTGACCCACGGCTTCACCCTGGACGAGAACGGGGAGAAGATGTCGAAGTCGCGGGGCAACACCACCGACCCCCTGACCATCATCAAGGAGTCGGGCGCCGACATCCTGCGTCTGTGGGTGGCCCTGGTCGACTATTCGGACGACCAGCGCATCGGCAAGCAGATCCTGCAGACCACGGTCGACGCCTATCGCAAGCTGAGGAACACCGTCCGCTATCTGCTGGGCGCGCTGAACGGCTTCGATGAGGCCGAGCGCCTGACCGACTATTCGCAGTTCCCGCCGCTGGAGAAGTTCATCCTGCACCGCCTGTGGGAGCTGGATGGCCAGGTGCGCCAGGCCTATGCCGAATACCGCTTCCAGGACGTGGTGCGGCCGGTGCTGGAGTTCTGCTCGGGCGATCTGTCGGCGCTGTATTTCGACGTGCGCAAGGACAGCCTCTATTGCGACCGTCCCGACAGCATCAAGCGCCGCGCCGTCCGCACGGTGATGGACGAGGTGTTCAGCCGCCTGACCGCCTGGCTGGCCCCGCTGACGCCCTTCACGATGGACGAGGCGTGGACGACGCGCTTCCCCGAGGCGGGCACCAACTGCGCGCGGGTGATCCCCGAAACGCCGGGCCAGTGGCGCAACACGGCCGAGGCCGAGCGCTGGACCAATGTCGAGACGGTGCTGGAGGTCGTTAACGAGGCGCTGGAGGCCGCGCGTCGCGACAAGGTCATCGGCGGGGCGCTGGACGCCTGGCCGGTAGTGACGGCCCCGGCCGAATTGCTGGCGCCGTTCGAGGGCCTGGACGCCGCCGAGGTGTTCCGCACCTCGGGCGCCGAGCTCAAGATCGGCGGCGAGGCGGTGACGGTTGAGGTGAAGACCGCCGACTATCCCAAATGCGCCCGCTCCTGGCGCCGGGTGCCGGACGTCGGCTCTGACGCCGACTACCCTGACCTGTCGGCCCGTGACGCCGATGCCGTGCGCTGGCTGGACGCGCAGAAGGTTTAAACAGGATCAGGCCCCTCCGCTCCGGCGCAGGGGCCTTTTTCTTCCTTCTCCCCTTGTGGGAGAAGGTGGCAGGCGGAGCCTGACGGATGAGGGGTGTGTGCGCAGCGGCCTAAACGGCTGCCACGACGCCCGAAACGCCAGAACGTCAAATGGCGCGCCGACACCCCTCATCCGAGCGCCTCCGGCGCCCACCTTCTCCCACAAGGGGAGAAGGGATCAGACGGCGTCGTGGAAGATCAGCCCCAGCGTCATCCGCTTGCCCGCGCGCACCGTGCTGACGCCGTGGCGCATCTGCACGCGATAGTCGCCGCGCGTGCCGGCCACCGGGCGTTCGCGCACGGCGAAGATGACGGCCTGTCCTTGTTTCAACGGCGCGACATGGGCCTGCGACTGCGAGCGGGGCTTCTGCTCGACCAGAACGAACTCGCCGCCTTCGAACTCGGACGGATCGCTCAGCAGGATGGCGGCCTGCAGCGGGAAGACCAGATCGCCGTACAGATCCTGATGCAGTCGATTGTAGTCGCCGGGACCGTAGCGCAGCATCAGCGAGGTCGGCCGCGTCTGTCCCGCCGCCCGGCAGCGGGCGGTCAGTTCAGCCAGTCGCGCCGGAAAGCCGGGTCGTCCCATCCGTCTCGCCCAGTCGTCGGCGATCGGCGCCAGGCCTTCGTAGAGATGCGCGCGCAGTCGCGGCAGGGGATCGGGCAGGGGATCGGCGAAATACTGATACTCGCCCTGCCCAAATCCGTGGCGCTGCATGACGATGCGGCTGCGGAATCGCTCGGGCTGATCATAGAGGGTCTGCAGCGCCTTACAGGTCGCGGGCGTCAGCAGGGGGCCGGTCATGGCCCAGCCCTGGGCGTTCAGGTCGGCGGCGATGCGGGGCCAGTCTAGGGCGGCGTCGGTCATGCCGCCATCAGAGCGCGCGGCGGCCCGACTGTCTGGCGGCTTTCGGCCGTGGCCTAGAGGCGCACCCTCTGCTCGGCCGATTTCAGCGTCGAGCGGACGAAGTCGGCGGGCGGGTCGGTTTCGGCCAGGACGGCTTCCTTGATGGCCCGCGGCTCGCCGAACAGGTGGCCCTGGCCCATGCCGATGTCGAGTTCGAGGATGTCGACCACCTGTTTCTCGCTCTCGACCTTTTCGGCGATCAGTTCGAGGCCATGGCGGCGGGTCAGGGGGGCGAAGTCCCCAGCGCGGATATCCGGCTGGCTGGGCAGGGGGGCGGCGCCGTCCAGATCAAGAAGTTGCTCGATCAGCAGGTCCGCCGCCACCTTGATGAAGCGCACGTCCGAGCGTTGCAGGTCGGCGAAATCCAGGTCCAGCGTCTGCACCTTATCGATGGAGAAGCGGAAGCCCAGGTCGGCCAGCTTGGCCATGTTGCGCGCCTCGATGGCGCCGCGCGCGTCAAAGGTCGCCTGACCCAGTTCGAAGATCAGGGCGTCCTTCAGGTCGCGGTTCTGGCTCAGGAAGTCGAGGAACTGCGGGAAGAAGGTCTCGTCGCCCAGAGACGCCAGCGAAATGTTGCAGAAGACGCCGACCTTGCGGTCCTGCCCGGCCAGACGGCGCACGATCTGGGCGCAGCGGAACAGCAGCAGGTTGTCGATGGCGGGCAGCAGACCCTCGCCCTCGGCCACCGACAGGTATTCGGCGGGCATCATCACCCGGTTCGACGGGTCGCGCAGGCGGGTGAAGCTCTCATAGAAGACCGTCCGCCGCTGGGGCAGGGTCACGACCGGCTGCAGATACAGGTCGACGCGGTTCTCGCTGAGGGCGTCGTGGACAGTCTTCAGCAGGGTGTTCGACTGGACCTGACGGCGGCCCTCGAAGGTGTCGGCGGTCAGGGTGGAGGCGGCCAGCCGCTCCTCGATGGATTCGCTCATCTGCTGGACCAGGCCTTCCAGCATCCGCACCTCGCCGGTCAGGGCGTCGGTGCGCGACAGGGCGCCGGTCTCGATGGCTTGCGCCAGTTCGGTCAGGGCCCCTTGGGTCGACTCCATCGCATCGGCCAGCAGGCGGTGGGCCTCGCGCACCTTGGCGATCTCCAGACGCAGGGCGCGACGGTCGGCCATGCCGGTGACGAGGGCGTGAACGCCGGCCATGATCCCCAGCGCGCCCAGCACCCCGGCCGCGCCCGCGCCGCCGCCCAGACCGGCGCGCCAGATCGCCGCCCCGATGGTCAGGGCGAGGAACAGGTAGCCGAAGAACAGGAAGCCGCCGGTGATCTTTCGCATGGGGCCGGTCAGAACCGCCTTTCCCTATAGAATCGATCAAGTATCACGTTAACGAAGGCTAACGGCTAGGGTCCGCGCGGATAAACGGGCGGTAAAAGGAGGTTAACGCATGGAATTGTTCGATCTGAGCGGCAAGGTCGCCATCATCACCGGCTCTTCCAAGGGCATCGGCAAGGCCATCGCCGAGCGTCTGGCCGAACACGGGGCGCGCGTCGTCATCTCCTCGCGCAAGGCCGGGCCGTGCGAAGAGGTCGCCGTCGCCATCAATGAGAAGCACGGCGAAGGCCGCGCCATCGCCATTCCCGCCAACATCGCCTCCAAGGAAGACCTGCAACGGCTGGTGGACGACACGCGCACCGCCTTCGGCCGGATCGACATTCTGGTCTGCAATGCGGCGAGCAATCCCTACGCCGGGCCGATGGCCGGCATCGCCGACGAGCAGTTCGAAAAGATCCTTCAGAACAACGTCATCTCCAACCACTGGCTGATCGGCATGGTCGCGCCCGAGATGCTGGAGCGGAAGGACGGGGCGATCCTGCTGATCTCCTCCATCGGGGGCCTGCGCGGCAACGCCCTGATCGGCGCCTACAACATCTCCAAGGCGGCGGACATGCAACTGGCGCGCAATCTGGCGGTGGAGTTCGGTCCGTCGAACGTGCGGGTGAACTGTATCGCGCCGGGCCTGGTTCAGACCGATTTCGCCCGCTATCTGTGGGAGAACCCGGAGCTGCTGAAGACCGTCACCGAACCGGCGCCGCTGAAAAGGATCGGCCAGCCGGATGAAATTGCGGGCACGGCGGTCTATCTGTGCAGCCCTGCGTCGGCCTATGTGACCGGCCAGACTCTGGTGGTGGACGGCGGACTGACGATTGCCTGGTGAGAACAACAAGACGCGCTCAAACAGCCCGAAGGGCGATAGCGCCGCCAAACTGGGGCAGGATATCGTCTGGCGGCTGGAGGCGGCGGCGTTCAGGGCGCTGTTCGGCTTCCTGCGCCTGCTCGGGGTCGAGCGGGCCTCGGGTTTCGGCGGCAAGCTGCTGCGGACGCTGGGGCCGCTGACCGGCACGCACAAGACGGTGACGCGCAATCTGCGCATCGCCTTTCCCGACATGGATGAAGGCGAGCGCAAACGTCTGGCCGTGGATCAGTGGGAGCAGACGGGCCGCACCTTCGCCGAACTGGCGGTCATGGACCGGCTGACGCCGGAAAGCGGGCGCATTGATCTGGTCGGCATGGAGCGGCTGCACGCCATCCGCGACTCTGGCCGGCCGGTCGTGCTGATTTCGGGCCATCTGGCCAATTTCGAGGTCATGGCGGCGGTCATCATGGCGGCAGGCGTGCCGTGCCAGGTGACCTATCGCGCGGCCAACAACCCCTATGTCGACGCCCTGATCCGCCAGAGCCGCGAGCGTTACGGCATCAAGCTGTTCGCGCCCAAGGGCGACGGCACGCGCGAGCTGATGGCGGGGATGAAGCGGGGCGAATCCATCGCCCTGCTGGTCGATCAGAAATACAGCCAGGGGCCGGAGGTCGAGTTCTTCGGCCAGCCGGTCAACGCCTCGCCCGGCGCGGCGCGCATGGCGCTGAAGTTCGGCACGGTGATGCAGCCCCTGTCGGTGGTGCGCCTGCCCGGCGTGCGCTTCCGCGTCACGGCGCACGAGCCGATAGCCGTCCCTGATACGGGCGATAAGGCCGCCGATGTGAAGGCGGGCGTTCAGGCGGCCAACCGCTTCGTCGAGGATCGGGTGCGCGAGCATCCGGTCGACTGGTTCTGGGTCCACAAGCGCTGGCCGCCGAAGGTCTATGAGGCGCTTCGGGCGCCGGAAACCTAATCCACTACGCCGTCGTCGGCACGGCGGAAGGGACCAGCGTAGCGCTCGGTTCGTGTGCGGCGACGGTCCGGGCCGAAATAGCTGGGTGAACGCACAAAGGGCCGCGGACGCAGGATCACCGCCTCGATCCGCGTCAGCAGGGTCTGGGCCTTCACCGGCTTGGCGACGAATTCGGTCACCCCCGCGTCACGGGCCTCGGTGACACGGCTCTTCTCGGAATGGCCCGTCATCATGATGACCGGCAGATAGGGGTTCGGGCTGTCGCCCTCGTTGCGGACTGCGCGGGTGAAGGCGGCGCCGTCCATCGGCTTCATGCGGAAGTCGACGATGGCGATGTCGACCGCCTCCTGACGCAACAGGTTCAGCGCCGCCGCCCCGTCCTCCGCCTCGGTCAGGCGGCCCACGCCGACGGACTTCAGCATGGCGGCGACGATGGCGCGCATATTGGGATTGTCGTCGACCAGCAGGACGTGGATCGAACTCAGGGCGGACTGCATCTCGGGGCACCGACGAACAGGGAGGCCGGATGCGATCCAGCGACAACATCAGAAATAGGGCTCAGCGCCCGGCGGCCGCCAGATACTCGTGCGGTCCGGCGTAGGCCTCCTGCTTTTCGACCGACCAGTAGCGCAGGGCGGTCAGGGGAATGGCCGCGCCGCTGACGGCGCACCGCACATAGGCCCCGGCGGACAGGACCGCGAACTCGCCGTCGCCGTAGTGAAGGCAGGCCTCGCTGGGGACGGAAGAGGGGGGCTGGGTGCTCATGCCGCCATCATAGCGTGAAGCTTGTGCGGGACGAGAGCCGAATCGCCGTCATCTGGCCGCCTGTCGTTCACAATTTCGGATGTTCCATGTCCCGCTCGCCCGCCGACATCCTGGCCGCCGCCGTTTCCGCCGCTGTCCTAGTCGCCGCGCCCGGCGCGATCGCCCAGGACGGTGCGGCCGAGCGCCCGACGATCCGCGACCTGGGCCGGGCGCCGGGCATCCTGTCGCCGGGGCCGCTGAACGCCATCACCGACGTGGCGGGCGTGAAGGTGGGGCAGGTGACGCTGCGTTCGGGCGACAGCGTCCGCACCGGCGTCACCGCCATCGTGCCGCACGGCGGCTCCCTGTTCCGCGACAAGGTTCCGGCCGGACTGTCGGTCGCCAACGGCTTCGGCAAGCTGGCGGGCGCGACGCAGATCATGGAACTGGGCGAGATCGAGACGCCCATCGTCCTGACCAACACCTTGTCAGTGGCGCGGGGAATCGACGGCGTTCTGGACTGGACGCTGAAACAGCCGGGGCATGAGGACATCCGCTCGGTCAACGCTGTGGTGGGCGAGACCAATGACGGCGGGCTGAACGATATCCGCGCGCGCGTCGTCACGGCCGCCGACGTGGTGCGGGCCATCGAGACGGCGAGGCCGGGGCCGGTCGAGCAGGGCGCGGTCGGCGCCGGGACGGGGACCATTGCGTTTGGTTTCAAGGGCGGCATCGGCACAAGCTCGCGCAAGCTGCCGGACAGTCTGGGCGGCTTCACCGTGGGGGTGCTGGTCCAGTCGAACTATGGCGGCGTGTTGAGCATCGACGGGGCGCCGGTCGGGGTGCGGCTGGGCCGCTACTACCTGCGCGAAGAGGTGGAGAATGAGCGCGCCGACGGTTCGATCATGATCGTGGTGGCGACGGACGCGCCGCTGTCGGACCGCAATCTGGAGCGGCTGGCGAACCGCGCCTTCGCCGGGCTGGCGCGGACGGGGGCGGCCTTCTCGAACGGCTCGGGGGACTATGCGATCGCTTTCTCGACGGCGGAGGGCGTGCGGCGGACGCCAGAGCGGCGGGCTGGGCAGGCGAGCGTCGCCGACTGGCCTAACGACCGCATGTCGCCCCTGTTCGTCGCAGTCGCCGAGGCGACGGAGGAGGCCATCCTCAACTCCCTGCTGAAGGCGCAGACGACGGCCTCGGTGATCGACGGCAAGCCGGTCACGGTCGAGGCGCTGGATATTGAGGCGGTGAAGGCGGTGCTGGCTGAGACCGCCAGCCGTTAGGGAGCCGCGCCTCTAAACCGGCTCATCCCGGCGTCCGCCGGGATCCAGTGAGAGCGACGCGCTCGGTCTTCTGAAGACTGGCGCTGAGTTTAGGCACAGAGGTTGAAGCCAAAGCACTGGGTCCCGGCGTCCGCCGGGATGAGCGGAATTGGCAATGATGAGCGGAGCTTTAAGGGGTCAGAACAGGTCGCCTTGGCCTGCAGGCGGGGCCTTCGGGCGTGGCATGGGCTTGGGCGCAAGCGTCGGACGCGGCGTCGCGCCCTCGCCGTCGATGGTGGCGCCCTTGGCGCCGTCGCCGAAGACGATCTGCACCGCCTGCCCCGGCGACAGCGCGGCGGCCGAGGCGATCATCGCGCCGTCGGCGTCCTCGATGCGGGCGAAGCCGGGCTTGGGCGTCTTGGGGTTCAGCGTGGTCAGGGCGCGGGACAGGGCGGCGAGGCGGTCCTCGGCGCGTTCCAGCCGACGCGGCATGACGCCGTCCAGACGCACGCTCAGGGCCTCCAGTCGCGCCTGCCGTTGGTCGAGGCGGCGGTGCAGGGGCGCGGGGCTGAGGCGGCCCGTCGTCTGCAGCAGGCGGCGCTCGTTGCGGGCGACGCCCGCCCGAAGCGCAGAGCTCAGACGGTCGGCGGCGCCGCGCAGGCGGTCCTGACCGCGCTCGACGCGGGCGCGCAGCAGGCCGGGCGTCAGCCGACCGGCCGCGACGGCCAGCTGGCGTTCATGCACGGCGACGTTGCGGTGCAGCCCTGAGCCCAGACGGCTGGCGGCGTGGTCCAGCCGTTGCTGCGGCAGGGCCAGCAGGTCTTCGGGCCGGGCGGGCAGGCCGCGCGCAGCGGCGCGCAGGCGGGTGCGGCGGTCCTCCAGCATCCGCGCCCCGGCGCGCGACAGCCGTCCCTCCAGATCGCTGAGCGCCCAGCGCAGGTCGGCCAGAACCGGCGTGGCGATCTCGGCCGCGCCGGTCGGGGTCGGCGCCCGGCGGTCGGACACGAAGTCGATCAGCGTGGTGTCCGTCTCGTGCCCCACGGCCGAGATGATGGGGATGCGGGCGGCCGCGACCGTGCGGGCCAGCGCCTCGTCGTTGAAGCACCACAGATCCTCGACCGAGCCGCCGCCGCGCGCGACGATCAGCAGGTCGGGGCGGGGGATCGGGCCGTCCGACGTCATGGCGTCGAAGCCGCGGATGGCGTTGGCGACCTGACCGCTGGCGGCGTCGCCCTGAACCACCACCGGCCAGACGATGACGCGGCTGGGCCAGCGCTCGGCGATGCGGTGCAGGATGTCGCGGATGACGGCGCCGGTCGGGCTGGTGATGACGCCGATGGTGGCGGGGAAGGTCGGCAGGGCCTTCTTCTTCGCCGGGTCGAACAGGCCCTCGTCGCGCAGTTTGACCTTCAGCCGCTCCAACTGGGCCAGCAGGGCGCCCGCGCCCGCCGCCTCCATGCTCTCGATCACGATCTGATAGGAGGACCGCGCCGGATAGGAGGTGATCTTGCCGGTGACGATGACCTCCAGTCCCGTCTCGGGCTGGACGCCCAGACCGCGCACCACGCCTTTCCAGATCACGCCGTCGATGGCCGATTTGTCGTCCTTCAGCGTCAGATAGACGTGGCCCGAGGCGTGGCGGTTCACCTTGGAGATTTCGCCGCGCAGCCGCACATGGCCGAAGCGTTCCTCCAGGGTGCGTTTGAGCGCGAAGCTCAGCTCCGAGATCGACAGCGGCGGATTGTTGTCGCGGGCGGGCTGCGGGGCCGCGCCCTCGAAGGCGTAGTCGTCGTCGGAGGTCATGGCGCCACCCTAGCCGCCGCCGCCGCGCCCGCAAAGACATGGTCGGCAAGCGTGGCGGAACGGCCGCGTCCCCGCGCGCGTTCGCCGATCATGGTGCAGTCTCAAGACCCGTTTCCGGAAGAGCCGACGGCCGATGACCTGCCGCCCGACCAGGCGCGCGAGCGCGAACTGGCGCGTCGCAGTAACAATCCGACGCTCAGCCCGTGGCTGGTTCTGGGGCTGATTCTTCTGGCCGGCGCCGGCGTCTATGTGGTCTCGGCCCTGATCTAGAGACAGGAGGGTTCGATGATGAAGACCTTGTTCGCGGCCGCCTCGGCCGCGGCTCTGCTGGCGGCCTGTTCGCAGCCGCCGGCCAAGCCCGATAAGACGCCCGAGGCCTCGCCCGACGCCGCCTCGGCGCCGACCATGGCTGGCGCGCCCGCCGCTGGGGCCGGGGCCATGGCGCTGGGCCTGACCGTGGCTCAGTTGGAGGACGCCGACATCATCACGCCGGCGGGCGTCGATCTGGGCGATGTCCAGCGGGTCGATGTGGACGCCTCGGGCGTTGTCACCGGCCTGATCATCGAGCCGGCAGGCGAGGGCGGACCGCGCTGGGTTCGCATTCCGCTGGATGGTCTGACCACCCGCAAGGAAGGCGATGACTACGACCTGGTGTCGACCATGACGCTGGCGCAGTTGAAGGCCTTGCCCGCCTGGGTTCCCTGATTTGCGTGACCCAAGGGGCCGCTAACCCTTTCCGGCGCTTGACCGGGACGGCGCGTGCGGCCATTCCGCCCCCATGAACATTCTGCTCGTCGGATCGGGGGGGCGCGAACACGCCCTGGCCTGGAAGATCGCCCAGTCGCCGCTGGTGACGCGGCTCGTCGTCGCGCCCGGTAATCCGGGCATGGCCAAGCTAGGCGAGATGCGCCCGGACTTGAAGGCGACCGATGCCGAAGGCCTGGCGGCCCTGGCGCGCGAGATGAAGGCGGACCTGGTCGTGGTCGGTCCGGAATCGGCCCTGGCCGAGGGTCTGGCCGACCGGCTGAACGCGGCGGGCATTCCCTGCTTCGGCCCGACGCAGGCGGCGGCGCAGCTGGAGACGTCCAAGGCCTTCTCCAAGGCCTTCCTGCAACGCCACGGCATTCCGACTGCGGGCTATGGCGTCTATGAGGACGTCGCCTCGGCCAAGGCGGCGCTGGATCAGTATTCGGCCCCCTATGTCATCAAGGCCGACGGTCTGGCGGCGGGCAAGGGCGTGGCCATCAGCCCCGATCGCGCCGACGCCGAGGCCGAGATCGAGCGGATGCTGGGCGGCCGGTTCGGCTCGGCCGGGTCGCGCGTGGTGATCGAGGAATTCATGGACGGGGAGGAGGGCTCCCTCTTCGCCCTGTCGGACGGGACGCGGGCCGTGCTGTTCGGCGGCGCCCAGGACCACAAGCGCGCCTTCGACGGCGATCTGGGCCCCAACACCGGCGGCATGGGCGCCTATTCGCCCGCGCCCGTCTTCACGGCGGCCTTCACCCAGGCGGCGAACGACCGCGTCGTTGTCCCGACCATTCAGAAGATGGCCGAGGAAGGCGCGCCCTATCGCGGCGTTCTCTATGTCGGGCTGATGGCGACGGCGGAAGGCCCCAAGGTGGTCGAGTTCAACGCCCGCTTCGGCGACCCGGAATGCCAAGTGCTGATGATGCGGCTGGACGGCGACGTCGTGCCGCTGCTGCTGGCCTGCGCACGCGGCGACCTGACCCAGGCGCCGGCGCCGGCCTTCAAGCCGGGCGTGGTGATCTGCGTGGTGCTGGCGGCCAAGGGCTATCCCGACAGCCCGCTGGAAGGCTCGGTCATCCGGGGCGCGGATCAGGACTTCGGCCCGCACGTCCAGGTCTTCCACGCGGGGACCAAGCTGCGGGACGACGGCGCCCTGGCGGCGGCGGGCGGCCGGGTGCTGAACGTCTGCGCCTATGGCGACGACGTGGCTCAGGCGCGCGAGCGCGCCTATGAGGCCATCGCCAAGATCGACTGGCCGGGCGGTTTCCACCGCACCGACATCGGCTGGCGGGCGCTGGAGCCGCGCTAAGCGGCTCAGCCGTGCTTTAGGTCATGGCGAACAACAGCCGGCCTTCGCCCATGCGTTCGCGCAGGGGGATCAGGTCGGCGTGGGACACGGAGAAGCAGCCGTAGGAGCGGCCCAGCTTGCCCTGTCGCGCCAGGAAGGCGGGGTCGGCGTAGTCGGCGCCGTGGATGATGATGGCCCGTTCGCGCGCCAGGTTGTTGGAATACTCCAGCCCGTCCAGCAGGACGTTCGGCCCCTGCTGGCTGCCCCAGCTGGCGCCCGCCGTGGCGTAGGCGCCGATGGACGACATGTGGCTGTCCGGGCGGTTCGAGAACTGCTGCGCATAGCCTGAATGCGCCGGGTCCGAGCCGCGCCCGTGGCTGGTGCGATAGGCCGTGACCCAGCCGCCTTCCAGATCGACCTCGTAGAAGCGGTCCTCGCCCGAGAATTTCTGGAAATCGACCAGATACATGCGGTCGCGCCGGCTGATCTTATGGCCGTGCACGTCCATGGCGGCGCGAGCGCGTTCGAGCAGATCCTTGCGGACGACGCCGTGGGGATCGATCATAGTTCCGGTCTGCGCGACCTGGACATGAGCCGCCGCCGCCCGCTCAGGTAGGGTCGGAAGCGTAGGCGCGACGGCTCCGGCGAGCTGAAGGCTGGTGGTGGAAGCGGCGGAGGAACACCCCGCCAACAGGGCCGAACCGCCCAGGATCAAGCCACGTCTGGAAAGCCGCATGCGACGCCCCTCGCACGTTAAACAACTGTATCGGCTTGTTTCATGAACCGTCCGTGCAAGGCAACCTTGGCCTTGGCGCAAAGATTGGAACGGTTATGTTGCCCGCTCTAGTAACGGGAGGGATTCATGAAAAAGCTTGCCCTGATTGTGACCGCGGCCGTTTTGGCCGCTACCGGAGCCGAAGCGCGTCAAACCCCGGCGCCCGCGTCGGTTTCCGCCGAACAGCTGACGAAGTTCGTTCAAGTGGGGCGGCTTTTGGCCGATCCGGCCAGCGGCCGGGTGCTGCGCGATAAAACTCTCGTGATCAGAGGGAACCAAGTCGTCGAGATCCGCGACGGCTTCGTAGGCGAGGGGAATATCGTCGACCTGCGTTCGGCTTTCGTCTTGCCCGGCCTGATCGACAGCCACGTCCATCTGGGCAGCGAGCAGAGCCCGAACAGCCGCCTGGACCGGGTGACGATGTCGAACGCCGACCAGGCCATGGTCGGCGCGCGTCATGCCCGGCGTACCCTGAACGCGGGCTTCACCACGGTGGCCGACCTGGGCGGCGCCAATGAGTCGATCTTCGCCCTGCGCGACGCCGTGCGGCGCGGCGACGTGCCGGGGCCGCGCATCATCGCGGCCGGTTCGTCCGTCTCGGTGCACGGCGGTCACGGCGACGCCAACGGCTATCGCGAGGACATCCTGCACGTGATGTCGAACGAGAGCGTCTGCTCGGGGGCCGAGGACTGCCGTCGCGCGGTGCGGACGCAGGTGCGCGCCGGCGCCGACATCATCAAGATCACGGCTACGGGCGGGGTGCTGTCGAACACCGCCGCTGGTCTGAACCAGCAGTTCACCCAGGACGAGCTGGCCTCTATCGTCGAGGTCGCGCACCGCATGGGCCGGCAGGTGACGGCCCACGCCCACGGCGTCGACGGCATCAACGCCTTCCTGCAGGCTGGCGGCGATTCCATTGAGCACGGCACCTATCTGGACGACGAATCCATGCGTCTGTTCAAGACGAACGGAGCCTGGCTGGTGCCGACACTGCTGGCGGGAGATTTCGTGGCGCGGGTCGCGTCGAGCCCTGACAACTTCTTCACCCCGGCCCAGACGGCCAAGGCGTTGGAAGCCGGACCCAAGATGCTGGACATGGCCGCGCGCGCGCATCGCGGCGGGGTCCGGATCGCCTTCGGCACCGATTCCGGCGTCTCGGCCCATGGCGACAACGCCCAGGAATTCGCCCTGCTGGTCCGGGCGGGCCTGACGCCGCTTGAGGCCATTCAGTCGGCCACCGTCGGCGCGGCCGAGCACCTGAAGATCTCGGGAGAGGCGGGCCGCATCGCGCCGGGCATGCCCGCCGACCTGATCGCGGTCACGGGCGATCCTTTGACCGATGTGACTGAGCTTGAGCGCGTCCGCTTCGTTATGAAGAGCGGCCAGGTCTTCCGTCAGGACTGAGGTTTCAGTTGATCCAGCAGGAAGGCGGCGAAAGCCGCCTCATCCTCGAAACGCGCGACCACGGGCCAGGGCGATACCCTGGCCCTTCTTTCCGGGGTGAGGCGCACCCAGTCCTTTTCCGTCGTCACCAGTCCTGCGTCGTAAAGGGCGGCGCGGTCGGTCAGGAAGGCGAAGTCGCGATCCGACAGTTCGGCGTGGTCGGGAAAGGGGACGAAGTCCTTCAGGTCGCACCCGGCGGCGATCAGCGACCGCTCCACCTTCCACGGCTTGGCGATGCCCGCGAAGCCGACCTGCGGTCCCGGCGGCGGCGGGCCTTCAGGCTCCAATCGGGCCAGGAAAACGGGCAGGCTGGCGAATGTCTCGAGCAATTCCGGATCGACCTCGTCCAGATCGGTCGGCAGCAGAATGATCACCCCGTCGGCGCGCGCCAGGCCCGCCTTCAACGGCTCGCGCATCGGGCCGGATGGAAAGACGGAGCCGTCGCCGAACGGCCATTCGCCGCCCCGCGTCTCGCCATCCACGACGATCAGGCTGATCGTCTTCTTCAGCGACGGGTGCTGATGGGCGTCATCCAGCACCAAGACGGCGACGCCGGTTTCGGCCGCCGCGCGGGCCCCGGCGACGCGGTCGCGAGCGATCCAGGCGGGCGAACCCAGCGCCAGCATCAGCGGCTCGTCGCCGACGTCGGCGGCCGTGTGGGCGGCGGGATCGACACGGACCGGGCCTTCCAGCCTACCGCCATAGCCGCGCGACAGGGCGGCGGCCTCGATCCCCCGATTCCGCAGCAGGCGCAGCGCCTCACGCGCCACGGGCGTCTTGCCCGAGCCGCCGACGGTCAGATTGCCGATGGAGATGACCGCCGCGCCCGGATCGACCGGCGTGGCGCGGGCGATCTTGCGCGCCGTGACGCCCGCCCACAGCCATGAGGCGGGCTTCAGCATCATCCGCGTCATCGGGGCGTGGCGGCGGTCGCGGCTATACCACCAGCGGGGGGTGTTCAGTTTCATGGGCGCCTGCGTGAAGGGGCGGCGGGCAGGTGGGTCTGAAGCGCCAGCCACAGGCGGTCCAGCCCGGCGGCGGCGGCCTCTGCAGAGCGGCGGGCGCGTTCGCCCATGTCGCGGCCGGCCTCGGGATCGGCCAGCATGGGGCCGACGACCGAGGGCAGCTCGGCGGGCGACAGGACGGAGACGAGGCCGCCCGCCTGTTTCAGCATCCGGGTCACGGCCTGCCAGTTGCTGGCGTCGGGGCCGGTGACGATGGGCTTGGCCAGCCGCGCAGGCTCCAGCGGATTGTGGCCGCCGACGGCGCCGCCGCCCAGCGCCGGGGCGAAGGAGCCGCCCATGACCACCACATCGGCCAGCCGCAGGAACAGGCCCAGTTCGCCCAGCGTATCGGCCAGGTAGATGTCGGTCTGGTCGCAGATCGGCTGGCCCTGGCTGCGCCGGGCGAAGCCGTAGCCGTCGTGGTTCAGGGCTTCGGCGATGGCGTCGGCCCGTTCCGGGTGGCGCGGCACGACGATCAGGAACAGGCGGTCGGCCAGATGATCCAGCGCGCCGACGATGGCCATTTCCTCATGCTCATGGGTGCTGGCGGCGACGACGACGGGGCGGTCGTCGATCAGGGCCGACAGGCGGGCGAACTCGCCCTTGTCATAGGGCAGGGGCTCGCCGGACAGCTTCAGATTCACCTGACCGTCGACGCGGGCGCCCAGGGCCGTCAGCCGGTCGGCGCTGTCCTGATCCTGAGGCCAGACGTGCTGGAACCCGTTCATCAGGGCGCGGGCCATGCCCGGGGCCTTCTTCCACCCTTGGGCCGTCTTGTCGGTGATGCGGGCGCTGACCAGGGCCAGAGGCACGCCGCGCTTGCGGGCGGTGGTCAGGAGGTTGGGCCACAGCTCGCTCTCGACAAAGACGCCGACATTGGGCCGCCAGTGGTCGAGGAAGGCCGCGACCGCCGAGGGGGCGTCCACAGGGGCGAATTGATGGATTACGCCGCGCGGCAGGCGCGTCGCCAGCACCTGGGCCGAGGTCAGGGTGCCGGTAGTGACCAGCACCGTCACATCGGGCCGGTCCTTGCGGATGCGCTCGGCTAGCGGAAGGATCGACAGGGCCTCGCCGACGCTGACGCCGTGGATCCAGACCAGAGGCCCGTCGGGGCGCGCCATGCCGGGCAGGCCCAGCCGTTCGTCGACGCGGGCGGGGTCTTCCTTGCCCTTGTTGACGCGGGCGTCCAGCAGGCGCGGGGCCAGCGGCTCCAGCAGGCGGGTCAGCAACTGATAGGCGATCAGGGCGGGGCTGAAGGCCACGGTCAGACGCGCTCCAGCCCGGTGAGGGCGTCGGCCCGCGCCTCGACGGCGGTCAGGCGCGCGGTCCAGTCGGCGGCGACCTCGGCCAGGTCGGCGTCTTCAGGATACCAGGCCTTGTCCCAGACGATGGCGCCTTTCCCGAACGGCAGGGGCAGGATCGCTCTGTCCCAGCTGTTCAACCGGATCGCGGGTTTGCACGACAGGCCGATGAACAGAACCGGCGCGCCGGACATCTTGGCCATCAGCGGCAGGCCCTCGGCCATCTGGCGGGCTGGGCCGCGCGGGCCGTCCGGCGTGATGGCCAGACCGCCGACCTTCAGCTGCTTCAGGCCGTCGCGCAGGGCCTGTGCGCCGCCCTTGGACTGTTTGGCCTTGTCCTTGTTGGCCGAGGAGCCGCGCACGGCGGGAATGCCCAGGCGGCCGACGGCCTTGGTGAAAAATTCACCGTCAGGGCTGAGGGAGACCAGACCCTTGACCGGCTGTGCCCGCGTCATCGGCCAGCAGACCGGCGCCAGGGCGAGGCGCGAGTGCCAGAAAGCGCACAGGACGCCGCCGCCGTCGGCCCAGACCTCTTCGGCCGCCTGTTCGTTCTCATGCGTCCAGCGGGTGGTGGCGTAACAGAACCGCATCCACTCGGACAAAAGCCAGGCGGCGGTGTTCTGGATGATCGGATTGCGGAGGGGTCTCATGCGCCGGTCTCGTCGGGCAGTTCAGCCAGCGGGGACAAGGCGATCGGATCGCTGTCCAGCGACTGCTGACGGGCCAGGCGGGCATAGAGGCCGCCGTGCGCCACCAGGGCGTCGTGGGTTCCTTCCTCGACCACGCGGCCGCCATCGATGACGTAGATGCGGTCGGCGTTCTTCACCGTCGACAGGCGGTGGGCGATCATCAGGGTGGCGCGGCCGTCCATCAGACGCTCCAGAGCGGCCTGAACCAGGGCCTCGCTCTCGGTGTCCAGCGCGCTGGTCGCCTCGTCCAGCAACAGGATGGGCGCGTCCTTCAGGAAGGCGCGGGCGATGGCGAGGCGCTGGCGTTGGCCGCCGGACAGGCGGGCGCCCGCCTCGCCCACGCGGGTGGCGTAGCCGTCGGGCAGGGCGGCGATGAAGTCGTGGGCGGCGGCGGCGCGGGCGGCCTCGACGATGTTCTCGGCGGTCGCGCCGGGGCGGCCATAGGCGATGTTGGCGGCGATGGTGTCGTCGAACAGGAAGGGCTCCTGCGTCACCAGGGCGATGTGGTCGCGCAGGGACGAAAGGCTCAGCTCGCGGATGTCGCGGCCGTTCAGCGTCACCCGTCCCGCCGTCACGTCATAGAAGCGCGGCAACAGGCTGAGGATGGTCGACTTGCCGCCGCCCGAGGGACCGACCAGGGCGATGGTCTCGCCGGGCGCGACGTGCAGGCTGACGTCCGACAGGGTCGGGGCGGACCCGTCCTCGTCGGCATGATAAGCGAAACTGACATGGTCCAGGGCGACGGTGACGGGGCCGGGGGCGACCACGGCCGCGTCATTGGCCTCGCGGATCTCGGGTTCGATGTCCAGGGCGGCGAACAGGCGGCGCGCGGCGGTGAAGCCCTCGCTCAGCACCGTCGTCAGGTTCGTTACTTGCCGCAGGGCCTGACCGGCCAGCAGCAACATGCCGATGAAGGAGGCGAAGGCGCCGACCGTCATCTGGCCCTGGCTGGCGCTCCACCCGGCGTAGGCCATGACGGCGGCGACGACGCCGTAGGCGACGATGTCGCTGGCCGGACCGGAGAAGGCGCGGCTGTCGGCGCCCTTGATGACATGGCGCTGGCGGCGGTCGATGACGGTGGAGACGCGGGCTTCCTCGGCCGCCTCGCGATTCTCGATCTTGATGACGCGAACGCCGTCCAGGTTCTCCATCAGGGCGCTGGACAGGGCCTCGGTCTCGACCATGGCGCCGCGCGCGGCCTTGCGCGACTTCTTGCCGAAGCGGCGGATGATCCAGCTGACGATAGGCACGCCCAGCAGCACGATCAGCGTCAGCGGCAGGTCAATGAAGCCCATGGCGACGATGACGCCCAGCAGCATCAGGGCGTTCTGGGTGTAGTTGACCACGCCCGAGGTGAAGGCCTCGCGCACCAGGTTGGCGTCGAACAGGACGGAGGAGACGAACGTCCCCGAATGCTGACTGCGCAGGCGCGACAGGTCGGCCCGGATCATGCCCGAGAACAGCTGCTTCTGGATGTCGCCGACGATGCCGTGGCCCAGCCGGTTCACCAGCGCCGCCTGGCCCGCCATGCTCAGCGAACGGATCACCGCCACGACGATGATGAACAGGGGAATGGCGATCAGCACCTTGTCCGCCGGGATGGTGACGGTCTTCCAGATCGTCACCGGCCCCTGATGCCGGCCGAACAGCAGGTCGATGGCCGGTTCCAGGAACTTCAGCAGCAGGGCTGTCAGGCCGCCGGATACGCCCGCCAGCAGCATGGAGGTGAAGAAGGCCGGCTTGTGTCGCGACAGATACTCGCGCCAGATGCGGACGAGCAGGGGCCGCAGCGGCTCGCGGGCGTCGGCATGGGGGGCGGGAACGGTCATCGGCCTTCGGTCGAACGGCTGAGGCGTCAAGTCAAGCGGCCGCGCGCGAGAGAGACGGCCTTGGGACGGGTGACGCCGGGTGCAAACGGCGCTATCTCGCCGTCATGGGGCGCTACGATCTGACTACGCCGTTCGGCCGTTTCAAGGCGCGCTGGTCCTATTTCTGGAAGGATCACGCCTTTCTGCGCACGGCGTTCACCAACGCCCACTGGCTGGGGCCGGACCTGGTGCGGACCAATCAGCCGTCGCCGCGCCAGTTGGCCTGGTGGAAGCGGCAGGGCGTCCGCACCGTCGTCAATCTGCGCGGCCAGAGGGACGAGGCCTATTACTGGCTCGAGAAGGACGCCTGCGAACGGCTGGGGCTGACCCTGATCGACGCGCCGCTGGATTCGCGCGATCCGCCGGGCAAGGACCGTGTGCGCAGGGCCAAGGCGCTGTTCCAGACGATGGAGTATCCGGCCCTGATCCACTGCAAGTCGGGCGCGGACCGGGCGGGAATGATGGCGGTCTTCTATCGCCACTTCCACCTGGGCGAGCCGATCTCGGCGGCGATGGAGGAGCTGGGCAAGCGCACCCTGCACAGCCGTGAGGGGCTGACCGGCGTGCTGGACTATACGCTCGAGAAATATGTCGCCGAGGTCGAACCCACGGGCGTCAGCTTCGAGGACTGGGTCGAAAGCGACGCCTATGATCCCAAGGCGATCCGCGCCGAGTTCAAGGCCGGATGGTGGGGCAAGCTGGTCGTCGACCGCCTGTTGAAGCGCGAATAGGGGTCAGCCCCAGGGGCCGCGTCCGGCGGCGGGCGGCGGGGCGTTGCGCGCCGCCTGTTCCTTCTTCCACCGCTTGATCTGACGAACTTGGTCGCGCTGGCGGGCCAGGACGATCAGCCACAGGGCCAGGACGGCGATCAGGGAGACGACGCCGAAAATCTGCTGGCCGTCCAGCGTCTGGCCGAAAAGGGTCAAGGTCTGCGTTCCCGATCAGCGGGGGTGATGGGGTCGTTCCAGGCGGTGTCTTGATCCTCGCCGGGGCGGGCGACGTGCGGCGGCCCCTTGCGCACGACCCAGACGATCGCCGCCACGGCGACAATCACCAGAAGCAGGACGATGAGGGTCGGCAGCATGGGAAATCCTGTTCATGACAAAGGCGGCTGATGAGAAAGCGCATCAGCCGCCCCTGCGGTTCCTGAACAGCGGCGTAACTGCGCCGTGAACGGTGGATCAGGCGTCGGTGCGCGGGTCGATCAGCTTGTGCGCGTGCAGGATGAAGTAGCGCATGTGGGCGTTGTCGACGGTCGCCTGGGCGCGGGCCTTCCAGGCCTTCTTGGCTTCTTCGTAGTTGCCGAAGGCGCCGACGAACTCGACCTGCGACAGGTCGCGGAAGACGGGCTCGGCCGGATGGCGCATTTCGCCGCCGATGACGAGGTGAAGCAGTTGGGGGTCGTGAGAGTCGGCCATGGAGAGGGGGTCCATTGCGGGAGGAATGTCAGATGGCCAGCGGGATAGGCGCTGTACGCCTCACGATCAACGGGTGAAGGGCCGGCGCGGCGCATATCAGGCTGGTTTGACGCGGATCGGGGCGATTAAAGCGCCACGGACGGCCCATATGGTCGCTGACCTTGGCTCCGGCTTCTTCAGCGATCAGGGCGCCGGCGCAGACGTCCCAGTCCCATTTGGGGCTGATGGCGATGGCCGCATCGAAGGCCCCCGCCGCCACAAGCGCCATGCGATAGGCTAGGGCGTTGCGCTTGGAGAAACGCATCGGCGGCCACGGCTCGTCCCATTCGCGCGCCTCCATCAGCCGGGCGTCGGCCAGAAGCTCGGCGTCCTCCAGATCGTCGGTGTCCGAGGCGCTGATGGGGCGGCCCTGAAGGCGAGCGCCGCCGCCCAGGGTGGCCTCGAACACCTCGTCCATCATCGGGGCGTGGATGACGGCGGCGACGGGGCGGCCGTCCTCGACCACGGCGATGGGCACGCACCACCACGGCTTGTTCTTCATGAAGGCGACGGTGCCGTCGATGGGGTCGACGACGAAGATGCGCTTTTTCGACAGGCGGTCCGTGCTGTCGGCCGTTTCCTCGGACAGCCAGCCATAGTCGGGCCGGGCGGTCAGAAGCGTGTCGCGCAGCAGCTGGTCCACCGCCAGATCAGCGCTGGTGACGGGCGAGCCGCCGTCCTTGGACCAGACCTTCAGCCCGGCCTCGCGGTGTTCGAGCGCCAGCCGACCGGCGGCCAGGGCCGCGTCGCGGATCAGGGCGAGGTCGGCGCTGTAATCGCTCATTTGCCCGCGATCGCTACCTTGTCGAACAGGAGGGAGGGGCTGTTGAACGAGCCGCGGAACTCCAGATCCCCGGCGCGCTGCAGGCGGGCGTAGAGCTCGATCAGATTGCCCGCCACGGTGACTTCGCTGACCGGATAGGCGCGCT
Source organism: Brevundimonas sp. Soil_N_31 (assembly GCF_057655995.1). NCBI lineage: Bacteria > Pseudomonadati > Pseudomonadota > Alphaproteobacteria > Caulobacterales > Caulobacteraceae > Brevundimonas > Brevundimonas sp. Soil_N_31. Next base: position 355,414 of record NZ_JBDGLE010000003.1, read on the forward strand.
GGCCGTCCTCGAACCAGAAGCCGGACACGCCCGCCGACCAGTCGCCGGTGTTGCCGTTCAGCGAGGGGCCGAACATGGAGGTGATCAGCAGGCCCGTCCCGGCCTGGGCCATCAGGGCGTCCAGATCGCCTTCGCCCGGCGTCAGGTGCAGGTTGTGGGTCGAGACGCCCGACGGCCCTGCCAGCCCGCGCGAGGCGTGGCCGGTGGTTTGCAGGCCCAACTGGGCCGCCGAGGCCGTGTTCAACAGCCAGGTGGTCAGGACGCCGTTGCTGATGATCTCGCGCCGCTCGACCGCCACGCCCTCGTCGTCGAAGGGGGTGGAGCCGAGGCCGCGCGCGCGGAACGGGTCGTCGATCAGATCGACGCCGGTCGGCAGCACGGCCTGGTTCAGATTGTCCTTCAGGAAGGAGCTGCCGCGCGCGATCGACGGGCCGGAGATGGCGCCCAGCAGCGGCGACAGCACCTGTGTCGCCACGCGGTTCTCGAAGATGACGGGAGCGGTGGTCGAGGCGATCTTGCGCGGGCCGACGCGGGCGACGGCGCGCTCGCCCGCCTTCAGGCCGATGGAGGCGGCGTCCGGCAGGTCGGACAGGTGACGGACGGCGCGGCTTTCGCCGCCGCGCTCCATGGCGCCGTCCTTCTCGGCGATGACGCCGACGCCCAGAGAGAAGGCGCTGCCGCGATGGCGGCCGTCGAAGCCGTGCGAGGTGACGAGGCGCCACTCGCTGGCTGACCATGAGGCGTGGCCGCCTTCGGATTTGGACACGCCGGAGACAGCCAGGGCCGCGGCCTCGGCCTCGGCGGCGGCGGCTTCCAGCGCCTCGGCCGAGCGTTCGGCGGGGTCATAGAGGTCGAGGTCCGCGTGCGGCGCCGCGGCCAGACGGTCCTGCGGCGCGAGGGCGGCGTAGGGATCTTCCGGCGCCAGCTTGGCCATCGCCACGGCGCGCTCGACCAGACGGGCGCGGGTCGCGTCGGACAGGTCGGAGGCGGACACCGTCGCCTGACGCCGCCCGATGAAGACGCGCAGGCCCAGATCGCGGGCTTCTTCACGCTCGACGTCTTCCAGCGCGCCGTTGCGCACGCCGACGGACAGGGAGGCGCGATGGGCGGACACGGCCTCGGCCGCGTCGGCGCCGGCCTTCAGCGCGGCGGAGATCAGATCGTTCAGGATGTCGGGGGAGGGCGTCTTATCGGACATGCCCCGATATGGCGGAGGGAAGGGTTGGCTGCAACAGCATACCCTCTCCCGGCGGGAGAGGGCTTGAGCGCACGAGAGCGTCAGCGATCGTTCTTGCGCGAAAGGGTGAGGGGCTTGTCCCGTCAGTCGGCGAAGCCGTGGCGCGACGGCCTTGCGGCCGACCTCACCCGCGAACCCTCACCCTTTCGCCTTAGCCAATCGCTACGCTCTTGGAGGCTCAAGCCCTCTCCCATCGGGAGAGGGTTACAGGATCGACCAGGCGATTAGGCTGAGCGCCGCCACCAGCAGCGCCAGCCAGGTCAGGATCATGCCGACCGAGCGGCCCAGCGACGGTCCTTCCTGGAACAGCAGGCCCAGGGCGTGGATCACCCGCCCGGCGAACAGCATCCCGCCGACCGCATGGATCAGCAGGGCCGGGGCGCCGAGGAAGGCCAGCAGGATCAGGCCGCACATCCCGGCGGGGATGTACTCGGCCGCATTGGAGAAGGCGCGGGTGGCGCAGACCAGCTCGCGCACGCCGCCGTCGCCAAACTCGACCAGATGCTGACGCCGCCGCCGCACCACCACGCCCGACAGGACGAACAGCAGCAGGATCAGCAGACCGCCCCACAGGGCGGCGGCCTGAATGGTCGGGATCAGGCTCAATTTTCACGCCCCACCGGATAGAGGCGATAGCGCTGGTCGTAGAAGGGCGTGCGCTCATAGAACCAGGCCAGACGCGCGTCGCCGTCGGCGGCGAAGGCGGGATCGGCGGCCAGCTTCGCCTCGAACTCGGCCTTCAGCGCCGGGTCGGCGGCCAGCATCTTTTCCGCCAGCGGGGCGATGGCGTAGGCCTCGATGTATTCGACGCGGTTCAGCACCTCGGGGAACATCCCCCAAGCGAAGAAGCTCTCGTTCGACTGCGGCTCCAGCAGCAGGATGGCGACGTCGCCCATTGGCTGATCGGTCGGCACGCGGACGGAGCCGACGGGGAAGGTCCAGTCGTGGGCTTCGGGCCGGACCTCGCTGACCGAGATCGGCACATGGCCTTCATTGGTCCGGCCCGACACCTTGGGATCAACGAGGCGCAGCATGTCGACGGAGACGGTGCGCGGGGCGTCCAGCACCTCCATCTGCACGCCGTGGACGCGCAGGCGCTCGATCACGTCCTGACGATAGGATGGCACCCAATAGGCGGTCGGCCGCTTCAGCGTCAGCGTGGGGTGCGAGCCATAGAAGGGCATGGGCCACAGTTCGGCGTCCGGCTGGCCCAGCCAGCGGATTTCGGGGCGGCCCGAGGCGACGCTGTCGAAGCTCTCATAGCGGATGCCCTTGAACGGGCGGGTGCGCGAGGGCGTCTCGTCGCCGTCGAAATTGGCGGGCAGTTCGGCGGGGCGCAGGGCGCGGTCGGCGGCGATGGCGGCGCGCAGGTCGCCGGACTTTTCGGCCAGCAGCTTCAGGGCTTCCTCGAGGAAGACGTAGGTGCCCAGCACCCGCTGCGCGTGCGGCTTCAGGCTGTGGTTCTCGATCAGAATGGTCGGGACGTGGGCCGCCGAACCCCAGCCGTTGGAGAAGCGCTCGCCCAGGCCGCCGTCGTTCAGACCCTTCTTCGGATCGCGGTCGTCGATGGCGAAGACCAGCTCGCCGGGAATGTGGCCTTGAGCCTCCAGCGCCTCATACATGGCGGGCTTGAAGGCGGCGTCCAGCCATGAGGCGATGGCCGGGCTGCGGCTCCAGACGCCGTCCTCGCCGTTGTAGCCGAAGGTGACGTCGTATTGATAATCGATGCCGTCGGTGACGTGGATGTCGACGTAGAGGTCCGGCTGATATTTGTGGATCAGGCCCATGGCGGCCTGCATCTCGACCTGATCCAGCTTCATGAAGTCGCGGTTCAGGTTCTGGTTGGTCGCCGTGTGGCGCCAGCCCTGGATGCGCGGCCCGCGCTGGTTGGGGCGCGAATAGGCGCCTGCGCGCTCGTGCCCGTCGACGCTGAGGATCGGGATCAGGATCAGGTTGGCGCGGTCCAGCAGGCTGTCTTTTCCGTAGAAGGCGATGTCGCGCAGCAGCATCATGCCCGCGTCCTTGCCGTCGATCTCGCCCGGATGGATGCCGGCCTGGGCCAGCAGGACGGGCTTGGACGGATCGAACGTCGCGCCGTCCTTGGACGCGATCACGGCGTAGATCGGGCGGCCTTCCGGCGAGGTTCCGAACTGCTCGATGCGGATCAGGTCGCTGGCGGCGTCCAGTTTGTCGAACCAGGCGCGGGTGTCGGCGTAGTTGGGCGAGAAGTCATGCGCCGCATCGGCCTCGAACCCCGTGACCCAGGGATCGGCGGCGCCTCGCAGCAGGGCGCGGCTGGGGCCGTCCCAGGCGGGCGCGGGCGGCAGGAAGGCCTGGTCCCACGGGGCTTCGTTGGGAACGGAAGCGGACGGGGTCTGGGACATGGCGGGGCTCGCGAGACAAACTAGGGCGGCGACGGCCGCTGTGACGAAACGGTCTAGGCGCATAGGCCCTTCGTGATCCGATCACAGCCGTCTGGCAACCCCGGCGCAGTTCGCGAGAGGCGCGTCCGGCCGCGCGTGTCGGCCGGACGCAGTGTCGTTACGCGGGCAGTTCCACGCGGTTCATGTTGCCGATGGCGCTGTTGTAGCGATCCACGACGGACTCGCGGTAGCTGTCCGAGTTGGACTGCTTGAAGTCGCGATAGGCGCCGACCATGCCGCTGAGGTTGTCGGCGATGCTGGACAGGTAGGACTTGTTGCTGTTGTCCGCCGGCATCTTGGCCTGTTCCTCGCGCAGCTTGGCGATGGCCGCTTCCATCGCCGGCAGCTGGGCGTCCGCTTCGGCCTTGTTGTCCTCCATCACCGCATTGGTGAACAGGTCCGCCTTCTGCATGGCGTCCAGCAGGCTGGCCTCGGCGGCGTGGCCTCCCTTGCGCATGGCCTCCATCTTGGCCGCGTTGCTGGCGCGCTGGTATTCGGTCAGGGCGACATCCAGTTGTTCGATGCCGGCGACGCTGCCCTGATAGGCCTGGGTCTGGGCGGCGTGGGCCGCCTTGGCCTTGGCCAGGCCGTCGTCGCGATAGGCGCGGGATTCGAAATAGGGGTCGAGCGCCTGCCACTGGGCCAGCAGGGCCTCCAGTTGCGGGATCAGCTTGTCGGCCGCCTCATCGGCCTTCTTGCCCTGATTGCCGCCGTTCAGCGCCCGGCCTTCCTTCAGCTTCGCGATCGCGCGCTCCAGGTGCGAGATGTTCTCCGGGAAGTAGAGATTCGCCGTGGCCGAGGCGTTCGGGATGTCCAGCTTCTGATAGTCGCCGAAGTATTTCGACACGCCCCAGTGGTCGTCGATCAGCGCGTTGAAGGCGTCGATGTAGAGGTTCATCTTCTCCTGGGTGGCCTCGTTGCCCGCCGCCTGGGCGACCGACTTGGGCGCCGGATTCTCGGCGTTGCCCTTGCTGTCGCCGCACGCCGAAAGGCTGAGCGCGGCGGCGAGTGCGAGCGTGGCGACGCCGGCGCTGGTGCGTGAAATCATATGGATTCCCCTAGGCCGATCAGCGCGCCCCAAGCGTCGCCGTTCCTTCGGTCGGGAAACTGAACGCCGATCAGCCATTTGGGTTCTCTGGCGAGACGAGTTTTTGCAATCGGTTCCTAAAGACCGGTTCTGCGCTTCCAGATCGGCGCACCGTCGCCGGGCAGGCCGAGGCTGTCCCAGATGTCATTGACCCGCTCGACCACGGCCTCGTCCATGCGGATCTCCTCACCCCATTCGCGCTTGGTCTCGGGCTCCCACTTGTCGGTGGCGTCCAGACCGATCTTGGACCCCAGCCCGCTTTCGGGGCTGGCGAAGTCCAGATAGTCGATCGGGGTGTTCTCGATGACTGTGATGTCGCGCGCCGGGTCCATCTTGGTCGAGACGGCCCACATGACGTCCTTCCAGTCGCGGGCGTTGATGTCGTCGTCCACGACGATGATCCACTTGGTGTACATGAACTGGCGCAGATAGCTCCAGCAGCCCATCATCACGCGCTTGGCGTGGCCCGGATAGGCCTTCTTCATCGACACCACGGCGATGCGATAGCTGCACCCCTCGGGCGGCAGCCAGAAGTCGGTGATCTCGGGAAACTGCTGGCGGATCAGGGGGATGAAGACCTCGTTCAGGGCCTCGCCCAGCACGGACGGCTCATCCGGCGGACGGCCGGTGAAGGTGGTCAGATAGATGGGGTCTTTGCGCATGGTGATCGCCGTCACCTGGAAGACCGGGAACTTCTCGACCGAGTTATAGTAGCCGGTGTGGTCGCCGTAGGGGCCTTCGTCCTCGAACTCGTCCAGCAGGACGTGACCTTCCAGAACGATCTCGGCCTGGGCCGGCACCATCAGCGGCACGGTCTTGCACGGGACCAGCTCGGCCTTGGAGCCGCGCATCAGGCCGGCGAACTGATACTCCGACAGGGTCTCCGGCACCGGGGTCACGGCGGCCAGAATGGTGCCCGGATCGGCGCCCAGAACGACGGCGCAGGGCAGGGGCTCGCGCTTACCCGCCTTCTTGTGCCGGGCGTAGTGCTGGGCCCCGCCGCGATGGGCCAGCCAACGCATGATCGCCTTATCCTTGTCCAGCACCTGCATCCGGTAGATGCCCAGATTGAAGTCGTCTTCGCGCTCGTCCGAAGGCCCCTTGGTCACGACCAGACCCCAGGTGATCAGGGGCGCAGGCTCGCCGGGCCAGCAGCCCTGTATGGGCAGGGCGGTCAGGTCGATCTGATCGCCCTTCAGCACCACCTCCTGCACCGGGGCCTTCTTCACCGTCTTGGGCCGCATGGACATGACGGTCTGGGCCAGCGGAAGCATTTCCATCGCGTCGCCGAACCCGCGCGGCGGCGTCGGGTTGCGCAGGAAGGCCAGCAGTTCGCCGACCTCGCGCAGTTCGCCCGCCGTGGTGCGCTGTTTGCCCTCAAGCGTCACCCCCATGGCGACGCGCTTCACCGTGCCGAACAGATTGGCCAGGCAGGGGATGGGGCTGATCGTGCCGTCGGGCATGACGGGCTTTTCGAACAGGACCGCCGGGCCGCCGTTGCGCAGCAGCCGGGTCTGGATCTCGGTCATCTCCAGATGGGTGGAGACGGGCTCGGACACGCGAACCAGTTCGCCGTCGGCTTCGAGGGTCGCAATGAAATCGCGCAGGGACTTGTAGGCCATGCGCTGACGCTTAGGCGGACGCGAGCCGTCTGTCACGCCGTCCGAACGCGCGATCGATCGCCACGACGACCAGCCCCAGCAGCAGGAAGAAGACCAGCAGCCCCGCGAAGTTCGCCGCCGCCCGCGCCAGGCCCAGTTCGCTGACATTGACGAACCAATAGGGCCACCAGCCCGTCATCGCCCCGTGCGCCAGGGTCCAGCCGCCGTAGAGCAGCGGAAAGGCCAGCCATTTGACCGCGTCGATCCAGCGCAGCCGCCCCTTGGCGGTGAACAGCAGCCAGTCGCCGACGAAGGCCAGGGGCATGACGGTGTGCAGCAGAGCGTCTGCGACCTTCTGCCAGCCCTGCGGATTCCATGTCTGGGCCAGCAGCAGATGATAAACGACGCCGACCACGACGATGTACATGGCGACGGCGGCCCGCACGCCCTCGCTGCGGCTCCATCGGCCCAGAGGACTGTCGGGCGCCAGCGCCGGCCCCGTCAGGGCCAGCGCCGCCAGCAGATTGGTCAGGATGGTGAAGAAGCTGAAGAAGTTCAGCGTCAGCTCGCCTGCGCTGGAGCCGGGATTGTTCCGCAGCAGCAGGCCGTATTGCAGGGCCAGGGCGCCCCAGCCGACCACGGCGAACAATCCGCGATAGAGCCGCGCCGTCATCAATAGGCCGGGGCGTCGGACACCAGCGCCCACACCGGCAGGCGCAGGGCGCGGGTGGCGGCGTCCAACTGGGCGGCGTCCAGGTGCTCACGTCCCGCCTCGACCCGGCGCAGGGCCTCGGGCGTCAGGTCGATGGCGGCGGCCAGGTCGTCGAAGGCCACGCCGCGCTGGTCGCGCCAGCGGCGGATGCGCGCGCCGACGACGGCGTCCATCGGATCAATCCCCGGAAAGCCCAGAACCGAACCCATGGCGTCCTCCTCGGCGCATGCGCCCTAGAACCGTGTCGGATCAGGCATCCTGATCCCATTGGAAGGCCTCGTCCAGCCAGTCGCCGATGCGGCCGTCGGGGCGGGCCAGGGCGCTGATCCGCGCCATTTCGTCGGCCGACAGCTCAAAGTCGAAGATGCCGAAGTTCTCGGCCGCGCGGCTTTCCTTGGCGGTGCGCGGAATGGCGATGACGCCCTGTTGGATAATCCAGCGCAGGGTGATCTGGCCGTTGGTCTTGCCGTGGGCCTTGGCGATCTCGCCGATCACGGCGTCGTCGGCGATCTTGCCCTGCGCCAGCGGCGACCAGGCTGTGATGGACGAGCCCAGTTCCCGCGCCGTCTCGATCAGCGTCTTCTGCGACAGATAGGGGTGGTATTCGACCTGATTGGTGATCAGCGGCGCGCGCGACAGGGCGGCGGCCTCGCGGAACAGGGCCGAGGGGAAGTTGGACAGGCCGATGTTCTTGGTGAAGCCCTGATCGCGCGCCGCGTTCAGGGCGCTGATGGTTTCCGCCAGCGCCGGCGTCGGCTTGGGCCAGTGCAGCAGCAGCAGGTCCGGCGTCAGGCCCAGGCTGAGGGCGGACTCTTCGGCCTGACGCAGCAGGGCGTCGTGATGGAAGTGATCGACCCAGATCTTGGTGGTGACGAAGATGTCGTCGCGCGTGACGATGCCTTCGGCCACGGCGTCGGCGATGCCGTCGCCGACCGCCTTCTCGTTCTTGTAGATCCAGGCGGTGTCGATGTGGCGATAGCCGATGCGCAGGGCTTCGCGCACCATGCGGCGGGCGTCGTCGGCCTCCAGCTGCCAGGTGCCGAAACCGAGCAGGGGAATCTCCACGCCCGAGGCGGTTACGGTCGGCTGATCGGAATAGGGCATGGGGGAGGCTCCGGTGGGACGATGAGCCTGGGATATAGGCGCCCGCTCAGGCGTCGCCATTGTCCAGCCAGTGGAAAATCCGATCCCACAACGGCTCCATCCCCTTGCGGAAGGCGCCTTCGTGGCCGATGCGCCGCGCCCCAAAGTCGCCGGGCGCATGCACGCTCATGTTCGAGCGGGCGTTGGGGTAGACGCTCAACAGATCGCGCGCCGTGCTGGGCGTGGCGATGGGATCGTCGGTGAAGATCCAGGACCGGATCGGGGCGGTCACGGCCTCATAGTGATGGGGCCGCAGGCTGGTCTCCAGCTCCTTGGAGAAATACGCGCGCTTCATGCACCAGCGCCGCCAGGTGGTGAAGACGCCGCGCGGCAGGTCGGTCCCGGCCCACAGGCCGCCGCCCTTGATATAGCCGTGGCGCATCAGGCTGAACGGTCCGAAGCCCAGCCAGAAGAACAGCTCCATCGGATTGTAGCTGCGATGGTGCCCGCCCCACCAGCCGGTCCCGACCGAGACGAAGGCGTGCCGCTCGATCCGGTGGTGATTGGGCATGAAGCCGATGAAATGGCCGCCGACGCTGTGACCGACATGGACGACGCGCAGGCCCGGCGCCGCCTCGATCAGGGCGTCCAGCGCGGCGGGCATGTCCAGCCGTCCCCAGTCGGGATAGTCGATGGTTGAGCCCTTCAACTCATCCGGCCGCGACCCGGCGATGCCCCGGAAGTCATAGGTCAGCACCGCCACCCCTCGCTGCGCCAGATAGCGGGCGAACCGTTCGTAGAAGCCCTTGGGAAAGCCCGTGCCCGACGAAACCAGCACGGCGATCCGGGGCTGGGCGGCCGAAACCAGCCGCATCGACAGCGGATAGTCGTCGGCGGCCGAGGCGATGAAGTCGCGCGTGACGAGATCGGTCATAAGTCCGTCCTGTTTGGAAACGAACCTTAGCCGGTTGACGCCGCGTCAGGTCAAGGCTTTGCGGGGGCGGTCAGAGGGGGTGAATTCACATCAGAGGTTGGTCGCTTCCCTCACCCCGCTCATCCCGGCGGACGCCGGGAAGAGCGGGGTGTAACGATGTGCGCCGGATCAATAGGCGAGGGCGTTGCCGTCCTTGCGCATTTCGGTGGCGGCGCCGTAGGTCCAGCGGCCCTGTTCGTTGATCTGCTTCATCACGTTCTGATAGCCGCCGAAGCCGCCGTCGGGCGGACCCAGATCCCAGCCCATCGCCGTCAGTTGCTGCTTGGTCGCTTCGGGCACGCCGGATTCGAGGTGCAGCTTGCCCACGCCTTCGGCCGGTTGGCCGGTCGGTTCGGATGAGCCGTAGTGCTGCCAGCGCGGGCTGTCGCCGGCTTCCTGCGGGTCGAGGCCGTAGTCGACCATGTTGATGATGATCTGGGCCTGTCCCTGCGGCTGCATCCCGCCGCCCATGACGCCATAGGCCAGCCACGGCTCTCCGTCCTTGCAGGCGAAGCCGGGGATGATGGTGTGGAAGGGGCGCTTGCCCGGCGCATAGACGTTGGGGTGGCCGTCGCTCAGGGCGAACAGTTCGCCGCGGTTCTGGAACATGAAGCCCAGGGTGCCGCCGTCCGGGCCGTCGGCGACCAGACCCCCGCCCATGCCGCGATAGTTGGACTGGATCCAGCTGACCATCATGCCGTCGCTGTCGGCCACGCTGAAGTAGGTGGTGTCGCCCTGCGTCGGCGCATCGCCGGGGAAGACGCGGTCCATGACGCGGTCGGGACGGATCAACTTGGCCCGTTCGGCGGCGTATTCCTTGGAGTTCAGCCAGGCGGTCGGGGCCTTGGCGAAGCGCTCGTCGGCGAAGTAGCGGGCGCGGTCCTCGAACGCCAGGCGCTTGGCCTCGGCCTGGACGTGGATCGAGGCGGCGGACTGGAAGCCCATGGCCTTCAGATCGAACTGTTCGCAGATGTTGAGGATCTGGTTGGTCGACAGGCCTTGCGTGTTCGGCCCCAGCGAATACACCTCGACCCCGCGATAGGTGGTCATCAGCGGCTCGACCCATTCGGTGCGATGGGCGGCCAGGTCGGCGCGGGTCATCCAGCCGCCGATGCGTTTGAAATAGCGTTCGATATGATCGGCGATCATCCCGTCATAGAAGGCGTCGCGGCCGCCCTCTGCGATCAGGCGGTAGGTGCGGCCTAGGTCCGGATTGGCGAAGATTTCGCCCGTTCTCGGCGTGCGGCCGCCGGTCAGCCAGACCTTCTTTCGGTTGTCGTTTTCCTCGATCGTCGCGGCGCTGCGGTCGAAGCCGGCCATGTTGCGTTCGAGGTAGTAGGCCACGACCTGCGGCACGGGCACGCCCTGTTCGCACAGTTCGGCGACGGGCAGCAGGACATCCTTCCACGGCAGTTTGCCGTAGCGCTGGTGTGCGCTCCACCAGGCGTCGACCGCACCGGGGACGTTGACCGTCACCGCGCCGTAGCGGGGCAGATAGCCGTCAGCCCCGGCCTTTGAACGGGCGGTGGCCAGCGACAGGCCGCGCGGGCTGTTCCCCGAGCCGTTGAAGCCGACGACCTTCTTCTGCGCCGGATCCCACATCAGGCCGAAGGCGTCGCCGCCTATGCCGTTGGCGGTCGGCTCCAGGAAGCCCAGGGCGGCGTTGATGGCGATGGCGGCGTCGATAGCCGAGCCGCCGCGCCGCAGGGTGTCCAGGCCGATCATCGTGGCGGCGGGGTGGGCCGTGGCGGCGGCGCCGTTCGCGCCCCAGACGGTTGAACGGCCCACGAACTTCGGCCCGGTGATGCGGTCGCCGATGCCGACGCCGGCGTAAGGATCCGGCCGGGGCGTGGAGCGGGCGGGAGGCGCCGCGTATGGGGCCGGGGCTCCGGTCGCCTGTTGTGCGCTGGCGGTTCCCGCCATCAGAGCGCCCGCGGGCAAGGCGGACAGGAACGTGCGGCGACGCATGGCGATAAACTCCCCCTCTTTCGAGGTCCGCATTGAGGCGGGAACGGGAGGGCGATGCAAGCGGTCGAATGACTGCCGGGCAAAGAAAAAGGGCCGCCGAGGCGACCCTTGATCCGATGGGATCGAAACGATCCTATTCGATGTCTTCGTTCAGCAGGCCGACCTTGAAGAAGCCGTTCTCCTGAAGCTTGTTCATGACTTCCATGAACTGATTGTATTTCACTTCCGGCTGGGCGCGGACGAAAACGCGCTCGTCGCGGCAGTTGGCCACGGCGCCCTGGGCGGAACAGACGTCAGCCGGCAGGGTGGCGATCGAGGTTTCTTTCTCGGCGATGTAGAGCGAGCCGGATTCCTGGATGGTGATGTACACCGGCTCCTTCGGCTTCTCGGCGTCCGGCGCCGGCGGCGTGGCCGGCGGCAGGTCCAGCTTGATCGAGACGGTGGCCATCGGCGCCGCGACCATGAAGATGATCAGCAGAACCAGCATGATGTCCACGAACGGCGTGACGTTGATGTCCGCGTTCTGTTGGGCAAGTCTGCCGCCGCCGCCGCCGCCGCTCGAGGAAAGTTTCGCGCCCATACGCAGTCGTCTCCATCAAGGCCCGCACCCTCCGGCGGACCGCACTGAAATTCAGACTCGTCTCTTGGCGTCCCAGGGCGGCCTTGTAAAGCCGTCGAATGCGAGGAAATGACCATGCAGGGGAATAAGATTGCGAATTCGGTCAGAGGCCGCCTTCTCCGCGATCAATTCAATCCCTGACGACCAACGCCAGCGTTCTTCGGATCAACCCTTGGCCAGCTTGAGGAATCGTTCGGTCAGGGCCGGGTCGTCCTTGAAGGCGCCGGTGAAGCGGGTGGTGATGGTCGAGACGTGGCGGTGATGCACGCCGCGCGTCGTCATGCACTGGTGCGCCGCATCGACCAGCACGGCCACGCCCCTGGGCTGCAGGTGCGATTCGATGGCGTCGATGATGTCGTTGGTCAGGGTCTCCTGGTTCTGGAGACGACGGGCGAAGATCTCGACCACGCGCGCCAGCTTGGAGATGCCCACCACCTTCTCGCCCGGCAGATAGGCGACGTAGGCCTTGCCCAGGAAGGGGGCCAGGTGGTGCTCGCAGTGGCTCTCGACCTCGATGTCGCGCAGGATGACCATGTCGTCATAGCCGGTCACGTCCTCGAAAGTGCGCGACAGCTCCTTGCCCGCATCGGCCTCATAGCCGTCGAACCATTCGCCATAGGCGTCGACCACGCGCTTGGGCGTGTCCAGCAGGCCTGGGCGGTCGGGGTTGTCGCCGGCCCAGGCGATCAGGGTGCGCACGGCCTCCAGAGCCTGTTCGCGGCTGGGACGCTGCGGCGCCTCATTGGCGACGAGGACGGGCTTGGCGGGGGTGGTGCTCATGAAACGATCCGGCGGCGGCGAGAGCGCCTGTTCAGAATACTATTATATATGGACTTGGGCGCGCGGCCCTGACTGTCTATCAGGCCGCTATATGGGACACCTCGTCCGTCCCGCAAGAAAACTCGCAAAAGACCTGACCCATGGCCCTGCACATCCACGACACCCTGCGCCGTGAAAAGCGCCTGTTCGCGCCACGTGATCCGAACCGGGTGAGCCTCTATGTCTGCGGCCCGACGGTCTATGACTACGCCCACATCGGCAACGCCCGTCCGCCGGTGGTGTTCGACGTGCTGGTGCGCCTGCTGCGCCGCACCTATGGCGCGGACAAGGTGATCTACGCCCGCAACGTCACCGACGTGGACGACAAGATCAACGCCAAGGCCGCCAAGGAAGGCGTCGCCATCGGCGAGATCACCGCCCGCTATGAGGCCGCCTATCTGGCCGACATGGGCTTGCTGAACGTCTCGCCGCCCGACATCGCGCCGCACGTCACCGACTATATCGAGGCGATCACCAAGCAGATTCAGGCCATCATCGACGCCGGCTGCGCCTATGCCGCCGAGGGTCATGTGCTGTTCGACGTGTCGTCCTATCCGTCCTACGGCGCGCTGTCGGGGCGCAATCTGGACGACATGATCGCCGGCGCCCGCGTCGAGGTGGCCCCCTACAAGAAGAACCCGCACGACTTCGTGCTGTGGAAGCCGTCCAAGGCGGACGAGCCGTCATGGCCCTCGCCGTGGGGCGAAGGGCGCCCCGGCTGGCACATCGAATGCTCGGCCATGATCGAGGAGACGCTGGGCCTGCCCATCGATATCCACGGCGGCGGGATCGACCTGGTCTTCCCGCACCATGAGAATGAGATCGCCCAGGGCGTCTGCGCCCACGGCCATGCGCATGGCGATGAGGCGCATGACGAATACGCCCGCTACTGGATGCACAACGGCTTCCTGACCGTGGACGCCGAGAAGATGTCCAAGTCGATCGGCAACGTCCTGCTGCTGCACGACCTGGTGCAGGCCATGCCGGGCGAGGTGGTGCGCTGGGCCCTGCTGAGCGCGCATTATCGTCAGCCGCTGGACTGGAACCAGACGCTGCTGGAGCAGAGCCGCAAGAATCTGGACCGCCTCTACGGCGCCCTGCACCGCGCGGCCGGGGTCGAGGCGGCGGAGGTCGAACCGCCGGTGGAGTTCCTGAAGTCCATCGAGGACGACCTGAACACGCCAGGGGCCATGGCGACCCTGTTCGCCCTGTCCAGCGACATCGAGCGCGGCATGACGGCGGGCGATACGGCGGCGGTGGCCGAGGCCAAGGGGCGGCTGATCGCGGCGGCCTCGATCCTGGGGGTGCTTCAGGCCGATCCGGCGGAATGGTTCTCGGGCGTCGACGAAGGGCTGAAGGCCGAGGTCGAGGGCCTGCTGGAACAGCGCGCCGCCGCCCGCACGGCCAAGAACTGGGCCGAGGCCGACCGCATCCGCGACCGGCTGAACGAACTGAACGTCGTCGTCATGGACGGCCCGCAGGGCGCGACCTGGCGGATGAAGGGCTGAGGTTTCCTTCTCCCACAAGGGGAGAAGGACGCTATCGCGCTCGCCTGATCAGCTCTTCCGCCAGCACGTCCGTCAGATAGCCGTCGGCCGTCCGACCGTTCGCCTGCTGCCAGCGGCGCAGGGCGGCGCGGGTGTTGGAGCCGATGACGCCGTCGACGCCTTGCGTGTCGAAGCCCATGCGCGTCAGGGCCTGCTGGGCGCCGACGCGCTGGTCCCGCGTCAGGGGGCCGTCGTTGGGCCAGGCGGCCTTCAGCGCAGGCTTGCCCGACACGCCGTCGGCGATCATGCCGATGGCGAGGGCATAGCTGACCGAGTTGTTGTAGCGGCGGATGACGTAGTGGTTGGGCAGGGCCAGGAAGGCCGGGCCCTTGGCGCCTTGCGGCAGCAGGATGGCCGCGCCCTCGGCCGCCTCGGCGCTGTTGGGCGAGGAGCCGTCGGCCAGGCGCACGCCGCGGGCGGTCCAGTAGGACCAGGGGTGTTTCGGCCCCTCGGCCTGGCTGTAGTCGAAGTTGGAGGGCAGGGTGACTTCATAGGCCCAGCCCTGGCCGCGCTTCCAGCCCGCCTGGGCCAGCAGATTCGCCGCTGAGGCCAGGGCGTCGGCGTCCGAGCCCCAGATGTCGACCTTGCCGTCGCCGTTCTGATCGACGCCCAGCCGCAGATAGTTGTCCGGCATGAACTGGGTCTGGCCCATGGCTCCGGCCCAGCTGCCTTTGAGTCCTGCGCGGTCGCGCTTGCCCGTCACGACGATGTCGAGGGCGTGCTTCAGCTGGTCCTCGGCCCAGGCGCGGCGGCGGCCGTCATAGGCCAGGGTCGCCAGCGAGCGGATGACGTCGAAGTCGCCCTGAACCTGACCGAAGGCGCTTTCCTGAGCCCAGACGCCCAGCAGGATTTCGGTCGGCACGCCGTATTTCTGGGTCACGTCCCACGGCACGCGGTCGACGCGCTGGCGCGCCATGGCGATTCGCGCGGGCGTGGTGGCGTTCTGGATATAGACCCCGGCGGGGCGCGAGAATTCCGGCTGGTTGCGGTCCAGGCGGATGATGCTGGGGTTCGGCGTCACGCTCTCCAGCTCGCGGGCGTACTCCCATTTGCGAGCGCCGCCGTGACGCTCCAGGAAGCTCTGCTTCCAGGCGTCGAAGCTGGCGTGGTCATAGGCCTCGCTGAGGTCCGTCTGGGCGGGCGGGGGCGTGGGGGCGGGCGTGGCGGGCGCAGGCTCGACCACGGGCGGCGGCGCAGGCTGGGGCTGCGGCGGCGTGGGAACCATGGGGGTGCAGGCGGCGACCGAACCCAACAACAGAAGACGATAAGCGATACGCATAGTCACAGGCTAACGCCCCCGAATTCCACGACCAATCACAAGCGCGCGAAGGCTGGATCAGTTTCCGTGATAAGGGTGAAAACGGCGTTAACCCTTCTTGAAAGCAGGCGGTTAATCCGCCGAATTTACATTGCAGCGTTCCCTGAGTGTGGCCTGGTGGCGGAGGGGCGACGCGCCGGACGTGCAAGTCCGGAGATCCTCCGTTCGACTCGGAGGCCAGGCCTCCAGCGGATTCCCCGCGCGGAATGTTGACGAAAGGCGAAGGCCTCTCTATACGACCGCCTCCGCCGCAGGTTCGCCCGCGGCTCTTTTGTTTTACTCGCCCTCACGGGCCTCCAACCGGGACATCCGACCATGAAGGTCCGTAGCTCGCTGAAGTCGCTGAAGGGTCGCCACCGCGACTGCAAGATCGTTCGTCGCAAGGGCGTTCTGTACGTCATCAACAAGACCGACCCGCGCTTCAAAGCCAAGCAAGGCTGATCACGCGCGATCGGCGCGCCCGGCCTCTTGCAGGCGAGGCGCGCGCCGAACGTCGGTGGATGGGATGACTATCCACAGGGCCGCGGGCGTTGTCCGCGGCTTTTTCGCGTCCGGCGTTGAGCCGGGCGCCTGTGCGTGATTAGTGATTCTTTCTTCGGCGCCCTAACGGCCTTCGGCCTGCTTGAGGGCGTGGTTTTCTCTTGCCCTGACGGCCCCAGGCCTGTTTGAGGGCGTAGTTCTTCCTGCCCTAACGGCTCTCGGCCTGTTTGAGGGCGCAGCCTGATTTTGAGTTCTGGAGTTTAGTCATGGACGACGCTTCCTTCGACGCCAGCCCCGATGTCCTGACCGCCACGGCCCAGGGCCGCCTTCGCTCCATCATCGAGCGCCTGGAGCGCCTCGAAGAGGACAAGCAGGCCGTCATGGTCGACATGAAGGAGGTCTTCGCCGAGGCCAAGGGTGAAGGCTATGACGTCAAGGTGCTGCGCAAGGTTCTGCGCCTGCGCAAGCAAGACAAGGCCAAGCGTCAGGAAGAAGAAGCGATTCTGGACCTCTACCTCTCGGCTCTCGGCGAGATCTGAGGGAGGCGGGCCTGAAGCGCACGCCCTTCAAGCCCTCCGGCGACGGCCCTTCACGCTCCAGCAGGCTGAAGGGCGGCGGCGCCCTTAAAGCCAAACCTTCTCTGAGCCCCTGGGAGCAGCAGAAGGAGGCGGCGAAACGATCCGCGCTCAACGCCCTGAAACGCGCCCGCCGCTCGGCAGAGAAGGCGGGCGTTTCCCTGTCTGAATGGGAGGGTGAATTTCTCGATTCGGTGGGCGAGCGGATCCAGACCCATGGCCGCGCCTTCGCCGACCCGGAAAAGGGCGCGCCGGGTCAGGCCCTGTCGGCCATGCAGGGCCGCAAGCTGAAAGAGATCACGGCCAAGGCCAAGGGCGAGCTGCGTCGATTCGGACGGCGTCGTGGAGAGGCCGCGCCCGATGAGGGCGAATGAGGCCTGCAACCGTCCAGCTTGGCCGTGCGTTGCGCCTGCGGATTTCCAAACCCTTTGAGAGGGAAGACTGATGAAACGCTTCGTCTCCGCCGCCCTGACCGGCGGCCTTCTGAGTTTGAGCCTGGCGCTGGCCGCGTGCGGGGACCGGCCGGGCGCGGCGCCCGAGGCGGCTTCGGAAGCGACGCCGGATCTCAGCGGCGGTCCCGCGGCGGCGCCCCAGGCGGTCAGCCCGGCGCCGGACGCCGCCCAGGCGCTGCCCGCCGTTGATGAAGCGGCGGCGCGCGCCTTCGTCCGCGAGGAAGGCTCGACGCTGGAGGTGCTGACGTTCGACCGGGTCGGCTCGGTGACGAAGGAGGGGACGGTGAAGGGCTATGCGGCGCCGGTGTACGCCGTACCCGTCGCGGCGGGACAGACGCTGAAGGTCGCCTTCAAACCGTCCAACACCAACCTGTATTTCAACATCAGCGACGCGGCCGACCAGGGCGGCGCGGCCGTATTCCGGGGCGAGGTCGACGGTCAGATGGCTGAGCTGAAGGCCTCCAAGGACACGACCTATGTCATCACCCCGTTCCAGCCTCGCGCCACGGCGCGCCGGGGATCGGAGGGCGGCTACAGCCTGACGGTCAGCCGGAACTGAGCCAGGGCATGAAGACGAAGGGCGGCGGAGACGAACTCCACCGCCCTTTTCGCTGGCTAGGGCAGGGCGTTCAGGCGCATGGCCGACAGATAGGGCTGATAGGCCGCGCGGGCGGCCGCCGCGCCGGACAGGTGGTCCTGTTCGATGTGGATGGTCAGGCCGTAGCGATCCTTCAACACGCTGATCAGAGAATCGACGTCGCCACCTGAAGCCATGGACTCGATGCCGATGACGGCGACTTCGCCGGTCGGGCCGTCCATGACCACGGACAGGTAATTCTCGCCGCCGATCGAGGCGAGGGCTGTCGGGGAGGACAGGGCCAGCTCGCGTCCGCCCTTGGTTATCTCGACGGCGGCGACGGCGCTCTTGTAGGCGGTCTCCTGAGCGCCGGCGATGAGGCCGGACAGGGGACCGCTTTCCTCGGGAACCGGCGCCTTGGAATCGATCAGCAGGATTTCGGTGCTGGTCCCCGGCTCGCCATAGGTCATGGAAACCGAGAAGGCCTGGCAGTCGATCTCGGTCAGCGGCTTGCCGGCGATGGTCTGGGCCGTCGGCATGGCGGCCAGCAGGGGATGGTTCTCGCACTCGGGCGGCAGGGCGACCTTGGACGCGGCGGCTTCGGCCTGGGGCGGGGCCTCGGGGTTGGAGCAGGCGGCGGTCAGGGCGGCGACGGACGTCAGGGTCAAGGCGACGGCGAGGTGGCGAAACAAGAGGGGCGGCTCCCTTTCGTGAACAGAACGCAGGGAGGGTGTGGCCCGTAAAGTTCGCCTTTGAAACCCCGAACGGAAACGACGGGCCCTGTTTCGGGCCGCGTCCGGGCGTTCTTCAGCCGGCTTCCTTGAGCTGTTCCTCCAGCCCCTGTTCGCGAACCTTGCGGTAGAGGGTGGAGCGGCCGATGCCCAGGCGGCGGGCGATTTCCGACATATGGCCGGAATAGACTTCGATCGCGTGCTGGATCAGGTCGCGTTCGATCTGTTCCAGGGTGCGGACGTGGCCGCGGTCATCGGTGATGCGAACGGGGCTGTCGTGCTGACCGTCGTCGTCGGTCGAGACGGACGCGGAGGTCGACGCTGGCGCATCCTCGCCGCTCGGCGCGGCGGCCACGGCGTCCAGCGGCACGGCGACGCCCGAGATGGCCGGGAAGTCGTGCGGCTGCAACAGGGGCGAGTCGGCCAGGACCAGGGCGCGATAGACGGCGTTCTCCAGCTGGCGGACGTTGCCGGGCCAGTCGTGGCTCTGCAGCAGGGCCAAGGTCTCGGGCGAGCAGCCGATGACGCGCTTGCCTTCCTCAAGGTTGAAGCGGGCGATGAAATGCTCGACCAGGGCCGGGATGTCCTCGCGCCGTTCGCGCAGGGCCGGGGCCTCGATCGGGAAGACGTTCAGGCGATAGAAGAGGTCTTCGCGGAAGGCGCCTTCCTTGACCTGCTGGGCCGGGTCGCGGTTGGTGGCGGAGACGATGCGGACGTCGACCTTGACCGGGCGCTTGCCGCCGACCGGATCGACCTCGCCCTCCTGAAGGGCGCGCAGCAGCTTGACCTGCATGTCCAGCGGCAGTTCGCCGATCTCGTCCAGGAACAGGGTGCCGCCGTTCGCCTCGACGAACTTGCCGGCGTGTTTCTCATGGGCGCCGGTGAAGGCGCCCTTCTCGTGGCCGAACAGGATGGATTCGACCAGATTGGCGGGCAGGGCGCCGCAGTTCACCGCGATGAAGGGCTTGCCCGCCCGGTCCGAGGCGCCGTGCAGGGCGCGGGCGATCACTTCCTTGCCGACGCCGCTTTCGCCGGTGATCAGCACGGGGATGGAGGACTTGGCCGCGCGTTGGCCCAGGGCCTTGACCATCCGCATGGGTTCGCTGTCGCCGACCATGTCGTCGAAGGAGGAGCGGCCCGCAGCGCGCTTCTTCAGACGCCCGATCTCGGCGGTCAGCTGGGTCATCTGCAGGGCGTTGCGGACGCCGACCAGAAGGCGGTCGGGGCCGACCGGCTTGACGAAGAAGTCCTGGGCTCCGGCCTGCATGGCCTTGACCACCGTTTCTATGCCGCCGTTGGCCGTCAGCACGATGACCGGCGTGGCCACGCCCGCCGTGCGCATTTCGGCCAGGGCCTCCATGCCGGACAGGCCGGGCATGACGAGGTCCAGCAGAACCACGTCGGCGCCGCCGCCCTTGGTCAGACGGTCGATGGCCTCGCCCCCGCTTTCGGCGTGGACGACCGCATAGCCTTCACGGTCCAGAACCGCCTGAATCAGGCGGCGCTGCGTGGGATCATCGTCGACGACCAGAACGGTCTTGGCCATTGGAGCACACCCTTCAACATCACCATCGAACGGCCGTCCTCATTGGTTCGGGACTGGCTCGTTTCGACACAACCCTAGAACGGAGGGAATGAAGATCGGGTTTCGGAGACCTGAGTCAGGGGTTAACGGCGACGGGTGTTGGGCAGGCGGCTTCCGGTTGCAGCCGCCCGGTCACGGCGCCCATGCTCAAGTTCGGCCAGGGCGCAGCGACGGCCTTGAGATCGGGATGCTTGAGCGCCTCGCGCAGGTCGCGGCCGCCGGGGCCGGGGCAATGCGGAACGTGATAGTCGCCCTGATGAATCCAGCGGCCCTCGGCGTCCTGTGCGAACAGGGCGATGTTGTAGGCGGTCGCCAGCAGGATCTCATCGCGGCCGTCGCCGTTCAGGTCGCGCTGCGCGGCGAGGCAGTTGTCGTGGCTGTTGCAGGCGAAGCGCGGGTCGCCGGTCGTCGTCGGAGCCAGGAAGGCGGCGGGCAGGGGCTTGTTCGCCGGCCACGGGGCGATGATCGGCTGGCGCGGAGGCGTGCCGACCTCGACCAGATCATAGCGCGAGGTCGAGGCCTGGGCCGCCTCGGCGCGACCGGCGATCTCGGCGTCGGAGGATTTGGCCAGCTCGGCCAGGGCGGTGCGTCCCGTCTTGCCAGCGCCGAAGCGCAGGAAGGCGTAGTCGAACTGAGCCGTACTGACGGCGCCGCGCTTCAGCCGGGCGGTCTGGTCGTTGACGGACAGGCGGGCCGGATCGGCCAGGGGGCTGAACAGGGCGAGGATGACCAGCACCGTCAGGACGGCGGCCAGGACGTTGGTGCGCTCCAGCGGCTTCATCCAGGCGGTCTTGCGCCACAGGGGCGACAGGGCGGCCCAGCCGTAGCCGGCGGCGTAGAGGACGCCGACCAAGGCGCAGGCCGAGGCGATGATGCGGTCGGGCGTCAGGCCGTGCTGGCCGATGCGAAGGCTCAGACCCCAGACGGCGATCAGGATCAGCGGCGTCAGCAGCACCGAGGCGACCCGCACCGCCAGGCGCAGGGCGGCGGGCGGCAGATTGTCCTCGCGTCCATCCTGATAGGCGGTGTTGATCAGCACGATCAGGGCGGCGGCGGCCGACAGCACCAGGGCCGTTGCGCTGCCCGTCTTCCACAGCCCGTCCAGGCCGGTGAAGGGCAGGGCGGCCAGGAAGCCCGCCACCAGGACGGTGATGACCAGCAGCAGCCAGGACAACAGCATCAGCGCCACCGTCCGCACGCCCCGGATCAGGCCGCCGCGCACGTCGGTCAGCTGCACCGCCACGGCGAAGACCAGGCAGGTGACGGGGATGGAGAACCACTCCTCGCCCAACAGGTCGCTCAGGAAGCTGAGGCCGATGACGCGGAACAGGGCCGCGCCCAGGAACAGCAGCAGCCAGAAGGCGCCGGTGAAGCCTAGCGACAGGATCAGTTGCACGCCCGCCTTCCACGCCGTGTCGAAATAGTCGTCGTAATCAGCGATCCAGCGTCGCCCTTGGACGGCCGGAACGATCAGGTGATGGGCGATGAACAGGGCGGCTGCGGCGAAGGCCACGACCGGGAAGCGCAGATAGGGCGGGCGGAAGTAGTCGCTCGCCTGCTGGGCTGCGTCGTGCCAGCCCAGCAGCGCCAGAACCGCCGCCGCCGCCGCGCCCCACAGCGCCAGCGTCTTCCATCCCATCCGCCCGACGCCCGCCAGCAGCATGATCGGCGCGAACGCCGCCGCTAGCACCAGGGCGGCGAACAGCGAAGGCTGGGTTCCGGGCCAGGCCAGGGCCGTGGCGTCCGACGCCGAGCGATACAGGAGATAGAGAACCAGCCCCTGGATCAGGCCGATCCCGATGCGGATGGCGGCGAGCCCGCGCGCGCCTTCCAGCGAGGCGCGGCCGGTGGGGTCGAGGGCGGTATGGGTCATATTTGAACAGTGCTCGATTTTGAGGGCGAAGGGAAGACGCTTTTCATCGTCCTGGTTTGAGGCTGACCTGCTGAGAGAAGGGCGGCTTGCATCGCGCCCTTCGCCTCCCCACAACCAAGGGCATGAACGCGCCCGTCAAAACGACCGAATTCGCCGACGCCCCGCTGTGGGATCTGTCCGACCTCTACGCCTCGCGCGAGGATGCGCGGATCGCCGCCGATCTGGAGCGGGCCAGGGCGTTGGTCGACCGGATGAACGCCTGGCAGGGGCGGCTGGCCGCGCTGACGGGCGCCGAACTGGGCCGGGCGCTGGACGAGGCGATCGGGCTTTACGAACAGGCGGCGGACGTGATGGGGGCCTTGGGCGCCTACGCCTTCCTCGCCGCCTCGACCAATCGCGAGGACGCGGCGGCGCAGGGGTTCGAGGCCGATGTGCGCGAGAAGCTGACGGTCATCGCCACGCCGACCGTCTGGCTGACGCTGGAGATCAATGCGCTGGACGAGGCGGCGGTGGAGGCGGCGCTGGCGGCCCATGCGTCCGCCGCGCGCTGGGCGCCGTGGCTGCGCCGGGTGCGGGCGATGAAGCCGCATGAACTGTCGGCCGAGCTTGAAACCTTCATCGCCGAGCGCGGGCCGATCCAGGCACAGTGGCCGCGCCTGTTCGACGAAACCCTGGCCGTGCTGCGCGCGCGCGTAGGGGATGAGGAGCTGACCCTGGCCGAGGGGCTGAACCGTCTCAGCGACGCGGACGGCGCCAAACGTCAGGCGGCGGGCGAGGGCCTGTCGAAGGCCTTTTCCGGCATCGCCCGGACCATGGCCATGGTGCTGAACACCGTCGCCGCCGAAAAGGCGATGGAGGATCGCAAGCGCGGCTTCAAACGCCCCGCCGACAGCCGCCATCTGGGCAATGAGGTCGACGGCGAGAGCGTGGACGCCATGGCCGAGGCGGTGGGCGAAGCCTATCCGCGTCTGGCGCATCGCTATTATGCGCTGAAGGCCAAGGCGATGGGCAAGGATCGGCTGGCCCACTGGGACCGCAATGCGCCGATAGAGGCGGCGGCGTCGCGCGCCTATGACTGGGCGGGCGGGCGCGAGCTGGTGCTGTCCAGCTTCGCCGACCTTGGCGGGGACTTCGCCGAGCGAGCGGGCTGGTTCTTCGACCGGCCGTGGATCGACGCGCGGGCGCGGGCGGGCAAGCAGTCCGGCGCCTATGCGCATCCGGTGACGGCGGATCGGCACCCCTATGTCTTCCTGAACTGGATGGGCGAGCGGCGCGACGTGCTGACCCTGGCGCATGAACTGGGCCACGGGGTGCACCAGACGCTGGCGGCGGGGCAGGGGTCGCTGCTGGCCGACACGCCTCTGACCCTAGCCGAGACGGCGTCGATCTTCGCCGAGGGGCTAACCTTCGACCGCTTGCTGGCCGAGGCGACGCCGGACGAACAGCGCGCCCTGCTGGCGGGCCGGATCGAGGACGGGCTGAACACGGTGGTCCGCCAGATCGCCTTCCACCGCTTCGAGACGCGCTTCCATGACGAGCGGGCGGCGGGCGAGGTGCCGGTCGAGCGCATCCGCGACATCTGGATGGAGGAGCTGGGCGCCAGCCTCGGCCCGTCCGTCGACCTGACCGGCTATGAAGACTGGTGGGCCTATGTCAGCCACTTCGTCCACGCGCCCTTCTATGTCTACGCCTATGCGTTCGGCGACCTGCTGGTCGCGGCGCTGATGGAGACGCGGGCCAAGGATCCGGCGGCCTTCACGCCGCTGTATCGCGAACTGCTGTCGGGCGGCGGGGCGCGGACCTATGTCGAGGCGCTGAAGCCGTTCGGCCTGAACCCGCGCGACCCGGCCTTCTGGACCATCGGAACCAAGCGGCTGGAAGGCCTGATCGATCGGTTCGAGGCGCTGGGATGAGGCGCGGGCTTGAGCCGTGCGCAGGCCTCGCTATAAGGGCCGTCGAAATCTCGACTCTTTTTTGGATGCCCCATGGCCGACCAGCACGCTGAAGCGACCGCCCCCCACGTCCACGGGGAAATGAACATCACGGAGCAAGCGGGCACCTGGACGCTGTTCATGGGCCTGACCAAGTGGTTGTCGTTGGCCACGGCCGTGCTGATTCTGTTCCTGACGGTGTGGTTCGCCGTCGGCGCCGGTTTCATTCCCGCCTTCATTAGCGGTGTCGTGCTGTCGGTCGCGGGTTTCTTCATGCTGCGTTCCAAGTCGTCGCACTGAGTTTCGGCTCTCTGGAAACAGAGGTGTCCTGAAGGCCCGCCGGTTCGTCCGGCGGGCCTTTTGCTTGTGGGGCTTTGACGCCGCTTCCAGCTTCGGCCTAACGTCGCTTTCGGACCCTGGGGATTGGGAGGATTCGCTTGGCCGTCGCCATCGCCGTGACCCGTGAACGCCGTGAAGGCGAGACGCGCTGCGCCGTAACCCCGGAAACGGTCAGGAAGCTGGCCGATCTCGGCGCGACCGTGACGGTCGAGGCGGGGACGGGCCTGGGATCATCCATTCCCGACGACGATTACGTCGTGGCGGGGGCCAGCGTGCGGCCCGACCTGGCGGCGGCGTTGGCGGGAGCTGACATCCTGCTGAAGGTGCGCGGCCCGACCGCGTCGGAGATCAGCGCCCTGAAGCCCGGCGCGGTGGTGGTCAGCCTGCTGGACGCCTGGCGCGACAAGGCCACGCTTGAGGCGTTGAGGGGCGCCAACGCCACCGCCTTCGCCATGGAGTTCGTGCCGCGCATCACGCGCGCCCAGGTGATGGACGTGCTGTCGTCCCAGGCCAATCTGGCCGGATATCGGGCGGTGATCGAGGCGGCCTACGCCTATGGAAAGGGCTTCCCCATGATGATGACGGCCGCCGGGACGGTGGCTGCCGCCAAGACCTTCGTCATGGGCGCGGGCGTTGCGGGGCTTCAGGCCATCGCCACGGCGCGGCGTCTGGGCGCGGTCGTTACAGCCACCGACGTGCGCCCTGCCGCCAAGGAGCAGGTCGAGAGCCTGGGCGCCAAATTCGTCGCGGTCGAGGATGAAGAGTTCAAGGCGGCCGAGACGGCGGGCGGCTACGCCAAGGCCATGTCAGCCGAGTATCAGGCCAAGCAGGCCGACCTGACCGCCGCCCACATCATCAAGCAGGACGTGGTGATCACCACCGCCCTGATCCCCGGCCGCCCGGCGCCGAAGCTGGTGACGGCGGCGCACGTCGCCTCGATGAAGCCTGGCTCGGTCATCATCGACCTGGCGGTCGAGGCGGGCGGCAACGTCGAAGGCTCGAAGCCGAATGAGGTCGTGACCACGGCCAATGGGGTGAAGATCGTCGGCTGGAGCAACATGCCCGGCCGCATCGCCGCGGACGCCAGCGCCCTATATGCGCGCAACCTGGTCACCTTCCTGGGGTTGATGATCAAGGACGGCGCCCTGGCGGTCGATCTGGAGGAGGAAATCCTCAAGGCCGCCGTCGTCACCCACGGCGGCGCCGTGGTGCATGAAGGAGTGAGAGGCTGATGGAACACGTTGATCCCACCGTCTTTCGCCTGGCGATCTTCGTCCTGTCGATCTTCGTCGGCTACTATGTCGTCTGGAGCGTGACGCCGGCGCTGCATACGCCGCTGATGGCCGTGACCAACGCCATTTCCAGCGTCATCATCGTCGGCGGCCTGATCGCGGCGGCGGCGATGAGCGCGCAGGCGGGCGGGCCGAACGCCTGGATCGCCAAGGGCGCGGGCGTGGCCGCAGTCACCCTGGCCAGCGTCAACATCTTCGGGGGCTTCATGGTCACGCGCCGGATGCTGGCCATGTACAAGAAGAAGGAAAGGCCCAAGGCTTCGTGACCCTGTCGCCCATCCTGCTGGCCTTCTATGCCTCCTGGGCCGTCACGGGTCTGGGCGTGGCCCTGTGGATCTGGAGCTGGGTGCGGGTGAAAGACCCCATCGGGCGCCTGCGGTTCCAGGACTGCGGGGTCGTGCTGGTTTTCGCCGCTGTCCTGACGCGCATCATCATTCAGGATCGTCAGATGACGGTCTTCGACTGGGCGATGATCCTGCTCGGGCCTCTGTTCATCGCGGCCGCCCTGTGGCGGTTGTCGCGCACCCAACCCGTCAAACGCTAGCAAGAGTATCGCGTGATGAAGACTGTCTTGATTTCCGTCGCGGCCGTGTCGGCTGTTGTCGCCCTGGCCGGGGCCGCCTCTGCGCAATCGACCCGCGAAGTGGGCAAGAATCCCTACGGCGGCCTGCACTGGTCGGTTGTCGCGCCGCAGGGCGCCAGCTGGGCGCTGGAATGCGGTTTCGCGCCCGTGACGGTGCGCGGCGTTCACATGAATCGCATCAAGCACACGGGCTCGGGCCGGATGACCGGGCGGTTGCCGGGCGCGGACGGCCGCTGCCAGGTGATCAAGACGGGCGGCCAGGGAACGGTCGGTCTGGCGGTGGTCAAGAACGGCCAGGCCACGGCGGCGGGCACCAACGGCGGCGCGCCCGCCATCGTCAACGTTTTCTGATTCAGGGTTGAAGGAAGGGGGAGGGGATGAACGCATCGATCGCGGCGCTGGCCTATCTGGCGGCGGGGGTTCTGTTCATCCTCTCGCTCAGGGGGCTGTCCAGCCCTGTGACCAGCCGACGGGGCAACACCCTGGGCATGGTCGGCATGGCCCTGGCCGTCGGCGTCACCCTGCTGACGCTGGGGACCAGCGGGGCGCTGGATCCCCTGACCCTGGCCCTGATCGCGGGCGGGGTCGTGGTCGGCGGCGGCGCGGGCGCGGTCATCGCCAACCGCGTGCCGATGACGGCCATGCCGCAACTGGTCGCGGCATTTCACTCCCTGGTCGGCCTGGCGGCCTGTCTGGTGGCGGTGGGGGCGGTCTATGCGCCCGACGCCTTCGGCATCGTCACGGCGACGGGCGGGATCAAGACCCTGTCCATCGTCGAACTGAGCCTGGGCGTGGCCATCGGGGCCATCACCTTCACCGGCTCGGTTATCGCCTTCGCCAAGCTGGACGGGCGGATGAGCGGGGCGCCGATCATCCTGCCGGCGCGGCACCTCATCAACATCGCTCTGGCGCTGGCTCTCGTCTTCCTGATCGGCATCCTGATCGGGACGGGCGGGACGGCGATCTGGGCCTTCTGGGGCGTGTTCGCCATCGCCCTGATCCTGGGCGCGACCCTGATCATCCCCATCGGCGGGGCGGACATGCCCGTCGTGGTGTCCATGCTGAACTCCTATTCCGGGTGGGCGGCGGCGGCGCTGGGGTTCACGCTGGAGAACATCGCCCTGATCATCACCGGGGCCCTGGTCGGGTCGTCGGGCGCGATCCTCAGCTACATCATGTGCAAGGGCATGAACCGCAGCTTCATCAGCGTCATCCTGGGCGGTTTCGGCGCCGAGGCGGGCGCGGCGGCGGGCGGCGGGGCGGTCGAGACGCGGCCGGTCAAGCAGGGCTCGGCCGAGGACGCCGCCTTCATCATGAAGAACGCCTCCAAGGTCATCATCGTGCCCGGCTACGGCATGGCGGTGGCCCAGGCTCAGCACGCCCTGCGCGAAATGGCCGACACGCTGAAGGAAGAAGGCGTCGAGGTGAAATACGCCATCCACCCCGTCGCGGGTCGGATGCCGGGGCATATGAACGTCCTGCTGGCCGAGGCCAACGTCCCCTATGACGAGGTGTTCGAACTGGAGGACATCAACAGCGAGTTCGCCTCGGCCGATGTGGCCTTCGTCATCGGCGCCAACGACGTGACCAATCCGGCGGCCAAGACCGATCCGCAGTCGCCCATCTATGGGATGCCGGTGCTGGACGTGGAGAAGGCGGGCACCGTCCTGTTCATCAAGCGGTCGATGGGCAGCGGCTACGCCGGGGTCGAGAACGAACTGTTCTTCCGCGACAACACCATGATGCTGTTCGCCGACGCCAAGAAGATGGTTGAAGGGATCGTGAAGGCCCTTTGACGGTCGTGCGCGAGAACCCTTCGCGCGGCGGTGCGTTGGCTTGCGACGCCCAACCTGAGCCGTGGAGACATCATGACCGCATTCCAAGGACTGAAAACCGTCGCCGTGCTGGGCGTCCTGGCCGGACTGGCCGCTTGCGGTCAGGCGGAAAAGACGGCCGACAAGGCTGACGCTACGGCCGAGGCGACCCAGGCGGCGCCTGAAGCCGCCTCTGCAACGGGCGGCGCGCCGACCATCGACCAGATGATGGGCGTGCAGGTGGCCTATCTGGAATCCAAGCTGGGTCCGGCCCGCACGGTTCAGGACAAGGAACGCACCTATGAGATCGGCGGCTGCACGGTCCGCGTCCGCGCCGAGGGCGACGAGGTCGTCGGCTACGCCGTGCCGATGACGCCGGCCTGCTCGACCCAGGCGCTGGCGGCGTTGAAGGACTATGATCTGCCGCAGAAGATCGACCTGACCATGGGCGAGTTCGCCGCCGCGCGCGGCAACGCCGACTTCAAGGCCGACTGCCTGATGCTGTGCGGCAATGCGGCCGACCCGTGGGTCTATCTGGAAAGCGCCGGCCCGCGCGTCTCGCCGGGCATTCGCGCCTCGGCCGTGATGGTCAGCGACGCCACGATCGACGCC
The DNA here is from genome assembly GCF_057655995.1 of Brevundimonas sp. Soil_N_31. Classification (NCBI taxonomy): domain Bacteria; kingdom Pseudomonadati; phylum Pseudomonadota; class Alphaproteobacteria; order Caulobacterales; family Caulobacteraceae; genus Brevundimonas; species Brevundimonas sp. Soil_N_31. The sequence continues at coordinate 383,645 of NZ_JBDGLE010000003.1, forward strand.
TCCTTCCGCATCCGCGACGCCATCAAGGCGGCCAAGGGCGAGGACTATGTGATCGACACGACCTTCAACTGCAGCGCGGACTTCGACCAGATGGCGGTGCGCGAGCTGAAGGCCGTCCGCATCGACGAGATCGAGGTCGGCTACGTCCCCTACGGCCGCTGCTGAGGGCGAGGGCGATGAAGCGCGGTGCGGTTCTGCGCATCGGGGCGGTGCTGGGGACGGCGGCCGTCGTCCTGGCGGCGTGCTCGGCGATGATCCCGGTGAACATCAGCGGAGGGCTGGAGCGGCCGGTCGCGACCTTCGGAGTCGATCCCGCCAAGCCCGAGAAGGCCTGCCTGGGCGGCATCGCCGTGCATGAGCGGTCGAACGCCATGATGCGCCCGGTCTGGTCGATCGAGGCGCGCGGCCGCAACTGTCGGGGCGTGAGGCAGGTGGTCTATGGCGAGACGCCCGAGGGGTTCGAAACGACAGTAGAGACGGCGGCGCTGAAACCGGGCGTGCGATACAGCGTCTTTGGCTACGGCATGACCGGCGGCCCGCTGAGCCGCGTGCCCTGGCGCGGTGGGGACGAGGTGGTGTTCGAGAATGGCCGCTGGCGTCCTGTCACGCCGCAGGAGCGCGGGCCGCGCGTGGACGCGGGCGGCGAAGCACCTCACTAGCGGCTGGATGGAAGGCGAGGGGGATTTCACGCTCGAAGAAGTCGTCGAGAACCTGGGGCTGCGGCCGCTGGTCGAGGGCGGCTGGGGGCGACCCATGGCGGGGGCGGACGCCGCCGCGCGCGGTGAGACGGTCGGCGTCTATCGCCTGCTGACGCCCGAGGCGCCGGACGACTGGCGCGCCACCGAAGCCGAGGAGCTGTGGACCGCCTATATGGGCGCGGCGCTTCAGGTCGAACTGGCCACGGAGACGGGCGTGCGGCGCGAGACCCTGGCGGCCGGATCGGGTCAGTGGGTCACGGTTCCCGCGGGCGGCTGGCTGAGAACGCGCGCGCTCGGCGGATGGTGTCTGGCGGGGCGGATCGGACAGGCGCAAGGTGACGGCCTGTCCTGAGCGGGAGGCCGGGAATGAGCGAGCCGAAGACCAAGCCCACCGACGCCTCGGTCGAGAACTTTCTGGCGGCGGTCGAACCGACGCGACGGCGCGAGGAGGGGCGGACGCTGTGCGCCCTGATGCAGGCGGTGTCGGGCGAGGCGCCGGTGATGTGGGGGCCGTCCATCGTCGGCTTCGGCCGCTACGCCAACGTCACCGCGAACGGCAAGAGCGCCGACTGGCCGCGCATGGGCTTCTCGCCGCGCAAGGCGGCGCTGACCCTGTATCTCGCCTCGACGCCGCAGACGGAGGCGCTGCTGGCGCGGTTGGGTCCGCATACGACCAGCACGGCCTGCCTCTACATCAAGCGGCTGGATCAGGCGGACATGGATGTGCTGCGAGCGCTCTGCGTCGCCAGTTGGGACGAGATGAAACGCCGCTATCCCTGATTGGCTTGCCGAGGGCGGCGAACGGATTATAGCGGATTCATGCGCACCTTTCTGATCGCCGCCGCCGCCCTGCTGTCCGCCTGCGCCCTGGCGCCGCTGGCCGCCGCCGAAACGCCGGTCCAGCCGGTCGACCTGCTGCTGACCTCGGCCACGGTGGTCGATGTCGAGAAGGGGACGACGACGCCGGATCAGTTGGTCGCCGTGCGCGGCGGCGACATCGTGGCCGTAGGCCCCGAGGGCGAGGCGGGCCGCTATCGGGCCGTGCGGACGCTGGATCTGGGCGACCGCTACGTCATGCCGGGGCTGTGGGACATGCACGTCCACTTCGGCGGGGGCGAGACCCTGATCGAGGAGAACGCCGAGCTGATGCCGCTTTACGTGGTCAACGGCGTGGTGGCGGTGCGCGACGCGGCGGGCGATCTGGCGCAGCAGGTGCTGGACTGGCGCGCGTCGCCGCCGACCGCCGATGCGCCACGCATCTTCACCTCCGGCCCCAAGATCGAGGGCATCGCCCCCGTCTGGAAGGGCGTGATCGAGACCGGCAGCGAGGCCGACGTGGACGCGGCCCTGGACCGGCTTCAGGCCCTGCGCGTCGACTTCGTCAAGATCACCGACAACACCCTGACGCCCGAGCTTTTCATCTACGCCGTGCGCGAGGCGAAGAAGCGGGGCATGAAGACCTCGGCCCACATTCCGGCCAGCATCACTGTGCTGACGGCGGCCGAGGCGGGCTTGTCGTCGATCGAACACCTCGATTACGCCATGAAGGCGGGTTCGCGTGATGAGGCGGCCATCGCGGCCGACTATCTGGCGGGCAAATACACCTACGCCCAGACCATGCGTCGCTATGCCGACACCTTCGACGTGGAGACGGCGCGCCGGGTCTATGCGCGGTTGGCGGAGCTGGGCACGGCCGTGTCGCCGACCCTCTACGGCTCGACCACCCTGGCCAATCTGGACAAGGACGACCATTCGCACGACGACGGACTGGCCTATGTCGGGCCGGGCATCCGGGCGACCTATGACTGGCGCGTCCAGCGCGCCGCCCAGGCCACGCCGCAGCAGGTCGAGGACCGCCATTTCGTCAAGGACGTCACCGCGCGCACCCTGCCCATGCTGCGCGACGCGGGCGTGACGATCCTGACCGGGACGGACGCGGGCTTCCTCAACTCGTTCAACTATCCGGGCTTTTCGCTGCACGACGAGTTGGAGCTCTATGTGTCGCTGGGCCTGACGCCGCGCGAGGCCTTGGCGGGCTCGGTCGTGGACGGACCGCGCTTCCTGAGCCAGGGCGAGCGTTACGGCGCGGTGGCGGCGGGCAAGTCGGCGGATCTGCTGGTGCTGGAGGCGAACCCGCTGGCCGACGTCAGCGCCACGCGCGACGCCGAGACCGTGGTGCTGCGCGGCCGCCTGATCGACGCGGCCGAGTTGGAGCGGATGCGCGCCGAGATCCGCGCGCGGGTCGCGGCGCGCAACGCGGTCTTCAAGCCTTCGCCAGCGTCCTGACCTTGAAGGCGACCCAGATCAGCAGCAGGCCGAACAGCACGGCCCAGGTCGCGATCAACCACAGCAGGCCGATGGCCCCGGCGCCGGGCATGAAGACCAGGATCAGGCCGAAGATCACCGACAGGGCGCCGGCGGCGCCCAGCGTCCACTCATTGGCGATCTCGTTACGCAGGCGGACGGCGCCGATGATCTCGAGCACGCCGCGCAGGATCGACCAGAAGCCGATCAGATAGACCAGGACCAGGGCCGTCAGGCCCGGCCAGGCGAAGACGATGACGGCGGTCAGGATACTGACCGCGCCGCCCAGGGCCAGCCACCAGCGGGGGACCATGCCGCCGCCGCGGATCGCCGCGATCAAGGCCAGAATCCCGTCTGCCAGGGCGTAGATCCCATAGAGCATGATGAGGGTCAGCAGGCTGATTTGCGGCCAGACGAAGGTCAGCACGCCGAACGCCACGGCGGCGATCCCGCGCAACAACAGCAGCCACCACGACCGATGCAGGGCGGATCTGACGAAGCCTTCCAGCGAAGGCGCGGCGTTGGAAGAGGTCATGAGTTCAGCTCCCCTTGGGCGTGGCGGCATACGGCCACGCTGGGCCAACGCGGGCGCGTGGGGGAGGGTTCCTCAACCTGCTTTCCCGCTCAGGCCGCCGCGCGCCAGTCGGAGCGGGCGTTGAACGGCGGGGTGTGGAACTCGTCCCACAGGGCGTCTTCGTTGGTGTAGCGGCTGGTCGAGGCGCTGATGACGTCCACGACCTGTTCCTCCTGACGGTCCCAGATGACGGCCAGATCGCTCTCGGTCTCGCACGGCACGATCATATAGCGGTCGGCGAAGGTCTTGCGGGCGGGCTTTTGAACCGTCGGGGTGCGGGCGAAGGCCATGTCGTGATCTCCTGAAGCGATTGCCTCTTGCTGATGATGAGAGGATGCGACAGCATTACGCCAGTTTCGGACGTATCTCTGTGGAGAAGTCATTTGCGGCACGACAAGGCGGCCCTGGTCATCGATCTGGCGCGGGGCATGGCGGCCAGCGCCGAGGGGCTGACGCTGAACGAGATGGCGGCTCAGCTGAACGTCGGCCGCCGCACGGCCGAGCGGATGCGCGACGCCGTGCTGATGCTGTTCCCGCAGGTCGAGGAGGTGTCGGATCCGCCGACCAAGCGCTGGCGCATCCGGGGCGGGCTGTCGGCCTTTGAACAGGCGCCGACGGCGACCGAGATGCTGGAGCTGACCAAGGCGGCGGCCGCCCTGCGCGCGGCGGGCGAACCGGCGCGGGCGGCGGCGCTGGAAAGCCTGGAGCGCAAGGTGAAGGCGGCGATGCGCTCGACCACCCTGAACCGCATGGCGCCGGATCTGGAGGCTCTGGTCCGGGCCGAGACCATCGCCGTCCAGGCCGGGCCGCGCCCCAGCGCCGATGAGACGGTGCTGGCCGAGATTCGCGGAGCGGTGCTGGCCGAGCGGCCGCTGAACTTCATCTACGCCCGGCCCGGCGCCGAGGCGCGCACCCGCACCATGACGCCGTGCGGCCTGATGTTCGGGCGCGCCAACTATCTGGTGGCGGCGGATCGCGAGAGCGGGCGCATCCAGACCTTCCGGCTGGACCGGATGAGCGCGGTCGAGGCGGGCGAAGGCATGGCGCGCCCGCCCGAAGATTTCGATCTGGGCGCCTTCGCCAGCCAGTCCTTCGGCATCTATCAGGACGAGATCGAAGAGGTCGCCGTCCGCATCGCGCCCGAGGGCGCCGACGAGGCGCGCGGCTGGCGCTGGCACCCGACCCAGACGATCGAGGATCAGGCCGACGGATCGGTCGTGGTGCGGTTCCGCGCCTCGGGCATGCGCGAACTGGCCTGGCATCTGTTCACCTGGGGCGAGCAGGCGACCATCGTGGGGCCCGAGCGGCTGAAGGCGGTGATGGCCGAGGAGCTTGCTGCGGCGGGCCGCGCCCTCGAACGGGCGTAAAGCTGAGGAAACCGTAAGGTGACGGGCGGCGTTTGCGAGCCCTAAGCTGCGCCATTCCTCATGGGAGACTGCTTTTCGTGCGTCTGAAAGTCCTGTCCACGGCGGCCGTCGCGGCCGCCATCCTGCTGACCGCCTGCGCCGCCAGCCCTGCGCCCGGCCGCTGGAACGTCGAGGCGGCGCCGCAGGTGACGGTGACGCGCGAGGATGGGCGGTTGTCCGTCGACTATGTCTTCAACCGCGACGCCGTGGTCTGGGCCTTCATGGACTCGGCGCTGATCTCGGAGGTGCGCGAGCCGTGGCGGCCGCGTCAATGGACGGTCGAGACGCCCGGCGTGGTGATGGAGCGACGCGGCCACTACGACATCATCCGCAGCACGGATGGCGGCCCAGTGCCGCGCCATGTCCGTTTCAGCGTGACGCCTCAGGCGGTCGAGCTGGAGGCGGAATACAAGACCCTGGTCTTCTCGGACGGGGCGGTGGCGCTGCCGACGCGGCAGATGGACGTCTTCGCCCTGGGCTCGCCCGAGGCGGCGGAGGCGATGCCGGCGGACCTGAACGGCGTCAATCTGGACGGCGGGGCGTCGCGCGTGACCTGGCGCGACCTGGACGGGCCGGTGCTGTTCAACGGCGAGCGCCACGCGGAACTGACGACGACGGGCGAGCGGTCCTATGTCCTGCTGGGACAGGCGCGGGTGACGCCCGGCGAGGGGCTGACCACCGTCATGGACCCCAATCTGCCGCCCTGGATCGGCGAGAAGATCCGCGACTTCGCCCCGCGCGTGGGCCAGTTCTACCTGCAACGCCTGGGACGGCCCGGTTCGGGCGGCGAGAAGCCGGTGGTCATGGTGTCGTGGAACGGCCCGACCGAGCGGATGACCAGCATGGGCGGCAGCGTCCTGCCCGGCCTGATCGTCATGTCGTTCGAGGGGACCGGCGTGACCCGGCCGACGGCGGAGATGGAGCGGGTGTCCCGCTGGTTCATCGGCCACGAGAGCGCCCACTTCTGGCTGGGCCAGACCGTGCGGTACGAGTTCGCGCGCGACGCCTGGATCACCGAGGGCGGGGCCGACCTGATGGCGGTGCGGGCGCTGAAGGCGCTGGACCCGGCCTATGACGACCGCAAGGCCCTGCAGGAAGAGGTCGACGACTGCGTGACCCTGAGCCAGGGACGCGGCGTGGCCGAGGCGGGCGAGCGCGGCGAGCACCGCGCCTATTACGCCTGCGGCGCGGTCTTCGCCATGACGGCTGAGGGGGCGCAGAAGCGACGCGACGGCGGCGACTGGTTCGGCTTCTTGCGGCCTCTGCTGGACGCCAACCGTCGGGACGGGGTGCTGAGCCGCGCCGAATGGCTGAACACCCTGACGCGCGTGTCGGGCGATCCGACGCTGGCGGCCGACATCGGGCGGATGCTGGATCAGGGCGCGGCCGATCCGTCCGCCGAGATCGCCGGCCTGTTCCGCCGCGCGGGCGTGCCGCACCGGATCGAGGGCGGTCGCGTCATTCTGATGAACTGATCGGCGAATTGATCCTGCTCAAGGCGCGGAACGGCGTTTGGCGCGTTGATGGGGCGTATCCTGAAACAGGAGGCCGCCATGCCCTGGACCAGTCTGATCGTCTATGTCGACGATGAAGCCGACAACCCCGCCCGCCTGACCGAAGCCTGCGCCTTGGCCAGCGCGCATGGGGCGCGGCTGATCGGGGTGTCGGGCTGCGCGCCCGAGACGCCGGTGGCCGACGCCTATGGGGCGGGCATATTGCTGGGCGAGGTGATGGCGGCCCAGCAGGCGCGCAACGAAACCACGCTGAAGTCCGCCGAGCAGAGGTTCCGCGGCGCGATCGAGGCGGCGGGCGTCGAGGGCGAGTGGCGCGGCGACGTCGGCGATCCGACCGGCCTGACTCTGCGCTGCCTGAGGGCGGCGGACGCGGCCTTGGTCGGGCGCGACGCGGGCGGAGCCAGCGCCTGGTGCGCGCCGCACCCTGCGGACCTGGCCATGCGCTCGGGGCGGCCGGTGGTGGTTCTGCCGCCCAACCCGATCCGTTCGATGGTGGACGCGCCGGTGCTGCTGGCCTGGACCGACACGCGCGAGAGCCGTTTGGCGGCTCAGGCGGCCCTGCCTCTGTTGAAACGCGCCGACGGGGTGCGGGTGGTCGAACTGTGCGACCCGGACGATACCGACGGCGCCCGCTTGCGGACGCAGGATGTCGCGCGCTGGCTGGCGGGGCACGGCGTCGCCGCCGAGCCGGACGCTCGCGCCCACGACGACCGCCCGCACGGCCGTCGCCTGATCGACTGCGCCGAGGAGATGGGGGTGGGGCTCATGGTCTCCGGCGCTTGGGGGCATGCGCGGATGCGGCAGTGGATCTTCGGCGGGGTGACGCAGACGTTGCTGAACGAAGCGCCCGTGGCGCTGATGCTGGCGCACTGACTTTCCTTCTCCCCTTGCGGGAGAAGGTGGCGGCCGCAGGCCGACGGATGAGGGGGTGCGCTGTCGGTGAGAGACCCCTCATCCGACCTCGCTTCGCTCGGCCACCTTCTCCCACAAGGGGAGGAGGAAGAGCTAGGCGAACGGGTAGGGGCTGACGGACTTGGACCAGTCGTCGACCGTCAGGGCGCGGCCGACCGGCGGGGCGGCGCGTTCGGCGCAGGGGTGGCGTTCGCACAGGCGGCAGGCCGGGCCGATGGGCGTGACCTCGGGTTTCTGCAGGTCCAGACCGCGGGCGTAGGTCAGGCGGTGGGCGTGGCGAAGCTCACAGCCCAGGCCTATGGCCAGATCATGCCCCTCGGTGAAGGCGTCCTGGCCTTGACGGTCAACGGTGCGGGCCAGGGTGAACCAGCGCCCGCCGTCAGGCGTCTCGATGATCTGGGTGACGATGCGGCCCGGCGTGCGGAAGGCCGAGTGCAGCCGCCAACGCGGACAGGCGCCGCCGAAGCGCGAGAAGGGAAAGGCGCCGGAGGCGTATCGCTTCGACACATTCCCCGCCTGATCCACCCGCATCAGGAAGAAGGGCACGCCGCGCGCCGTCGGCCGCGACAGGGTGGTCAGCCGGTGGGCGATCTGCTCGAAACCGACGCCGAACCGGGCCTGGAGCCGGGCCAGGTCATAGCCGGTTTCCTCGGCCGTGCGCTGGAAGGCGGCGTAGGGCATCAGCACGGCGGCGGCCAGGGTGTTGGTCAGCGAGGTCTTCAGCAGGTTGCGCGTCGGTGCGTCGGGAGCGTTCGCCGCCTCGGTCAGGGCCTGAAGCTCAGGCCCGTGCTCCATCAGGGCCAACTGATTGGCGACGGCGAAGGCGCGCGACGACGGGCCTAGCGCATCGGACAGCAGCAGCCGCCCCCGGTGCGGGTCGAAACGGCGGGTCCACTCGACCATGACCTCGACGGGCAGGGTGCGGACCGTCAGGCCGTGGCGGGCGAACAGTCGGGCGCGGGCCAGAGCCTCGAAGCCTTCGTCGGGGGCGGGGGCCTCGGCGTGCAGGGCGTCGTGCAGGGCCTCGCCCAAGGCGTCGAGGTCGGGGAAGTGGTTATGGCGGGACTGGACGTATTCGCGCACCCATTCGGACGGGCTGTCGGTCGGGGCCGCGCCGCCGCCCGCCTCGATCTCGGCCCGGTCGCGCACGCGGCGGTCGGTGAAGGCGCGATAGAGGCGCAGCACGGCGTCGGCGGCGGCGGGCTGATCCTCGGCCAGTTGCATGATCTCGTGACGGGGCACGGCCAGACCCTGAAACAGGGGATCGGCGAAGACCTCGGCCAGTTCCGCCTCTGACGCCGGGCCGCCGGACTGGCCGAGATTGCGCAGGTCGACGTCATAGGTCTCGGCCAGCCGCAGCAGCAACTGGGCCGAGACGGGGCGCTGGTTGCGCTCGATATGGTTCAGATAGGAGGGCGAGACGCCCAGGTCCGCCGCCATCGCCGTCTGCGACAGGTCGAGATCGCGCCGCAGCCGCTTGAGGCGGCCGCCCAGGAACAGCTTGCGATCAGCGGCGGCGTTCATGGCGGGATCATGTCACATCATGACTTCATGGCAAGTGTCATGATGTGACCGTTTGACTTGAATGATGCGTCTGGTTCTGTGTCATTCGTGACGGATGCGTGTTCAGGTCTTGGGGACGGCGGCTGCGGCCGCGCCTTATCGAGACCGAGACGAACATGACGACCTTCGCCGATCTGGTTCCTTCGCCCGCCGGCCGTTTCGACGGCATCGAGCGCCCTTATTCGCCTGAAGACGTCCTGCGTCTGCGCGGCTCGGTGCCGATCACCCATACGCTGGCCGAACGCGGCGCCAACCGCCTGTGGGAGCTGCTGCACAGCGAGCCCTATATCAACGCCCTGGGCGCCGTGACCGGCAATCAGGCGATGCAGATGGTCCGCGCGGGCCTGAAGGCCATCTATCTGTCGGGCTGGCAGGTCGCGGCCGACGCCAATACGGCCAGCGCCATGTACCCGGACCAGTCGCTGTATCCGGCCAACGCCGCGCCGGAACTGTGCCGCCGCATCAACCGCACCCTGCAGCGCGCCGACCAGATCGAACACGCGGAAGGCGGCGCCAAGCGCGACTGGTTCGCCCCCATCGTCGCCGACGCCGAGGCCGGCTTCGGCGGACCGCTGAACAGCTTCGAGATCATGAAGGCCTTCATCGAGGCGGGCGCCGCGGGCGTCCACTTCGAGGACCAGCTGGCGTCCGAGAAGAAGTGCGGCCACCTGGGCGGCAAGGTGCTGATCCCGACCCAGGCGCATGAGCGCAACCTGATCGCCGCCCGCCTGGCCGCCGACGTCTGCGGCACGCCGACCCTGACGGTGGCGCGCACCGACGCCGAGTCGGCTCAGCTGATCACCTCGGACATCGACGAGCGGGACCACCCCTTCATCGACCGCGAGAACCGCACGCCGGAAGGCTTCTATCGCCTGAAGCCGGGCACGGGTCTGGACCACTGCATCGCGCGCGGCCTGTCCTACGCCAAATACGCCGACCTGCTGTGGTGGGAGACCTCGCACCCCGATCTGGACGATGCGAAGAAGTTCGCCGAGGCGGTCCAGAAAGAGCATCCGGGCAAGCTGATGGCCTACAACTGCTCGCCCTCGTTCAACTGGGAAGCCAAGCTGGACAAGGACACCATCGCCAAGTTCCAGCGCGAGCTGGGGGCCATGGGCTACAAGTTCCAGTTCGTGACGCTGGCGGGCTTCCACAGCCTGAACAACGGCATGTTCGAGTTGGCCAGCGGCTACCGCGATCGCGGCATGGCGGCCTATTCGGAGCTGCAACAGCGCGAGTTCGCCAACGAGGCGACCGGCTACACCGCCACGCGCCACCAGCGCGAGGTCGGCACTGGCTACTTCGACGATGTCGCCACGGTCATCTCTTCGGGCCAGTCCTCGACGACGGCCCTGAAGGACTCGACCGAAACCGCCCAGTTCCACGCCGCCTGAGTTCCACGCCTCACAGGAAAGGAAATGACATGGAGCCCATGACCCGTCCGCAAGCCATCATCGACTTCTGCCTGGCGCCGCTGGCGCTGGATGGATCGATCGAGGCCGAGCGCGAAGTGCGCCGCCGTCTGGAGCACGTGCTCAAGACCTTCGAGGCCAAGGCGGTCCGTCCACTGAGCGTGGATTTCTCGACCATGCCCAGCCAGGTCATCAACGAGGCGGCGCACGGCTACGAGTGAGCCGCGTCGGCATTGAAAGAAGGAGACCTCAGGCCGCGGCTTCCGCGGCCTGAGGCGTCTGTGCCGTCAGGTCCGAGACCATGGCCAGAAGGTCTTCGACGCTGAAGGGCTTGGCCATATGGCGGTCGGCGCCGGCGGCCAGGGCCTCGTCCAGATGTTGGGCCAGGGCGTTGGCGGTCAGCATGACCACGGGAACGTGCGGCAGGCCCATGACCGCCTCGTGCAGACGGATTTCCCGCACGGCGGACAGGCCGTCCATGACCGGCATCTGCATGTCCATCAGCACCAGGTCGAAGGCCTGGGCGCGATAGGCCTCCACCGCCTGGGCGCCGTTCTCGACCGAGACGAGATCGAAAGCGGCGCTGTCCAGGATCAACTCGACGACGCGGCGATTGGTCGGATGATCGTCGGCGGCCAGGATGCGCAGGCGGCGCGGCGCGGCTTCTGCGTCCGGCGCGGCGACGACGGCGTCCTTCAGGACGGGACGCAGCGGGACGGCCGGCGCCTGGGCCGGCTTGAGCGGCAGGCTGAGGATGAAGGCGGCGCCCGCGCCCGGCTCGCTCTCGCAACCCAGGTCGCCGCCCATCATGGCCGCCAACTCGCGGCAGATCGCCAGGCCCAGGCCAGAGCCGCCGTAGTGGCGGGTAATGTCGCCGTCGGCCTGTTCAAAGCGGTTGAACAGACGCGCTTGCGTCTGGGCGTCGAAGCCGATGCCGGTGTCCTGAACCACGAAGCGCAGGGTCTGGGGCGCCTCGGCCGGGACGGCGTCGACGGTCAGGCTGACGAAGCCGGAGGCGGTGAACTTGACGGCGTTGGAGACGAGGTTGGTCAGCACCTGCTTCAGGCGTACCGGATCGCCATAGGTCCACACCTGGGCCTCGGGCGCGACCTCGACAATGAACTGCAGCCCCTTGTCCCTGGCGGCGGCGGCGTAGAGGAGGGCGGCTTCCTCCACCGTGCGGGCCAGGTCGAGCGGTTCCTCCTTCAGCTCCAGTCGACCGGATTCGACGCGGGCCAGATCCAGAATGTCGCTGAGCAGGGTCTGGAGAGTGCGGCTGGACGACTGGATCAGCTCGAGCATTTCCTGCTGGTGCTGCGACAGTTCGGTGCGCGTCAGCGCCTGGGCCACGCCGATCACGCCGTTCAGGGGCGTGCGGATTTCATGGCTCATATTGGCCAGGAAGCGGCTCTTGGCGCGATTGGCGGCGTCGGCGGCGTCGGCGGCGTCGCGCGCCTCGGCGAGGGCGTCGGCGTTGCGCTTCAGGTCGCTGATGTCCGAGCAGACGGTGACGGCGCCGCCGCCGACGGTGGGGCGGTCCTGGACGCGCAACCAGCGGCCCGCGACTTGCATTTCGCGCGGCGCGAGGAGCGTTCTGCGGCTGGTCAAGCGCTCTGAGATCCAGGCCTCTTCGCGACCGATCGCGTCAGCGTAGACGCCGGCCTTGATGCCGACCTCGAGCACCTCGCGGAAGGAGACACCGGGCCGCAGCACGGGGGCCAGATACGGGTGAATCTCGCTGTAGCGCTGATTCCACATGACGAGGCGGTCATCGGCGTCATAGACGCCGACGCCGTCGGGCATGGCCTGCACGGCTTCCAGAAGCTGCCCCAGGACGCTGCGTCGCGACCACCAGATCATGCCGGTGAAGAAGGCGGCCACGCTGAGGGTCAGAGCCACGCCGAGGGCGATCCACAAGGTGACGACGGCGGCGCTCGCCCCTTGGCTGAGAAGCACGCCCGGCGCGGGGGTCAGGCTTACCGCCGTCATGGCGATGAAGTGCAGCCAGGCGACGCCGCCGGAAGATAGGGCCGTGGCGGCGGCCAGACCGCGCCACTTGTTCATCGCAGGCAGCCAGGCGACCGCGCTGAAAAGGACAAGCGCGCCCGCCACGGCCAGAACGACCCGCGGCGCGTTCCAGGTCAGGACCGCCCCGGACAGGCGCATCGCATCCATGCCGACGAAGTGCATGGCCGCGACTCCGGCCGTGATGACGGCGCCGGCGGACAGGGCGGAGCGGCGCCGCCAGCCTGTCTCGGTCGCGCCGACCAGATGCAACTGCATGGCGACCCAGAAGGCGGCCGTGACGATCACCAGCGACAGGAAAGTCTGCAAGGGATCGTAGCGGATATCCACCCCGACGTCGTAGGCCAGCATGGCGATGAAGTGGGTCGTCCACACGCCCAGTCCGGCGACCAGCGGCGCCGACAGGGTGTAGGGACGACGCGCGCGGGGCGACAGGCGACGGGCGCGTTCGGACAGAAGCAGGGCGATGCCGATGCTGAAGACGCAAGCCAGGATGGCCAGGGAGGCGATTCGCCAGTCGTGGCGTTCAACCAGACAGCCCAAGACGCCGCCCATCATGATGCTCCCTCAGCCCCTAGCCGTTCCGCCGTAAATCCGTGAAGAAACCAAGCTACACATCCCGTGCGTCGATCCGGCCGACTCAGCAGGCTGCCGACGAACCATAGGTCGTGCTGCTGAATAATGAGATAACGTCGGTCTAGATGCCTTACGATCACTCTCCGTCACCTGTCGCGCCTATGGCGTCGTCCCGGCTGTGGACCGCCGGCGCCAGCGGGGGCGTCGCCATCCTGGTGATGGCGGTCCTGGCGGTGATGAAGCCGGAGCTGGCGGGCTGGCTGGCGGCGGGGGCCGTCGCGGTCGCGCTGGCGACCTGGCTGGTTAACCGCAACCCGCCGGCGGCCGCCGATGAGATGGAATTCGAGCCCGGCGCCGTCGATCTGGGGCCTGATGCGGCCCTGCTGGGCGATGTGTTCGAAGCGCTGGACGATCCCTTGCTGATCATCAGCGGCGGCGAGGCCGACGACATCGCCGGACGCCGCATCGCCCTGGCCAATGCAGCGGCGCGCGAGCTGTTCAAGCTGAACGGGACGGGCGGGGGGCTGCTGGTCTCGGTGCTGCGCGAGCCGCGCGTGCTGGAGGCGGTGGACGAGGCTCTGTTCGAAGGCGTCGGCGCCGAGGTCGATTATGTCGGCGGCGGCGTTCAGGAGCGGCACTGGCGAGCCTTCGTGCGTCCTCTGCCGACGCGCGAGGCTTCGGCCTGGGGCGGCGGGGCGCTGACGCTGCTGGCGCTGCGCGACGAGACGGACGTGCGCCGCATGGAGAAGATGCGCGTCGACTTCCTGGCCAACGCCAGCCACGAACTGCGCACGCCGCTGGCGTCGCTGTCGGGGTTCATCGAGACGCTGAAGGGCCACGCCAAGGACGACCCCAAGGCGCGTGACAAATTCCTCGACATCATGGCGGTGCAGGCCGACCGGATGCGGCGGCTAGTCGCCGATCTGCTGTCGCTGAGCCGGATCGAGCTGAACGAACACATCGCGCCCCTGGGCCGGGTCAACCTGGCGCGGGCGACGGCCGATGTGGTCGATGCGGTCAGCGTCATCTCCAGCGAGCGGCAGGTGACGATCCATGCGGAGCTGCCGCATGGCGGCGCGGCCGTGACCGGCGACCGGGACGAGATCGCCCAGGTGGTGCAGAACCTGATCGACAACGCTCTAAAATATTCCAGCGCAGGCGGGACCATCGAGGTCGGCATCGAGATCGACCGCACTCTGAACGAGGCCATGGCGGCGCGGATGAGCGAGGGCAACCGCCTGTCCCTGGCGACCCCCGACCGCGAGACGGGCCAGCGCTACGCCGTCGTCACCGTGCGCGACCACGGGCCGGGCATGGCGCGCGAGCACCTGCCGCGCCTGACGGAGCGATTCTATCGCGTTGAGGGCCAGAAGAGCGGCGATCGACAGGGCACGGGCCTGGGCCTGGCCATCGTGCGCCACATCATCATTCGCCACCGGGGCGGCCTGTCCGTGGACAGCGCGCCGGGGCATGGGGCGATCTTCGCGGCCTGTTTCCCCCTGGCTCCGCCATCCGAAGCGTGAAGTCCGGGTTCGGAGCGATCGTCATGGACCTGCGACATTGCGGCTGGGCGTCGTAACAGAACTGTCATCCAGCCGTCTTAATCCGCTGACGTATCGCAGGCAGTTTCCCGGCCGAAACGCACCGAACCCGGCGCGTTCCTGATTCCTGCGCTGATCGGACCGGATGATCTGGATTTTCCTGCTGCTGCTGATCGCCTTCGCCGTCCTTGCCTATGTGGCCGGGCGGGCCTTGGCCGTTCGCCGGAGCCAGGGGGCGAAGTCGCATTCGCGTCCTGGCCAACATGGGCTTTACGCCCTGATTTGGGTCGGGGTTCCGGCGCTGGCGATGCTGATCGCCGCCTCGGTCTTCTCGACCTCCATCGAGGAGCAGATGATGCGGGCGGGCGCGCCTGACAGCGTCACCCAGCTGGAGCCGTTCCGCCGCGAGGCCTTCTTCGCCGACGCCCGCCTGGTCGGCGCCGGGCAGGAGGCGCGCCAGATCTGGCCCGCGCCCTATGCCGAGGAACTGCCCGCCGAGGGGCGCCGCGCCCACCGCATCGCCGCCGCCCTGAACTGGGGCGGGGGCGTCGCCGCCCTGATCGCCGCCGTGCTGGGCGGCCTGTTCGTCTTCACCCGCATCCGCCCGGACCTGCGCGCGCGCAACAAGGTCGAAGGCTGGATCACCGGCGTCCTGTTCGCCTGTTCGGCGGTGGCGGTGCTGACCACGGTCGGCATCATCTTCTCGCTGGTGATCGACTCCTTGCGCTTCTTCAGCATGGTGCCGATCACCGAGTTCCTGTTCGGGACCAAGTGGAGCCCGCAGATCGCCATTCGCGCCGATCAGGTCGGGTCGTCGGGCGCCTTCGGGGCCGTGCCGCTGTTCGCGGGCACCTTCCTGATCATGGCCATCGCCATGGCGGTGGCCGCCCCGATCGGCCTGTTCTCGGCCGTCTATCTGTCGGAATATTCGGGCAAGAAGACCCGCGCCCTGGTCAAGCCGGCGCTGGAAGTCCTGGCGGGCGTGCCGACCGTGGTCTACGGCTTCTTCGCCGCCCTGACGGTGGGGCCGGCGCTGCGCGTCTTCTTCAACGGCATCGGCGACATGCTGATCGGCGGGCCGTTCAATGAGCTGGGCCTCTATCTGTCGCTGGTCCAGAACCAGATGGCCCTGGTCGCGGGCGCGGTCATGGGGATCATGCTGATCCCCTTCGTCAGCTCCCTGTCGGACGACATTCTGAACGCGGTGCCGCAGTCCCTGCGCGACGGCTCCTACGCCATGGGCGCCACCAAGTCCGAGACGATCAAGAAGGTGCTGCTGCCCGCCGCCCTGCCGGGCGTGGCCGGGGCCCTGCTGCTGGCCGTGTCGCGCGCCATCGGCGAGACCATGATCGTGACCATGGCCGCCGGTCTGGCCGCCAAGCTGACCCTGAACCCGCTGGAGACGGTCACGACCGTCACCGTCCAGATCGTCACCCTGCTGACCGGCGACCAGGAGTTCAACAGTCCCAAGACCCTGGCCGCCTTCGGCCTGGGGCTGACGCTGTTCGTCGTCACCCTGCTGCTCAACATCGTCGCCATGCGCATCGTGCAAGCCTATCGGGAACAGTATGACTGACGCCGCCTCTCCCTCGACCGGCGTCAGCCCGCGCACCCAGCGCCTGAAAAGCCGCCTGCGCGCCCGCTATGCGCGTGAGACCCGCTTCCGCTGGTACGGCCGCGCGGCCATCGGCGTGGCCCTGACCTTCCTGGTGATCCTGCTCGGCAGCATCGTCACCCAGGGCTACACTGCCTTCTACGCCCACACCGTGACCCTGCCGGTGTATATGGACCCGGCGCGGATCGACCGTTCCTATCCGCAGGGCGCCAATTTCGAGCAGATCGTCGCCGAGCAGCAGATCCGCCGCCTGGGGATCCAGGACGACGAACAGGGAACCAAGGCCTCGGCGATGAAGGCCCTGCTGTCCTCGGAGCTGAAGTTCCAGGCCGCCAAGATGATCGCGCGCCAGCCCAGCCTGCTGGGCCAGACCGTGCCGGTCGCCGCGCCGCTGTCGGACGACGCCGAGATGTATCTGAAGGGCAAGATCACGCGCGATCAGCCCGAGGACCAGCGCCGCGTCACCAATGAGCAGATGGACTGGCTGGATCGGATGAAGGCCTCGGGCGCCGTGCGCGCCCACTTCAACGCCGCCCTGTTCACCAAGGGCGACTCGACCCAGCCGGAGCTGGCGGGCCTGTTGGGCGCCGTGGTCGGGTCGGCCCTGATGCTGATGGTGACGGCCCTGATCGCCATCCCTGTCGGAGTCGGCGCCGCCGTCTGGCTGGAGGAATATTCGCCGCGCAACCGCATCACGGCGATCATCGAGGTCAACATCAACAACCTGGCCGCCGTGCCGTCCATCGTCTACGGCCTGCTGGGTCTGGCGCTGTTCATTAACTTCATGCACCTGCCGCGCGCCAGTCCGCTGGTCGGGGGTCTGGTGCTGGCGCTGATGGCCCTGCCGACCATCATCATCGCCACGCGCTCGTCGCTGAAGGCTGTTCCGCCCTCGATCCGCGAGGCGGCCCTGGCCATGGGCGCCAGCCGCACCCAGACGGTGTTCGGCCACGTCCTGCCGCTGGCCATGCCCGGCGTGATGACTGGCGCCATCATCTCCATGGCCCACGCCCTGGGCGAGACGGCCCCGCTGCTGCTGATCGGCATGATCAGCTTCGTGCCGGGCGTGCCGCACGCCATCGACGAACCCGTCGGCGCCCTGCCGTCGCTGATCTACATCTGGGAGAACGCCTCGGAGCGCGCCTTCCACGAACGGACGGCGGCCGCCATCCTTGTCCTTCTCGCCTTCATGATCGTCATGAACGCCGCCGCAGTCTTGCTGCGCCGTCGCTTCGAACGCCGGTGGTAAATCTTATGAAGTCCCGCATCTTCCGCGCTCCCGATGGCTCGTCGACCGGCGGCGCCGCCGAGGCCGCCACCCTGTCGACCGCCCCGGCCGTCGGCGCCCACGCCTCGGCGCCGCTGGGCCCGATCAAGATCGCCGCGCGCGACATCTGCGTCTTCTATGGCGAGAAGCAGGCCCTGTTCGACGTCTCGCTGGAGATTCCGGACAAGACGGTTACGGCGCTGATCGGTCCGTCGGGCTGCGGCAAGTCGACCTTCCTGCGGACCATGAACCGCATGAACGACACCATCCCCGGCACCCGCGTGACCGGCCGGATCGACATGGACGGCGCGGACATCAACGACAAGAAGATCGACCCGGTGCTGCTGCGCGCCCAGGTCGGCATGGTGTTCCAGAAGCCGAACCCCTTCCCCAAGTCGATCTATGAGAACGTGGCCTATGGGCCCAAGATCCACGGCCTGGCCTCGACCAAGGGCGAGATGGACGAGATCGTCCAGAAGTCGCTGAAGCGCGCCGGTCTGTG
Organism: Brevundimonas sp. Soil_N_31; assembly: GCF_057655995.1. NCBI lineage: Bacteria > Pseudomonadati > Pseudomonadota > Alphaproteobacteria > Caulobacterales > Caulobacteraceae > Brevundimonas > Brevundimonas sp. Soil_N_31. The sequence continues at coordinate 401,554 of NZ_JBDGLE010000003.1, forward strand.
GGACGAGGTCGCCGACCGCCTGCACTCGCCGGGCACCGGCCTGTCGGGCGGCCAGCAGCAGCGTCTGGTCATCGCCCGCGCCATCGCGGTCGAACCCGAAGTCATCCTGATGGACGAGCCCTGCTCGGCGCTGGACCCGATCGCCACGGCCAAGATCGAGGAGCTGATCGACGAACTGCGCGAGCGTTACTGCATCGTCATCGTCACCCACTCGATGGCGCAGGCGGCCCGCGTGTCGCAGCGCACGGCCTTCTTCCACATGGGCAAGCTGGTCGAGACCGGCGACACCGAAGAGATCTTCACCAACCCGCGCGAAAAGCGCACGCTCGATTACATCACCGGCCGCTTCGGCTGAGGACGCGACGATGAACCAGCATACGGTCAAGGCTTACGGCGACGAGCTGAACCAGTTGACGGCCGAGGTGGTCCGCATGGGCGGCCTGGCCGAGGCCCAGGTGGCGGACGCCATCGAATCCGTCGCCCGCCGCGACGTGGCGCTGGCCAAGGCGGTGGTCGAGCGCGACAACCGCCTGGACGCCCTGCATCGCGACATCGAGAAGAAGGCGATCCGCCTGATCGCCCTGCGCCAGCCGGTCGCCAGCGACCTGCGCCGGACGCTGGGGGCGATGAAGCTGGCTTCGGACCTGGAACGGACCGGCGACCTGGCCAAGAACATCGCCAAGCGGGCGCTGATCCTGGCCGAGGCCGAGCCGATGCAGCCGCTGACCCGCTCGATCGAGCGGATGGGGCGGCTGGTGTCGAACCGGCTGCGCGACGTGCTGGACGCCTATACGGCCTCTGAGATCGAACGCGCCCTGTCGGTCTGGCAGACCGACGACGAGGTGGACGAGCACTACAACGCCCTGTTCCGCGAACTGCTCACCTATATGATGGGCGACCCGCGCACGATCACGGCCTGCACCCACCTGCTGTTCATGGCCAAGAACCTTGAGCGGATCGGCGACCACGCGACCAATATCGCCGAGACGGTCCACTATGAGATCACCGGCGAGGACATGCTGGGCGAGCGGCCGAAGGCCGTGCCCGGCCCTGGCGAAGAGCCGACGCCGACCCCGCATCTGTCTGCGTCGCCCGACGCGGCGGACGACTGACACCCCTACATCGCTGACGACTTCGACGAACCGGAGAGGCTGACGTGCAACCCTATATCCTGGTGATGGAAGACGAGGACGCCCTGGCCACCCTGCTCCAGTACAATCTGGAGAAGGAAGGCTATGACGTGGCCGTCGCCGCCGACGGCGAGGAGGGGATGCTGCAGATCGACGAGCGCACCCCCGACCTGATCCTGCTGGACTGGATGCTGCCCAAGCTGTCGGGCATCGAGGTGTGCCGCCGTGTGCGCGGCCGGGCCGAGACCCGTAACCTGCCGATCATCATGCTGACCGCGCGCGGCGAGGAGACGGACCGCGTGCGCGGTCTGGACACCGGCGCCGACGACTATATGACCAAGCCCTTCTCGATGACGGAGCTGACCGCGCGCATCCGCGCCGTTCTGCGCCGCATCCGTCCGGGTCTGGCCGACGACCGGGTCAATCACGCCGACATCATCATGGACCGCGTCGCCCACCGCGTCAGCCGCGCAGGCCGCGAGGTGCATCTGGGCCCGACGGAGTTCCGCCTGCTGGACCACTTCCTGAAGCATCCGGGCCGGGTGTTCAGCCGCGAACAGCTGCTGGACGCAGTCTGGGGCTCGGACGTCTATGTCGAGGCCCGCACCGTCGACGTCCACGTCGGCCGCCTGCGCAAGGCGCTGAACGTCGAAGGCACGGTCAACCCGATCCGCACCGTGCGCTCGGCGGGCTACTCGCTGGACCTGAATAACTAGGCGGTGACTCCTCTGGCGCGGGCCACGACGCTCCACGCCGCTCCACCCCCTGCCGTCATCCTCGGGCTTGACCCGAGGATCCAGCCGTCCGCCTGCACGGCGTTGAACGGGTGAGCGCGCCGTCGCCCTGGATCCTCGGGTCAAGCCCGAGGATGACGGCGTGTAGAGGCGGGAAACGGAGCGTATGGGGCGAAGTTCGGGCGTGCGGGGGCGGGGAGCAGGAGCTTAACTTTTCTTCATCTGCATCTGTGCGCCCCTGCCGCCGCCTCTGAACGACGACGTCGCATCGGGGGAGGGAAGTCATGCCGGACGCAGTGATCGCCATGTGGGGCTGGGTCGGCGCCGTCGCGCTGGCGGCTGGGGCGGCGGCCGTGCTGTCGCGCGGCAAGGTGCGCTGGGGCTGGCTGGTCGCGGGCCTGTTGCTGATGGCGGTCTATGACGTCGTGCTGACGCGCGGCTATGGCCATATCCCGCTGGATTTCGGACACTCGCGCTGGAACTGGGAGGGCAAGACGCTGGCCGTGCTGCTGTCGCTGGCGGTCGCCAGCCTGCCTGTCGTCGGATGGCGACGCAGCGGCTTGACCCTGCATCAGGACCGGCAGGGACTGAAGGGCGGGCTGATCCTGTCGGGCCTGCTGGTCCTGCTGTTCCTCGGCCTGGCGATCTGGGCGCCGGGCGAGGGGTTCGACGCCGACAGTCTGGCTTTCCAACTGACCATGCCGGGGCTGGACGAAGAAATCTTCTATCGCGGGGTGCTGCTGCTGATCCTGAACGAGGCGTTCGGGCGGCCGTTCCGCGCGCTGGGGGCGCAGATGGGCTGGGGCGCGGTTCTGACGGCGCTGGCGTTCGGCCTGACCCACGCGCTGGGCTATCAGGACGGCGCCTTCACCTTCGACTGGGCGCCGATGGCGACGACGGGTCTGGCGGGGCTGCTGCTGGTCTGGCTGCGTGAGAAGACCGGCAGCGTGCTGCTGCCGGTCCTGCTGCACAACTACGGCAACGCCGTCTTCATGCTGATCTGAGAGATCAGGCCTCGGCCGTCTCTAGCTCGGCCGGGTCGATCTCATAGTTGGTCGAGCAGTATTCGCACGTCACGCGGATCTTGCCGTCGTTCTCGACCATTTCGGCGCGCTCTTCCGCCGGGAAGGACTGCAGCACGCTGGCGATGCGGTCCTTCGAGCAGCGGCAGACGGCGGCCAGGGTCTTGGCGCCTTCCAGCCGCACGCCGTCCTCGTGGAACAAACGGTACAGCAGGGTCTCGGCGCTGATGATCGGGTCGATCAGCTCGTCGTCGCCGAGGGTGGCGAACAGGGCGCGGGTGCGCTCCCACACCTCTTCGGTCGAGCCGCGCGACTCGTCGCCGGCGATGACCTGAATCATTGCCCCGCCGGCGCGCCAGGTGCGGCCCGCGTCCGTCTCTACCTCGCCGACGGCCAGGCGCACCTTGGTCGGCACCTGTTCGGACTGGGAGAAGTAGTGTTCGGCGCACAGCGACAGGCTCTCGCCCTCGATGGGGGTCACGCCCTGGGTGCGTTCGAAGTCGGCGCCGCGGTCCACCGTCATGATGAAGACGCCGCCGCCCAGCAGGGTTTTGGCCCCCGGACGGGCGAAGCCTTCCGACGCCTTGGCCACCTCTTCCGGGTCGAACCGGCAGAAGCCGCGCAGATGGCCGTCCGTGCCGTAGTCGGCGACGACATAGCGGACCGGGCCGTCGCCCTGAGCCTGGACGATCAGGCGGCCGTCGAACTTCAGCGCCGAGCCGACGATGGCGGCCAGGACGCAGGCCTCGCCCAGCAGGGCGGCGACCGGCTCGGGATAGGCGTGGGCCGACAGGATCTTGTCGACCGCTTCGCCCAGGCGGACCAGGCGGCCGCGCACCGGCCAGCCTTCGATCTGGAAGGCGGCGGCGAAGTCGTCCGTCGGGGCGGCGATGGGGGCGTCGGGCGCGTGATCGGTCACGGCGTGAAATCCTGAAAACTGTCGGAAGCGGCGCAACATAGGGAGCCGAAGCCCGCTTGGTAAGGGGAGGGCGTGTCGCCCGCGCCACGGCCCCGTGCGGTTTAACGTGCGGTTCGGCAAGCTTGACCGGACGCAGGGAACCCTTTGTGCTGAAGCTCGCTCCTTTAGGAACCGAAACCGCTTCCTTCCCCAAGAGGTCTGACATGATGGATCGTGAGTTCAACGTCGTGGACGAGGTCCGCAAACACCCTGGAATCACTGCGGGCGTCGTGGCCGTCCTGGCGGGCGTGGGCCTGGCGACCATCCTGCTGAACCAGCGCTCCGGCCCGACCCGCTATGAGCGGATCAAGACGCGCATCGACCCGCGCGGCTGGTTCGACGCCGAGGCCCTGCGTCACCGCTTTGACGACATCGCGCGCGGCGTGCGTCACGGGGCGGACGACCTGACCCATCGCGCGGCCGACCTGGGCGACTACGCTCATGAACGGGCCGGACGTTTCGGCGCCGACGCCCGCGATCGGGCTGACGAATGGTATCGCCGCACCAAGAAGAAATCGCGCCGTCCGATGCGCCGCTACACCAAGCAGGCGCGCCGCTATGCCGAGGACGCCGGCGACTTCGCCCGCGATCACGCCAAGGAAGGCGGCGCCCTTCTGGCCGTGGCCACCATCGCCGCAATGATTGGCGCGGCGGCCCTTGAAAGCCGCCGTCGGGGCGGAAACGGCGGCCGTTGAACCGGTTTTCAGCGGTAAATAGAAAAATCGTGCGGAAAGGGGTGCTGCGGCGCCCCTTTTCATTGCTGCGAATGCGAAGAAGGTCTAGAGCCCGCGCATGATCTCGCCTGTCTTCATCTTCGACTTCGATTCCACCCTGGTTCGCATCGAGACGCTGGAGGCGTTGGCCGAGCTGGCGCTGAAAGACGCGCCCGACGCCGCCGAGCGCAAGGCCCGGATCGCGGCCCTGACCGACGACGCCATGAACGGCCGCATCGGCTTCGGCGAGGCGCTGAAACAGCGGCTGGACCTGCTGGCGCTGCGCCGCGAGCACGTCGAGGCCCTGACCGATCGGATTCTGGACGAGGCGACGGTCTCCATCCGCCGCAACGTTGACTTCTTCCAGCGCAACGCCGAGCGCATCTACATCCTGTCGGGCGGCTTCCGCGAAGTGATCGCCCCCCTGGCCGAGCGGCTGGGCGTGGCGGCCGATCATGTGCTGGCCAACGACCTGATCTATGACGACGAAGGCCGCGTGACGGGCGCGGACACGACCAACCCACTGTCGCGCGAGAACGGCAAGCCCGAGGTGATCCGCGCGCTGGGTCTGGAAGGGCCGGTGGTCATGGTCGGCGACGGCTGGACCGACGCCGAGGTCAAGATCCAGGGCGCGGCCGACCGCTTCTACGCCTTCACCGAGATCGAGCGCCGTCCCAAGGTGATAGAAGTCGCCGACGCCGTCGCCGCCTCGCTGGACGAGGTGCTCTACGCCGAGGGCGTGGCCGGGCGCTGGTCCTATCCGCGCAACCGTATCCGCATGCTGCTGCTGGAGAACGTCCACCCTGCCGCCGTCGAGCGGCTGGAGGAGGCGGGCTATAGCGTCGAGACCATGAAGGGCGCGTTGGATGAGGACGACCTGATCGAGGCGATCAAGGGCGTGCACGTTCTGGGCATCCGCTCCAAGACCAATGTCAGCCGCAAGGTGCTGGACGCGGCGGACCGGCTGATGGCCGTGGCGGCCTTCTGCATCGGCACCAATCAGGTCGATCTGGACGCGGCGGCGGACAAGGGCGTGGCTGTGTTCAACGCCCCCTATTCCAACACCCGCTCGGTGGTCGAACTGGCCATCGGCATGATGATCGTCCTGATGCGCGACGTGGCTGACAAGTCGCGCGAGATGCACAAGGGCGTGTGGAACAAGTCGGCGACCGGGTCGCGCGAAGTGCGCGGCAAGACGCTGGGCATCGTCGGCTACGGCGCCATCGGCAGCCAGCTGTCGGTGCTGGCCGAGAACCTGGGCATGCGGGTGCTGTTCTATGATCTGTCGGAACGACTGGCGCTGGGCAATGCGCGGCGGATGCGCTCGCTGGACGCCCTGCTGGCCGAGGCGGACGTGGTGACGCTGCACGTCGACGGCCGCAAGGAGAACGCCGCCATCATCGGCGCCGATCAATTCGCGAAGATGAAGCCGGGCTCCCTGTTCCTGAACCTGTCGCGCGGCCATGTGGTCGATGTGGATGCGATGGCGGCGGCGCTGAAGTCCGGTCGTCTGGGCGGGGCGGCGGTCGACGTCTTCCCCGAGGAGCCGCGCACCAACGCCGACCCGTTCGACAGCCCTCTGGTCGGTCTGGACAAGACCATCCTGACCCCGCACATCGGCGGCTCGACCGAAGAGGCGCAGGAAGCCATCGCCGAGTTCGCGGCGGAGCGGCTGCTGGGTTATCTGAACCGGGGCGACACCACCTTCTGCGTCAACCTGCCGAACGTGCAGCTGGCCGAGGTGACGCGCGCGCACCGACTGCTGCACATCCACCGCAACCAGCCGGGCGTGCTGGCCGAACTGAACCGCGCCCTGTCGGATGCGGGGCTGAACATCCTGGGCCAGCACCTGAAGACGGACGAGCGGACCGGCTATGTCATCACCGACGTTGACCGCGACTATGACCGCGAGGCGCTGACGGCGCTGAAGCTGCTTCCCGGCACAATCCGCTTCCGCCGGCTGCATTAGGGGCGCGCTCTTTTGATGCCGCTCATCCCGGCGGACGCCGGGATCCAGTGCTTTGGCCACAAATTCAGCGTTCGAAGGTTCGCCCCTTTATGCGTCCTCACACTAACGGTGGAGGGCGTTGCTCTTACTGGATCCCGGCGTCCGCCGGGATGAGCGGGTCGCAATGTACTAGGCTGATCGTCGATCACCTTCCGTCACGTCATCTTGCGTCCTGAGAAAAGCGGCGCAGAGTGCGGGGTAACGACCGCATACGGACGGTCGATGGGAGGGAAATCGATGTCTCGTCTTCTTCGCGGAGCGGCGCTGGCCGCTCTGAGCCTGGCCGCCGTATCCGCCGCCGGGACCGCCTCGGCCCAGAGCTACAACCGTCTGGTGGTGTTCGGCGACAGCCTGTCGGACAACGGCAACCTGTATCTGGCGACGGGCGGATCGACCCCGACCTCGCCGCCCTATGGCGCGGGGCGATTCTCCAACGGGCCGGTGTTTACCGAGCGGCTGGGCTTCACCGCCGCCAACTTCATGGGGCCGGTGACGGGCAACATCAACTACGCCTTCGGCGGGGCGCGCACCGATAGCCAGGCCCAGCCGCTGGGGATGCGGCTGCAACTGGCCCAGTACCAGCAGCGCGGCGGAACTTTCGGCGCCAATGACCTGGTCAGCGTGCTGGGCGGGGCGAACAACATCTTTCAGGGACTGCCGGCGGCGGGGGTCTCGACCAATCCCACGGCGAGCATTACGCCGGTGGCGCAGAGCGCCGCAGCCGACATCAACTTCATCGTCAACGGCATCGCCCAGGCAGGTGCGGGTACAGTGCTGGTCACGAACCTGCCGAAGCTGAGCCTGACGCCGCAGTTCCGCGGCACAGCGGCCGCGCCGCTGGCCGACTTCGCCGTCACCACCTTCAACGGCGCTCTGTTGACCGGGCTGAACACGACGGCGGCGGCGCGGCCAGGAACGAACATCATCCTGATGGACCTGTTCAAGGTCGGGGACGTGATCGCCAACAACCCCAGCGCCTTCGGCGTGTCGAACGTGACCCAGGCCTGCTTCAACGGCGTGACGCTGTGCTCCAACCCGGACGACTACTTCTATTTCGACGGGGTTCACCCGACGGCCAAGGGGCATGCGGTGATCGCGCGTCTGGCGAACGACTACCTCTATTACGGCGATCTGGGCAGCCAGACGGCGGTGCTGGGCGAGACGGCCTGGCGGCACCGCGAGGACGCGCTGGACGGCTCGACCGCCGCCCTGTCGGGGCGTGAGGCGTGGACGGGCGGAACCTCGATCTCGGTCGAGGGGCTGGTCGACAAGACCGAGACCGACGCGCGCGGCGCCATCGGCGAGGCGTCCTCCGACGGCTACGGCGTGCGCATCGCGCTGGAAAGCGGCACGGAGAGCCTGCGCTTCGGCCTGGCCGGATCCTATCGCAACGCCGATGTGGACGCGGGCGCCCTGCGCGCCGACGTCGACAGCTTCGGGCTGGACGTCTACGGCGGCTGGCGCTCGGGCGACCTGTTCGTCAATGCGGCGGCGGGCGTGGCTCAGGACGACTTCAACGACATCAACCGCCTGACCAGCTTGGCGCCGGTCGTCCACAGCGGTTCGACGCGCGGCGTCTCGACGGGCGCGCGGCTGCAGGGCGGCATGTGGTTCGATCTGGGCGGTTTCGCCCTGTCGCCGCGCGCGGCGGTGGCCTGGACCAACGCCGACGTGGACGGCTTCAACGAGCAGGGCCCGGCGGCGCAGTACGCCTATGCTGACCGTTCGGTGCAGGCGACGACGGCTGAGATCGCCCTGCGCGCGGAGGGCGGGACCGAGCGGGTCCGCTTCTACGCCGAAGGCGGTTACCGCGACACGCTGAGCGATGACAGCGACGCCGTGCGCACCGGCATCCTGGGCAACCCGGCCCAGGTTCTGGCCCGCGACGTAGATCTGCCGTTCGGCGGGCAGGTGCTGGCCGCCGCCGGGATCGAGGGCACGGTCATGGAGCGGCTGAAGGTGTCGATCGGCTACAAGGGCCGCTTCGGCGACCATGCCGACAGCCATATGGCGGCGGTGAAACTCAGCCTGCCGCTGTAGGTCTTGAAACGAAGGTTTCCGAGGTGCGACCCCGTGTCGCCCTCGGAGCGCCCCATTCATGTCCCGGTGAAATTGCAAAAGACGGTCAATTCCGGCCGTCGGCGACGTTGAATTTTCGCCATCCGCGCGCGTGTTTCGCGCCTTTCTGACGGCTCCTCCGCGCTGACCAAGCGCTCAGAATGAGTCGTTAGAGTATGCGTTTAGTTCCTCCGGCCGTGCGGCCGCATGTGATCCGTTTCGGCCAGACGGGCGTCCTGGCCGGTCTGGCGGTTCTGGCCATGGCGGCCGCGCCCGTCGGCATGATTTCCGGCGCGCCCGAGAAGGTCGTCGACATCTCTGCCCCTATCGCCCCGCCGGTGAAGGCGGTGGCTGAACCCGCCGGTCCGGTCACCCGCAAGATCGTCTTCGAGGCCCCGTTGAAGGGCTATCGCATCAACTCGCCCTTCGGCCTGCGCAAGCTGGCGATTGAGGCCAAGGCGCGGGCGCACAAGGGCGTGGACATCGCCGCCCCGACCGGCACCGGCGTCTTCGCCACGACCGAGGGCAAGGTGCTGCGCGCCGGCTATCAGGCGGGCGGCTACGGCAACTTCATCGAGATGCAGCACCCCAACGGCATGACCAGCCTGTACGGCCATCTCAGCCGCATCGACGTGCATACGGGCAAGGTGGTGGCGGCCGGCGAGCGTATCGGCCTGGTCGGCTCGACGGGCTATTCGACCGGCCCGCATCTGCACTTCGAGGTGCGTCGGAACGGCGGCCAGATCGATCCCGCCAAGATCGTCGGCCAGAGCTTCGATATCCGGGTGAAGGCCCCGGCCTGATGCGTCAGGCGGCGCGGCATCATGACCAAACCGTAATGTAAAATACCCTTTCCATTACCTGCGCGCTGTCGTTAGATTCGATCCTTGGGCTTTTTGCAGGGGGACCGAATGGTCGCGGCGCTGACGCTGGACGGAATCAGCAAGAGATATGGCGGCTTTCAGGCCGTCTCCGACCTGAGTTTTCAGGTAGAGAAGGGCTCGATCTGCGGCTTCCTGGGACCGAACGGGGCGGGCAAGACCTCGACCCTGCGGATGATTCTGGGGCTGCAGCCGGCCACCAGCGGCCGTATCGACATCCTGGGCGCGGACGACGGGCGCAAGGTGCGCGACCGGATCGGCTTCCTGCCTGAGGAGCGGGGCCTCTACAAGAAGATGACGCCGGTAGACGCCATCGCCTTCTTCGGCGGGCTGAAGGGCCTGCCCCTGCCCGAAGGCCGCCGTCGCGGCCGCGAGATGCTGGAGCAGATGGGCCTGGGCGAGGCCAGCAAGAAGAAGATGAAGGAGCTATCCAAGGGGATGGCCCAGAAGGTCCAGCTGATCGCCTCGGTGGTGCATCAGCCGGAGTTCGTGATTCTGGACGAGCCGTTCTCGGGTCTCGATCCGATGAACCAGCAGGGGCTGGAGGCCATGATCCGCGCCCTGGCCGACAATGGGGCGACGGTGCTGTTCTCGACCCACGTCATGCAGCACGCCGAGCGTCTGTGCGACAAGGTGGTGCTGTTGGCCCGCGGCCGTAAGGCGTTCGAGGGCACGGTGGACGAGGCGCGGGCGACGTCGCCGCGCTTTCTGGAGCTGGAAGGGGCGCTGGATCGCAACGCGGTCGCCGCCCTGCCGGGCGTCAGCGGCATCGAGATTCTGGCTGAGGACGGCGCCGTCAGCACCCTGCGCGTCGGCCTGACGCCGGGAGCCGAGGCGCAGAGCGCCCTTCGCGCCGCCTTCCTGGGCGGGCTGGACGTGCGGCGCTTCCAGATGAAGGAGCCGACCCTGCACGACGCCTTCATCGCCCTGACCGGCGACCACCCGGACGAAGATCAGTCCGTCTCCAAGACCGATAAAGCGGGAGCCGCCTGATGAACCGGATTCTTCTGATCGCGCGCCGCGAGTTCCTGGCCTACGCCAAGACGGTCGGCTTCTGGCTGTCGCTGCTGGCGTTTCCGCTGTTCGCTGTGCTGGGCGGCGCCATTCCGGTGCTGATGAAGCATGCGGAGCCGGTGCGCGAGGCCGTCATCGTCGATGAAACCCCGGCCGGGTCCGGCCTGGCCGCCGCCGTGCGCCAGGCGCTGGAGACCGAACGCGGACGCACCGATATCGCCGCCCTGCGTATGGCCGCCGTGCCCGAGTCGGGGACGGCGGGGGGCGACCGGGTGCGCGAGGCCGCCGAGAAGGGTGGTTTCGACGCCGGGCTTGAGGCGCTGAAGAAGGAGGCCCCGCGCGCCGCCGCTGGCTTCAAGACGCCCAAGCGCTCCTTTGAACTGGTCGAGGCGCCCGCTGAGCTGATGGCTGCCGCTCCGGGCGAGGCGCGCGACGCCCTGGCCCGCCGCTATGTCGACAAGGATGCGCCCGAGAGCGAGCGTCTGAACGCCGTGGTCTTTCTGACCGAAAAGGACGGCCAGCCCGGTGCGCGCGTCTGGACCGGCCGCGCCACCGACGACGTCGTGGAAGACGCCGTGCGCGACGCCCTGAAGTCCGCCAACCGCAGCCGTGTCTTCGTGTCCAGCGGCATCGACCCCTCTGTGGTGGCGCAGACCGAGCGCTTCCGGCCCGAGGTTTCGGTCTTCTCGCCGCGCGCGGCGTCGGGGGGCGAGGTGTCGTTCCGCGATAAGCTGCCGGTGATCGTCGGCCTGGCGGTCGGCTTCATCCTGTGGTCGCTGATCATCACCGGCGCCTCCATCCTGCTGAACAGCGTGATGGAGGAGAAGTCGAACAAGATCCTGGAGGTGCTGCTGTCCTCGGCCTCGGCGACCGAGATCCTGGCGGGCAAGGTGCTGGGCGTGGCCCTGCTGACCCTGGCCGTGCTGGGCGCCTGGGGCGGCATCGGCGCCATCGGCCTGATCGCCACCGTGCCCGACGTGGCGCGGGACATCGGTTCGGTGTTGCTGACCGACGGCCTGTTCGTCTACTTCCTGCTGTTCCTGGTCGGCGGCTATCTGATGTACGCGGTGCTGTTCGCGGCCATCGGCGCCTTCTGCGACACGCCGCGCGATGCCCAGACCCTGATGGGGCCGATCATGATGGTGTTGGTCGTGCCGATCCTGGTCATGCAGATGGCCATCCGCACCCCCGACGCCATGGTGGTGAAGGTGATCAGCCTGATCCCGCCTTTCACCCCCTTCGTCATGGCCGCGCGCGCGCCCAGCGGACCGCCCCTGATCGAGATCATCGGCGGCCTGATCGGCATGTTCCTGTTCGCGGCCCTGATGATCTGGGCGGCGGGCCGCGCCTTCCGCGCCGGCGCCCTGTCGGATGTGAAGCTGAGCTGGAAGAGCTTCATGGGCGCCGTCACGGGCCGGTGAAGCTAAGGGGAGGGAGGCTTGCCTCTCTCCCGCTCATCCCGGCGGAAGCCGGGATCCAGTGCTTTGGCTTCAACGCGCTGCGATCAATGAATAGGCCTCAGACAGGCGCTCTCACTGGGCCCCGGCTTCCGCCGGGGTGAGCGGAGACAAAATGCACAAAGAAAAAGGCCGCCCCGGCGATCCGGGGCGGCCTTTGATCTTTCAGGCGTCAGCGGGTCTTAGCGACCGCGACCCTTCGGAGCCGGCAGCAGGCCTTCGCGCTGGGCGCGCTTGCGGGCCAGCTTGCGGGCGCGACGGACGGCTTCAGCCTTCTGGCGAGCGCGCTTTTCCGACGGCTTTTCAAAGTGCACGTGACGCTTCATTTCGCGGAAGCTGCCTTCGCGCTGCATCTTCTTCTTCAGGGCTTTCAGCGCCTGATCGACATTGTTGTCGCGGACAAAAATCTGAACCAGGGGTCTCTCTCCTTTGGCCGCCCGCCGCGTCCTTTCCAAGGGAGACGGGCAGACAAAACAAAACCACGCTCGAGAGGAGGCCTCCCAAGTGAAGGCGCGCTGATACATGATCGGGGGGGGCGTGTCCAGATCGTCGCGCCTAATCGTGATGGCTCGAAACGCCCGCCGGATGGGCGTATCGTGCCGCCCATGACCGAGACAGCCGAGACTGCTCCGAAGGGCGATTGGGCCGACCGCACTGAACAGGCCGTTCTGGACGCGGCCATAGAACGCGCGCCCGCGCTGGGCTGGAACGCGCGCCTGACGCGCGCCGCGTGCGAGGCATGCGGCCTGTCGCTGGGCGACCAGGAACTGCTGCTACCGAACGGCCCGCGCGATCTGGCGGTCCTGCTGTCGCGTCGCCACGACGCGCGGGCTCTGAAAGCTCTGGAGGCCACGCCTGCGGCCACGATGAAGATTCGCGAACGAATCGCCGCCGCCGTCTCGGCGCGGATGGAGGCGGGGGCGCAGGATATCGAGGCGGCCAAACGCTGTGCAGGCTTTCTCAGCCTGCCGACCAACGTCGACCTGGGCTTCAAGCTGGCGTGGGAGACGGCGGATCACCTGTGGCGCTGGGCCGGGGATACGGCGACGGACCAGAATCACTACTCCAAGCGGGCGATTCTGGGCGGCATCCTGATTCCCGCCCTGACCATGCGCTGGTTCGACGGACGCGAGGCGGCGGAAGGCTTCGTCGCCCGCCGCATCGACAACGTCATGGCGTTCGAGAAGTGGAAGGCGGGCAAGGACTTCGACGCGCCGGTGCGCACGATCACGGATGTGCTGGGGCGGCTTAGATACGGCGCCAAGGCCTGATGACCCTCTCCCATTGGGAGAGGGAAGGCGGGGAGAGGGTTAAAGGATGCGGTTGATGTGGGCCATCTTGCGGCCCGGCCGGGCGTCGTGCTTGCCGTAGAGATGCAGGCGGGCGTTCGGCTCGGCGGCCAGTGCGCGCCATTGCTCGACCTCGTCGCCCAGCAGATTGGTCATCTCGACGCGGGCGTGGGCTTGCGTCGGGCCCAGAGGCCAGCCGACGACGGCGCGGATGTGCTGTTCGAACTGGTCGCAGACGCAGCCGTCCTGGGTCCAGTGGCCGGTGTTGTGAACGCGCGGGGCGACCTCGTTCACCAGCAGTTCGCTGTTTCCCATGTCGAACAGTTCGATGCCCATGACGCCGATGTAGTCGAGGCCGTCCAGAACGGCGGCGGCGATCGCTTCGGCGCGGCCTTGCGTGGCCGTGTCCACGGCGGCGGGGGCGGTGGTGGTCTTCAGCACGCCGTTCTTGTGGACGTTCTCGCCCAGAGGATAGACGGCGACCGCGCCGTCGCGGCCTCGCGCGGCGATGACAGACAGCTCGCGCTGGAAGACGGCGGCGGCCTCCAGCACGGCGGGGCGGCGGCCGATGGCGTCGAAGGCGGCCTCGGCGTCGGCGGCGTCGCGGATCCACACCTGGCCCTTGCCGTCATAGCCCTCGCGCCGGGTCTTCAGCAGGGCGGGCAGGCCAAGCGCGGCGATGGCGTTGGTGAGGTCATCCAGCGTCGTCACGGCGGCGAAGGCCACGGTCGGGGCGCCGACGGCGTTGAGATAGGTCTTCTCGTCTACCCGGTCCTGGGCCACGGCCAACGCCGTCGGTCCCGGCGCGACCAGGGCGCCCGCTTCGGCCAGGGTCTCGACCGAGGCGGCGGGGACGTTCTCGAACTCGAAGGTGACGACGTCGCACAGGCGGCCCAGCGCCTGTAGGGCGTCAGGATCGTCATAGGGGGCGGTGATCTGGGCGCGCGAGACGCGGGCGGCGGGGCTGTCGGGCTGGGGATCGAGGATCACCACGTCGAAGCCCAGGCGTGAGGCGGCCTGGCTCAGCATCCGGCCCAACTGGCCCCCGCCGAGAATGCCGAGGGTCGAACCGGGAGGCAGGGGAAGATCGGGCATCAGTCTTCGACGCTTTCGGCGACGGATTCGGTCTGGGCGGCGCGGAAGGCCGACAGGCGCTCGGCCAGGGCGGGATCGGACAGGGCCAGGATCTGCGCCGCCAGAATTCCCGCGTTGGCGGCGCCCGCCTCGCCGATGGCCAGGGTGGCGACGGGCACGCCGCCGGGCATCTGGACGATGGACAGCAGGGAATCGAGGCCCTTCAGCGCCTTGGACTGTACCGGCACGCCCAGCACCGGCAGATCGGTCATCGACGCAGCCATGCCGGGCAGGTGGGCCGCGCCTCCGGCGCCGGCGATGATGACCTTGAAGCCGTTCGTCTTAGCCGTCGTGGCGAAGTCATAGAGGCGCTGGGGCGTGCGGTGGGCGCTGACGACCTTGGCCTCCCAGGCGACGCCCAGCTGATCCAGACGGTCGGCGGCCAGCTTCATCGTGGGCCAGTCGGAGCGGCTGCCCATGATGATGGCGACAGGTGGCGTCGTGGCCGGCGGCGTGGAGGCGGTCATGCGCAAAGGCTCCCCAAGCGGAAAGCGGCCCGTTACAGCACCCGCGTTGCGCCCGCAACCGAGGACGCTAGACTCCGGCGCGTCGCGGGGCCTTGAGTCGGCCGGAAATGCGACGCCGGAGCCCGCCTTGAACCACCTGGCCGAACAGACGACCTCTGCGGGCGACGATGCGGAACTGCGCGCCGAGATCGCGCGCCTGCACGCCGAGGTGGCGGCCCTGACCGAACGGGCCGAGCGAGCCGAGGCTCTGGCGGACCACGACGTGCTGACCCCCGCGCTGAATCGGCGCGGCTTCATGACGGTGCTGACGCGCAACCTGGCCTATTGCCGCCGCCACGGAGTCGAGGCGGCGCTGCTGTATCTCGATCTGGATGGGTTCAAGGGAATCAACGACGGCCTGGGCCATGCGGCGGGAGACGCGGCTTTGATCGCCGTGGCCGAGCTGTTGCTGGCGAACGTGCGCGAATCCGACGCCGTCGGCCGCATGGGCGGGGACGAGTTCACCGTGTTGCTGATGAACGCCGGCGCCGAGGAAGGGCGCGAGAAGGCGCGGCGGCTGAGCGAGGCGCTGCAGAGCGAAGGCTTTATCTGGGATGAGAGGCGGGTGGCGCTGGGCGGCTCGTTCGGCGTGCGCGCATTCGCCGGTCAGACGGACGCGGAGGTCTGGCTGTCCGAAGCCGATGCGGCCATGTGGCTGCGCAAGAAGGCGCGGCCGGAGGCGACGCGCTGACGAATTGAAAAGGGCGCCGAGGTCAGTCTCGGCGCCCTTCTTTTCCTAGCCGTTCAGCAGGCTGTTGCGACGGCTGTACAGCAGATAGACCGCCACCCCGATCACGTTCCAGATGACGAAGTTGATCTGGGTCGAGGCCGGCAGGCTGAAGAACAGATAGACGCAGCCGGCGATGGCCACCGGCCCGACCAGCCACCACACCGGGGCGCGGAAGACGCGCGGACGGCCCGGTTCGCGGCGGCGCAGCACGATCAGGCACAGGCCGACCGAGGCGAAGGCCACCAGCGTTCCGGCGTTGGCCAGGGCGGCCAGATCGCCCAGCGGGATGAAACCGGCGATGATCGCCATCAGCACCGCCGTACCCGCCGTCACGCGCACCGGCCCGCCCGAACGCTCGGACACATGGGCCAGGCTGCGCGGCAGCAGGCCGTCGCGGGCCATGACGAAGAAGATGCGGCTCTGGCCGAACATGAAGGCCAGGATGACGGTGGGCAGGGCGACGACCGCCGCGCCCGCGATCAGGGTGGCCCACAGGTCGGACCCGACGGTGCGGATGATGTGGGACAGGGGCTCGGGCGACTTCATGAAGTCGGTGAAGGGCATGGCGCCCAGGGCGGCGATGGCCACGGCCATGTAGATGGCGACGCAGGCCACCATCGAACCGATGATGCCGATGGTCAGGTCGCGGGCGGGATTGCGGGTCTCTTCCGCCGCCGTGGCTACGGCGTCGAAGCCGTAGAAGGCGAAGAAGATGATGGCCGCCGCCGCCATGACGCCCATCTCGGCGCCGATGCCGTGCGAGAAGCCGTAGGGCATGAAGGGCTTGAGGTTGGCAGGGTTGAAGTGGGGCAGGGCGATCGCCACGAAGGCGATCAGGGCGGCGATCTTGACCACCACCAGCACGGCGTTGATCGAGGCGCTCTCCTTGGTGCCGGCGACCAGAAGACCCGCCACGGCGGCGACGATGATGACGGCGGGCAGGTTGACGATGCCGCCCTGCGACGGGGCCGAGGTCAGCATGGCGGGCAGGCCCATGCCGATGCCCTCCATCATGCCCGAGAAATAGCCCGCCCAGCCCACGGCCACGGCCGAACAGACGACGGTGTATTCCAGGATCAGGCTCCAGCCGACCATCCAGGCCGCGCCCTCGCCCAGGGTGGTGTAGGAGTAGGTGTAGGCCGAGCCCGACTCCGGGATCATGGTCGCCAGCTCGGCGTAGGCCAGGGCGGCGCAGACGCAAACGATCCCGGCGATGACGAAGGCCAGCATGACCGCCGGTCCGGCCCGCTCAGCCCCGACGCCGATCAGGGTGTAGATGCCGGTGCCGACAATGGCGCCGACGCCCAGGGCGACCAGGTGCGGCCAGGACAGGGTGGGCTTGAGCCCGTTCGCCTTGGGCGCGCCTCCCAGCACAGGCAGGGCCTTGCGGCGTGTCACGAAACTCATGCGTCTCCCCCGGTAGTCTTCGATGGCGAAGTAAAAATATTCGGTATAACGGCGTTTTTCCGTAGCATTTTTGGCCCACAACCTACCTTGGTAAGCTGAGCCGCAACAGAAAAAACGACCCGATTGGGCCGTATTCAATCCCTATCACTGGATCATAAATTCAGATTTGCCGCAGAAACAACGCTTCTGTTGTAGGGCTGGGCCGAATTTCTACATTTCGAAGATGGTGATCGGTTTTGGTGATTGGTGTGAATTTTATTCCGTCGTTTGGATAATATCCGAAACTTCTGTCTTCGATGCAGTGCTAGCGAATTGGGGAACGGCTGAGGGGCCGGGCAAACGCTTGCAGGGCCGATGGCCCTCGATCTTGGGAGGGATTGCGGCTTGCGGACGATGTTTGGGGAGAAGTCTGTCTTCAAGGGCGCCGGCGCGGCGTGTGCGGTTGCGCTGCTGCTTGCGGCGGGGACGCCGAACGCGGTGTCGGCTCAGGCTCAAGCGCAGGCGGCGTCGGCGCGGGCCACGCTGAACCCCGCGCCGCCGAGACGCGCCGACGAGGGCTATGGTCCCTATCCGCTGATGGTGGTGCGCGGCGCCATGCTGATCGACGGCACGGGCGCCCCGCCCATGGGGCCGGTCGACATCGTCATCGAGAACGACAAGATCACCGACATTATCCAGGCGGGCTGGCCGGGCCTGCCCGAGCGTGAAGGCCGCCCGCCGCTGAACGCCACGCATGAGATCGACGCGCGCGGCATGTACGTCATGCCCGGCTTCGTCGACGCCCATGCCCATGGCGGCAGCCCGCAGAAGGCGCCGGATCTGGAGTACGTGTACAAACTGTGGCTGGCGCACGGCGTGACGACCGTGCGCGGCGTCAGCCTGGCGCCGCACGACATCGCCGTGTCGGAAAAGGCCCGTTCGGCGCGCGGCGAGATCGTCGCGCCGCGTATCTACAACTACCAGACCCTCGGGTCGGGCTGGTCGCGCGGCCGTATCCGCAACCCCGAAATGGCGCGCGAGTGGGTGCGCTGGGGTGCGGCCAACGGCGTGGACGGGATCAAATTCTTCCTGCGCGGCGACGAGACGCCCGAGGTGGTCCTGGCCGCCATCGACGAGGCCAAGAAGAACCAAATGGGCACGGTCGCCCACATCGCCCAGCCGGGCGTGGCCCAGTTGAACGCCGAACAACTGGCGGCGGCGGGCCTGGGGACCATCACCCACTTCTACGGCCACTTCGAGTCGCTGCTGGGCGGGCGGACGATCCAGGATTATCCGACCGACTACAACTTCTACGACGAGCAGAAGCGCTTCGGCGAGGCGGCCGAGATCTGGGACGAGGTCGAGCCGGGTTCGGCGGAATGGTACGCCTATCTGGAGGCGCAGAAGAAGGCGGGGGTCGTCTTCGATCCGACGATGACCATCTATGCAGCATCGCGCGATCTGATGCGGGCGCGCAATGCGCCCTGGCACCAGACCTATACGCTTCCGGCGCTGGCGGACTATTTCCAGTCCACGCGCGACAATCACGGCAGCTACTTCTTCGATTGGACGACGTCGAACGAGGTGGCGTGGCGCCGCTTCTACGAGCGGTTCATGCGGCTGGTGAACGACTACAAGAAGGTCGGCGGCCGGGTGACGGTGGGCTCGGACTCGGGCTTCATCTGGAAGCTGTACGGCTTCGGCTACATCGAAGAACTGGAGCTGTTGCAGGAGGCGGGCTTCCACCCGCTGGAGATCGTGCGCGCCGCGACGATGGACGGGGCGACGACCCTGGCTGAGCCGACCGGCAAGGCGCCGACCTTCGGCGTCGTGCGGCCGGGCATGAGCGCGGATCTGGTCATCACGACCGAGAATCCGCTGGCGAATTTCAAGACCTTGTATGGCACCGGACATGAGCGCCTGAGCCCCGAGAACCGCATCGAGACGGTCGGCGGCGTGCGTTGGACGGTGGCGCGTGGGGTCGCCTACGACGCGCCGGCCTTGTTGGCCGACGTGCGGGCGATGGTCGATCGGCAAAAAGCCGAACGAGGGGAGGCGCAAGGAGGGCGCTGATCCGCAACAGACGACGCAGGCGAGGTCGAATGGGGACGGCGCGCCTGTGATTCAGATCAGAAAAACGAGGGGTGATCCAATGAGACTGTCTGCGTACCTGAAGACCGGCACGATGATCGCCGGTCTGGCCGTCACGGCCGCCGCCGCCCAGCCCGCCCGGGCGCAATCCGAAGTCCCGGCCCCGGAACCGGAAGCCAGCGCCGTCGCCGACATCGTGGTGACCGGCTCGCGCATCCGGCGTCCGAACGTCGAGGCGTCGACCCCGGTCAACGTCGTCGACGCTCAGGAAATCGAGAACATCGGCGTCACCAACCTGATCGACGCCATGGCCCGCCAGCCGCAGGTCGGCCTCGGCAGTTCGGCGTCCAGCACGACCAATACGGTCGCGGGCCAGGGCCTGGCGACGCTGAACCTGCGCAATCTGGGCTCCAGCCGAACGCTGGTGCTGGTCAACGGCCGTCGTCACGTGGCCGGGTCCAGCGGCACCAGCGCCGTGGACGTCAACACCATCTCCAAGACCACCATCGCCCGCGTCGATACGGTGACGGGGGGCTCGTCGGCGGTGTACGGCGCCGACGCCGTGGCCGGGGTGGTCAACTTCATCACCAAGCAGGACTTCGACGGTATCGCCGCGCAGGCCCAGTACGGTTCGGCCGACGGCCCGAACACCTATTACGGCTCGATCGCAGTGGGGCGGAACTTCAACGACGGCCGCACCAACATCATGGCCGCCGCCACCTACGACCAGACCGAGGGTCTGTACCGCCACGAACGCGATTACGCGATGAGCGGCCTGGCCTACATCCCGAACCCGAACAAGAAGAGCCCGGACGACGGCTTGCCGTCCTTCATCATGGCGCGGGACGTTTATACCAACATCACCAACGACAGCTTCACCCCGGTGATCGTCACTCCGATCGGCGGCAATGCGGCCTACAGCCTGACCTTCACGCCCGATGGCAAGCTGGTTCCCTTCGATCGCGGCCAGGTGGTGGTCGACGGCGCGGGTCGCCCGCAGAAGGTCTCGATCGGCGGCGATGGATTCAAGTTCCGCGAAGACGCCCTGCGTACTCCGGTCGAGCGCTACGGCGGCGAGCTGCAGCTGCGCCACCAGTTCCAGCCGTCGGGCGATTTCATCAGCGAGCTGAACCTGTTCGCCGAGGGCAAGTATTTCCACACCGAGGCGACCAGCCAGCGCGAGAACGGCACCTTCGCCGGCGACGTGGACGGCAGCAAGTTGGTGACGGGCAACGCCTATCGCATCCAGGCCGACAACGCCTTCCTGCCCAGCGATCTGAGGGCCATGCTGACCGCCGCCGGGGTCGCGCGCTTCGACATTACCCGCAACGACCGCGACTTCGGCATCCGCACCTATGAGAGCGTGTATGACACCACCCGCTTCGTGACCGGGATCGACGGAGCCTTCAGCAATGGCTGGCGGTTCGAAGCCTACGTCAACTACGGCCAGACCGAGTCGCAGTTCACCAACTTCGATCGACTGCAAAAGGAGTTCTACGAGTCGATCGATGCGATCAATCTGAACGGCCAGATCGTCTGTCGCAGCGAAGATGCGCGGGCCCGGGGCTGTCAGCCGCTGAACCTGTTCGGGGCCGGAATCGCCTCGCAGGAGGCGATCGACTACTCCTATATCCACACCGTCCGGGACGACGTGACGCGCCAGTGGAACGCGGTGGCCAGCGTCAACGGGGAGCTGTTCTCCTATCCGTCGCTGTTCAGCGGGACCAGCCTGCCGGTCGCCTTTGCGGCGGGCGTCGAGTGGCGCAAGGAATACGCTCGTTCAGTGCCGGACGAACGTTCGCAGAAGGGGCTGATCTTCCAGAACGCCCAGCAGATCACTGAAGGGCGCTATGAGTCCAAGGAGATCTTCGGCGAGATCAACCTACCGCTGCTGGCCGATGTCCCGTTCGTGCAGTACCTGGATCTGACGGCGGCCTATCGCTACCAGGACTACACCACCACGGGCGGCGACAGCAGCTATGGCCTGGGTCTGGAATGGACGGTCAACCGCGACATCCGTTTCCGCGGCAACTACGCCAAGGCGGTGCGCTCGCCCAACATCAACGAACTGTTTGGCGGCGGCAGCGAAGGCTACAGTCAAATCGAGGATCCCTGCGACGCGACGCGCCTGAACCTGGGCAACGCCTCGGCCAATCGCAAGGCGAACTGCGCGGCGCTGGGGCTGAGCCCGAACTTCGTACAGTCGACCGCGACACGGCCTGTGGTCAGTCAAGGCAACCCCGATCTGAACCCGGAAGAGGGCGAGACCCTGACGATGGGCGTGGTGCTGACGCCGTCGTTCCTGCCGGGCTTGGCCCTGACGATCGACCGCTATGAGATCGAGATCAGCGACGTGATCGCCTCGCTGGGCTGGCGCAACATCATCAACAACTGCGTCGACAGCCCGAGCCTGAGCAACCCGTTCTGCGCTAGCGTATCGCGGGGTTCGGACGGCAACATCACCCGCGTTCTGAACCAGGTGCTGAATGTGGCCGAGTACACCAACTCGGGCTGGGACGTGACCGCGTCCTATCGCACCGACCTGGCTAAGCTGGGGCTGCCGGACTATGGCTCGCTGTCATTCAATGCGGCGGCCGGCTTCCTGGACGAGCTGACCTACGACCCGGTTCCGGGCGACGCCAGCGTGCGGGACGAGCAGGCGGGCGAACTGCCCAATCCCAAGCGTCGCATGAACTTCCGCGTCACCTGGGACTATGATCGGGTCTCGCTGTCTTACGCCAACCAGTATCTGGGCAGCATGGTCCGCAGCAACCAGGATCCGGCGGGCGCCTATGAGCCTTACAAGGCGCCGTCGTGGATCACCCACGACCTGCGCGCTGAATATCGCTTCGACAAGTATTCGGTCTTCGCGGGGGTGAACAACTTCACCAATGAAGAACCGCCGCAGACGCCGTTCACCTGGACCGGCACCTCGCTGAACACCGGATTCAACGGAAGCATCTACAACAACCTGGGCCGCTATGCCTACATTGGCGTGAACGCCCGGTTCTGATCCGAATAGGGAAGCCGTCCGGTCACGGGCGGCTTCTCGCTCTGGGCGGCCTGCGGGCGTCCGCATGATTTATTGGGGGAGAATGCAGTTGAAGACCCTGACCGCGTACAGCGCCATCGCCGCCGCCGTGGGCGTGATGGCTTTCGCCGCCCTGCCGGCGACGGCCGTCGCCTCGGCGCCCGCGTCGGCTTCGGCGACGAGCGCCGCCGCCGTGGACGCCCAGTTCCGCGCCATCGCTGAAGAGGAATACGCCTGGCGTCAGAAGGAGATGCCGTCGCGCGCCTCCAAGCCGTCCAACCTGCCGGACGTCAGTGCCGCGACCCAGCAGCGTCGCCTGGCCTATTGGACCGATATCCAGAACCGGCTGAACGCCATCTCCCTGGATCAACTGTCGCCGTCCGAGCGCACCAACTACGCGGTCTATAGGCATCAGATCGACAACTACGTCGATGACGGGCGGCATCGCCTGTACGAGATGCCCTTCAATTCTGACAGTTCCTTCTGGTCGTCGATCTCGGGCATGGCCAACCAGACCTTCACTTCGGTGGAGGACTATGAGCGCTATCTGTCGCAACTGCGCGACACGCCGCGCTACTTCGATCAGCAGATCGTCAACATGCGGGCCGGTCTGGCGCGCGGCTTCACCCAGCCCAAGGCCTCCCTGGTCGGGCGGGACGTGTCGATCCTGGCGGTGACCGAGCCGACGAGCCCGCAGGCCAATCCGCTCTACAAGCCCTTCATCGACATGCCGCCGGGGATCTCGGAAACAGACCGGCGGCGCCTGCGCGCGTCAGCCGTCCAGGTGATCCAGCAGCAGGTCGTGCCGGCGCACCGCACCTTGCTGAGCTTCATCCGCGATGAATATGTGCCGGGCGCGCGAGACACCCTGGGCGCCAACCGCCTGCCGAACGGCGACGACTTCTATCAGACGCAAATCCGCCAATACACGAGCGTCAACCTGACGCCGGATCAGATCCACCAGATTGGCCGCGCCGAAGTCGCGCGCATCCGCGCCGAGATGGAAGCGGTGATGCGCAGCACGGGCTACACGGGTGATTTTGCGCAGTTCATCACCTTCCTGAAGACCGATCCTCAATTCCAGTATGAAAAGCCCGAGCATTTGCTGTGGCACGGCGCCTGGGTGATCAAGAAGGTCGACGGCAAGATGGGGCAGTACTTCAACCTGAAGCCCCGCGACACCTTCAGTCTGGTGCCGGTGCCGGACGCCATCGCACCTTTCTATACTGCTGGACGGGGCGGTAATGGGACGTGCCTGCTGAACACCTATGATCTGCCGTCGCGACCGCGCTACAATATCCCGGCGTTGACGGTGCACGAGTGCAATCCCGGCCACGCCTGGCATGGCGTCCTGCGTCGCGAGCACGCCAAGCTGCCGGAGTGGCGCTCGCAGGCGGGCATCTCGGCCTTTGGCGAGGGGTGGGCCCTGTACACTGAAAAGCTGGCTGTCGAGATGGGCATCTACGAAGACGCCTATGAGGACTTCGGCCGCCTGAATTACGAGATGTGGCGAGCGGCGCGGCTGGTGATCGACACCGGCCTGCATTCCAAGGGCTGGACCCGCGATCAGGCGATCGCTTTCCTGAGCGAGAATACGGCCCTGTCTGATCATGAAGTCGGGACGGAGATCGACCGCTACATCACCTGGCCGGGGCAGGCTTTGGCTTACAAGCTGGGCGAGATCGAGATCGTGCGTCTGCGTCGTCAGGCGGAGGCGGAACTGGGGGCGGATTTCGACATCAAGGCCTTCCATGATCACCTGTTGGCCCTGGGCGTCGCCACCATTCCGGCCATGACCGCCGAGATGGAAGCCTTCATCGCCGAGAGCAAGCAGGCCGCCGCCGCTCGCCGAGCAGAGTAAAGCCCGAGGACGCGTAAGAGGCGTTGTTTTCGACCGGCGGTTTTCCTCCCAGGTCGCCGGTCCCGCCGCCTGCTGATCCATTGCGGATCAGCAGGCGGTTTGACACAGTTCGGAGTAGGTAAATGCGTAAGGGGGAGCCGCGCATGAGCGCAGCGGATTACAAGTTGGACGATGCGGATCGCCGCATTCTGAGGGTGCTGCAACAGGACGGGCGGATCACGAACCAGGATCTGGCGTCGGCATGCAATATGTCGGCGTCATCCTGCTTCGAGCGGGTGCGGCGCCTGCGCGAACGAGGGGTGATCATCGGCTATACGGCGTTGATTGACCCGAAGTTCGCCGAGCGGGAGCTGTTGATCTTCATCGAGGTGCTGCTTGACCGCACGACCTCGGACATTTTCGATCAGTTCGCCGATCGCATCCGCCGCTCGCCCGAGGTGCTGGAGTGCCATATGGTGGCTGGCGGTTTCGACTATCTGGTCAAGGTGCGGATGAAGGACATGGCCGCCTATCGCGTCTTCCTGGCCGATACCCTGATCACCATGCCGGGCGTGCGTGAAACCCGCACCTATGCGGTGATGGAAGAGGTGAAGGACACTTCGGTCCTGCCGTTGTAGCTGGAAAGCTTGCGGAGGCGACGCAGAACCGCCTCCGCAACAGATTCACCAGTAGCCGCCGGGGCAGCTGCCGACCGCTTCAAGCGTATAGTAGGGCGAGGTGGTTCCGTGCACTGGCGCTGCGACGGTCGCCAGAAGCGCGGCGGCACGAATCTTACGCATACGCATGACGAGTGAGCGGCAGCCGTGTCGTTGCGTTCTGACGTGCCCCCCGTTTCTCATCCAGCCATAACAAGAGTCCGAGGTTGATCTGGGTAGAGATTGGTTGGGTTGGCAA